>JAFLEH010000027.1 GCA_017301995.1 Verrucomicrobiota bacterium | reverse complement strand
CCGCACGCAGGTTCGCCTCGCTCTGGCCGATGACGCCGCCGAACACGCGGCCCATGTCGAGGCGCAGCAGCGGCAGGCCGAAGGCTCCGGCGGTGGCCTTGGCGGTCAGGGACTTGCCGGTGCCGGGAATGCCGACGATGAGCAGGCCCTTGGGCGCGGGCAGGCCGTAGGCTTTGGCCGATGCCCCGAACGCGCCGGAACGCCGCACGAGCCATTCCTTGAGCAGCCCGAGCCCGCCGATGTCGTCGAGGGAGGTGGTGGCCGGAACGACTTCCACCAGGCCGTTGCGCTTGAGCGTGCGGGCTTTCTCGCGGGAGACGATCCGGTGGTCGATGCCGCCGGATTCCACGACGGAAAGCGCGAAGGCGTTCTCGGCCTCGGTTGTGGTTAGACCGAGCGCGGCCTGGATGGCGGCCTCGCGGATGGCGGCGTTGAGGGTTTTCAGCTTGGCCGATTTCATGATGCCTTCGAGCACGGTGCCGAGGCGGGCGGCGTCGGGCAGGCTGAAATCGACCTGGGTGATATCGTGCTCCAGTTCGGGCGGCAGCTTGAGGCGGCAGCCCAGCAGAACGAGCGCGTGGCCGTTGGCCTTGGCGACGCGCAGGGTGTCGCGCAGACGGCGGACCAGCGGCGGGTCGCTCCGGTCGAGGTAGAGCTGGAGGTCGCGCATGAGCACGACGTGGCGCGGGGATTCGGCGGCGAAGAGTCCGTCGAGGAGCTGGAGGGCGTCGAGCGGATCGTAGCACTGGGTGGCGCGGTTGTCGGCCACATCGACGAGGCCCTCGGTGGAGGACCAGGCGTGGAGGCGGCGTTCGAGAGCGGAACACACGGCGGCGATCTCCGCCTCGGCGCGGGCTTCCTCGGGAGTGACAAGCGCCAGTCCGGGATGGCCGGCGCGCAGATAGGTGGTTAGGGTCATGGGGGTGGTGGAGTTATATGTTATTTGTTATTGGTTATTGGTTATTGGGGGGGAGACCCAAGACGCAAGACCGCAAGACACAAGAGGAAGAGTTGGCTGGCTCACTCGCAGGCCCGTGGGATGGGCCGGAGGTGGCAGTGTTCCTGTCTTGGGTCTTGCGTCTTGAAGTCTTGTCTCTCCCGGCCTAACGGCCGGGATCGAGGTTGCGCTTTTCCCATTCCAGGCATTCGTCGCGGGAGGGATGGGAGAAGAGGAGTTTGCCGGTGGAGGCGCAGCGGACTTTCCACTCCTGCGAACGGTCGCAGAAAAGGATCACGCTGGCCCGGCGGACATGCAGCCGGCCGAGCGAGCGCAGATCAATGGCATCGGTGTAGAGACAGTCGATGCGCCCGCCCGGCTGGATGCGGAGGGTGGATGGAGTCATGGGTCATTGGTCATTGGTGGAGATCAGGCACGGAGCGTTCCGGTTTGGAATTTGGTGCTTCGTGCTTTTCACTCGCCTCCGATTTCCAACCGCTGCTGGTTTTCCTCCCGCAGGGACTGACGGCGGTATTCGGGCTTGCGGACGCGGGTGGTGGCTTTGCCGAGGGCTTCCTCAATGGCCTTGGTCGCGGCTTCGCAACCGTTTCCCTGGAACCCTTCGGCCTCGACGGTGATCGCGCCGGCCGGGGATACTCTGACAAGAATGCGCCGGCTCACAGGACACCTCCTTCCAGGGTTAGAAGGATGGAGTCGTCGGCTTCCACGCGGCGGGTCACGCGCAGTCCGCGCCTGGCGGCCTCGCGCGTCGTCTTGTGGACACCGTAGATCTGGAGCAGGCGGCCGTAGTGCGGGCCGACCTCTTTCGCGACATGGCCGTCCCACCAGTCGGTGGTCAGGCCGTAGGTGCCGTCGTTTTCCTTCGAGGGCTCGACGGCGATGTCGTAGGGGCCTTTGAGCTTGATGACATGCGGGGCCATGCGGGTGAGCCCGGCGTATCCGCGGCAGACGGTGTCCGGCACGAGGCTGACGCCGAGTTCGGCGCAGGCGTCGGCCAGGGCGTCCAGATCGCGGACCTGGGTGTGGATGGTGGTGAAGTGGGACATGGGTGGTGGTAAGTTATTTGTTATTTGTTATTTGTTATTGGTGGATGGAAGTTGGTAGATGGAAGTTGGCGGATGCGCGAAGGGCGGCCCCTTTGTTGGAGGGCCGCCCTTCGCGCGGGTTGCCGGAACGGGTCCGGCCGGGGGGGATTGTGTTGGAGCGGGTGAAGTGCTTTCGGGAGTGGATGGAGTTGGTGGAGTGATGGGGATTTCAGCGGGAGGAATGGTTGGGGAAAACCAGGCTAAACGGGAGAATGACGGCGTGGCGGGTGATGGTTTGATGACTGTGCGGGAAGACCGGTCGCGGAGACGTCCGGGAAAGGGTGGGAAGGATGGAATCCGGGACTTGCGCTGCGGAGGCATTCATGCGATTTTGCGGCGTGCGACTGACCTTGGAAGTGCCGGATTCCATCCAGCGGGCGATGCGCCTTCCCGAAGCGGAGCGGCGGTCACGCCTGTTGCTCGAACTTGCCTGCGCGCTCTACGAGAGGAGCATTCTCACGTTCGGCAAAGCGGCCGAACTGGCGGATGTGGGGCAATTCCGGTTCGGGCACGAGTTGGCCGCGCGGGGAATCGCCCGCCATTGTGCGGAAGAGGATCTGGCAGAGGATCTGGCTTATGGTTGCGGTCAGTAACACTTCGCCCGTGAGCAACCTGGCCGTCATCGGGCGGCTTGGCGTGCTGCGCGGGCAGTTCGGAATCCTCCGCATTCCGGAGGCGGTTCGCAGGGAACTCGGAAGACTGGGACATGGCGCCGGGCGGATGGCGGTGGATGAAGCCATCGGACTGGGTTGGCTCGCGGTGGAACCCATGGCCGACAGGGATCTCGCGGAAGTCTTGGCAACCTCCCTCGATCCCGGCGAGGCGGAGGCGATCGCGTTGGCAAGGCAGACGCGGGCGGACATTCTGGTCATGGATGAAACAGCCGGGCGCGCGATGGCGAGAAAGCTGGGGATAAACGTGACCGGAACCCTGGGACTGTTGCTCAGGGAGGTTCGTGCCGGACGGATTGCCTCAATCGGAGCCGAAATGGACCGGTTGGAAAAGGACGCCGGATTTTACATTTCCTCCAAAGTGAAAAGGTCCTTTCTGGAAGCGGCGGGCGAGGCCTGACGCGCGTCCCCAACCCCGCCGGTTCCGCCGACGGGGCACGCCGTTTCAATTTCTCCTCCGCGCCAGACCGGCGACGAATTCCCACTTTCGGACGATGGCCGGTTTGTTCCGCAGGCGGAGCGGCAGGCGGCCCTTGTGCTTCAGATAGAAGTGGAACACCTCCGCGAAGTCCTCGCACGGGCTGCTGGCGGCGTAGCGGGTCAGATGGAGATCGGGATCGTGGAGAGACACTTGCTCCTCCCCGTCGTAGGAACCGCCGAAAGCGGTGATGAATCGTTTCGTCCCGATGGCGGCGGGCCGATGGTCGGCGACCGCGTGCGCCCATTCGTGGCGCAGCACGTCGCGCAGGCTGGTGTGGCGGCCGCGGATGAACTCCAGCAACCGGACTCCGGCGATGCCGGGGATGCTGATTGAGCCCTGATACCAGCCGTAGCAGACGACCGAGGCGGGAACCCAGAAAACCTCCACCGTTTCCAGGCGGAGGCTCCACAGGCCGAGCGATTCCATTTCGCGGACCACGGCGCGGTTGGCCCGGTCCACATCGCCGGGGGAGATGATGTGGTTGCGCCATTGGCGGCGCGCGGCGCGGGTGTGTGGCATGACGGAGCGATGTTGGAGCCTCCCCGCCTTCCGGGCAAGCCCGGCGCGGGGAGGCGGTTTCTATCAGGGTCATGCGGGTTTCACCCGACGGCCGCGAGCCTGCGTCCGCCGAGTTGGCCGAAACGCGAGACGATGTCGCGCGCGTCGCCGCGGGCGAGCTGCACCGCGGTTTCGCGCAGGCGGTTGAGGCCCTCGGTGAGGGTGGCCGCCGCGCCGGGTTCGGTGCGGTAGTCCTCCGCGCTGCGGGTGAGCAGGTCGCGGCGGAACTTCTCTAGCGTGTTCTCCAACTGCTGGTCGCCCGCGAAATTGAGCGAGCGGAACGAGTCGATGAACGCCGAGAGCCGGTTGAGCGTGCGCTGGTGGACGCCGTTTTCCGAACCGCTGATGGTGGCGAGCACCTCGCCGGCCAGCCGGGCGGTTTCCTCGCGCAGGGAGGTGACGCTTTCGCGGATGAAGCCGTCCAGGTCGCTTTGCAGGCGGCGGGTGGCGTCCTCCGCGATGCGGCGTCGGTCGTCCGCGGCCTCGCTTTGGGCCAGGGTTTCCGCGGCTTCCAGTTGGAAACTTTCCGGCGCCGCGATCTGGAACAGCCGGGTCTCGAAGGCGAACCGCCGGGCGATCTCCCCGGCGGGCGGGAACGACTGCTCGATGGTCAGGATCAGGCGTTCGGCGCTGCCGTTGAGGTGGCGGGCGGCCTCGCGCCATTCGGCCATCGCGTTCTCACGAAGCGGACCGTAGCCGGCGACGAAGTCGAGCGTGGCGCTGCGGAACTCCTCATGGAGTCTGTCGAGCTTCTCCTTCAGTTCGCCCAGCCGGGGGTTGGGCACGAAGCGGCCGATGCCGCCGAGGAACGGAAAGCTGGCGCTTTCCACGGTGGACTGCACGCGCGACTCGATGAGGGCGAACGCCTGGAGGGCGTCGCGCGGGATGAGCCGCTTGTGGCCGAGCTGGATGAGCCGTTCGGAGACATGGGCCGGATCAAGGCCGAGGTCCTCCGGGCTGAGCCGCTTGCATCCGCGCCAGTAGCGCACGGAGGTGGCGACGAGCACGCCGCGGCGGCACACGGCCTCCAGCAGCGGGAGTTGTTGGGTGGGGGTGGGATTCATGGGGTTGGGGGATTGGATGTTGGATGTCTGACGGAACAACGCGCTCCATCAGATTCTTATGACACGGATTGGGGCGGGATTGCGGAAGCGGGGTCCACAACACGCCTCATAGGGATTTGCTACGGCGGATTCATAGGTGTCATCACGGGTGGCGTTGGAGAGGCCGTTTTTGGATGGTGGCGTGACGCCAAAGAGTGCCAGCACTCCCGACTTGAGCCGCAACCAGTCATAACCGTCGTTAGGCCCTATGGCGTGGGAGAGTTGGGCGAAGATCATCGCGGAAAGATGACTCAGCACGCTGAACGTGCGGGCCTTGGCCCCCGGAAAAAGGACCCTACCGCTGCGATCCTCAACATCCGGATTGACTGCGCCCGTTGCGGGGTTGACGGGAACCGTGCCGCCGCTGGCGCCGATGAGCGCAAAGGCCGCGGGTTTGATAGGTCAGCGGTGATCGGACGATCCACCGATGTCGCCGGTATCGCCAAAATCACGGTCCGTGCCTTTCATGCTGCGGAACAGATGGATCATGTCGCGGACGCCGCCGATTCCGAGCCAAAGGGTGGTGCAAACCAGCAGGCCGAAGCCGACATACAGATAGACCTGCCAGAATCCGGCCCATGCCATTTCGCTGGGGCCGACGATGGTGCCGTAGATCATGCCACCGGCGAACACGCCGAGCCAGACGAGGAACCAGCCGACGATGAGGTAGGCGGTGAGGCGGTCGCGGCCGTTGAACATGGGGGTGATGCCGAAGATCGTCTGCCAGCGTTTGGTGGGCCGCAGTTCGGGCAGTTCCTCGCCGGGCACGGCGTAGGCGCCGCGGTGCAGGAGCCGATCCATGTTGTGGTCCGGTTCCGGGCTGAACAGCGAGAGCCCCACATAGAGCAAGGTGCTGAAGATGATGTTGATCAGGAAACAATACTGGCCGTTGAGGGGAAAATCCGCCTTGTCATACCAAACGGGCCAGACCTGTTGGAGCGCGAAGAACACCAGCCCCACGAGCGAACCGGCGAGCAGGGTGGCGATGGCCGCCCTGGAGGTGCCATTCTTCCAATACAGGCCGCCGAGCATGACCGCGCCCGCCGGGCCGAGCCAGATGCTGTTGACCGCGGCGAACACCATCAGGATGCTCTGCTCCGGCCGGTAGCTGATGCTCAGGACGAAGGCCACCAGTCCGACCGCGACGATGCTGGCGCGCAGCGCCCACATGTGCGCGCGGGTGCCGAGCGCCTTGCCGCCGCGGATGGGCAGGATGATGTCCTGCAGCAGCACGCCGCCCCAGGCGTGCATGAAGCCGTTGTGGCTGGAAATGAGCGCCGCCAGCATGATCGCGCAGAACAGCCCCACCAACCCGGCGGGCAGCATGTGCGGAAGGGTCGAGGACACCAGCACCTTGCCCTGCATTTCCGGTGGCACCGAGGCCAGCGAGGCGTTCACCTTCGCCGCCGTTTCCGCGTGCTGCGGCGCGTGCATGATGCTGAACGCGCACATCGCGATCATCATGAAGAACACCAGCAGCCCCTGCCAGTTGATCTGGCCTAACAAATAGCCCATCCGCTGCTCGTGCGCGGTCTTGCCGGAGCCGAGGAACGCCTGCGAGGGCACGTTGCTCATCGCGCCATACCACGCGCCGACGATGCCGATGAGGAAATACCAGGCGTTGAAATCCTTGGTGTTGGAGGAATGGATCGGATCCAGCAGCGAGGCACCGGGTTTGCCGACGGCGATGAGCCCGTGGGAGATCGTCTGCCAGTCGAACACGGTGAAGAACAGCACCGCGACGATCACCACCGCGGCGATGTTGGTGAACATCCCCTGCATGAAATTGGAGACCATCACGCTGGTGTGGCCGCCCATGAGGATGAAGCCCAGCGGCACCGCGACCATCACGGCGGCAAGCGTGATGAAGGTGGAGCACTGGCAGCCGGCGAGGACGAAGTGTTCCGGCAGTCCGATCACCGACATGAACAGCCTGGCGCTGATGAGCGGGAAGAAGCCGAAGTTGAACATGCCGGCCACCCACGACAGGATGCCGGCGGTGAGCCGGACCTTGCGGTTGTAGCGGGTTTCCAGGAACTGGGCGATCGTCATCGAGCGCGTCTCGCGGTAGCGGTAGATGGCCCAGCCGGAAACACACATATATACGGCGAACGGCGTGGTGAACATCACCCACCACATCGGCGGGAACCCGCTGGAGAAATACATCTCGAACATCGCCACGATGTTGATGGCGCCGATCCACTCCATGCCCGAGGCCACGGTGAGCATGTAGCGGCCCGCGCAGCGGCCGGCCACGAGGTAGTCGGACACGCTCTTGGTCAGGCGGTTGGCGAGCGCGGCCATGGTGATGAAGACCGCCATCACGGCGGCGACGACGATCCAGTCGAGCTGGTGCATGTTCATAGGGCGGGTGTCGGGATAGGAGTCGGAATGCAGCGGCGGGTGGCGTGGTCCCGCAGGCCGGCGACGGTGACGCCGGACGGGCAGGGTTTCAGATAGGAGACGGTGGTGGCGGCCGGCGGGCAGGCCAGCAGCACCGCGTCGCCGCGCGCGGCCGTGCCGAGCGGATGGAACAGCGGCGGCCGGGCCGCGCCGGCCGCGAAGCGGGCGCAGGCGGCCGGATCGTAGCGGTCGAAGCGGGTGATTTCATACCGCAGCGCGAGGTAGCCGGGTTGCGAGGGGCGGAAGTTGGTGACCCAGTAGTTGTTAGCCGGCCAGGCTAACAAAAGCGCCTGGTCGAGCCCGGCCGCATCGCGCACGCCGCGGCCGAAATGGAAGCCGCCGATCTGGAACAGGGGCGCGTCCGGACAGGCCACCGCCAGACAGCCCTCGTCACCGGCGGTGGCGATCCATGATCCTGCGGTGACGAAATCGCGGCAGGCGCCGGGCAGTTGATCGTCGTGATAGGCGACCGCCTGGCCGGCGGTGTCGAAGTGCGCGGCCGCGTTGGCGAGCGCGAAGGGAAACGCGAAGTAAAGCGCCTCCGGGTCCATCATCTCCGCCTTGTTGAAATACGCCTCGCAACGGATGCGCGGCTCGTGGGCGAGGAGGGTGATCGTCTGCCGCAATTCGCCGTGGACGCCGGGCATCGCGAGCACGCGGATGAAATGCGCGCCTTCCGCATCGACGCGCGTTTCGTGGCGGAGCGGATTTCCGGCGCGTTCGTGGCGGGCGGGCCACTTGCGGTTCCAGTGGCAGACATCGTCGTGCAGCGGCGCGAAGGTGGCCTCGGTGATCTGATAGATATCATAGCGGGGATCCTGCGCCGCGATGCTTTCCGCGCTGCGTTCCGCCACCGTCTCGCGGATCGCCCCGAAAAAGTCCCAGCCCGCCGCGGGATCGAAGCACTCATGGCCGCTGCCGGCATGGCGCAGCGAGCGGATGTCACCCGTCGCGGGATCGAAGCGCAGTTGCCAGAACGGGCTGGCAATGCCGTCCGTTTCCGCCGCGCAGCCTGCGGGCACCGCCGGATGCAGCTCCGCCATCGGGCGCCGGATCACGGCGAAGGGCGGCAGGGTGAACGGCCCTAACAAGGTTGATGATCCGTCGTGGTGCATCGCCTCCATCACGTCGAGCCGGTGCTTGGTGCCGCCGATCAGCGGGGTTTGGTCGTGATAGACCTCGTTGGGCACGCGCAGGCAGACGGTGCGCTCGGTATCGGCGGGGTTGACAATGAGCAGGCCGCGGTTGCGGCATTGCGGCGGGTTGCCGGCGAGCTTGTCCAACAAATCCCGGCGCCACATGCGGGCGAGGCTCAGCGCGCCGGCGCAATAGCGGGATTTCTGCACGCGCTGTTCGGCTTCGGACACCGGCTCGAACTCGCGGGACGGACCGAAGGCCGCACCGGTGCTGAAGGCATTCCAGGTGTGCTCGGCGGCGGCCATCAGATGATGGAGCGTGGCCTCGGCCACGGGCTCGTCGTGTTGCGCGGGCGGCAGCGCGGTGGCGAGCGCGCGGCCCGTCCACCATGCGGAGTGGGCGCGGCGGCTCAGCGCGGTATCGAGCGCGGACGCGCCGATGCCGAAGGTCCAGTAATCGGTCCAGTCCCCGCCGTGCGCCGGAATCGAGGCGGGATCCTCGAGGGCCACGCGCTCGAAGAGCTGTTCGGGAGTGACCATGCGCAGGCGCGGCATCCGGCCTTCGTCGTTCCACCGCCGGATCAGATCCGGCAGTTCCGGGTTGGGCGGGTTGTTGTCATCCATGAACGGATGGGTGGCGGTTAGAAACGCGAAGTCGCGGTTCCATCCCTTGGCGCGCAGTTTGGCGAAGTAACCGTCGAGGCCCGCTGCCATGTTGTCGGTCGACGGTTCGCGCAAGCCGGCTTCGCGGCTGAAGGTGTTGTAGTGCTCGCCGCTGAACACGGTGACCTCGCGGCCGCTGGGCGCCCGCCAGCGGAACACCAGCGGACGGGTCAGCGGATAGCCGCCGGAGTGGAGGTTGATGCCGAACACCAGGTGCTCCACGCCGTGATCCAGCAGCATGTCGGCCAGCGGCCACGGCGCGCCGTTCACGTCGTGTTGGATCGCCACGCCCACCGGCGCGCCGAACCGCTCGCGGATCATGGCGATCGGCGCAAGACTCTCTAACAAAACATCCTCCGGCACCATCGCCGTCCAGTGGCCCCACATCGCGCCGAAGGCGATCTGGCCGCGGGCGACCAGCGCCTCCAGCCGCCGTTGTTGGGCCGGACTGGCGCGCTCCAGCCAGTGCAGGAACGTGGAGCTCACCTCGCAGGTCCATTTCATCCGGCATTCCTCCGGATCGTCGGCGGTGCTCTCGCAAAGATCCATCGCCTCGTCCAGATAGCGGTCGTGCAGCTTCCACACCACCGGTTGCGGGTGGGTGTAGCCGATGTCCGTATGGCTGTGATGGAGAATGAGAAGTTCCCGGATCATGATTGGCGGGTGGCGATGCGCAGCCACTCGTCATGGACCGCGTGGGCGTTTTGGAGGCGGCAGGCGGCGCCGAATTCGAACTGGGCGATCACGCCGCCGGCGGGATCGTAAAGGGCCTCGGCCACCCGGCGGACGGCGGCGCGGGCGTCGTCCTCGCTGCCATAGGGCAGAATGCGCTGGCGGTCGATCTCGCCCCAGAATGCGATGCGGCCCTTGTGGCGGCGGCCGATTTCCCCGATGTCCATGCAGAACAACTGGCTGTTCACCGCGTCCAGGCCGATCTCTATCAAATCCTCGTAGATCGCGGAAATGTTTCCATCGGAGTGCATGAAGCACTTCTTCCCGGCGGCGTGGGCGATGTCGATGTAATCCCGATAGAGCGGCTTGAACCATTCGCGCCATTGGGCGGGTGAAATGAGCAGGCGGTCCTGCGATCCCCAGTCGTCGATGAACACCAGTCCGTCCACGTCGGTTGTGGCCCAGAGTTCCAGCTCGCGGCGGTAGAGATCGTGGACGCGGGCTAACAACCCGCGCAGCTCGGGGCTGTCCTCGCCGAGGTCCATGTAGACGTTTTCCGCGCCGCGCAGGAACTGGAGGCGCTCGAACGGGCGCGGAAAGGCGTCGGAAAGGAGGAACTTGTCACTGGCGCGGCAGGCGGCGTTGACCGCGGCGACATCCACCGTGAGGCAGGCCTCCGGGAGCTTCAGATCTCCGAGGCGCGACCAATCCTCTAACATTGGATTCTTGACTTCACCGATGATTCCGGGTTGCAGGTTCTCGAATTCGCAGCCCCATTCGTCAACATAACCGCCGGCGGCGTAGGGATCGCCCTGGCGCAGCGCCTGCAGCGCGGGCACCGGCACGCCGGGCATGGCGATGTCGTCCGGCCACTGGTCCTTGAATGCGCGGATGGCTTCGTGGCCGTGTTCGAGTTCGGCGATGGGCAACCACCAGGTGTGGCGCGGCGGGCGGTCGGGATGGTTGCGCTCGAGGCAGCGCAGCACGCGTTCGCGGGAGGTCATGGTGCGATTTCGACGGTGATGATTTTGTTTGGTCCGGCGGTGACAGCCACGGAATTGCCATCCGCCGCGAGCGGTTCGAGGCGTTCCTCGTCGAGGTTGGCGAGCCATGCGTTGCGGACCGGGCAAGGCAGGCGGAGGGTGGCGGTCACGGTCTCCGGCACCGGGTTGAAGAGGCGCAGCACGAACGTGTCGCGGTCCTCGGATTTCTTGAAACAGGAGAGGACGAGAGGACCATCGACCGCAAACAGCGAGGCCGCGGATGGCAGTTCCCCGGTGGTTTGCGGATGAGGCGACACCTGAAACACCGAGGGCGGCGCGTTGAGCGCCATCGCCTCGGCGTAAACCTCTCCCTCGCGCCAATCCCCGGCGTGCGGATAGAGCGCGTATTCGTAGTCCAGCTCGCGCAGGCACTGGCCGCCATCCTGCGTGGGAAAATGGCCGGACGAACGCCATTCGGTGCAGATCCGGTTGCGCATCGCGCGGAACAGCGTGAGCGCGAGCGTGCGCGACTCGTCGGCGTGAAGCTGGTATTCCGTTAGACAATTGTTGACCACGGCCAAGCCCCCGGTGGCATCGCTCGCATCCACGAACATCTGCTGGGGCAGCGTCTGCATCTCCGGCCAGAACGCGCCTTCGGCGTCGCGCGGCGGGATGTTAGGCCGATGGTCCACGGTGAAATGCCCCGCGCTGTCGGCATGGTCGGCGGCGGTTCCGGTGGGGAACATGACGCGCAGGCGGTGGTCCTCGGCGTTGTTGTGGACGGTGGTGCGGAGGACGAGCCTGCGGCGGCCGCGCTTGAGGGTGAGCCGCGAGACGATGCGCAGCGGCACGGTTTCCTCGACGCGGCGGCTGTCACCGCGGACGGCGTTTTCCGGGATGACCGCGCGGGCCGGCACGGGCATGACGATTTCGATGGCGATCGTGGCGGCCAGCGGGCCGTTGTCCTCCAGCCACACCCGCGCGGGCAGGCCGCGGCTGGTGAAGGTGCGGTTTTCATAGGGCGGATAGTAGGCCCAGTAATCGCCCGCATCGCCGGTATCCTCGAACCAATGCAAGCCCGGATACACCCGGTCGCGCGGCTTGTCGGTTAGATCAAAGGTGCCGTCGCCGCGCACCTCCACGCGCAGCCACTCGTTTTCCATCCGGTGGGGCGAGGAGGCCAGATCCGTGCCGTCCGCGACGCGCATTTCCGGCCACCATTCGGTGCGCCGGTTGAATTGCTTGCGGCGGGTGACGCGGACCAGCTTGTAACCGCCGGCGGGGATCACGCCGGTGTCCAAATGGAGCAGGTGGCGGTCGTGATAGAACGGCCACGGGCGCGCCTCCAGGTCCTCGACCGGGCAGGTCCGTTCGCGGCGCGACACGAACTGGCTGGCCAGCGGCGTGCCGTCCGCTTCCGCAAAGCCGGTCTCCCACACCGCGTCTTCGGCCGGCGTGTCCACCGCCACCTTGAGCACCTCGCGGACGGGCACCGGCCTGGGATTGACGAGGAGCAGCAGTTGGTCAGCGGGATCGAAACCCGCGTAGTCGAGCTTGCCCGCCAGCGCCGCGGCCCCTTCCTCGAACACCACCTCGGCGATTTCCAAGGCCTGGGCCAGACGGTGTGCGGTGTCGTCGGCGGTCTTATCCTGGGTCACCCCGTTGATCGAATCGTGCGGATGCGCTCCTAACAAATGCTTCCATGCCGCGCGGAGGACCCCCCCGGGCCACGGCGTTCCTAACAATGACAGCGCGGCGGCGAGCGGTTCGGCGCGGCGGATCAGTGCGTTCTCGGCTTTCTTGTTGAGTTGTTTGAGGTGGATGCGGGTGGCCAGCGCGTTGCCGGAGACATGGGATGCCGGTCCGTCGCGCAGCTCGCCAATGACCACGGGAACCTTGCTCTTGTCGAGCCGGCGGTGGAGTTCGGCGGCGTATTCCTCGAGCGTGCCCATGCGGAACTCGATGTCCGGCAGGGCGGCGGCGGCATCCCTGATGATGCGCGTGAGCACCGGCAGCGGCCCGCTGAAATCCGAGCCGCACATGATCAGCCTGAACTCCGGCACCAAGGTCTCGTGCATGCCGTCCCAAGCGGCTTGCGCCGCGTCCCTGACCCGTTCCGGGTGATAGCCGCAGGCGGCGTCGAGGCGGAAATAGTCATCATCGCAGTGGGTCACGTCCGCGCGGTGGATGGCGGCCCCGGATTTTCCCCAGTCCCAGCGATAGGCATCGGATAGATAGGGCATGCCGTGGCGCACCGGAAGATACATCTGGAAAAACCCGTTGGCACGCGCGTCCTGGCCGAGCCGGGTCGTTAGAACACGGGTGCCGTCCGGTGCCTCCCACCAGTATTCGCAATGCGGGGCGCGTGCCACCGAAACCCGCTTGGCGGCAATGATGAAATCCATGCCGAAACCCGCGTAAATCTGTGGAAACTGCGCGGTCTGGCCCCAGCCGAACGAGTTGTAGCCCACCCCGAGGTGGCCGCCGAAGCGGTTGGCGAAGCGCCTTCCCAACAACAGATTGCGGACCAGGCACTCGCCGTCCAACGGATAGAGATCGGGCAGCGAATACCACGGGCCGATGCGCAGCCGCCCAGCCCTGACCAGCGCCTCGATCCGCGGGGCGTCCGCCGGATGGACTTCAAGGTGGTCCTCTATGGCGATGCATTGGCCGTCCAGCACGAAACAGGTGTAGGCCGGATCGCTTTCCAACTGATCGAGCAATTCGGCCATGAAACGCTCCAGCAACGCGCGGTTTTTCCAAATCGGATAGCGCCATTCGCGGTCCCAGTGGGTGTGCGGAACGATGAGGGCGACGGATTTCGGATGGTCGGACATGGGAGTGGGGATCAGAGGATTTCCTGCAGCACCGCGGCGAGGTCCGGGCAGACCCGGTGGCACAGCCCCCGGGTGCCGCTTTCGGCGATGTTACCGCCGGTTAGACCGAGCGGGGTGAAGCCGGCGAGGCGGATGGAGCAGACCCCGGCGCCGCTGTCCTCGATGCCGACCACGCGGTGGCGGTCCGCGAACGGGATGCCGAGGCCGACGCGGCAGGTTTCGGCGTAGAGCCAGGGATGGGGCTTGGGCGAGAGTTCGCCGAGCGTGCCGGTTTCCTGGCCTTGGCGCATTGGGAAGCCGGCGGTGATGATGGCATCGTAGAACGCGAGCGGATCGCCCATGCCCAGGCTGCGGAACGCGGACACGATTTCCGGATAGGCCTTCTCATAGAGGCCGGAGGTGACCAGGCCGATGCGGATGCCGCGCGCCTTGAGTTCCAACAGAAACTCCCTGAGACCGGGGGTGGGGGTGAAGGCCCCTGCCCTGCCGCGCCCCTCGAGGATCTCGCGCATCTCGCGGTGGGTGTGGCGGAAATACCATTCGCGCGCCTGTTCCAGCGTGTGGCCGGGAGCGTATTTCCGCAGGCAGTATTGCAGGTGCTCGGAAACACTGTGGCCCGACACATGCGGCAGGTCGGCCTCCTCGAACTCGAAGCCGGGCTTTCCTAACAGCGACGCCACCGTCAGTTGGATGATCCAGATCCAGAAATGCTCGCTGGTGACGCTGGTGCCGTCCAGATCCATCAGCACGGCCTTCAGCGGCCGCTCGATGCGCACCGGATGCACCGGATAGTAGGCCGGATAGCCGAGCGCCGAGTCCACGCGGGCGAAGGTGCGATCTTCAAACACGGCGAACTCGACCTTGCGGTCACCGGTGGCAAGCACATGGGTCACGCCATGATGTCCGGCGCGGAAGGCGCCGTCGCCGGTGGCATCGAGCGTCACCAATCCCGGCGTGTCCGCCGGAATGCCAAGGCCAGGAAGAAGTTCGGATCCGTTCATTTTGATAGAAGTTCGGTGGCCCGCTCCCGCCGGCGGATTTCCTGTGCGCCGCGGACCATTGCCAGATAGCCGTCCACCGGCACGTAATCGGGAATCGAATTTCCGGAACCGAGCGCGTAGCCGCGGGCAGTCTGGCGGAAGCGCGTCCCGGACTCTACCACGAAATCAAACAACTCGGCGGGAACCATCCGGCACACCCGGTCGGTGTCGATGCCGCCGAAGAGCCCGATGCGGTCGCCGTAGCGGGCGATCCATTCGTCGTAGGGTGCCACGGCATCCTCGTTCGAGTGCTTGGCGTTGATGCCGGCGCCGATCCAGGCGTCCATCACCGCGAAAATCTTCCCGCAGGAGTGCTGGAGGTAGGGCAATCCGGCCGCATGGACGCGCCGGATGATCCGTTCGTATTGCGGGATCACGTGGCGGATGAGCGAGTCCGACTGGATCAGGGTGGAGGTTTTGAAACCGAGGTCGTCGCCGATGCGCGCCACGCAGTAGGTGTCGCCGTAGCGTTCGAGGAAAGTGGTCCACAGGCCTTCCAACATGCCGCCGATCCGTTGATAGAGCGCGGCGAACAACTCGGGGTCGTCCTCCTGCATGTAGCAGAGGTTCTCGAAGCCGACCAGATCCTCACTGATTTCGAAGACCCCGTTGCCGATGCCGCCCACGGCTTTCATGCCCGGCGGCATGGCCGCGGCGAGCGCGTCGAAACGCGGGCCTGCGTGTTCCCAGAACATGCGCGGAAAATCCTCCCACGGCCAGCTCTCGAAATCGGCGCGGTTCCGGATCACCCCCTCGCATTCGCCGAGCAACGCGCCGCCGCCGGGGGTGAGGTCGTTCACACACACCTCGAACGACACCGTGTCGTAGGTCATCTCGCGAAAGAACCGGCAATGCTCGCGGAAAAACCCCGCGAGGTCCGCGGGGCGGTCGGAATGATAGAGCCCCGCGAACGCGGTGCCGAGGATCTTTTCCATGATCTCGGCGCAAATGATATGTTCGTAGAGCGGCAGGCGCGCGGGCCGGCGGTTCCACGCGGCCTCCTGCAGATGGCGGTAGTCGGGTTCGAATGGAGTGTTCATGGGGTTGCATTGGGCAACGGGTAGTTGCCTTCCTCCCGCCAGATCCGGTGGATCAGTTCGTAGCGTTCCAGCCGCATGCCGGTATAGACGCAGTTGCTCGTGGAAAATATATATCCGTAGCCGGGCATGCCGTGTTGGAGCGCATAGCGGGCGGACGCCGCCACCTCTTCGTCGCTGCCGGTGTCCATCAGGCCGCAGTTGACGTTGCCGATCAGGCAGACGCGGTCGCCGTAGAGGCGTTTCACCTCGGCGATGTCCACGCCGCCCTGGGGGTCGAGCGAGTGGATCGCGTGGGGATTGGCGTCCACCAGGCGGTCGAGGATCGGCATGATGTTGCCGTCGGTGTGCTTGATGACATAATAGCCCATGTCGCGGTAGGCCTGGATCTGCTTGCGCAGGAACGGAGTGACGAATTCATCGAACCATGCCGGAGAGAGGAACGGACCGGTGTTGAAACAGTAGTCCGAGCAAAGTGCGAAACCGTCGATGCCGCCGGGTGTGCGGAGTTTTTCCGCCACTCCGAGGAATCGGTCCACCTCGGCATCGCATTCGGCGCGGACCTGTTCGGGCTCCTCCACCATGCGCAGGCTCAGTTCCTCCATCTGGGCTCCGCCCGGCACGGCAAGCGTGGCATCGCCGTGAAGCATGAGGAAATAGCGGTCGCCGGACAAGTCGCGCACAAGATCGATCAGGCGGCGCAACTCGTCGAAGCGGGCGTTGACCGGCAACTCGTGGGTATGGAGGAAAATGGCCGAGTGCTCGTATTTTTCCGCCGTTTCGACATAGGTCCTCGCGATGTCGAGGCGATGGAGGCGGCGCTCGCTCTCGGTCATCTGGTCCCACTGGTGGAACACCCGTTGGCTCGGGTGCGCCTTGCCGAGAGCTTCCATGGTGAGGAAAAAAACCAGCTCGAAATGCGGCACGCGGCCGGTGATGGGACGGCGCTCGAGGGCGGCGATGAATGTTTCGCGGGGTGTCATGGGTCAGTCGGGTTGATGGGCATACCACCGGCTTTCGTAGGGCGCGAGCGCCACCTCGAACGGCTGGCCGTCACCGTCTAGCACCGTGGTGGTCTGGCACTCGGGAGAGTTGTTGAGCACGATGAGCTTGCCAACCTCCGGAAACCAGGCGCATTCGGTCCGCGGGTTGGAGCAGTGCCAGCGGCCAAGAGCCTGTTCGGCGCGCCCGCCCCAAGCGATGGCGCGCAGCAGCAGCGCGGCATTGTCCGCCGTGGCGGGCAATCCCGCGAAGTAAACCGCACGGCCTTTGCCGCACCCGCGCGCAGCGGCCAGCACATGGCCGCCCGGGCCGGTGGCGAGCACCCGGGTGTCGGTTAGAACCGGCGCCACATAGCTGCGGTCGGTGCCGAAGAAGGGTGCCAGCCCGCCGGCCAGCAGGAAATGGTCCGGAGTGGCCGTCCATGACGCCACCGGCCGCAGGTTGGCGGTGTCGCCGGTTTCGAGGTCCACGCCTAACACATCCGCGAGCTGGAAGTTGCGGCCGCCGGCGGGATAGGCGCTCGGTTCGCGCACCCCGATGAAGCCGCCGCCCCGATGGACGAATTTCCGCACCGCCGCGAGCACGGCGGGATCGGCCCAGTGGCGGCCGCCGGAATGCGCGGTGCCGGCGTCGCCGTCGTTGATGAGCACGCCGATGTCGGCGGGCACGCCATTGGCGATGTCGTCGAAGCTGAGAAACTCCACATCCACCGGCAACCCGGCGAGACATTCCAGCAGATAGCTGCGGGCCAACAGGAACATATTGTCGCTGTAGGGGATGGCGAACTTCTGGTCGCGGCCCTCGAAGGGGATCCACGAGCGCCGCGCGCCCCAGGCGCTGAGGATGCCGACCTTTACCGGGATCCGCTCCGACCGCGTGCCGCGGGTGGTTGCAAGGATCGTGCGGAACTCATCGGCCAGGTGCGCCACATGGTCAACGAACTCCGGAAACTCCGCCGCCAGGCTCAGGTAGCCGCCGTAGCCGATGCGATCCACCGGGGTTCTGACCAACGCGCGGCGGACGTTGGCCCAGAACAACCGGGAATCGCGCAGCGGTTGGCCGCCCTCATGGTTGAAAGTGTCCGGAAACAGATAGGGATAGAAACGCAGCTCCTTGATTTGGTTTCCGGGAGCTTCCGCGCAGCGGCGAAGCACCACCCCGCCCTCGCAGGCGTTGATGTGGATGTCGATCCCCATTTCCTGGAACGACGGCAGATAGGGTTCCATCCCGATCCAGTGGTCGCCCCAGAAGATGGCGGCCTTTTTCCCGGCGGCATGGATGCGGTCGCAGAGGGCCTTGCCGAAGCGAACCACGAACTTGTGGACATGATCCATCCACAGCCGCTGGCGTCCACTTGGAACGACATGGGAGTTTGCAATGTAGCGCCCTTCGTTCACGAAATCCCCGCTGGTCAGGCGGAACCCGTGTTCGTCCGCGAACGACTCCATCAGCGGCAGACTGACGGTGTCGGCGTAGCCTTGGCCGTCGAAATAGCGGGTGTGGCCGTCGGCGGCTCCATCGATCGGAAAATGATAACAAAGTGTGGTGAGCCTGACCACATCGGTCCTGGGATGCTCGGCCAGCCAGCGGTCGAACCAGGCCATCAGGTGTGCGAAGCACGCCGGATGGGCCGGGTCCACGCTCATGATCGGATCGGAGGTCCAACCGTTGGTGAGATGGTTGTGCATCGAGGTGGAGTCCCAGATCTGTTCGACGAGGAAATTCACCGTGTAGGGGTGCCACGGGACGGCGTTGCGGACGGTCACGGTGTCGGTGGCCGGGTCATAGTCCCAACGGCCGAGGGGATGCTCCAACCCGGTGGCGCGATCGAACACCTGCCAATGGTGTTGCGGATTGTTATATGTATCGGTGCGGTACTTTCGCGGATCGAATCCGGCCATTGGCCGGATGGTCACGGTATCGGTTTCCGCCAGCACTTCGTCGGAGCGGAAGAACTTGCGGATGAGAAACTCCGGATGGGCCTTGGCGAACGCCTGGTCGGCGCGGGTGAGCAGGACCGTGGAGAAAATCTCGAAGCCCAGTTCCAACAATTCCGGGGAAAGCTCGGTGCCGTCGCTGTCGCGGATGGTGTCCGCGCCCCATTTGGCGGCCAGGTCCCGGACGAGATCGTCCTTGCCCGCCTCCGTGGGCAGGGTGAAGCAGCCCCGGGCGGGGATATCGGCCGGAAGGTAAGGAACGAGTTTCATTCGAGGACGAACCAGGAGTAGCCGTTGGCGGGAAGGGTGACGGGCAGGCGGAGCGAGGCGTCGGGACCCAGCGGCAGGGTTGTGGCGGCGCCCTCACCCTCGCGCACCTTGGCGGATCCGGTGAGACCCGCGTAATGGAGCGGGATGTCGAGGGTTTGTTTGATCTCGCGGTCGAGCGGATTGAACACGAGCAGCATGCCCTTGTGGGGGCCTGCCGGGTTGACGTGGAGGTAGTAATCAAGGCCGCGGCCGTCCGGGCGCTTGAGGTGGATGATGTCACCGAGGATGATCTTCTCGTATTTCCGATACCAAGCCATCCACTTGAGGAGCATCGCGCGGCTGTCAGGGCCGTCGTAGAGGCGGTGGCCGCGCACCCAGACCTGGGCGCCTGAGGAAAGCATGGTGAAGAAGATGCGTTCGTATTTGTCGAGGTTGGCCTCCATTCCGCCGCGGAGCATTTCGGTGTTGAGGTTCACCCAGCCCATTTGAGCGGTCTTGTGGAAGGTGGCGTCATAGATATATTGGCGGTAGATGACGGTTTGCAGGACAATGTCAATGTTGTCGGTGGCCTCGCGGTATCCCATGCCGGTGCAGGCCTGGCCGTTGAGGACATACCAATCGGGGATGGTGAGATAGAGATTGCGGCGCTGCCCTTCGGCCAGCACCTTGCACATCCATTTCCACTGCGCCCACTGGGAATCCGCCAGGCCTTTGTGATGCGGGTGGTCGGTGGCGGCGCAGGGGTCGCCATGATAGGGGCCGTCCGGCTTGAACGCGCCCATGCCCGCGCCCTCGATGGTTTTCCACATGTTATCATAATACATGTCCGCCCATGCCGAGGCGCCGCAGGCGCTTTGGCCGAACGCGCTGCCGGGTTGTTTGGTGGCCGGATCAATGCAGTTGTAGTTGTCCTGGCGGGATCCCCAGCCGGCGGAGGCCATCATTAGTTGGTAGGCGCCGACGCGGATGCCCTTCTTTTTGCCGTAGTCGCAGATCGCTTTCATCGAGGCGATGTTGCCGGGCGAGGAGTCCGCGTAGTTGAAACCGCCCGGATGCTCGGGCGCCTGGAGTTGATTGAAACCGATTTCCTCCATCTGGTCCATCAGCGGCCCGAGGGTTTTCATATCGCGGGTGACCGGCGCGTGGACCTCGAACATCTTCTCGTTGGTCTGCGGCGCGAGTTTCCGGTAGAAGCGGCGCTGGGCGAGATGGAAACGCTCGCGTTCGGTGGTGTCGTTGAGAATCTCGAAGGTGCGGAAGGCATCGAAGAATTCGCCGGGTTTCACGGTCCAGTCCGGACCCACCGACGGGCGGCTGAGCAGCAGCGCGTTTTCGGGATCGTCCAAAAAGATATCTTCCTGCGGATTGAGGGTGGCCATGGATCCCCACTCCGGATCGCGGATGAAACGGGTGGTGCCGCCGCCCAGATAGTAGTCCTTGAACGCCGCCCGGCCGCCGCCGGCGTGGATGCCAAGGCCGCTGCTCTTCTCGGTGAAATTGATCAGCGCGCAACTGTAATCGCTTTCGACGTGGAGCATCCGCGAGTTGCTGGGCTGGACGGCGAGGTGCTCGCCCTCGAACTGGCTGATCGTGACCTCCGAGGCACCGCCGTTTTTCACGGAGAAAGTTTTCATGATGACCGGCAGACCCTCGTAGATTTCGTATATGACCTCCACGGCGAGCCGGTCGAGCGGGGCGGTGGCGCCATCCGGCGGGGCGAAGCGGAATACCACGCGCTTGCCCTTGGCCGGCCAGGGGATATCGGCCGGCGCGTTGCACTTTGGCTGCCATTCGTAGGGTTTCACGCAGGGGCCCACGGTCATCCCGGCGAAGCGGAACGCGCCGCTGATCGATTCCATGCCGGCGAACCATTCGGGCGTGATGAACGCCCGGTCCATCATGCCGGTGAGGCCGCCGATGTTGAGCCATGGGCCGTCGTTGACGCGGAAGCGGACCTCGGGCTTGACCGAACGCACGAACTCGATGTCCTTGTCGGAGCGTTTCATGCCGACGCAACCGAGGTTGTCGGTCACCAGGAAGGTGCGGCTGACCAGACCGTTGGCGAGCATAATCCGGGCCGACATTTGATCGGGCGCGACGAGCACCTGCACGGAAGCCGGCAAGGCGGGCGGCGTGACCAACCAGTCCTGCTGCCAGGGGCGTTCGTCGAACTCGCGCACCGCCGTGGCTCCCGGTGTGGCGGCGAGCGCGTTCACCAACTTCGCGCGCGCGGCCACCTCGCCGGCGCGGATCTCCCTGAGCCGCCTGGTATCCATCAGAAAATCCGCGGCCGGATCAAAGGCACCGGGTTTGAACGTGGCGTGGCGCACCTCGGCGATCCACCCGGCGAACGCCTCCTTGTTAGGCGCTGTGGCTCCGATCGAGAAATTCGGATGGCCGCCGCCAAGCCCGGGCAGCGCCGCCTTGACGCGCGCGCCATCGAGCCAGGCGCTGACCGCGCCGCGCGATTTGACGATGGCGAGGTGGGTCCATTTTTCCGGGACCACCTTGCCGAGGTTGGTGCCGCCCACACCGCCCACCAACACCGCCCATTGGTCGCCGTTCTGACCGAGGATGAATCCGCTGCCGCCGGTTCCGCTGGCCACCACCGCGTGCCATCCGCCATCATTCGCCTTGAGCGCGTATGCCCAGGCTTCGATTGCGAAATTGTCGCCATTCACAAGATTCCTGGCGACACTGTAGCACTGGTCGGGTTGCTCGAACTTGATCGAGGAATCATATTCGGAACGGCGGCATTCCGGGCCGTTGGACATCACTTTCGGTGATCCCTGGCGGGCGAGGGACGGGCCTTTGCCCGCTCGGCAGGGGAGGGATTCGGGGCAGGCCGTGTCCCGGATGCCGCCGGCACCCTTCAGGTTGTAGTGGGCTTGAACTTCCACATCCGCGTCAGCGGCTTGCATGAGCAAGCACGCGCTGAGCAATCGGAAAAACGTTTTGGCGATCATGTTGTTGGAGCGTTCCGAGGTCCCGCCAAAAGCGGATCCGATCTCATGACGGGACCTTCGGGTGATGCGAGCGTAGCGGGTCCCGGCGTGCCGCGCACCTATTCATTTGCCGGAATTTCCATACTGATTTGCCATCGCCGTTCCCCCGGCCGGGCGGATGGGGACCCCACATCTCTCCCAAAAAGCCGACGTGCCAAACCAATCACCCGCCACCGGCTCCGCATTGAAAGTCCGGAAGCGGAATCCGCGTAGGGACACGTCCCTCCATCCGATCCCATGAAACGATCCGCCTTTTCCATAACCCTATCCCTCGTCGCGCTCCAAGGCGCAACGGTTGCGGCCCCTTCGCCCGCGAGCGTTTGGTTCGACAAACCGGGATCCTCCTACCACGAATCAACCGTTCATGGGAACGGACGACTTGGCGCGATGGATCTCGGCGGCATCGACCGCCAACGGATCGTGCTCAATGAAAACACGATGTGGTCCGGAGGGCCTTACGAGGCCAACCGGCACGACGCCCACAAGTGTTTACCCGAAGTACGGCGGAGGTTTTTTGAAGGGGATTTCGACGGAGCGGCCAAAGCGCTCGGGAAATTCAAATACGCCGACGGCGTGGCGGGATGGTCCGACCACCAACAGTTCGGTTGTTACCAAGTCCTCGCCGATCTAACACTCAACACCGACCCTTCCGCGGTCACCTCGCCCAGCGGCCACGGCAAGGGCGACGGCAAAACCGTTGCCAACAGCGCGGATGGCGATCCCGGCAGCAAATGGTGCATCACCGATCTCCCCTCCCCCGGCACACCGGTTTCCTGGCAGATCCGCTTCCACAAGGCGCGCGGGCTAGGGAGCTACTCGATCACCAGCGCCGAAGATGTTCCGGATCGGGATCCGCGGACATGGGTGCTCGAAGGATCGGATGATCACAAGACGTGGACCTTGGTTGACCGCCAGAACGATATCACATTCGAGAACCGCCGCCAGCGCAAGGCGTTCACGCTGCCGAAACCCGCGACCTTCCGAACGTATCGCTTCACGTTCATTCCGAAAACCAACGGCTTCCAGGTGGCGGAGATCGCCCTGGGCGAAACCCGCAACCCGGTGGTGGAGGGCTATGAGCGGTCGCTGGATCCGATGACCGGAATCGGACGCACGCACTTCACGCGCGGCGGTGTCCGTTTCACCCGCGAACTGGTGGTTTCAAAGCCGGACGAGGTGGTCGCTTTGCGGATCGGGGCTGACCAACCCGGCACCCTATCCTTCACCGCCAGCCTTTCGCGGGCGCAGATCGCTCCGCCTGTTGGAGTATCCGCGCCATTCCGCGCCGAGGCGGGGTGCCAGGTCATGGAAGGGCAACTCCCGTTCCGCAAGCCGGGCGGCGAACGGGGTGAAGGCGTGAAATATATGTCGATCCTCGCCGCTCGAATTCCGCAGGGCAAGGCCGGCACGATCTCCGCTTCTGACGCGGGCCTTGAAATCAGCGGAGCCGATGAAGTCGAGCTATTGGTTTCCGCCGGCACCGACCTGCGCAACCGCGGTTACAAGGAACAAATCAAAGAACGCCTGAAGGCCGCATCACGGCGGTCGTTCGACACAATCCTGGCCGAGGCTTCGCGCCATCACGCGTCCTTCATGTCCCGCTGCGGGCTCACTCTGCCGGACGGTCCCAACTCCCACCTCCCGACACCCGAGCGGGTGAAGCGGGCCGAGCACACCCCTGACCCATCATTGCTCGCGTTATATATGCAATTCGGCCGTCATTTGATGGTTTCCGGGTCGCAGCCCGATTCGGTGCTGCCCACCAATCTCCAAGGCATCTGGGCGGATGACTTCCACACCGCGTGGAACGGCGATTTCCATAGCAACATCAACCTCCAGATGAACTACTGGCCGGCCGAGACCACCGGTCTATCCGACTGTCACATGCCGCTGATGCGTTTCATCCGCGAGACCGCCAGGGAGGGAGCCAAGACCGCCAAGGCGTATTATGACGCCCCCGGATGGATGGCCAACCACACGCAGAACGCATGGTATGAAACCGCGCCGTCTTATCTATCCGCCTGTGTCGGCCCCACCTGTGGCGCATGGCTCACCCAACACCTGTGGAGCCACTACGAATTCACCCGGGATGAGGCGTTTCTCCGCGAATCCTATCCGTTGCTGCGCGGCGCCTCCGAGTTCATGCTGGCCGCCTTGGTTGAGGATCCGAAATCCGGAAAACTGGTGACCTGCCCGTCCAATTCGCCGGAAAACGCCTACCGGTTCACCCGCCCGGACGGAAGCAAGGGACAGACCGCATTCTGCATCGGATCCACCTTTGACATGCAGATCACCCGCGACCTTTTCCAAAACACCGCCGCCGCCGCGGGCGTGTTGGGCGCGGACGCGGACTTTGCCAGGCGGCTTCTTGCCGCGCGGGATCGCCTTGCGCCAACCCGCCTCAACAAGGAGGGCAGGATCATGGAATGGCAGGAGGATTTCGAGGAGACCGAGCCTCACCACCGGCATTGTTCCCACCTGTGGGGACTCTATCCGGGCGTCGAGATCAACCCGGCGACACCCGGGTTGCTCGAGGGAGCCAAACGCAGCCTTGAACGCCGGGGCGACGCCTCCACCGGCTGGTCGATGGCATGGAAGGCGAACTTCCACGCTCGGCTGCACGATGGCGACCACGCGGCCAGACTGCTAGGCATGCTCGTCGGCCGTGGCGCCGGCAATCTGTTCTGCCTGCATCCGCCGTTCCAGATCGACGGCAACTTCGGCGGCGCGGCGGCCGTGGCGGAAATGCTGCTGCAAAGCCAGGAACGCACCCGGTCCGGCGAAGTCGTGTTGGACCTGCTTCCCGCCCTTCCCAAAAGCTGGTCCGATGGCGAGGTCACCGGCCTGCGCGCCCGCGGAGACTTCACTGTGGACATCACGTGGAAGGCCGGCCGCGTGACCCACGCGGCCATTCGTTCCGGCCATGGCGAGAACGCCCTCGTCCGCATCAACGGTGAAACACGGCCTATCAGGACAAAGGCGGGGGAAACGCTGGTCATCCCGCCCTGATCCGCGCGGCGTGAAGATTCCGATCAGCCGCGGTTGTTCCAGCTCCGCTCGATATCCTCCAGCGAACGTCCCTTGGTTTCCGGAACGAGTTTCCAAACGACTACCAGCAGAATGCCGCAGAACACCGCATAGGTGTAGAATGGGAACGCATGGTTGAAATGCCTGACAAACCACGACCCCCTGGCATCCATCATCGGAAACGTCTGCGTCACCACGTAATCCGCCGTCCACAGGAAGAACGTGGCCAAGCCCAGCGCGCGGCCGCGCACGGCAGTGGGGTAGATTTCCGATAGAATCACCCAGGTCACGGGCCCCACGGAAAGTCCGAAACACGCGATATACAGGATGATGAACGCCAGCATCCAATTCGCCGAAGGCTCTCCCATCGTCTGGGCCATGAATCCCATGGCGATCAGGCTCAGGCCCATGCCGGCGGCACCGATGAGCATCAGGGGACGGCGCCCCCACTTGTCCACCGTCGCGATCGCGATCACGGTGAAGATCATGCATGCGCCGTTGATCACGATCTGGGTGAGCAATCCGGCGTCCACACCGGTCTTCGCGCTGAGCGTTTTGAAAATGGTGGCGCCGAAATAGAGAAACACGTTGATTCCGGTCACCTGCTGCAGGATGGCCAGCGAGACACCGATCACGAGCGGCAGCGCCAGGCGCTTCGAGAACAAATCCCCCCATGAGCCTTGCTGTTCGGCAAACCCGGACCTGATATCCCGCAATTCGGACGCGGCGAACTCCGGACCGCCCACTCTATCAAGAATACGCCGCGCCTCATCCTCACGCTTGCGTTCCACCAGCCAGCGGGGACTCTCCGGGACCATCGGCAACAGAACCCCGAAAAGCAGCGCTGGGGCGATGCCCGTGGCAAACATCCACCGCCAGCCGCTCGCGATGATCCACGCCTGGTTCTCCGGGAGAGCGGGATCCCCGTGGGCATGGGCGATGTAGTAATTGACGAACGCCGTGCCCGCGATCCCGCCCACGATCGCGATCTGGTTCACCGCCACCATCCGGCCGCGCAAGTGGGCGGGAGCGATCTCCGCGATATACATCGGCGTGGCAACCGAAGCAATGCCGATCCCCAGTCCGCCGATCACGCGGAATGCGATGAACGTCGCAATATCGTCAGGAACCGCCGTGCCGATGGCGGACGCGAGAAACATCAGTGCGGCGAGAGCCAATGCCACCCTGCGGCCAAAGCGGTCCGATATCGGCCCAACCAGCAACACGCCGGCGGCACATCCCAGCAGCACGCAACCCGAAGCCCAGCCTTTCATGAAATCCCCCAGCCCGAATCGCTCCGTCAGCGGTTCGATGGCACCCGAGATGACTCCCGTGTCATAGCCGAACAACAGTCCTCCGAGGGTGGCCACCAGACACACGGGCAGCAGATAGGCGAGATTGGTGGATGGCGTGCGCGAGTTCATGGGTCAGTGTGTTCCGTTGAATTCCTTGAGCGCCTCCACCATGGCCACGACGTTCCCGACGGGCGTGAGCGCCTGGATATTGTGGATGGTGTTGAACACGAATCCGCCTCCCGGTGAAAACACCTCGCAACGGCGCAAAACCTCAGCCCGCACCTCCTCGGGCGTGCCGAATGGCAAGGTCCGCTGGGTGTTCACTCCGCCGCCCCAGAACACCATACGGTCGCCATGCCGCTCCTTGAGCAATTCCTCGGACATCCCCCGAGCCGAACACTGGACGGGATTGAGAATGTCAAAGCCCGATTCGGCGAAGTGCGGGATGAATTCCTCCACCGCGCCACATGAATGTTTGAAGGTTTTCCAGCCCGTGTTGGAATGGATCCAATCGTTCATCTTGCGGTAATGCGGCTGCCAGAGGCGATCATAGGTATCCGTCGAACAGAAACTCGATTCCTGCGTTCCGAAGTCCGTGCCGCACACCACCACCACATCCAACACGTCGCCCACCGCGGCGTGCAACAGCTCCAGATTCTTGAGAGCGATATCACTCTGCCTCCTGAAGACCTCATCCACATAGTCCTGGCTGACAGCCGTGGCCATGTACCATTCCGCCACGTCACGGATCCCTTTCGGATGCGTTAGAAAAGGAGCCGGCACCAGCGCGATGTCACCGAGGCAGGTGCCGTTCAGATGGGTGATGACCGCCCGGTCGGTGCCCCGCAGCCTCGCCGCCTCATCCCGCCAATAGGCGAGATCCTCGTCGCTCATCGGCTTGAACTCCTCGAGATTGTCCTCCGGATTGAGATGGTCCTCGTCGATCGGTTCCTGACGGATGATCGAATCGAAGAAATACCCGGTCGTGGGCATGTGTCCGCTGGGCGGCGCGGTGACATCCCCTTTCGGATGGATATAGGTTCCGCTGCTGTTCTCGAAGGTATTGAAATGCCCGGAAACGAGCACCTCCTGACCCCACGGACAACGCCACATCTTCCAGTTTTCGTTGGGAAATCCGAAAATCGTGTAACGTGGGAAAATACTCACCACATCCGCCCCCATGGCGTCGAGCAGGTCGTCCTCCACCAGACCCAGCATCTGGAATGGCTCGCACACTTTCACCGGACGCTTCTCCAGCCCGTAGCGGTCGCGCAGGGCCGCCACCACGCTGCAGTGGATTCCGGTGATGAAAGTGCTACCGAAATCGATCGGAATCCGGTCAGGCTGCCTATGGTTGATGGCGGCGCGCACGCGCTCACGGGATGTCATCGTTTTCATGTCGGGATTGTGAGATCCATTGGATGGTTAGGTCGAAAATATCATTGAATCGGATTTCGCCGCGCACGTCCCGGCGACTTTGGTAAAGGATCCGGAATCCGGAGTCAACCGAATATCCGGCACCCATGTCTCGGCGGGGCAGGTTAGGAAAGACATGGCCGCGCGCGGAGCCGATCCGCGCGGGTGCCAGGGGTCTTGGCGCCTTCGCGGGCGATTTCCGCCGATGCATTGGAGAAACACAATCATGGATGCGGTCCAGGCCGGGCGGTCACGGAAAGGCGCATGAAAGCACGCGGGGGTTGCGGAAGATCCTGAGGAAGTCCGAACACGGCCGCACCCCGTTCAACACCCACGCACACCGCCGAACGCCAATCTATCAGATCCACCGAATATTCGGCGGAAACCACCGCGTCGTCCGCATTGGGAACGAGTGGAGTGGCCAGAGTGAAGCCATCGTCCGTCCATGCGGTGGAAATCACCGGTGCCTCGCCCAAGGCGTAATCCAGCAGGTCCGCGCGGCCGTTGGCGTTCGAGTCGCCGAGGGGGTCACCGGTGAAACGCAGCGCGTCGGTGCCGCCCGGCGTGCCAAGCGGTGCCACGCTGAGCCGCCAGTTGGCACCGGTGTTCGGGTCCGGCCGGGTTTCCGGGCGCATCAGCACGATGCTGCCCGCGCCATTGCCGGCCGCTGGCCAGGGCGAGGTGATGCCGTAGGTGAAATCGGCGATGGTGCCGCCGCCGGCATCCTCGAGTTTGATCCGCTCGCCGCTGTTGGACAGCGCGGAGCCCGCGTAGTTGCCTGCGATGGGCGTGGCCGAGCCATAGGCCGCGGCGAACGAGGCCTCGTTGCGCACAACCACCGCGCTGGCGCCGGGATCGAGCGTGGTGCCGGACGGGAAGGTGAAAGAGATGCCGGAAACAAAACGCACGCCGGCGAGATCGAGGGTGAGGGTGGGGCTGATATTGGTCACCTCGATGAACTCCGCCTCGGCATCCGGCGCCGGATGATAGAGCAACTCGCTGACCACCAGATAGAGCTGGGCGTCGCTGGGTTGGACTGGCGTGGTGTGGGTGGACACTAGGGCGTTGGCGGCATCATGAAGTTCGATGGTGTTGCCGTAGTTGGAAAGGCGCCCGGAGTAGGGTCCCACGGCGATCCGCTCCTCGTTGCCATGCGGGGAGACCGCGCGGTTGCGGAACGCGAGGGTGTCCGCGCACACATATAGGTTTCCACCGCGCTCGATCACGGTGCCGGGCGGGAAAGTGTAGCGCGCCGCCCCGGCGAGCGACCAACCGGAGACATCGATTTCCGTGGCTTCCGGGTTGTGGAGCACGATGTGTTCCTCGTTCTGGTTGCTGGACACCGGATTGAACTCGGCACCGGTGATGGCGATCGCCGGATTGGCCGGCTGGCTGGCCGGGATCAGGTCGGGATAGTTGTTCGCAAGCACGTTGCGGCGGCTGTCCAGATAACTGTTGATGGAGGCAAGGCTGGTCCCGAGCCGCGGCGCCGCCGGAGAGATGATGGACGCGCCACGCGCCTCGAGAATCCGTTCCGCCTGCGGCGTGGACGCGGGCTGCAGCAAGGAGTCCATCAGCGTGCGCAGCCGCCGCAGATAGAGCCGCCGGGTGGTGGTCTCGTCGAACAGGATGTCATAGAGTTGGTTCCACTGGTTGGCGTTCTGCTTGGCGTAGTCGGAACCGCCGAAGAACGGATGGGGCAGCCAGGTGCCGCCGTCGCCGGTGATGCCGAAGGTCCAATCCTTGTCCCAGGGAAAGATCCGCCAGCGTTGGTCGCCGCGGCTGTCCTGATAGACGGAGAAGTTCTTCCGCACATCGTCCGCATCCTGGGTGATCGAGCGCAGCGCGAGGAAGTTGAGCACTTGGGGCAGGTCGAGATGATCGATCACATAGCGCCGCCGGTCATCCGATGTGGCCTGGGTGAGTCCGGCCACGAAGGTGTTGATCGAGGCATAGTCCGCCTTGTTTCCGGTCTTTTTCTCATAGCCGCTGGAGGTATCGCTCAAGCCGGGCGCGAGACCGGTGGCATTGACTTTGTAGAGATCACCCAGGGGATCGAGTCCGTTGCGTTCGAGGAACTCCTCGTTCATCTGCTCGACGAAGACGCCGACGCGATCGAAGACCTTGTTGACGGACATTTCCCACAGGTCGCAGTTGCAGGCGACATTGCCGGCGATTTGATAGGTCTGGAAACCAAGCGGCTGGCGGGCGTAGGTGGAATCGGAGCCGTTGCCATTGAGATTGATCTCCGTCACCGCGGGCATGGTGTCGTTGATATACAATTCCCCGCCCTTGTTGAACTCGAACTTCTGCGACACCGTGCCATTGGTGGCGCCGCCGCGCTGCCGGACGAACACATTGTCGTAAAAACGCCCGGCGAAGAACACGGAAGCCCGCGCGCCGGAACGGCTGTGGCTGGCGGAGGTGCTCTGCGTGAACCACTGGAAATGCGCAAGCTGGCTCGTGCCGGTGACACCGGGGATGACCGTGCCGAAGTATTGCGGCGACTGCCGGTTTCCGGTGGCAAGCAGGTAGGCGGGCGCGCGCGAGGTGTTTGTTGAAGTGTCGGTGGCGGAGACCGCCCAGCGGAGCATGTCGCCGGCGGTGTGGGCGGCGGCGGGAATGACCGCGGTGAAGACGCCATCGCCCGCCACGGCGTCCGCTCCGGAGCCGTCATCAAGCATCGGCAGCGTGGCTTCCGCGCCGTAGCCGGTGCGGTGGATGAGCGTGACTGAGGCGACCGGAGCGAGACGCTGGGCAAGGGCGGCGGTGATGGTGGTGGGTTGTCCGGCCACCGGTTGGGCGGGTGATGGAGCGACGGCGCTGATGTCCGGACCCGGGTTGGCAGCCGAGGAGTTGGCCGCGCCGGGAGTGGGTGTCGGCAGATAGCCGCTGATATCGGGCACCGGCGCGGGACGGGTGATGGTTAGATCAGGCAGCATGAGCAGATCCGAGGAACTCAGGCTGCCATTCATGCCGTGGATGGCGAGGATGTTCGTGCCGTTTTCGAGATTGCCGGCGAATGCGGTTAGATCGATGGTTTCGTCGGTGGGTTCCGGACTGGCGTTGGCTGCGGCGAGGCTGTTCCAGACCGGAGTGGCGGGCGCGTTTCGGCGGGCGACCTCCACGCCGTTCAGATAAGCCACGAAGCCATCGTCCCAGCGCATGCGGAGTGTGACGGAAGTGATCGCCTGCTTGTCCGCGATCTCAAACGGATAGCGGATATAGAGCCCCGGCTTGCGTGGCGAGACGTCATAGATCCGGCTGCGGACATTGGTGGTGATGAGCGGGTTGTAATCGGCGCCGGAGGGGTTGGTGTCATAACCCACACCCAGGCCCGTGCCCTGGAACCATCCCGCGTCCGGCGAAAACGCGCGCGCCGTCCAGGTGATCCCCAGGGTGCCGTCCGGCGGCACAAGGATCGAGGGAACGCAACCGGCCAGCGGGCTTTCGGCCACGGATCCGGTCTGCGGCCTGCCGTATCCGATGTTAGAAAACTGCGGCGGATAGGTCGGATGGAACTCGCTCGCCACGGTGATGCCGTCCGGTTTGACCAATGCCAGATATTCGCCGGCGGCGGACAGCGAAAAATCGGCATGCAGGTTGCCGGCCGGATCGGGTTGTCCGTTGCCGGAAGCGAACACCACCAGATAGGCGCCGGGCGCGAGTTCCTTGGCAGGAAAGGTCCACTTTGTTAGATTGCCGGAGTCGTCGGTCAGATGCCAGCCGGCCAGGTCCACCGCGGTATCACCGGCGTTGAACAGTTCTATCCAGTCGGGCCGCGCACCGGTTCCATCCTGCAGGCCGGTCGTGTTGGATGCCACCAATTCGTTGATGCGGATGGCCGGAACGGGATCGGTCCGCACCGCGCGACCGGTTAGATTCACGGTCAATGACGGATTCCGCGGATCGTCGCTGGCGAAGGTGAGAGTGGCCGCGCGCGTGCCGTTGCCTGCGGCTGGATCGAAGGAAACGGTGATGGCGGTACTTCCTCCGGGCGGCACGGTCAGCGGAGCGAAATCAACGGCGAAGGACGACGGGTCATCGCCGCCGAGGGTGGCGGCGGTCAGGTGGAGCGGGTTGAGATTGCCCGCATTGGAAACCGTTAGCGACAGGGATTTCACCGGGGCGTCTGGTGCCAGCGCGCCAAAGTCCAGGGTGGGAGGCGCGACCAAGCGGGGGTCGTGCAGGTAGCCCTCGAGACGGACCGTGCGCGCCGGCGCCGAGGTGTCGTTGGTGGTGAAGGTGACCGTGGCGGCCACAGCTCCGGAAAGCCCGGCCGGATGGAAGGAAACCAGCGCCTGGCCGGTGGCTCCCGGCGCGATGGATGGTGGCGTGGAGATCATGGAAAACGCCGCGGCGTTGGCACCACCAATCACGGCGGAAGAAACCATTAGATCCTGGGTTGCCCCGCCATTGTGGAGATCGAGTCCGAAAGTCTGGAGCGTGCCATCCAGGTCGAGCGTGAGGTTTTCGAGCGTCTCCAGATAGGGATCCACTCCCGGGCCGGTGTTTTCAAAACCGATTTCGCCGAGGCCCACGCGATCACCGCCGGGACCGGCGCCGGACACGCCGTAGTAGTTCGCCGTGGCAGTGAACTCGACATAGCGGGCGGTAACCGGCGCGAGTGGATGGCTGTGGCGGGTGACAGGGCTCTGGTTGGCGGTGAAATTGTCCTGGCCGGGAATCGTCACGCCGAACCCGGACGGTCCCTCCGCGTCGGTGGCGAAGCGGAGGTTGAAGGTGCGGACGCCGTTGGCGTTGCCGTCGGCATATCCCCACGTGCTGATTTCCGTTAGATAGCGGTTGGCGCCGAGGTCGAGGATGACGATGGGAGCGGGCGCGTTGGTGTAATAGTTGCCGCCACCCGACTGGTTGGTGACCCAGGTTTGGCCGGTGCCGGTGATACCATCGTGGGGCGGCGCGGCCTGGTAGCCGATCCCCGGTCCCTGATGGAGACCGGTGAGGGCGTAGTAGGATGTGCTGTTAGGACTGGTGACGGCAGCCGGCGTGTGGAACTCCGCCGCCCCGCCAACGGCGGAAGAGAGAATGGCGAGGGCGCAGCACAAGCATGCGCCGCGGCCCGAATGCCGGGCGGGAAGGGCTGGCGTGGGAAAAGATATCATTGGCAGAGCGATCAAATGCGGACGGCGGAGGAAAAGCGGGCCGCCCGCGGTGGCGCAACGCGCTAACTCAGGCGGGATTGCCGCCAAGGCGGAGGAAGGGTGCATCTCTTTCAAGCGCGGCGGCGGCGCAGCAACGCCAGCGAGCCGAGGCCCGCCAGAAGCAGTGAAGAAGGCTCCGGAACGATGACGGCGCGCAGACTGCCAAGCTCGAAATAGCCCTTCTTGCCACCCCCGAAGTCATATTGATTCGAGATCGTGGGGGTGCTGCCGTTGAAGGTGATCGAAGTCACGCCGTCCATCAGCAGATAGGTTCCGGTTTCGGCGGTGGAGGCATCCCAGCCGATGATGTCGCCGAAGCCGAAGTCGGTCAGCGTCAGAGCGCCACCGAGCGTCAGCAGGTTGCCGCCGGTGACATCCAGCCTGGCATTGGCGCCCAGTGTCAGACTGCCGCCAATCGTTCCCGCTCCGCCGATGGTCGCCGCCGTGGTCGCGCCGACCTCCACATTGCCGCCCAGTTGGCCGCTGATGAACAAGGCGCCGGCCGATACGGTGGTGGTGCCGGCAAAGGTCGAGCTGTTGGCGCCTAGCGTGACGGTGCCGTCACCGGTCTTTTCGACCGAACCGGAGCCGGCAAGGGTCTTGCCGAGCGACCAGGAATCGGTGGTGCGGTTGAGTTCCAACGTGCCGCCATTGACCGTCACATTGCTGTTGAAGGAAGTGGTGTCGGTGAGTTTCAGTCGGCCGTTGTTGACAGTGGTGTTGCCGCTGTAGGTGATGTTGGCGCCGGACACGGTCTGGGTGCCGCCGCCGGTCTTTGTTAGGCCGATGTTACTGCCGATGGAGCCGGAGAAGTCGCCGTTGTTGCCGGTGGCGCCGACGGTGAGGACGGGAGTGCCGGATCCCCAGGGTTTATCAACGGTTCCGGAGCCGTTGAGCGCGCCGATGGTCAGCGCGGTGGCGGCGTCCGATTGGAAACTGAGCCGGCCGTGGACGGTGACATCGGAGGTGGCCGGAACCACGTTGTTGTTGTTCAACTGGAGTTGGGCTCCGCTGGCAATGGTGGTGGTCCCGACATAATCATTGGCGGAATTGTCGAAATTGACGCGAGGACCGTTGCTCTCAATGGTCACATTGCCCGTGCCAGTGATCTTGCCTTCGATGGCGAGACGGTCGCCGCTGGTATTGCGGAAGGTGAGGTTGTTGTTGAGGGTGATGGTGCCCTTGATGGTGGCCGCGTAGATGCCGGTGGGGCGACTGATGACCAGCGGTCCCGCGCCTGGGCTGGTGGCTGCGACCACAATGTCGTTTTGTACCCAACGGTCCGGGCCGGCTCCCCAGTTGGCGCCGTACACGCCCAGCGTGGCACCGCCGGCCGGGGTGTTGGCATCGCCGAGGGTGATCACGCCGGTACCCGCGCCGTAGCCGTTGAAGCCGCCGTCGATCCGCAGCGTGCCGGCGCTGACGGTGGTGCCGCCGGACCATGTGTTGTTGCCGTTGAGGGTGAGCGTGCCGGTGCCGGTCTTGACCACGACCGCGGCGGTGCCGCCGCTGGTGGCGAGCGCGGCGGAGAAGGTCACATCGCGGCCGTTGGTGTCAATGGCGGAGGTTTTGCCGCTGACCAGCGCCATGCGGCTGGAATAGTCGGTATTGTTAGAAGCCGAGTAGCGCAGCGTGCCGCCGTCCATGGTGATGGCGCCGGAACCGCCCAAGGCGCCCGCGTGGCCCAATTCCACGGTGCCGCCGGAAAGGGTGGTGCCGCCCGTGTGGCTGTTGCTGTTGTTGATGGTGAGCGTGGCGGCTCCGGACTTCGCCAACGTGCCGGAGGCGATGCCATTGCTTCCCTGAAGCGTGTAGTTCGTGGTGGCGTTGCTGAAGGTCACTGAGAGCGGCGTGACATTGCCGTTGGAGATGTCAACGGTGGAGGTGGTCGGGTTGTCGTTGAAATACACCACATCGTTGGCCATGAACCGGGTGTCGCTGTTGTTGCCGCTGAGTTTCCAACTGGTGGCGCTGGTGTCCCATGCCGAGCCGTTGGCGCCGGTCCAGTAGATGCTGGCGGTGGCATCGTAATACAACTGCACCTTCTTCGCGCCGGTGTCGAGGAACGGCGAGTAGGCGCGGCTGCCGCTGGTGAAGGCGGTGGCATCCGTCACATTCGTCGAGGCGTAGGAGATCACATCGTAGTAATTGCCGTTGACCAATCCGGCGCCGGTGGCGCTGAGGGCCACGCTGCCGGTGCCGCCGTTGATGGTGAGTGCCTGGACGGAAATCGGCGTGTAGCCGGCGGCGAGCGTGCCCCTGACTGTGCCTGCGCCGTCAAAGGTCAGATTGCCGGTGGTCAGCGTGCCGGTGCCGGCGCGGCCGCCTTCGATGGCGCCGCCGCTGGAGATGATCGCATTGCCGATGGTGCCGCGGCCACCGATGGTGCCGGCGACGGTGGCGTTGGCGGTGAAGGGAGCGTCAACATAGAGCGTGCCCGCGGTGACCTTGAGCGCGTCGGCGGCGGTGCCCGCGAAGTTGCCGCTGGAAATGACGGCGGCGTTGCCGCCGAGTTTCTCGATTCGGGAGTTTGCCGAGGCGCCGCCGGTGATGTTGGAGAAGGTCTTGTCGGCGGTGGTTAGATCGAGCTGCAGCTTGACGGTGTTGGATCCGTGGAGGGCGATGCCGCTGCTGTTGAAACCGGAGGTGTTGGTGAGCTTGAGCGTGCCGTTGTTGAGGGTGGTGGCACCGTTGTAGTTGATGTTCGCGCCGGAGAGTTCCTGGGTTCCGATGCCGGTCTTGGCGATGTTGAAGGTGCCGGATCCGGTGGTGAGCGAGCCGGTGAAGACACCGGATTTGTCACCGCCACCCATGGTTAGGGTGGGCGCGCCGCCGACCGACTCATGGTTTTGGACGGTGCCGCCGCCGTTCAGTCCGCCGATGGTTTCGCTGGTGCTGGAGGTGTTGAGTTTCACCGTTCCGGAAACGGTCACGCTTGACGCGTCCGGGATGGCGCCGTTGGTGGCGTTAATCTGAAGGGTGCCGCCGGCAGCGACGACCACATCACCGGTGAAATCGTTGGTGGCATTGCCGAGCGTTGTCCGTCCGTTCGAGAAGGTGAGCGTGCCCACCGAACCGGTGATTTTTCCGTCCACTCCGACGCGGTCGCCGCCACCGTAAATGGTAGTGGCACGGTTGAGGGTGAGAGTGCCGGTGAGGGCGGTGGTATTGGTGCTCTGGCTGAGAACCACTGTTCCGGTTCCCGTGTTGGCGGCGCTGACGGTGATTGGAGTCGAGTTGTTGGTGGTGGTGGTCAGGGTGATGTTGCCGTTCCCCGTGCTGGCGTCGCCGAGGGTGATGGCGCCCGATCCGGCCGCGGATGCGTTTGATAGAACGAGCGTGCCTTGTTTGACCAGGATGCCGCCGTTGAAGGTGTTGGCGTTCGAGAGGGTGGTGGTGGCGGTGCCTTTGAAGACAAGGCCTCCGTCGGTGGCGGCGGTGCCCCCGTGGGCGAGTACCTGTCCGATGGTGATGTTGTTGCCGTTGTTGTCGATGATGCCGCCGGCGTCCTGGACGGTGGCGCTGGTGAAGGTTCCGCTGCCGAAGCCCGCTCCGGTACCGCCCGCCTTGAAGGTGCCGCCTTTGAAGTTCAGGGTGTAGTTGCGGACGCCCTGGATGCTCCAGTTGGTCACGCCAAGCACGCCGCTGGTGCCGCCGTCCTTGATGTTGGAGCCACCGCTGAAGGTGGTGCCATCGCCGATGTTGATGGTGCCGGTGGGGCTGGAGTCCACCCAGCCGATGCGCAAGGTGGTGGCGTTGACCACCCCGGAGTTGCTGACATTGAGGGTGGAGTTGGCCCATTTGTAGAGATAGAGCAGGCCATTGGCGGTGAGCGTGCCGCCGCTGATGGTGGCGGTGTTGGAGCCGCTGGCACCGCCCGCGGTGGAGGCGCCGATGCCGAAATCACTGGCAAGGGTGACGGTTCCGCCGGTTTGGATGTAGTTCTGCGTCACATTGGTGTTGCCGTCCTGCAGCAGGAGGATGCTGCGGGCGGAAATGTTCGCGCCGGACAACACCCGCAAGGTGTTGGTCTGGTCGCTGGTGCCGAAGATCCAGATGTCACTGCCGGTGAAGGTGCTGGTGCCGGAAAGCGACAGGATCCCGGTGCCGGTTTTCCTGAACGCCGTGCCGGTGAGCGCCGAATCGATCGTCGCGTTGGCGGCCCCGGTGATGGTGGGATTGGTACCGCCGAAATTGATGGTGCCGCCAACGAGGGTGTAGTTGCCCGAACCGGGAGCGTTGAAGGTGAGTTTGTTGGCGTTGACGGTGCCGTTCACCGTGACGGTCCCCGCCGTGCCGCTGGCCACGCCGAAGATCGCTTCGTCGTTGGTGGTATTGCCCCATGCGCCGTAGGTGGTTCCGTTATACCAATTGGTGCCGCCCGAGGAAGTCCAAGTGCCACCGCCATCATCCAGTGGGCCACTGCCGCTGGCATCCCAGGAATAGCTGGCCGCGCGGGCAAGGCCGACGCCAAACACAATGGCCGCAGCAGCAAGGGTAGCGGAACGGAAGGGATTGGTTGAACGGAGCTTCATGAGTTTCGGGATGGGTGGGTTGCCAGGGTGTTGATGCGGATGTTGATTTCGACAAAGGTGCGGGGCGGAAGCGGCAAAGCCCCCGCCCCGGGAATTGGTTCCGGGTGGATTACGGTCCGGTGACCACCAAACGGGCGAACTTTACCGGGTCGGCGGGCGCTTTGTCCAGATCATAGCTGACGGTGCCGGTGCCGAAGGTTACATCCGCCTGATTCACCTTCGTCCACGGAGTGGTGCCAAGGTCCGGGGAGATTTCTATCCAGTAGTCGGTGCCGTAAACGCCGGCATAGCCCGCACCCTTGGTCCAAGTGACCACCTTCCCGGCATCGGGAGCCGGCATTTGGGTAAAGCCATTGCCGCTGAGTCCCATGAAGTATTCGATGCCATTGTCCACACCGTCGTTGTCATGGTCCTGTGCCATGGTTTGGCCAGGAGCGTTGGCATTGGCCCAAGCTTGGTATCCCGCCACGCCGCCGATGTATTTGATGGTGCCATCGGTGGCGAATGACGAGGTATCCCAGTCCGAGGAGTTGGAATCCGCGAAGACAAACGCGGGCGTTCCGGAGATCGCGCCGTCGGCGACGTCGAAAATCTCTCCATTGGCCGGGACGAAGGTGCCGAGACTGACCGAGATGGTTCCGTTGGCGGTGAGGCCGCCGGTGACAATCCTGTCGTTGGTGGCGGCGGCGGTGATTTCCACGGCGTAGGCGGAACCGGCTTGGAGATCAACGGCACCGGTGAAGGTGAGGGTGCCGACGCTGTTGCCCGGAGCGAGGGTGGCGCCGCTTTCGAGCGTGGTCGTGCCGCTGACGGAACCGCTGCCGCCGAGGGTGGCTCCGGATTTCACGGTCACCGTGCCGCTGCCGGTTTTGCTGCCGTCGATCAGGAGTCTGCCTTCCTCCACCACGGTGGCGCCGGTGTAGGTGTTGCCGGTGCCGGAGAGCGTCTGGGCGCAGTCGCCGGTCTTGGTTAGAGCGATGCGGCTTTGGATCGCGCCGGAGAAGGTGGCGTCATGGCTGGAGCCGTCCGCGCCGACGGTGAGGACCGGGTTGCCGGAACCCCACGGAATGTTGACGGTGCCGGTGCCCGCGAGCGAGGCAATGGCCAGCGCGGTGGCGGCATCCGATTGGAAGCTGAGCTGGCCGTTGACGGTGGCATCGGAGGTGGCGGGAATGACGTTGTTGTTGTTCAACTGGAGGATGCCGCCGCTGGCGATGGTGGTGGAGCCGACATAGTCGTTGGTGGACTTGTCGAAATTGACGCGGTTGCCCTCGATGGTGACATTGCCGGTGCCGGTGATTTTCCCTTCGATGGCGAGGCGGTCGCCGGTGGTGTTGCGGAACGTCACATCGTTGGCCAGGGTGATGTCGCCCTTGATGGTGGCCGCGTAGGCTCCGGTGGGGCGGGAAATCACCAGCGGTCCGGCATCAGGTCCGGTGGCGGACACGGTGATGGCGTTGGACACCCAGCGGTCCGGGCCGGTGGTCCAACCGGCGCCATAGACGCCGAGGGAGGCACCTTCGGCGGGTGTGTCCGCATCACCGAGGGTGATGGTGCCGGTGCCGGCGCAGTAACCGTTGGATCCGCCGTCGAGGCGCAGCGTGCCGGCGCTGATAGTGGTGCCGCCGGTGTAGGTGTTGTTGGTGGCGGCGGTGGTGCCCAGGGTGAGGGTGCCCGCGCCGGTTTTCCTGAGGGAGCCGGTGGTTCCCGCACCGGTGGTGAGGACGTTGGCGAAGGTGACGGTGCGGCCATTGGTGTCAAAGGTGGCGGTCTTGCCATCCTCGAGGCGCAGGCGGGCGGAGTAATCGGTGGCGTTCGCGGCCGAGAAGCGGAGGGTGCCGCCGTTCATGGCGATGGAGCCGGAGGTTCCCAGAGCCTCGGCCGAGCCGGCTTCGAGCGTACCGGCGGTGAGGGTGGAGCCGCCGGTGTAGGTGTTGTAGGAGGAAACGACGGCCTCGCCCGCGCCCAGCTTGGTGAGGGAACCGGTGGCAATGCCGTAGTAGCCCTCGATGGTGTATGGATGGGCGGCGTCGTTGTCGATGGTGGTGCCCAACGGGGAAACATCCTCGACATCCAGATAGACGGTGGTGTTGGTGGCTTGGTTGCCGAATACCACGACGTCGTTGGCCTGGAAATCGGTGACGCCGTTGGTGCCGTTGAGTTTCCAGTTGTTGAGGCTGGGGGCGGTGCTCCATTCGGCCGATCCGATGCCGGTCCAGTAAAGGCTGGCGTTGGCATCGTAGTAAAGCTGCACCTTGTTGGCGCCGGTGTTGACATAAGGCGCGTAGGCGCGGCTGGTGCTGGTGAACACATCCTGCGGGGATAAGGCGTTTGGCGCGCTGATCGAGGAGTAGGAAATCACGTCGTAGTATTGACCGTTGACCAGGCCCGCGCCGGTGGCGCTCAGCAGCACGGAGCCGTTGCCGCCGTTGAGGGTGAGCGCCTGCGCGTGGACGGGCGTGTGGCCGGCCGCCAGCGTGCCCCTGACGGTGACGGTGTCCGTGGAGGCCGATCCGATGGTTAGATCCCCGGTGGTGAGGAAGCCGCTGCCGGAGTGGCCGCCTTCGATGACGGCGGCGTTTGACAACAGCACATGGCCGACCGTTCCGGAGCCGCCGAGGGCACCCGCGACGGTGGCGTTGGCGGTGAAGGGGCCGTCCACGAAGAGTGTTCCCTCGGTGACTTTCAGCGCGTCCGCGGCGGAGCCCGCGAAGTTCCCGCCGGTCAGGGTGGCGGTTCTCTCGCCGGTTTTCTCGATGCGGGCGTCCGCCGAGGCGCCGCCGGTGATGTTGGCGAAGGTTCTGTCGCCGTTGGTCAGATTGATGCCAAGGACCACGGCGTTGGTATTGCTGAGGGCGACGCCGCTGCTGGCGAAATTGGTGGTATCGGTGAGGATGAGCGTGCCGTTGTGGAGGGTGGTGGCGCCGGTGTATTTGATGTTGGGGCCGGCAAGTTCCTGGGTGCCAGTGCCGGATTTGGTGAGTCCGAATGTGGTGTTGCCGTTGCCGTTCTGGAAGGTGCCGGTGAAGGATCCGTCTTTATTGGTGTTGCCCACATTGAGGGTCTGGATGCCGCCGGCGACGCCGCCATGTTCCTGGATGGTCCCGCTGCCGGTGATGGCGCCGATGACGATGTTCGCGCCGGTGCCGAGGGCGGACCAGAAGTTTCCGGAGATGGTGTAGTCCGCGTTGGCGGAGGCTCCGGCGGAGGAGGTGTTGAGCTGCATGGTGGCGCCGGAATTGATGATCGCGGTGCCGGAGAAGGTGTTGGGGCTGCCGGCGGCATTGTCGAGCGTCGTCCGGGTGCCGGAGAAGGTCAGCGTGCCGGGGCTGCCGGAAATCACGCCGGAAACCCCAACGCGGTCGCCCCCGGCGCTGATGACGAGCGGGCGGTTGGCGGCAATGGTCCCCGCGAACGTCATGTATTGGGTGGGTTGGGAAAGGGTGACCGTGCCGGTGCCGGTGTTGTCGGCGCTGACGGTGATGGGGATGGAGGTGGAGGTGGGGCAGATCAGCGCGACATTGGTATCCGCGGTGTTGGCATCACCAAGGGTGACGGCGGCTCCCGCGCCGGAGGCGTTGTTGAGCTGGAGCGATCCCTGGCTTACGGTGGTGCCCGAGAAGCCGTTGGCGGCGGTGAGGGTGAGCTTGGAGGTGCCGGTTTTGTAGAGCGAGCAGGTGCCGACGATGGCGGAGCCGGTGAAATGGGTGCCCTGGGACTGGTCGCCGTTGCTGTTGGCGATGGCCAGCGTGCCGTTGACGGTGAGGGCGCTGGAAGCGGAGAGCGAGCCGTTGGTGATGGCGTCGCCGAGTTGGAGGGTACCGTTGTTCACCGTGGTGGCGCCGGTATAGGTATTGGGGTTGGCGAGGATGACCTTGCCGCCGCCAGTGACCGAGAGGGTTGCGGCGCCGGCGATGCCGTTGGTGCCGGTGACCGTGTAAGTGGTGGTGGCGGTGTTGTCGAAGGTGACGGAAGCCGGGGAGACATTGGCACCGGAAATGTCCACCGTGTCGCTCACCGGGCTGTCATGGAAGAACACGGTGTCGTTGGCCATGAACTGCGTCCCGGAACCGGACGTGGTGAGTTTCCAGTTGGTGTCCGTGGTGTTCCAGGCGGCGCCGTTGGCTCCTGTCCAGTAAATGCTGTCTGGCGTGCCGTAGAGCAGTTGGATTTTGGTGCCGGTGCCGTCGAGTTGCGGGGTGAGCGAGCGGCTGTTGGCCTTGAGCGTGGCCAGCACGGTGGTGGCATTGGGGGCCGTGATCGGGTTGGCGGAAACGAGCAGGTCGTAGGCGGTGCCGTTCACGAGGCCCGAGCCGGAGGCATCCAGCAGCACGGTGCCGTCGCCGCCGTTGATGGAGAGATTGGTGACGGAGAGCGGAGCCGCGCCGCCGATGGTGCCCTTGAGGGTGGCGGTGTCGCTGGCACCCGCGCCGAGCGTGACAGTGCCGGCGGTGAGCGTGCCCGAGCCGGCGGAGCCGCCTTCCAAGCTGCCGTTGTTGGCGACGGTGACAGTGCCGGCCGTGGAGCTGCCGCCGAAGGTGGCGGCGGAGGCCACGCTGACCGCGGGGGCGGTGGTGAAGGGGGCGTTCAGATAGAGCCTGCCGTTGTTGACGGCGAGGGTGCCGGCGAAGGTGGAACTGGCGGCCGGGCTGAGGGTGACGGTGCCCGGACCGATCTTGCTGACGGTGGCGCTGGCGGAGCCGCCGGTGATTTTCTTGGTGAAGCTGAGGCTGTCACCCGCGGCGGCGGCGTTGAGCTGGACGACCACGGAATTGGCCGCATCCAGCGCCAGTGTGGAGCTGGTGGTGCCGAAGTTGGTGACGGCATTGGCGCCGGTGAGGCGCAGGGTGCCGTTGGTGACGGTGAAGGTGCCGTTGCCCCCTAGGATCGGCCTGCCGGTCATTTCCATCAGGCCCGCTCCGGTTTTCACATAGTTGACGGTGCCGCCCCAACCGGCATTGCCCATATCGCCGGTGCAGAGAAAGTCCACTCCGTTCGGCACGGTGCCGCCCACCGTTTCGAAGTTCACGGTGCTGCCTCCAACGGCGTACTGGTTCACATAACTGGTGAAGGTGGCGGTGGTGGCGGCGGCGTTGATTCTAACATACGAGCTGCCGGTGCTCCAGCGCTTTTCCCCGCCGGTGATGGTGCCGCCGGTCATTTGCACGCCGGGATCGGCGGCGGAGGCGCCGGGAGGCAGGTAATACTCCGGATAGGAAAAGCCGGTGCCGCTGGTCAGGGTGCCACCGTTGACATGGACGCGGGCGGTGGCGGTATCGAACATATGCGCGGCACTGTTGCGCGCCGTGCCACCGGTATTGATGGTCAGCGCACCCTTGATGCCTCCGCCCGGAAAGACGGCGATGCTGGTTCCGGACACTTGCAGGTTGGCGCCGGAGGCCAAGGTGCCGAACGTGCGGGTAGCCGTGCCACCGAGCGCGAGGGTGCCCGAATTGGCGGTGATCGCACCGGCGACGCTGCCGTTCAAGGTAAGGGTGGCCGTTCCCGTCTTGGTGAAGGCGCTGCCCGCCAGCGCGGAGTCGATGGTGGCGTTGACATTGGCGGTGATGGTCGGCGTGGTGCCGCCCAGCGTGATGGCGCCCCCGCTTAGGGTGTAGCTGCCGGAACCGGGCGCGTTGAAGGTCAGCTTGTTGGCCGTGACCGTGCCCACGGTGATCGTGTCAGCCGCGCCGTTGGCGACGCCGAAGATGGCTTCGTCCACCGTGGTGTTGCCCCAGGCACCGTTGTTGACACCGTTACTCCAATTGGTGCCGCCGGTGGGATTCCAATTGCCGCCGCCATCCTCGAGCATTGGGCCGATGCCGTCGGCATCCCAGGTGTAGGGTGCCGCATGGGCTTGGATGGATAGGGCGCAGCCGACGCAAATGACAGTGAGGAGACGCCGGGCGGAGTGGAAACGATTGGTCGGATTGGTTTTCATCGGAACGTTGGTTGGGCTGGACTGGGTTAGATTGGGAAACGGGGCACCGGCGGGTGCCTGCGAACGCGGTAAGGCTACCATTTCATCACCTGCGGAGGTATCGTCAAAATTGATGAGGCGCAGCTGCTGCTTCGAGCTGGTCCAAGGGCGGGGACTCCGGAGTCTTGGCCTTAACCCGAAATCCGAAGTTGATAGTTAGCATGTGGTCCCATTTGACCGCTTAACCCGCCGACATCCCCGCTTGCTTGCGGTAGCGGGCCACGGCCTGGCTGCGTGACTGGACATGCAGTTTTTCGTAAATCCTGCGGATGTGGGAGCATACGGTGGGCGTGCTGATGTGAAGGGCATCGGCGATTTCCTTGTAGAGTTGGCCTTCGGCCAGCAGGTCGAGCACTTGCTTTTCCCGCGCGGTGAGCGCCTGTTCTTCCGGCGTGGCCGGGGCCGGCATGAACGACTGGACCACCTTGCGGGCGATGTTGCTGGCCATGGGCGAGCCTCCGGCATGGATTTCGCGGATGGCGGCGATCAACTCCTTGCCTGAGGCGTTTTTGATCAAATAGCCGGTGGCCCCGGCCGCCAGTGCCTGGAAAATGTGGTTGGTGTCCTCATAGACCGTGAGCATGAGAAACTGGGTGGCGGGCATCCGCAGTTTCAACTGCCGCACGCATTCCACGCCATTCTGGCCGGGCAGGTGGATGTCCATCAGCACCACATCCGGGTTGATTCCGGGGAGCGCCTTGATCGCGGATTCCGCGTCGCCATGACGGCTCACGCAGCGGAAGCCCGGCGCCCGATCCACAATGGACGCCAGAATTTCCAGCCCGGGAGCGTCGTCTTCAACGATGGAAACGGTGATCGGCATGAGCGGAATCGTAACGCGGGCCGACGGACTTGGAAATCGTCAATTCTGATGACCCCGGCGCGTTTCCAGCGGCACGGAAAACCGGATCTCGGTGCCGCCGCCGGGGGTGCTGGCCACCTCGCAAGTGCCGCCTATCTGCCGCATTCTCTCCGCCATGTTGCGGAGCCCGTGGCCCGGCCGGCCGGTGACCGGCGCGGCTGCCGGATCAAAGCCGCAGCCATTGTCGGAGACCGCCAGGTGGAAGCGCCCGTCGCGCAGCGCCGCCTGCACGCGGGCCTCGCTGGCGGCAGCGTGTTTCACCACATTGTGCAGCGCTTCCTTGGCCGCCAGCAACAGGCCGTGCCGAACCTGTCCGCTCAGCCCGATCTCCGGCAAAGTGGCCGGCATTTCCAAGCGGCAGCGCACGCCGGCGGCCCGCAGCAGATCCTGCGCGATCTTACCCAGATAGGTCACCAGGCTGTCCAACGAGTCATGTTCTGGGGCGATGGCCCAGACCACCTCGTCCATCGCCCGGGTGAGGTTGGCCGAGGTCGAGCGGATCTGGGCGATTTCTCCGCCGATGCCGGCCGCCGCCGCCTGATCGTGCACCAGGTCGCTGAGCAGGGTGATGCGGGTGAGGCTGGCGCCAAGGTCGTCGTGAATGTTGGCGGCGATGCGCTGGCGTTCCTGTTCGAGGGCGCGGGCTTGCTGGAGACGGAGCAGCTTGCGGGCGTGCCTGCGGCGTTCCAACAGGACCAGGAGGCCGGCAACCGCGGCGGCCAGCGAGATGCCCGCGGTGGCGCGGACCCAGACGCGTTCCCACCAGCGGGGCACCACGCGGATCGTCAGCGGAGTTCCCTCCCGCCAGTTTCCGGGATCGCCAACCTCAATCCGGAACCGGTAATCTCCCGGCGGCAGTTGGCTGTAGGATGCCGAACGCTTGCCGGCGGCATCCACCCAGTCATGATCCATGGCGTCGAGGCGATAGCGGAAACGCAGGAGCCGGGGGGCGACCAGATCGGGTGCGGTGAACACGAACTCGAGCCGTTTGGTGCCGGAATCGGTCTCCATCACTGGATTCACGGGGCGCGGAATACCATCCGTCAGGACGAATTCCACGGTTGCGGCATTCCGCTCGCGGGGCGGGTTGATGGCAGTAGGGGAAAACGCCGCCAAGCCGCGGTAGTTGGGAAACCACAGCCTGCCGTCGGCGGTCATGCCCACCACCGGTTGCCCGCTCCCCGAGCAGGCGCGGCCGAGAAGGCCCTCGGACTTCGTGATGTGAAGGCCCTGCGGAATCGTGCGGGCCGCTGCGGCACAGTCGCTGATGACGGCAAGCGGACATCCGAAAATGCCGTTGTTCGTTCCCAGCCACAGATTGCCGTCGCGGTCCGCGACCAGCGATCCTATGGTATTGCAGGGCAGTCCTTCCCGGCTGTCGAGAAAAGCGAAACGGCCGTCGGAGTACCGCGCCAAGCCGTGGCTCATGGTGCCGATCCACAAATCACCGCTTTCGGGGTCGGCATAGAGAGCGCGGACCTCGCTGCTGGGGAAACCCTCCGCCGGGCCGAAGCGGGTGATGTGATCGCCGGCCATGCGGACCAGACCTCCGCCGATCATGCCAACCCACAGGTTGCCATCCGCGTCCTGGGTGAGAGCGCGGACGTCAACCTGACTGTCGTCCAGCGGGAGCGGCTGGGTTTTCCAGAATCCGTTCTCCTCGAACCACAAGCCGCTCTGGGTGCCGGCCCACAAGCGTCCTTGGCGGTCCTCGAACAAGGCAAGCACCGCCCGCTGTGGAGCCGACGGAGCCTCGACCCGTTCACACCGCCCGTTCTTCCACAGGAAGATCCCGCCCCAGGTGCCCAGCCACAATCGTTTCCGGCGGTCCTCGAAAATGGAGCAAACATGGGGCACGGCAAGCCCGCGGCTCTTGCCCACCGCTTCACAGGAACCATCCGGCGCGTAGCGGAAGGCGCCCGCTCCATCGGTGCCGATCCACACCGCGCCATCGGCCGTGGCGCAACAGGTGGTGATGATGTTGTCCTTGGCGGAAGAGGGCGGGAGAGTGACGGCCACGGGTTGGTGGCGGAGCCGGTGCAGGCCCTCGCGGTCGGTGCCAACCCACAGCGAACCGTGCCGATCCTCGCGGAGGCAGGTGATCACGCATTCGGAGAGCGGCCCTTTGGTGACTTGCTGCCATGGCCTGCCGCCGCCGCCGAGCCAAACGCCGTTCCACAGCAGGCCGGCCCACAGACGCCCGCCCTTGCCGCCCGCGAGGGCGGTCAATTCGGAGCGCATCGAATCGCGAGGGCGCGGTGGCGGTTCCACTCCGATGCCCCAGCCGCGACTGGAAAACTGGCGGATCACCTGGGTGCCAGCCTCATCCGGCGGTGCCGAAACCGCCAGCCATGCCCCGCCATCGGCCGCCGCAATCAAGGGCGGGCTTCGCCGGTGCTGGATTTCCAGCGTGCCGGTTTGGCGCCAACCGGAGTCAACCCGGCTGAGCAGCGCGTCGCCGGCCAGCAGGCTGAATCGGCCCTGGTCATCGATCCACATGCCCTCCGGAGGTGTTGGCGGGGATTCACTGGGAATCAGGAGGGTTGCCGTGCCTCCGCCGCACCGGACCAGAGCGCCCGTGTCCGAGAGCGCCCATACCTCGCCGCCGCCGTCCTGTGCGAGCGTGATCCTGGCTCGCGCGGAAATCGGAAGGGTCCGGCCCTGATCATCGCGGAGCAAGGCGGGGTGACTGGCCGCCACCTCGATCCGCCCGCAGTTCCTGAAAACGCCTCCTTCGAGGCAAAACAACGCGCCGGAATCGGTTCCAACCCACAACGCGCCGCGGTGGTCCGCCATCAGCGCGCTGATCCGCTCGGTTGCCAGCGGGCCGCCCCCCCAGAGGTCCACCGTCCGGAATCCATCCCCGTCAAACCGCACCAAGCCGCGGGCCGTCCCGACCCACAGGAAACCGTCCGCGGTTTCCTCCAGCGCGGTGACGCACGGGTCCGGCAGTCCCTGCTCGGTGTTCCAATCCAAATCCTGCCAGTCGTCCGCGGCGGTGGCTCCCGCCGCCAGTGCCGCCCACGTCACAACCATGGTCCGGAACCATCCGGCCCATGTCCGCGCGTGCTTGGCAACCGCCGCCATGCCGGGAATCTACACGCCCAAAAGGTGGGGCGGAAGGAAAAACCAAAAACCTTCCACCCCACCCTGGTGCGGCACCACCCGAAGGGGATGCCGGAATCCGTGTCGGGCGTTCGCCACTTGCCAATCAGGGCCCGGTGACAACGAGCCGGGCGAATTTCCGCGTCCCCGGAGTCGGCAGCGTGTAGGACACGCTCACTCCGGGATCGATGGATACCCCCGCCTGCGGCACCTGGTTCCAGACCTCGAGATCGTCCGAGATCTCGAGGTGATAGTCGGTGCCGTACACCCCGGCGTAGCCGTTGCCCATGGTCCAGGTGACCACGTGATTCGCATCGGGCGCGGGATTGGCGGTGAAGCCATTGCCCGTCTCACCCATGAAGTATTCGATGCCGTTGTCCACGCCATCGTTGTCGTGATCCTGATCCATCGTCTGGCCGGGGGCGTTGGCGGTTGCCCAGGTGTCATAGCCGGTGGCCTTGCGCAGGACGATTTCATTGAACGCCGGATCCACGGCGACCACATAGCCCGCTGGAGCCGCGATGGCCGGAAGCGCGCCGCCAAGGGTGGTGTAGGTGGCAATGGTGTAGCTATCCGCCACCGGGGTGCCGGTGAACTGGATCGTGGCGCCGGCGTTGACCGTGAGCGTGCCGCTGACGCGGATCACATCGGCGGTGGTGTCGTCCAGATCGCATTGGTAGGTGCCGGCCAGGATCAGTCCGCCGAGAGCCATTTCGCCAATGGTGGAAGCGCCGGCCGGAACGATCGCGCCGAAGCCTTCGACGGTGGTGGTGCCGGAAACCGTGCCACTGCCGCTGAGGGTGGCGTAAGGCTTGACGGTCACGGTGCCGCCGCCGGTCTTGGTGCCGTCCACCTGGAGGGTGCCGCTTTCGATCAGGGTGGGACCGGAGTAGTTGCTGCCGGTGCCGGACAGGATCTGGATGCCGCTGCCCTTCTTGCGGACGCCGAAGCCGCCGGTGATCTTGCCGGAGAAGCTGCCGGGGCGGTCGGTGTTGCCCAGCGTGAGGCCGATGTTATCGAGGGCGCTCTGGTTGTTGAGGGTCACCTGGCCTGCGCCATTGAGCGCGCCCATGGTTTCCCCGCCCCAGACGATCTTCCACTCCGCGCCGGTGTCCACGGTCACGTCGTTGTTGAGGAAGTTGAGGTTCTGATTCTCCGCAACCGTACCGCCGCCGGCCAGATAGGTCCGGCCCTGGGTGGTCACATTGCCCTTGATCAGCACATCGCCGGTGAAATTGCTGGCGGCGGAAGTGTCTGACAACTGGCTGGTGCGCACGGAGTAGGTGCTGCCGTCCAGAATGAGCGCCGTGCTGCCGGCCGGGATGCCGGCACCCTCGATCCGCCAGTTGACATCCTGCGGGGTGATGTGATTGGAGCCGGTGTTGGTCCCTTTGAGGGTCACCGGCACGCTGCCATTCAGGTTGAGCGTTGTGATCAAACCCGCGCCATTTTGGCCAAGGCTGCCACTCGTGTTCAGAGTGATGGTTTGCGAAGTGCCGAAGTTGGAGTTGGTGACCGAGGCCAGTTTGACCGCCCCGGTGACGGCACCATCGATCTTGAACTCCACGGGATTCGCACCGGTGTTGGCATCGCCCATGACGAGGGTGGCGGTGCCGGTGCCGAAGGCGTTGGCATGGTTGGCCACCAGGGTGCCGCCGGAAACAGTGAGCGCGCCAGTGTAGGTGCCATCCCCGCTGAAGCCCAGTGCGCCCGCACCGGATTTCGTCAAAGAACCCGCGCCGGAGAGCGCCCCACCGGACAGGACCGTGGCTGCCTCGGTCACCTCGACGGAGCCGCCACCGCCGCCGATGGCGTTGTTGATGGCGACCGAGCGGTTAGAAGCACTGCTGCCACCCGTGTATTGGAGTCTCGCGCCGCCGTCGAAGGTCATGGCACCGGTGCCGAGACCGCCGTTCTGCGCCACCGCGACCGTGCCGCCGTTGAGCGCCACCGCGCCACTGGTCGGATTCACGTTGTTGATCGTCACGACCCCATCGTTGTTCTTGGTGATGGAGCCGCTGACAATCCCCTTGGACCCGTTGATGATATAACTGGTGCCGGCGGCGGTGTTGTCGAAGGTGACGGAGGCCGGGCTGACGTCGGCGTCCGAAATATCGACCGTGGCCGAGCCGGTGGTGTCATGGAACAACACCGCGTCGCTGATCATGAAGGTGGTGACGCTGTTGTCGCTGGTCTGCTTCCAGTTGGTGGCGGAGTCGTTCCACGCGCTGCTGCCGCCCGTCCAGTAGATCGAGGAACCCGCCGCGCTGTAGGTCAGTTGCACCTTCTTGTTCGCAAGGTCGAGGGTCGGGGTCAGATTGCGCACGACTTGTTTGAACACGCTTGCGTCGGTGACGTTGGTGGTACCGCTCCAGGTTAGGAAATCGTAACTCGTGCCGTCGGTTAGACCGGTGCCGGTCGCAGCCAGCAACACCGACTGCGCCCCGCCATTGACGGTGAAATCCGTCACCGAGATTGCCTTGGTGCCTGCGGTGGCCGAGACGGAGCCCTTGAGGGTGGCGGTGCCGTTGAGCGTGAGACTGCCCGCGGTGAGCGCGCCGGTGCCGTTGTCCATGCCGCCTTGCAGCGTGCCGCCGTTGTCCACGGTGATATTGCCCGCGCCGCCGTTGCCGCCGAAAGTTCCGGCCGCACCGACCGAAACCGGGCTCGCCGCGTCGAGACCGACAATGCCGAATTGGCTGCCATAATACTTCTTGTAGAGGTAGCCCTCGAGCGCCTGGCGCTCGGTGGTCGTGAGCTGGTGGTCGAAGACGAACAGTTCGGCGATGTCACCGTCGGAGCGCTCGGCGTCGCTCCACCGGCCGCCGAGGGTCAATCCTGCGGTGGGTCCGGCACCGGAACCAGTTCCGATGCTCACTTCGCCGCCGGCGTCGAACCGATAACCGGCATAGGAACCGTTGGTCGCGCCGGTGATCCAGATGTGCGGGTTGGTATCCGCCGCGGAGCCAAGCGAGCCGCCGTTCCAGTAGTTGGTGTTCATGTTGCCGTTCCAGTAGCCGAGCAGCCAGTTGACCGTGCCGCCGGAAACCAGGCGCTGTTTGGTCGCACCGATGCGGCCGACATAGACCACCGACACCGTGCTGGTGTAATTGACGGTGTTGGCCAGCATCTTCCTGGCGGGGGCGAAATTGACCACCGGCTTGCCGTTGAAGGCAGCTTCCGACGCCTTGTAGAGCGGATTTCCGGTGCCGGTGGTGGTGGCTGTGAAATCGGAGGTGACACCATCGGTTCCCTTGTTTTTCCAAGTGCTGACCTCCGAACCGTCGGTCGGCAGGGTGGCGTCCCCGTCAGCCTCAGGATCGGCTGCGTCCAGCCAGACTTTCATGCCCGGAATGGTGGGGAAATCGACCGGGAGCAGGGTACCGCTGGAAACCAGAAGCTTGCCGCCGCTGACGGCGGTGGCTCCCTTGTACTTTTGTGGGGAGGTAAGGGTGACACTGCCCGTGCCGGTTTTCTCCACGGTGGCTGCGGCGTTGTCACCGCTGATCTGCTTCGTGAAATTCCAGGCGTCGGTGACCAAGGGAGCGTTGAGTACCAGCTTCGGACTGTTGGACGCGCCGAAGTAGACCGCGCTGCCCCAGTTGTTGGTATTGGTGAGCTTGAGCGTGCCGTTGTTGACGGTGGTGGAGTTGGTGAAGTTCGGGGTGGAGCCACTGAATTCCTGGGTGCCGATGCCGCCGAGGGTGAGTGTGCCGGTCATGCCGCTGATATTCCCCGTGAACACGCGGTCGCCCTCGTTGTCGGCGTTGTTGGCGTTGATGGTCAGCGTGTAATTGGGCAGGTTCTTCCAAATCGTGCCTCCCCCGGCGAGGCCATCCAAAGTCTCCGTGACATTCGCACCGTAGTTGTTGTAGCGGAAGGACGCTCCCGCATCAATGATCAGCATGGCTGTATCGGGGACGGTCATATTCACGGCGCTGGTCGTGTTGCCTTGAACGCGCAACTCCCCGCCACTGACCCGGATGTTGCCCAGGAAGTCGTTGGCCAACAGGTTATTGGCTTGCCAGTAAAAATTGTTGGAACCTTCGCGGTTGAAGATGAGGCTGACATTGCCAGATCCCGCGCCATTGCCGGTGATCTTGCCGCCATTCTGGAAACCCTCGTGGATGTTGTTGCCGTAGCGGTAAATGGTCAGCGCGCCGTTGAGGGTGGTCTCGCCCGAGACATAGGGACCGCCCCAGGCGTTGGTGCGAATGGTCGCACCGGTGTCTCCCACGGCCAGTCCCGTCATGTAGAAGCTCTGGCCGTTGACATCAAGAGTGGGGTTGGTGTCGCCGGTCAGGCCGAGGGTCACGGTGTTGACGCCTACCGTGCCGTTGGTCCCGAGGGCTCCGGCGTTGCCGAGCTTGAGCGTGCCGCCGCGGACGGTGATGCCGCCGGAGAAGGTGTTGTTGCCGCCGAGCGTGAGTGTGCCGGTTCCGGTCTTGGTGATGCCGTTGCCCGCGAGCGTCGTGTTGAGTATGGCATCGGCATCGGCCTGGACGGTGCTACCGGCGGCAAGGGTGAGCTTGAAGTCACCGCCGGTGAGGGTATAACCGGCGGAGCCGAAGGTGAGATTGGTGGCGCTGACGTCTTCGCCGAGATAGACGGTCTCGCCGGTGCCGCCGAAGATGGCGCTGTTATCCTGGGTCCAGGCCACGCCGGCATCCCAGTTTTCATCGCCGGTGAGCGTGCTCCAATAATCATTGGGGCCGTCCGGGTTCCAGGTTTGATCGGCCGCCCGGCTAAGGGCGGTCATGGTGAGGGTGGCGAGAATGGCCGCGCCAGCGGCCGGAAACAGTGAGCGGAGTTTTGATTTCATAGGGGTTGTCGGTTTGCTTGTTAGATAAAGTTTGTTTGATAGATGCGAACTCGGTTGAGCCAAACGAGGCCAGGGTTCGCGGGACCGGAGCGCCGGAAAATCACGCGTCCCGCCGACGGCGGGCGAGGAATCCGGCGGTTCCCAGGCCCAACAGCAGGAGCGCGGAGGGTTCGGGAACGATGACGGCGCGGAGGCTGCCTTGCTCGAAGTAGCCTTTCTTTCCACCCCCGAAATCATATTGATTTGAGATCGTGGGGGTGCTGCCGTTGAAGGTGACCGAGGTCACGCCGTTCACCAGCAGATAGGTGCCGTTTTCGGCATTGGCATAGTCCCAGCCGATGATGTCGCCGAAGCCGAAGTCGGTGAGGGTCAGGGCGCCGTTGAGGGTCAGAAGGCCGGTGCCATCAAGAAGGCTGCCCCCGGTGACATCCAGCTTGCCATCCGCGCCAATACCCAAATTGCCGCCGATGGTGCCCGTGCCCCCAATGGTGCCGGAGGAGACCGTCACATTGCCGCCCAGTTGGCCGCTGACGAACAACGCGCCCGCCGAAACCGTGGTGGTGCCGGCGAAGGCCGAGCTGTTGGCGGTTAGAGTGACGCTGCCGTCTCCGGTCTTCTCGACCGCGCCGGAACCGGCGATGGTTTTGCCCAGAGACCACGCGCCGGTGCTGCGGTTCAGTTCCAGGGTGCCGGCATTGACCGTCACATTGCTGTTGAAGGCGGTGGTGTCGGTGAGCCTGAGGGTGCCGCCGTTGACGGTGGTGTTGCCGGAGTAGGTGATGCCGGTGCCGGAGAGTTCCTGGATGCCGGTGCCGGTCTTGGCCACACCCCAGCCGCTGCCCATGGTGCCGGTGAACGAGCCGTCGCGGTTGTTGTTGCCCATGGTCAGGCCGGTGTTGTTGAGGGCAGTCTGGCAGTTCATGGTCACGGTGCCGGAGCCGTTGAGGGCGCCGGTGGTTTCACCACCCCATACGATCTTCCACTCCGCGCCGGCCGCAACGGTCAAATCGTTGTTGCGGAAGTTGAGGTTTTGGTTGGCGGCGATGTTGCCGCTGCCAAGGTAGGTGCGACCCTGGGTGGTGACGGTGCCCTTGATCAGAACGTCGCCGGTGAAATCACTGGCGGCGGAGGCGTCCGACAACTGGCTGATGCGCAGGGCCCAGGTGGTGCCGTCCAGAACCAGCGCGGTGGAACCGGCCGCGATGCCGTTGCCCTGGATGCGCCAGTTGACATCCTGGGCCGTGACATGGTTGCCCGCCGTGTGGGTGGCCTTCAAGGTCACCGCCACGTTGCCGTTCAGGTTCAGGGTTGTGACCAGGGCCGCTTCATTCTGGGGCAACGAGCCGCTGGCGTTGAGCGTGATCGTTTGCGCGGTGCTGTAGCTGGAATTGGTGATCGATGCCAGGATCACCCGACTGGCAACCGCGGTGTCCACCTTGAATTCCACGGGGTTCGCCCCGGTGTTGGCATCGCCCAGCACCAGTGCCGCTGCTCCGGTGCCAAGCGCGTTGGCGTGATTGGCCACCAGAGTGCCGTCGCCTACGGTGAGGGTGCCGGAATAGGTCCCGTTGCCGCCGAGGGAAAGGGTTCCCGCACCAGACTTTGTTAGAGCACCGGCACCCGCCAGCGCACCGCTGGTGGACAGGGTGCCAGCGACATTGGACACTTCCAGCGTCGTGGCCGAGTTGACGGTGAAATTGCGGGTCCAGCCGGTGTTGGACGTGCCAGTGTAGGTGAGATGACCGCCGCCGAAGGTGATCGCGCCGGAGCCGAGGCCGCCGGCCTGGGTGATTGTTGTGGTGCCGCCGTTGAGCGCCACCGCGCCGGAAGTGGAATTGGTGTTGGTGATGGTCAGATTGCCGCCGTTGTTCTTGGTGAGCGTGCCCGAGGCAATCCCGTTGGTTCCCTGCAGGGTGTAGGCGGTGGTGGTGGCGTCGAAGGTGACCGACACCGGACTGACATCCCCGCCGGAAATGTCCACCCCATTGGAACCCGCGGTGTCGTGGAACCACACCACATCGGAAATCATGAAGGAGGTGTCGGCGTCGTCCGTGGTCTGCTTCCAGTTGGCTGCCGTCGTGTCCCAAGCGGTGCTGCCGCCGGTCCAGTAGATCGAGGACACGCTGGAGCTGTAGGCCACCTGCAGCTTCTTGTTCCCCAGATCCAACACCGGGGTCATCGAACGCGTCACCTGCTTGAACGGCGTGAGATCCGTCACATTGCTGGAACCGCCCCAGGTCAACAGATCGTAGGTGCCGTCGGCCAATCCGGTGGCTGGCGTCGGCGCGACCCATACCGAGGCGTTGCCGCCATTGGCGGTGAAGTTGCCGCTGAGCGCGACGGGGGCGCTGCCACCCACCGTGCCGCGGAGCGTGGCGACATCGCCTGCAGCAGCTCCGAGGGTGAGACTGACGGCGCTCAAGGCTCCGGTGCCGTTGTCCAGTCCGCCCTGGAGCGTGCCGCCGTTATCAACGGTGATGCTGCCGGCGAAACCGTATCCGCCGAAGGTGGCGCCACTTTTGACTAGGACGGGAGCCGCCGTATCAATGCTGGTCAGGCCATACTGAGAGCCAAAGTATTTGTTATACAAATAGCCCTCCATCTGCTGACGTTCGGTGGTTGTCAACTGGTGATCGAAGACAAACAGCTCGGCGATGTTGCCGTCGGATTTCTCGCTGGTTCCCCAAGCTCCGCCAAGCATCAGGCCCGCGGTGGGACCGCTGGTGACGGTGCCGGTGCCAATGCCAGCTTCGCCGCCGCCGTCAAAGCGGTAACCGGCATATGAACCTCCACTGGCACCGTTGATCCAGATATGTGCGTTCGTGTCCGCCGTGGTGCCGAGCTGGCCTCCATTCCAATAGTTGGTGTTCATGTTGCCGTTCCAATAACCCAGCAACCAATTGACGCTGCCGCCGGATACCAGACGCTGTTTGGTGGCACCGATGGCCCCAACATAGATCACTGAGACCTGTGCCGGATTGTATAAGTTGGTGGTGGTTGCCAACTGCTGTCCGAGATCGTCAAAGGTGATAACAGCCTGGTTGTTGAAGGCCGCGCTGGACGCGGTGAAAACGGGTGCGCTGCCAGTCCCTGTAGCCGTGAAATTGGCGGTTGCGCCAAGGCTTCCCTTGTTAGTCCAGGTGGAAACGCCCGCGCCGTTGGTACTGTCCGCGATACCGTTGCCATCGGGGTCGGCACCATCCAGCCACACGGTGTTGCCGCTGATCGTGGGTGCCGCGGTCGGCAGGGGATTGCTGCCCAGCAGCATCTTGCCCTCGCTGACGACCACCGAACCTTTGAAGTTCGATTGCGATGCGCCCAGAGTCACCGTGCCCGCGCCGACCTTTTCGATCACCGCGCTGGTGTTGGTGCCGGTGACCGGCTTGGAGAACGACCACGAATCGCTGGCCAGCGGCGAGTTGAGCTGCAACTTCGGCGCGTTGCTGGTGCCCATCGCGATGCTGCTGCCCCAGGATGTGGTTTTTGTGAGCCTGAGGGTGCCGTTGTTGAGATTGGTTTGGTTGGTGAAATTCGGATTGGCGCCGCGGAACTCCTGGGTGCCGGTGCCGCCGAGCGTGAGGTTTCCGCTCATGCTCTCGATGGTGCCTTCGTAGATCCGCTTGCCCTCGTTGTCGGCGTTGTTGGCGTTGATGGTGAGGGTGTATTGCGGAATGTTCCGGTACATCCGGCCGCCGTTGCCGGTTCCGAGGTTGCCACTGGCCAAGCCGTCGAGGGTCTCGGTGACGGTGCCGGAGTTGTTCCAACTCCAAGCCGAACCCGAATCGATGATGAGCATCGAAGCGTCCGGAATGACGGTGTTGTTGACCGCGCCGCTGCCCTGGTGGCGCAGTTCGCCGCCCTGGACCCGGATGTTGCCCAGGAAGTCGTTGGCGACGGTGTTATTGGCCTGCCAGTAAAAATTATTAGAACCTTCGCGGTTGAAGATCAGGCTCACATTGCCTGAGCCAGCCCCGCTGCCGGTGATTTTGCCGCCGTTCTGGAAACCCACATGCGTGTTGTTGCTGTAACGGTAGATTGTCAGGGCACTGTTGAGGGTGGTCTCACCCGAGACATAGGGACCGCCCCAGGCGTTGGTGCGGATTGTCGCACCGGTGCCACCCACCGTCAGCCCCGTCATGTAGAACGACTGGCCGTTCACATCAAGAGTCGGGTTGGTGTCGCCGCTCATGCCGAGGGTCACGGCATTGGCACCCACCGTGCCGTTGGTTCCGATGGCCCCTGCATTGGCAAGCTTGAGCGTGCCGCCGCGGATGACCACTCCGCCGGAAAAGGTGTTGTTGCCGCCCAGGACGAGTGTGCCGACACCGGTCTTGGTGAGACCGGACGAGCCCGCGACAATCGAGTTGATCGTGGCGGTGACGCCGGTGGCGGTGGTGACGGTGGGCGTGGTGCCGTTGAGCGTCAGCGTGTTGCTTTGGATGACATAGCCGGTGGTGTCGAAGGTCAGGTCGTTGGCGGTGACGCCGCCGGTGGCCAGTGAAACGGTGCCGGCGGTGTTGGCAAAGACCGCATCGTTGTCCAGGCCTCCGAGCGCGGGCCAGTTCACATTGGTCAGGCCGTCCCACCAGTTGGCGGTGGTGTTGGTGTCCCAGGTGCCGGTGCCGCCGTTGGGATTGGGTGCGGTCGCCGCGTTGCCGTCCCAGGTTAGGGACGCCGCATCGGCGTGAACAGCCAGGGCGGTCACCATGAGAGACGCGCAAAGGGATACTTGGAACGGATTGTTGCGGGGTTTCATCGCAGGAGGTGGATTTGGGGTTTCGGAAAAGACGGATGCACAGGCCAGGCAATACCGGACTTGCGCCAAGGTCGGGTTTCATAATGCGCTTTCCCGCACTGGCGCGCCAATACTCTCGTGCGAAAAATATGATACGGATTTATCACCCGGCCTGCGGCTCGCACACGCCGGGGGCGGGACCCACCCGTCACCGGATGCGGCGGATCCTTGGCGAATGGACGGTTTCCCGCGAAAATACCCACCTTGGCGCGCTCGGAGCAATGGCATGGGAGCCGATCCGTTTCCGCCGGCCTCTGATGCGTATTTTCCAAACCCACCGTCCCCTGTTCCGAATTCGGCTTGATCGCATCGGATTCAGGGGTAGGCTGGGGCATGCGTCTGCACCTGCCTCACGATCCTCCGAGCTTGGCAGCAATTCCGGTCACCAAGAGCCATGCGTTCACGGCACGGAATTATTGCGAACCGAATTTCCGCTTCCTCTGGCACTACCATCCGGAGTGGGAACTGACATGGACCCCGAAGGGCAGCGGCTGGAGGCATGTGGGCTGTTCGGTGGAGAAATTCGGTCCGGGCGATCTTGTTTTGCTAGGTGGACTGCTGCCCCACACCTGGGTGTCCGGCCCGGAACACAGGGGGGAGGCACGCTGCACCGTGATCCATTTCCTGCCGGAGCTGTGGGGCGACCGGTTCTGGGATCTGCCGGAAATCCGGCCGCTGCGCACCCTGTGCGACCAAGCGGTGCGCGGCCTGCGGTTCACCGGTCCGGGGTTGGACAAGATCGGCTCAAAGATGGTGGGACTTGCGAAAAACGGGGGCGGAACGTTCCGGAGTTTCGCCAAATTGATGGAAATTTTCGAGTTATTGATAGAAATGCCGTCGGAATCGCTGAACGCGGCGGATGGGGACGGCCCGCCAAAGCCCAACCCGAGACTTCAGGGGCTGCTGGGGTGGATCGAATCGCGGGTGGGTGAGGATCTGACCCAGGAGGATGCCGCCAAGCAGGTGAAAATGCCGCCGCCGTCGTTCAGCAGGTGGTTCAAGGCACAAATGGGCTGCACTTTCCAACGCTATGTGACCGAGCTGCGGGTGGCCCGGGTTTGCCTCCAGTTGTCGCGCTCGGACGTCAGCGTCACGGATGCGGCGTTCCAAGCCGGATTCGGCAACATCGCCAATTTCAACCGCCGGTTCCGCGATATCACCGGACAGACTCCGCGTGAGTTCAGGGGCCAGTTGATGGGATGCGCCGGCCTCAAATGATCCCCTTACGCGCGAAACGCCGTATCGGAATTCCGGCAAACGAATACATGCCGGGATGGCCGCCGTGTGCTACGATCCGCCCATGATCCGCAGTCCACGCATGCCCGAGACCGCCGCGCCGCGCCCGGCGGCACGGGCCAGCCTATGTTTGTTGGGCCTGCTGTGGCTCGCGCCCGGCGCCTGGCGGTTAGACGCGGTTGTCCTGCCGAATCCCACGATCACCTCCGCCACAGCGCCGTCGTCATCGTCCGCCGCCGTTTCCAACATTTTCGACAACGAGGCCGAGTCCACCGAATACCGCACCAACGCGGCGGGCAACAACACATATGTCGAGTTCGACTTTGGCGCCGACACCACCATCGACGGTTTCGTCAACGTCACGCGGAACAGCACCAGCAGCGTGGTCACCGCGTGCCGCCTAATCTTCGATAGCGACGGCATCACCGGTTTCAACCTGGCCTCCGACACCGTGGTTCCCTTCACCGCCGGGCAGATCGGATGGATGGGCCAGGGCTATGTCAACCGCTTCGCCCCGGTCACCGCCCGTCGGGCGCGTTGGGAAGTCACCGCGAATTCCGGCTCCAGCCACAGTTGCGGGGCGATGGAAATGCGCTTCCTCCAATCCGCCCCGCAAACCGCGGCGGTGCAGGGCGTCGGCGTCATCGGGGGAACCGCGGCACTCGATGCCGAACACGCCCTGGCAAACGCAACCAACGGCCTCGCCGGACGCCGCCCGGCAGGCGTGCCATCGGTGCCCAGCCCATCCGTATGCTACAAGAGCGCCGGCGGCGGGACCGGCACCTTCCTCACATTCGATCTCGGGCAGATCCGCCATGTGGCCGGGTTCGACTGGTTTGACAATCTGGCCGCGGCCGACCGGGTGGCCGGGTTCACCCTAACATTCGCGAACGATCCATCGTTTGCCGCTCCGGTGTCGGTCCGGTCCTACACGGGCAATACCAAGTTCGCGCTATCCGACGGCTTCGCGCCGATCACCGCGCGTTACGTGAAATATCAGGTGACCTCCTGCGCCTCGGCCAACGCGGGATTGTCGGAAATCATCTTCTATGAAAGCACCGGCACGGGCCTGCCGGATGGCTTTTCCGCGGCGGAGAATCCGGCGAACGGTTGGCTTCACGGCAGCAAGGCGAGTCCTCTGACTGCTGATCTGGAACCCTTCGGCACCCCTGCGGCGGCGGATCCGGCTATCCCCTGCGCCCGCTGGAGCGACGGCGGCGACGAACCGGCGTTCGCCGGCAAGGCGCCCGCGGATGTGGCAGGCATCGCGTGGGGTGGGATCACGGCGGATTGGGAGGGTGGCGCGTTCTATCATGCCTGGCGCTCCGGCCACGGGTTTCCGCCGGTGTCGCGCTTTGTCGTTCCCGCGACCGGAGCCTACGATCTATCGGCAACCTGGCGCTCCCACTCGGTCGGCGGATGCCAGGCGGCGGTCTCGATCGTGGTGAACGGAGTCACCGTCGCCACCGGCACGGTGGACGGCTTCGCCGGCACCCATGCGGGAACATCGGCGCCATCGGGATCCAATCCGGCCGCCTCGGGGCAGGCCTTTGGATTGGAACTAACCGCCGGATCGACGGTGGACATCGTGACGGTTCCGGAATCCGCCGAGGGCAATATCGCGGTGACCGCCACCGTTTCCCAAACCACGGTGCCCGCGGAAACCACCTCCACCGTGGTGATCCGTGAGTTCTGCGCGGACAACGGCGGCGGCCTTTTGGATGAGGACGGCGACGCATCCGATTGGATTGAGATATACAACGGAACCGGCGCAACCGTCGATCTAACCGGATGGTCGCTCACCGACCGGCAAAACCGGCCGGCGCAATGGGTTTTTCCCTCCCGGTCGCTGGCCCACGGCCAGCGGCTCATCGTGTTCGCCTCGGGAAAGGACGCTGCCAAACGCCCGCTATACGGATTGGCCGGCGAGCTGCACACCGGATTCTCCCTATCGAAATCCGGAGAGTTTCTCGGCTTGGCCACCCCCGCCGGCGAGTATGCGAGCGCATATTCCCCAACATTTCCGGAACAGTTCGAGGCTCTGACCTACGGCGCGGGTTCCAACGGAGTCACCGGCTACATGACGCCAACTCCAAACGCACCGAACGGCAACGCATCCTCCGTGCCACCCGCCGCACTGGCGTTTTCCCATCCCTCCGGGCTGTTCTCCTCCGCCACCAGCGTGCAGATCACCGGATACGGAGTCTCCCACACCGTTCGCTACACCACCGACGGCACCGAACCGACTCTCACCAACGGCAGCACCTACACCGGCACCGCGATCGCGCTCTCCTCCAGCGCGACCTTCCGCGCGAGGGCCTATGCGGACGGAGTCGCCGGACCTCTCGCTCAGGCAACCTACACCCTGCTGGGAACCTCCACGCAATACGGCATCAACCCGGCAACCTTCACCGGAGCGCTGCCGATCCTGGTGATCGACAGCCCGGGCACGCCGCCATCGGACAAAACCCCGCTGGTTTCCCGCTTCACCCTGATCGACCGTTCCGCCTCCGACGGCCGAGCCCGCCTAACCGACCAACCCGCGCTGGCCACCCGGGGGACGATCAAACTCCGCGGCCAGTGGTCGTCCTCGTTTCCCAAAAAAAGTTATACTTTTGAATTCTGGGATGCGGCGGACAAGGACCGGGCGCTCGCGATGTTGGGAATGCCCGCCAATTCGGACTGGACGCTCTATGCCGCCTACATGACCGACCCCGATTTTCTCCGCAATGTGGTGGCATATGAGATCTATCGGGGCATGGGACGCTGGGCGCCGCGCACCCGGTTTGTCGAGGTGTTCTTCAACACCGCCGCCGGAAGCGCGCTGGACGGGGCCGATTACCATGGAATCTACGTTCTCAGGGAAAAGATCAAGGTCGGCGGGGACCGGGTGGATATCACCGACCTATCACCGTTCGACAACTCCGGCGAAGCGCTCACCGGCGGCTACATCATCGCCCATGACAAATACGGCAACTTCGAGCAAACCCATCCCGAACTCCTCACCGGCAACCGCGACGGCATTCCGCACTGGCCCTATACCGGCGGTGGCGCTTTCATCTACAAGACCCCGTCGGTGAGCGACATCACCGCCGCTCAGAAAGCCTATATTTCCGACTATGTGTTGCAATGCGACACCGCGATCGCCGCCCCCGGCCTGGTCCACCCGGTCAGCGGGTTGCGCTACACCGATTACATCGCCCGCGATTCGTTCATCGACCAACACATGCTGATGGCCTTCGGCAAGAACCAGGATGGCATCCGGATCAGCACCTACTTTCAGAAAGACCGCGGCGGCAAACTGAAGATGTCGGCGCTTTGGGACAACGATCTCTCACAATATCCGGCCGACGCCGGCACCGCCGGCGACAACCCCAACACTTGGAATTGCGACATCGCGGTTTCCTCCGGATACACCGACTATTTCACGCTGGACGACCACACCGCCGAGGGCTGGTTTCATTATCTGCACCAGGATTTTCCCTATATGCAGGAATGGGTGGACCGCTATGACCGCTGGCGCGGTTCCGGCGTTCTGGGCATGGATTTCATATCATCCGTCATGGACGCCGCCGCCGCGGAACTAACCGATGAGGACAACAATGGCGCCGCCTCCGCCAACACACCCATCGCCCGCAACTACGCCCGCTGGTCACGCTCCACGCGCGGGGTCGCCACCAACGGATCCAACGCCGCCCCGGTGATCTTCGGCTCCGGTTCCACCAGCGAGATCAACCGCCATAAATCCTGGATGACCCAGCGGCTCGCCTTCATGGATTCCTGGGTCCTGGCAAAACCGGTGGCATCGCCGCAGGCCGCGGTGGTGGCCGCGGGAACCCCGCTTCAACTTACCAGCCCCGACCTAACCGGCTCTGGCGGGATTTACTACACGCTGGACGGAAGCGACCCGGTCACCGAAGCCGGGGCGGTGGCGCCGGGAGCGCTCGAGTGGAACGGGCCGCTGCCGCTCACCGCCAGCACGCTGATCACCGCCCGCCTCCGCAATCCGGCAGTCCCCAACAAACACACCGCCTGGAGCGCGCCGCTGAGTGCCCACTACACGGTGGGCGCCCAACTTGCGTCCGCATCAAACATCGCCATTGCGGAAATCATGTATCATCCGCCGGATCCCACGGCGGCCGAACAATCCGCGGGCTTCACCGATCCCGAGGCGTTTGAGTTCATCGAACTCCGCAACACCGGCACCCAACGGGTCAACCTGTGGGGCGCGCGGTTCATCCTCGGGATCGATTTCGATTTCGAAAAGGCAACCAACCCTGACCTAACCGAGGTTGGCCCCGGAGGGACCGTGCTGATTGTTTCCGACCCGGCGGCGTTTGCCTTCCGCTACGGTCCGGTGGCCGCGGCACGGGTTGTCGGCACTTTCGCATCCGGCACCAACCTCGCCAATTCCGGAGAACGGCTGCTGCTGGTGGATGCCGACGCGATGACCATCGCCGATGTCACCTATGGCGATTCCAGTCCCTGGTCAACGCTTGCCGATGGCGGCGGCGCCTCATTGCACTACGCGGCGGGAGATCCGGGCGCGGCGACATCCTGGTTCGGGGCGGGTGCCGATCCCGGCGTGGTCCCGGCGGATACCGACGGCGACGGCCAATCGGATGCCAGCGAGTGGCTGGCGGGCACCAACCCCGGTGATCCGGCAAGTCGATTTCGTGTGACCTCCGCCGGATTTGCCGACGAAGGAACGTTTGCCATCGACTTCGACGCGACGGCGGGCATCGTCTATCAGATTGAGTCTTCGCCGGATATGGTCATCTGGTCGCCGGAGTCCGCGCCGTTCGCGGCCACCATCAATGGCCCGCACCGTTCCGCCGTTCCCGTCAATCCAACCGAGGCGCGGAGGTTCTTCAGGGTGGTCGCATTTGGGCGCCCCTGAATGCGCCCCCCTCGATCCATCCCGGCAAGAGAATATCGTTTTTTCCGCAAGCCAATATGGAAATCGGGCCGGATTTCGAACGTTCTGAAGGACGATGATGTCCAACCACTCAAGCTTGAGGCCTCGTGCGGAAACCCTTCCCGCACGGAGATCCTTTTGGTTCCCGGCGATCAAAACCGTGCGCTCGGGACATCCGCTCCCGCAATCCCTCCGGATGGCCGCCGCCATTGTTCTCGCCATCACAAGCTCGCAGGCCGCGCCAGTTCTCGCCCCGCGATCCGGGGATCTGGCGTTCCCCGGCGCATCCCGCAGCTATGCGCTCACCCCAAGCGCCGACCACGCGCGGGAGAGTTTCGCGGCCGAGATCACGGTGACCGTCAACAGCGGCAATGGCGGCGGCGGCTGCGCCTTCTTCGGACTTGGCGCGGGAAAGCCTTCGGCGGCCAATTTCCAGGAGCCCACCACCTCGCCGGCTTTGGTGTTCCGCTTCGCCCCATCGGATTTCGCCGGGGGCCGGATGGTGGCTTCAGTGAACGGCACCGCCGTGGGCGACCCAATTCCGTTAGGTGACGGATCGCATCGCGCCCGTCTCGTATGGGATGCCGCGGCAAAACGCGCGTGGCTCGAAATCCACCCGCGATGGACGCCCGGGGCGGAATTCAAGCCGGAACAGACGCTGTTTCTCCCGACCGTCCAGGCGGATTTCGGAAGCTCCGGAAACCTGTTTGCCGGCGGGGCCAACGGTGCGAGGTTCGCGGATTTCCGGATCCGCGGGATCACCGCCGCGGAAATCGCGAAATTGCCCACCCCCGATGCCTTTCCCGATGATCCATCCGCCCGCTCCTGGCTGCCTAGCAAAAAATCGTCGGATATCTGGAAAATACCCGGCCTGTCCAATCGGCTCGACCCCCTGTCAGCCTCCCTGCGTCCGCTCGTCTGCTGGTATGCCGGCTCCTCCCTCCAAGCCAGCCGCAGCCTGCCGGACGGCAAGCTCACCCTGCCCGGATCCCAATGGAGCGCAACCATGGATCGCCGCCAGGCGCCCGGCCAGCCGGACGCTATCGACCTGACCCTCTCGTTCGATCTAACATTAGGCGCCGCGCCGGCGTCCGGCGCGGCGGTCGCCTTCGACTTCACCTCATGGAATCCCGACAGTTATGTGCTCGTCCCGGGGTCGATCTACCACGGCAACCGCCTGCGCACGGTCAACCGCGGCTACAACGCCGGACTCGACCAGGCGGATTACTACCGCAAGGATCTGCCGCTCACCCAAGGCGATCAGCCGCGACTCGAAATCGAACCGGGCAAACCGTCGAAGTTCGAGGTCAATACCAGCAACACCACCACCCCCGCGATCTGCGTGTTCGATCCGCGCGCCAAACAAGGGCTCATCATCCTTGCCGAACAGGCGGGGCGCGCGGCCAATGGCGATTTCCTCCGCAAACCGAACGGCGAGGTCCTCGACAACGCGTTTGCCGTCGAGGAATCCGCCGACCGCAGCCGCGCCGCGCTCGTCATCTCCGCGCCGGGCGTGCGCGAGCGCAAGCCGGAGTTCGTTGGCTTCAGCGGCAGCCCGGACCGCGGCATCGCGATGAAGGCCGGCGACCGGATCACGGTGCGGCTCAGGATCTATCAGTTTCCGGCAGCGGACATCCCCGCGCTGCTGGAAAAGTTCATGGCCGTCCGGAAATCCCTGACCGGCCCCAACCGCCCTCGCAAGCTGGTGCCGGCCTCCCAGGTCGAAAAATATATGTCAAACGTGATCGACAGCCGCTTCCTGACCGGAAAGAACGGGTCGTTCTACTGCCCGGAGAACGGCGATTGGATCGCTTTCGGCTGGATCGGCGGCTGGATCGACACGTTCCCGATGCTGGCGCTCGGCGACGACATCCATCTCAAACGCGTCAGTGACACCTTCGACTTCGGTTTCAAGGCGCAGGAACCCTCCGGCTATTTCCGCTACGCCATCCGCCAGGACGGCAATGTCACCTTCCGCGAGCCGAAGCCGGACATGAACCAGTCCCGCACCATGGGCGACACGCTCTACTGGATGATCAAACAATTCGACCTGCTCAAGGCCCAGGGCCGCGGCGGGGCGATCAAGCCGGAATGGGAAACGGGCATGAGAAAGCTCGCCGACGCCTTCGTCGCCACCTGGCGGCGCGACGGCCAGTGGGGCAAGATGATCGACGTGAAAACCGGCCGGGTTTCCGAATACAACACCACCGGCGGCGCGCCGGTCATCCAGGGCCTTGCCTATGCCGCGGCCTACTTCGACAACCCCGACTACCTCCGTGTGGCCCAACAAGCGGCGGAGTTATACTATCAGCGCGACTTCGTGAAACAGGGTTTCACCACCGGCGGCTGCGCGGACATTTTGCAGAACGCCGACTCCGAAACCGCCGCCGCGCTGATGGCGTCGCTCATGGCGCTCTACGAAACCACCCGCGACAAGGCATGGCTGGAGAAATCACGGCAGGTCGCCCACCTCGTCGCCACCTGGACGGTTAGCCACGACTACGAACTGCCGAAGTTCACCGAGTTGGGCGGCCTCGGTGCGAAATTGGCCGGGGTTGTCTGGGCCAGCACCCAGAACAAGCACGGCGCGCCTGGTATCTGCACCAACTCCGGCGACCCGCTGTTCAAGCTCTACCGCGCCACCGGCGACACCCGCTACGCCGAACTCATGCGCGACATCATCGCCGCCCACGGCGAAAGCATCCGCCCGGACGGCCGCACCAACGAGCGCCTCACCTATTGCGACGCCGACAGCCGCGGTTCGCGCGGCGGCCACGTCACCGGCTGGAACGAAACCAACGGCATCCTCATGGCACAGGAAATCCCCGGCATCTATCTGCGGACCGACGCGGAAAACATTTATATTTTCGACGCCGTCGAAGCCACGGTGGTGTCGCGCGCGGGCGGCACCGTCCACCTGCTGTTGCGCAATCCCACCCGCTTCGACGCCAAAGTCTCCATTCTCGCCGAAACCGCCGCCCAAGCCGCCAAGCCGCTGGGCCACACCGCCCTCATCCACTGGCCCCGCGTGTCCGTAAAGGCCGGCGGGGAAACCCGCGTCTCCATCCAATCCGACGGATCAGTCCGATCCGACTGATCCTCCCACGCCCCATCCCGCATGAACCGCCGTCTGACCACCGCGCTCACCCTGCTCGCCGCGCTCACCGGAGCCGGCGCGGAGCAAATCCTGCAAACACGCCACGCCACATTGCTTGTGGACGACCGCGGGTTCATCACCTCGCTGAAGTCCACCGCTTCCAACAAGGAATACAGCCCGAAGGGCCACCCCTCTTCGTTGCTGAGCCTGCATGAGAACGGCAAGCCAAACCACGAGTTGATCCAACCGACAGCCGCGGTGTATGATGCGGCCAAACACCAGTTTACCCTGAGATTTTCCAACGGCGCGGCGGCGACCGTCAGCGCCGGCTCCAAGGGCGACTACTTCCGCTTCCAGCTCGTCGCCCTCGAACCGCGCGGTGCGGTCGATGCCGTCGTCTGGGGACCGCTCAACACGACGGTTTCGGGAAAAATCGGCGACATCATCGGCGTGGTGCGCGACCGGGACTTCGCCATCGGCATGTATGGCTTGGACGACAACACGATCCCCGGAGCGGTCGAGGAGGGCGATTGCTATCAGATGGGCTATTACATCCACTCGCCCGACCCGGGGAAGTTTCCGCTTCCCGACAAATACAAGGAGGGCCAATGGTTCAACATCGGCGGCGATGGCGTGAACGATGTGGCCTTTTACTCGCACCCGGAGGAATACTTCAATCAGGTGTTCGGCAGCGGCGCCAAACTCAGGCCGGAGTTCGGCTCGACGCTTTCCTACTACTCCCGCGACCGCCGGAAGAGTTATGTGCACCACTATTCGTTGCTGCCCGGCTTCCCGCGCTCCCGCCCGCGCCACATGACGAGCGATCCGCTCCCCGGCGTGGATTTCATCGGATCCTCCGTCGCGCTCTACGCCTGCCCGGATGATTCCGGCATCGAAACACTGCGCTCGATCTTCAAAAGCGAAAAGCTCCCCTACGTCACCGACCGCGACGGCAAATGGGTGCGCGATCCCGCCGCCGCCCGGCCCACCATCTATTGGAGCGGGCCGGTTGACAAAGCTATCGAATACACCAAAGCGATGGGCTTCAAGGACATCTCCCGCGACACCGGCGAGTTCTATTCGACCCTGCCCACGACCTGGGTCGGCCAGGTCAATCACGGTGGAAAGAGCATTCCCTACAAGGAATTCGCCGGCATGTGCCACAAGCAAGGCCTGACCCACGGCGGCTTGCACACGCTCTGCATGTTCCTCCAGGGCGGCATCTCCAACTCGGTCACGCCCGTTCCCAGCGAGAACCTCCAGACCATCTGCCGCACCAAGCTCGCCAAGGACATTTCCCCGGATGACACGGAGATCGAAGTCACCGACCCTTCGTTTCTCGCGGAGAAAGGAACCTGGCCGCGCGGTGATGATTCCAACTACCTGCGCGTGGGCGGAGAGATGATGCGTTACGATGGCATCAGCGAATCCGCGCCGTGGCTTCTGAAAGGCGTGAAACGGGGCCACGCCTCCAAGGCAGCCGCTCACAAGGCCGGCGAGGAACTGGTGAAACTCCAGCAGAATTGTTACAACGGCTTCGTCCCGGACATGAAACTCATGTTGGCTTATGCGGATGACTACGTGGACCTGATGGTCCGCAACGGCATGGATACCATCAACTACGACGGCTACGAGGTGATGGCCTACACCAACCACGGTTACTACGCGTTCAACGTGTTCAACCGCCGCCTGTTCGAGGGCTACCACGCCAAGACCGGCAAATGGCCGCGGGTCACCGGTTCCAACATTTTCGGCGGAGCCTGGGCCTATCTCAACGTCTGCGACCTCGGCGGCGGCAACAACATGTTCAACTCGTTCACCGGCAAACGCGCCACCGAGGGCAAGGACATCGGCAACGCCTTCCAGGCCTGCTGGTTCCCCGGCACCTTCGGGATCCAGGGATGGCACGCCAATTGGTCGCTCTACGACGCCGAAAACCTGATGGCAAAAGCCGTCGGCTGGGAGGCCACGTTCGCCCTGGGCTGCGACCAAAAGGGCATCGACGCCACCGGCGACAAGAACGCGATTTTCACAGCCTTCGCCGCCTGGCAGGAGGCCCGCGAAAAGCGGCTTTTCACCAAGGAGCAAAGAGAAGCGCTCCGTGATCCGGAATGGAAATTCCACCTCGCGAAAGAAGGACCACTGTCCTTCACGCTCCATCACCTCAGGGAAATGACGGTGTCAGACTCGTGGACGGCCACGCTTTCCAATGCGGGCAAATCCCAAGCATTGCAATTCACTTTGCGTTTCGATGCTCCGGTCAATGGCTGCGTCATCAACCTGCCAAACGGTGGCGAAATCCAGTGCGCCACCAAAATCAACAAGGGCCAAATGCTCGTGTGTAACGGCACCGGAGCCTTCGTCGCCGACGGCAACCGCAACAAAATCGCCGACGCCCGCATCAAAGACGCCCCAACCCTTCCCCAGGGCGAATCCAAGCTCACCGTCAAAGCTGCGGCGGACGACAATACCTCCGTCCGCTTCCACCTGACCTATTGGCAGGCCGTCAAATCGGAGAAACTCGGCAAGTGAACCTTTCCAACAAACCATGAAGTACCCCACCACCGCAATTCTGCCGTCGCTTCTGCTGGGTCTGGCTCCGGCTCACGCGCTCAATCCGCTCTGCCCGCCCGGCGTTTGCATCGCCGATCCCGAGGTCCGCCAGATGCCCGACGGACGCGTCTATCTCTACGGCTCGCGCGACGAGCCCGGCAACACCTGGTGCTCGCGAGCCTATCATGTGATGTCGTCCCCCGACCTCAAGCACTGGGACCTGGACCTGCTTTCCTTCGCCACCGCCGGTCCGGGAAAGCAGACCTCCTACACCGACAGAATCCTCTACGCGCCGGACTGCATCGAGCGCAAGGGCACCTACTACCTGTATTACTGCTTGGCCGACGGCGGCGAGGACGAAGGGGTTGCCACCGCGAAATCCCCCTACGGCCCGTTCGTCAACGGACGCAAGTTCGCGGGTGTGACGGGCATTGATCCGGCCGTCTTCATCGACGACGACGGACAAGGCTACCTCTATTGGGGACAAGGCAACGGCAAGGTCGCGAAACTCACACCCGACATGCTCGACATCGACCGCTCCTCGATCAAGGAAGGCGTTCTGATCCACAACAACAGCCCGTATGCCGAGCAACCCGACGCCACGCTGGCAACGAAGGAGCACTGGTTCAACGAGGGCAGTTCGATCCGCAAGCGCAACGGAATCTATTATCTGGTCTATGCCCAAGGCGGTCGCCACGGCCGCGGGTGCTGCGCGTGCCTCGCCTACGCCACCGCCACCGCGCCAATGGGGCCGTTCACCTATCGCGGAGTCATCATCGACAACACCGGCAGCGCGCCCCACATCGTCAACAACCACGGCTGCATCGCGGAAATCAATGGCAAGTGGTATGTTTTCTATCACCGTCCCACCCATGGCGGGCCCTCCATGCGCAAGGCCTGCGTGGAACCCATCAGCTTCAAGGCGGACGGCTCCATCCCCGAAGTCCCCATGACCACCATGGGGGCCGACGGTCCGCTCAACCCGCTCTTGCGCATGGACGCCGCCCGCGCCTGCCAGATGAGCGGCAATGTGCGCGTCATGTCCCGCAACACCGGCGGCGTGATCGTCGAGGACCTGGCCTTCGTCAAGGACGGCGACACCATGACCTACCGCGATTTCGATTTCACCAACCGCAAGGCGGTCCGCTTCACCTGCAAAACCTGGGGGAAAGCCCTCGCGGCCAAACTCGAGCTTCGGCTCGACAAGGCCGATGGCGAATTGATCGGCACCTGCGATCTCGCTCCATCGGACGGCTCCACCGCCTTCGCCATCCACAAGTCGGCGGTGAAGCCGGTCTCCGGCGTGCACTCGCTCGTGCTGGTGGCCCGCGCCGCCGCGCCCGACTCCGCCCGCCCGGATCTGTTCAGCCTCGAGTGGTTCGTCTTCGACCGAAAATAACAACCATGGATTTCCGGATGGAATAACCGTGCCGGACCGGTCGTATCGCCCGGAAATCCAGTTGAGTTGCCAATCGCCCTGCCAAATATGTCTCCGATTCAAACCCGCACCCGCCGTGAGGCGCTCGCCGCCATCATCGCCACCGGTTTCGCGCCGGCCTTGCTTCCTTCCCGTTTGTTCGGCGCCACCGCTCCGTCGAAACAAATCACTCTCGGCTGCATTGGTGTCGGCAGCCACGGATTCGGCGTGAACTTGAAATCATTCCTCAACGAGCCCGCGGCGCGGGTGGCGGCCGTTTGCGATGTGTTCGCCGACCGCCGCGAACGAGCGCGACAGGCCGTGAACGCCGCCTACAAGGACGATGCCTGCAAGGCGGTGGCGGACTTCCGCGAAATCATCGCCGACAAATCCATCGACGCGGTGGTCATCTCCACACCCGACCACTGGCATGTGCCTATCAGCCTGCTGGCGCTCGAAGCCGGCAAGGACGTGTTTTGCGAGAAACCGACTCTAACCATCGCGGAGGGCCGGGAGTTGGCGAAGGCGGTGGAAGCCCGCAAGGCGGTGTTCCAAACCGGCTTGGAGGACCGCTCGCTGACCCGCTACCACCTTCTGGCCGAACTGGTCCGCAACGGCGTGATCGGCACCCTGCGCCGCATCAAGGTGGGTCTGCCTCCGGGGGTTGTTTTCAAAAAGGAAAATCCATCCACGCCGCCGGCCGGCATGGATTACAACCTGTGGCTTGGCCCCGCCCCCTGGCGGCCATACGACCCGGTGCGGGTAAGTTCCGAAGGATGGCGGATGATCCGGGACTACTCGGGCGGCAAGCTAACCGACTGGGGCGCCCACCTGATCGATACCGCTCAAGTGGCGAACGGCTCCGAGAAAACCGGGCCGGTGGATGTCGAAGGCCACGGTGAGACCCCGAAGGACGCGCTAACGGACGTGCCGACGCGCTTCAATCTGCGCTACCGTTACGCCAACGGCGTGGACATGGAAGTCAACGGCAACGGCGTGCTGTTGCGATTCGAAGGCGACAAGGGATGGATCGGCAACCGCGGTTGGGAAGGACCGTTCGAGGCCAGCGACATGGCCTTGCTCCACACCAGGATCGACCCCGCCGCCAGCAAGTTCTGGCCGCGTCCGCCGCGCGAGCATCGCAATTTCCTCGATTGTGTGATCAGCCGCCGACCGACAACCTATCCCGCCGAAGACCTCCAGCGGCTTTGCACCACGCTGCATCTTGGCAGCATCGCCATGAGCCTCGGCCGCAAGCTCCGCTGGAATCCGGAAACCGAGGGTTTCATCAACGATCCGGAAGCCGATGCCCTGCGGTCCCGCGCCAGCCGCAATTGGGAAAAGGTCCCGCCGCAATAACCCCTGATTCCAGCTTTCGCCAACCAACCGCCATGTCCCGCACCAAACTCGTCGCCACCGCCATCATCCTGACATCCATCCGGCTCGCCGGTCCCAGCCGGGGCGAGGATTCCCCGCAACCGCACGCCGTCGCATGGCAGCCCGCCAACGGCTGGACCGAGGTGGCCTCGGTGAAACTCGATCCCAGGAACCCGAAACAGTTCGTTACCACTCCTGGCACCGGTGTTTTCCTGTCCGGGGGCAAGGCGGCCTATCTGCTGAGCAAGGAGCCGCATGCCGATGCCCAAATCCATGTCGAGTTCAACATCCCGGCGGGCTCGAATTCCGGCGTCTATGTCATGGGAGCCTATGAAATCCAGATCTACGACAGCCATGGCGTGGCCAAAGACAAATATCCCGGCATCGAATGCGGCGGCATCTATCCGGAATGGGTCCGCAACGCGAATGTCCGAGGCCACTCGCCCTCGGTCAACGCCGCCCTTCCCCCGGGCGAGTGGCAAACCTTTGATATCGTCTTCCGCGCCCCGCGTTACGACGCCAAGGGCCGCAAGACCGCCAACGCCCGGTTTGAGAAAGTCATCCATAACGGAAACGTCGTGCATCGGAACATCGCGCTGTTAGGAACCACCCGCAGCGGCCTCAATGAGGCGCCAAACGGCCCGCTCCGCCTGCAGGGGGATCACGGAATCGTCGCCTTCCGCAATATCCGTGTCCAACCGATACCCGCCAACACTCCATGATCCATCCCGTCCGAATCCCGAACTCCCGACATGGGAAAACCGCATCCGTCCGCTCGCTCTAACAAACACCGTTTCCGATCATCACCATGCATGCCGCCGACATTCTGATCCTCTGCCTTTACGCCATCTCCATCATTCTGGGAGGGCTTTATTTCCAACGGCGGTCCGCCCGTGACATCGACGGATTTTTCCTCGGCGGCCGCAAGCTGCCGTGGTGGGCGCTCGGCGCCTCGGGCATGGCCGGCAACATCGACATTTCCGGCACGATGATCTGCACGGCGCTGGTTTTCGCCCTGGGCACCGGAGGATTCTTCGTCGAACTGCGCGGCGGCATCGTGCTGGTGATGGCCTTCCTCATGGTGTTCATGGGAAAATGGAACCGCCGCGGCCAGGTGATGACCCTCGCCGAGTGGATGAGCCTCCGCTTCGGTCGCGGCCGCGCGGGTGATGCCGCGCGGTTCGTCAGCGCGGTCACCAGCCTGATCCTCACCCTGGCGCTGATCAGCTTCTTCGCTCTCGCCACCGGCAAGTTCGCCGCCGGTTTCCTCAACCTCGACTGGCGGATCGCCGCGGTGGCGATGGTCACTCTGGCGGGATTCTATACCGTGGCCAGCGGATTGCGCGCCGTGGTTTGGATCGATGTGTTCCAGGCCGGGTTGATTCTCCTGATCTGCCTGATCGTGGTTGGGTTGGCACTCCACACCGTGCCAGGAATGGCGGTGGACCAGATCATCCAGGTGCCGGTCCCCGGCGTTGGCGGTGAAGGCGGCATGCGCGCGACGACTTTTGGCGAATGGTCCGCACTGATACCGGCAGGGGGCTTCGATTTCACCGGAAACTACGCCACTTTCAACCTGTTCGGCGTGGCGGTCGGGTTTTACTTCTTCAAGGCCATGCTTGAGGGATTCGGCGGTGCGAGCAGTTACATGGCGCAACGGTATTTCGCCTCGGGCAGCGACCGCGAGGCCGGACTCACCTCACTACTGTGGATAGGGCTGCTCGCGTTCCGTTGGCCGATGACCGGCGCGATCGCGTTGTTAGGAATCCGCCACATTGCCCAGGGAAACACCATCCCCGATCCGGAATTGGTGCTGCCCACCGTGCTCCACGCCTATCTGCCCGTCGGCATCAAGGGTCTGGTGCTCGCCGGCTTCTTCGCGGCGGCGCTTTCCACCGCAGCCGCCACGGTCAACGCCGGCGCGGCCTACTGGGTGAAGGACATCTATCAGGGGTTAATGCGCCCCGCGGCGGGCGAGCGCGCGATGATCGTCCAAAGCCGACTGGCCACGGTCGCGCTGTTGGCCGTTGGCACCGGACTCAGCTTTCTGGTGCGCAACATGAACGAAATCTGGGACCTGACCATGATGGGCATCGCCTCCGGGTTGCTCGTTCCCCAAATCCTGCGCTGGTATTGGCCGCGCTACAACGGCTGGGGTTTTGCCGCGGGCGCCGCCGTGGGCATGGCCACCGCGATCGGAGTGAAATTAGCCGCGCCCGACATCACCGGTTACGCCCTGTTCGCCGCCGGCAATGGCGCGGCGCTCGCGGCTTCGGTCGGGGTCAGTCTCGCCACCCGGCCAACCGACCCGGAAACGCTGCGCCATTTCTATCAACTAACAAGACCGTTCGGCTTGTGGAAACGCTTCCGCGACGAACTCTCCGCCGAACGGCGCGCCAACGTGAACCGCGAGAACCTGCGCGATCTGACCGCGCTTTGCTTCGCCATCCCGATGCAGATCTCCCTGTTCCTCACCGGCATGATGCTGGTCTTCCGCCGCTGGGATTCCGCTGCCATCGCAGGTCTGTGCCTGGCGTGCTCCTGCCTTGGGCTGTGGTTCTTCTGGTTCCGCCACCTTTCGGCGGCTGCCGATGAAACCGATTCGTGACCCGATCCACACCCCGGAGCGGAATCAACCCATGGAAAGCAAATCGTCGCGAAATGTTCATACATTCGGGAGCGTATTTCCCCACGTCATTCTGCCATTCGTTTCCATCCCATGAGTTCCATCACCCTGTCCGACAAAAGCGTCCTGATCACCGGGGGGCTTGGCGCTATCGCGGAGTTCATGCTCAAGGCCCTCAGCGCCGCCGGGGCCACGGTGACCGTCACCGACCGCCAACCGGAATCCGAAGCGAGGCCGATCCTGGAATCATGGGGGCTCGGCCATCTCGACTACATCGGGATGGATGTCACCGATCCGGATGCGGTCAGATCCGGCGTTGAGAAGGCATTCTCACTGCGCCCGGAAATCAATATCGCCCTCGGTCACGCGGGTGGCACCGGCATTTTCCCCTTCGAAACCTGTGATCGCGGGCGTTTCGACCAACTGGTAACTTTCAACTTCCTCGGGCAAACCTGGTTCGCCCGCGAGGTGCTCGGACATTGGCGCGGCAGCGGCACGGAAGGCCACCTGATCTTCACCTCATCCTATGTCTCACGCATCCCGATGTCGGGAATCTCCGCCTACACCGCCAGCAAGGCGGCGCTGGAAATGTTCGCCAAAAACCTCGCGCTCGAATACGCGCCTCACGGCATCCGGGTGAACTGCGTCTCGCCGGGCAACGTCGCGGCCGGCAGTTCGCTCGCCGTCTATGACAGCGACCCGGTTTACCGCGCCTGGGTGGACCGCGTTTCACCCTTGGGCACCCGGAATTCACCACAGGCCATCGCAAACGCCTTCCTCTATCTCTGCTCCCACCTCGCCGATGAAATCGACGGCCACGTTCTCCAGGTGGACGCCGGCGTCGGCCTGCCCAAACTCGGCTAGAATCCCTGAAATACCAGAAGAAGATAGAAGATGACAAGCGAACGCATCCTGTTGGTCGGAACCTACACGCGGCCCGAAGTCCATGTTCCGGATGCCTGCGGCGAGGGCATTGTCACCTGCGCGTTCGATCCGGCCAACGGCCACATCGAACGCCGGACCGCCTTCACCGGCATTCCCAATCCCTCCTACCTCGCGTTTGATCCGGAAAACCGTCACGTCCTCGCCGCCTCCGAGAACATCCGGTCGGAAGGAAGCGTATGGCAGTTCTCGTGCGCCGCCGACGGTATGTTAGAACCGATTTTCCGACAAAACTCACATGGCAGGGCCACCTGCCACGTGGCGGTGCTACCGAACCGGCAGGTCGCCGCCGCGGCGTATTTCGGCGGCTGCCTCGCGGTCTTTCCGATAGAAAACGGCGTGCTTTCCGCCGCGTCGCGCGTCTTTCACTATCAGGGAACGGGTCCCAATTCCACCCGCCAGGAAGCATCCCACGCACACCAGACGGTCGTCTCTCCGGACGCCCGCTGGTTTTACGTCTGCGATCTCGGCGCGGACCGCGTATGGCAACATGATATTCGGGCGATCGAGGATCCGCTAGGCCACCCGATGCCTCCCGGACTCGGGCCGCGGCACCTGGTGTTCCACCCGGAACTGCCACTCGCCTATGTGTTGGGCGAACTCACCGGTTCCGTCGCGGTTTGCCGGTGGGACACCGGAAACGGTACCCTCAGCGTGGTCACATCCACCCCGGATGTGGAGAAGGACGCCTCGGCGGCGGCCATCCGGATCCACCCGTCCGCGCGGACCCTGTGGATCTCGCTGCGCAAACATCCAGCGCTACGCGTCTATCAGATCGACACCGCCGGAACGCCAGGAACGTCCGCCGACGTTCCTCTGCCGGCCGGCGAACCCCGCGATTTCATCATCTCCCCGGACGGCCGCTGGCTGCTCACCGCCACCCAGCAGGGCAACGAAATCGTGGTCATCGGACTCGATCCCGCCACCGGTCTCCCGGACAACACGCCCCATCGGCCATTCTCCATCAATACCCCCGTCTGCCTGATTTTAGCACCCGACAAGCCATGAAATCCTGGACCAACGACACCGAACTCTTCGCCCTCGCCCGCAAGGAACTCTTCACCTGCGTCGTCGGCGACGTGATGGACAAACTCGGCCGCTTCCACCAGTTTCTGCCGCCGCAGATCCAGCCGCTGCGCCCGGACATGGTGGTCATCGGCCGTGCCATGCCCGTGCTGTCCGTCGATGTCTTCGCCGAGAAACTCGAAGGCACCGCCAATCCGCTCATGGCGAAGCCGTTCGGGCTGATGCTGGAAGCGCTCGACGACCTGAAACCCGGCGAAATCTATCTGAACACCGGATCATCGCCGCGCAACGCGCTGTGGGGCGAACTGATGAGCACGCGCGCCATCCGACTCGGTGCCGCCGGCGCGGTGCTCGACGGCTACACCCGCGACACCAAGGCGGTGCTCGAACTCGATTTCCCCACCTTCGGCTGGGGCCGCTACGGCCAGGACTCGGCACCGCGATACAAGGTGGTCGACTTCCGTGTGCCGGTGGAAATCGGCAAGGTCCGCGTGACCCCGGGCGACATCCTCTTCGGAGACATCGACGGCGTGTTGGTCGTGCCGCGCGAAATCGAAACCGAAGTGTTCACCCTCGCCCTGGAGAAGGCCCGCGGCGAAAAGAAAGTGAAACGTGCCATCGAAGACGGCCTGAGCGCCTGCGCCGCCTTCGCGCAATTCGGCATCATGTGATCCATAACAACCCCAAAAAGATATGATGAAATCAACACCCATCGTCCTCGTCCTCGCTTCGGCTCTTGCCGGCGCCGCCGAACTCCATGTTTCCGCCAGCGGTGGCAGTGACAAGAACCCCGGTGCCGCGGCCGCACCGCTGAAAACCATCCAGGCCGCCGCCAACAAGGCCATGCCCGGCGACACGATCACCGTCCATGCCGGCATCTATCGCGAACGGATCAACCCGCCGCGCGGCGGGGTGTCGGACGCGCGGCGCATCGTCTATCAGGCGGCGCCGGGCGAAAAGGTGGTGATCACCGGCTCGGAGGCGTTCACCACCTGGCAGCGTGTCAGCGGCGATGTTTGGAAACTGAGACTTCCCAACTCCCATTTCGGCGCGTTCAATCCCTACGCGGAAAAGGTACATGGCGATTGGTTCAGCGGCCAGGGACGCGTGCACCACCGCGGCACCATCTATCTGAATGGCGAATGGGTCGCGGAGGCTCCCAACGGAGACGCCGCCACCGCGCCGACCGGCCCACCGATGTGGTTCGCCACCGTGGACGGAGTCGTGGATGAAAACCCGGGCTATCTGGTCAATATCGCCTCCATCAGGATATCGGATGGTTCCGCCGTGCCAGCCGCCTCCGCCACGGCCCGCAGCGGCACCCAGAACGCGGCCTGTTCCGAGGGCGGCCAATGCGTCGGCTTCATCACCCAAGGCTGCTGGCTGCGCTACAACGGCGTCGATTTCGGCACGGGAACCGAGGCCGTTGCCATTCGCGCGGCGGCGATTCCCGGCGCGGGCGGTATCGTGGAACTGCGCGACGGTCACTTCGACGGACCGTTGTTGGGAACCTGCGAGGTCCTGCCGACCGGCGACTGGCAGAAATGGCAGTCCTTCACCGCGAAAATCAGGAAGATCGCCGGCAAGAAGGATTTGTTCCTCGTGTTCAAATCGCTTGCCGCCGCCAAGGCCGAGGCCGCCGCCGGAGCGGATGCCATGACCGCCATCACCGCGCGTTTCCCCGCCGGCACCGATCCTAACAATGGCACGGTCGAGGTCTGCGTGCGCCCCACGGTTTTCACACCGGAAAAGACCAACATCGACTTCATCACCGTGCGCGGGTTCGAACTGCGCAACGCCGCCACCAACTGGGCCGCGCCGACCGCCGGCCAAGTCGGGCTGGTCACCGCCTACTGGTGCAAGGGCTGGGTCATCGAGAACAACAAGATCTGCTATTCCCGCTGCTGCGGCATCGCGCTCGGAAAATACTCCGACCGGTGGGACGGCAAGCGCGGCAGCACCGAAGGCTACTATCTAACCATCGAAGACGCGCTGAAGAAGGATGGCTGGTCCAAAGAGAAGATCGGCGGCCACATCGTCCGAAACAACCACATCCACCATTGCGGCCAGACCGGCATCGTCGGCAGCCTCGGCTGCGCGTTCAGCCGGATCGAGGGCAACGACATCCACGATTGCAACATGCAGGGGATCTGGAGCGGCGCGGAGATGGGCGGCATCAAATTCCACGGCGCGATCGATGTCGTGATCGCGGACAATCATATCTATCGGAACGGCGCGCCCGGCGGCCTGTGGCTCGACTGGATGGCCCAGGGCACGCGGATCACCGGCAATCTGTTTCATGACAACCACGGTCACGACCTGTTCACCGAAGTCGACCACGGACCGATCCTCGCCGCCAACAACATCTTTCTATCCGGCGGTACCTATCTGTGCAACTCCCGCGGCACCGCGTTCGCCCACAATCTCGTGCTCGGCAGCCTCCAGATCGTGCCGGACGGCCGTCACACGCCGTTCATGAAGCCCCACTCCACCGAGACCTTGGGCATGCCGGATTGCCCGGTGGGCGACACCCGCTGGTATAACAATATATTGGGAAACCGCGCCAATCTCGACGCTTGGAACCAGGCCGGCCCGCAATGGCCGTGCGCGATGTCCGGGAACGTTTTCACCAAAGGCGCGCGCGCGTCGAAGTTCGACACCGCCGCGCTTGCAAAACCGGAGCACGACACGGCCTCGAAGCTCGTCGAACGGGGCGGCGCATGGTATCTGACTCTAATGTCCGACCCCGCGTGGGCGAAGGAACAAACCCGCCGGACGGTAGCCACCGCCATGCTTGGCAAGGCGGTCATCCCTAACCAGGACTTCACCGCCCCGGACGGCAAACCGGTCCGGATTGATACCGACTTCCTCGGCGTGAAGCGCGATCCGAACAATCCGTTTCCGGGGCCGTTTGAGAAGCCCGCCAACGGCGAGGTCAGGGTATGGCCGAAACCACAAACACCCGGCAAGGGAACACCAGAAAGCGGGAATCCATGAAAACACCCATGGCGATCGCGTTCCTTGCGGCGGTCCCGTGCCTCCTCGCACAACAACCGCCCGCGCCATTTCCCCCGCTTCCCAATCCGGCGCAACTCCGCTGGCACAAGGCGGAGTGCATCATGTTCGCCAACTTCGGCATGAAGACCTTCTATCCGAGCAACGACCACATGGGCTACGGCAAGGAGGATCCGAAACGCTTCAATCCGGTGAAATTCGATGCCAAGCAATGGGTCGAGGCCGCCAAGGCCGGCGGTTTCAAGGGCATCGTCCTCACCACCAAACACCACGACGGCTTTTGCAACTGGCGCACCGACACCACGGGCCATTCCGTAAAGTCCGCCACCTGGCGTGACGGCAGCGGCGATGTGGTTAGGGAACTCGCCGACGCCTGCCGCAAAGGCGGCATGTATTTCGGTCTCTATGTCTCGATCATCGACAAGCATTTCGAGAGCGCCGGTTCGCCGAAGCACGCCACCTACGGCGACTACTACTTCGATCAGATCAAGGAACTCAGCACGCGCTACGGACCGATCGACGAGTATTGGTTCGACGGCTTCAACGCGGACAAGCTCAGGATGGACTATCCGAAAATCGGCCGCATGATCGCGGAAACCCAGCCCAACGCGGTGATTTACGACTCCGGCATGTTGGTGAAATCGCTGCCGGACCGCTGCATCGCCTGGCCCGGCGCCCACGGCGGCATCAAACCGGAGCAGAACTACCGCAAGGAGGTGGACGGCACAACCCGCTGGTATCCCAACGAGCCTTCCATCATCCTCCAGGGCAACTGGTTTCACAACGGCCAACCCGCGGTGGGCCTCAAGGCGATGCAGGATTATTATCTAACCTCCGTCGGCTGCGGCGTGACGCCGCTGATGAACATCCCGCCGAATGCCGACGGCTTGATAGACGCGGACACCATCGTCCGCCTCAAGGAGTTCAAGGCGTGGGTGGAAAAGCTCCACGCCAGCGACGCCGCGCGCGATGCGAAAGCCACCGACACCGGCCATCGCGCCAACAACCCGCAATTCGCCGCGGACAAGGCCAACGACGGCAACTACGACACCTACTTCGCCACCGACGACAACGCGACCACCGCCGTGATCGAACTGGACCTCGGCGGCACGCGCAAGATCGACGGTTTCATCCTCCAGGAATACATCCCGCTGGGCCAGCGCGTGAACGGCTACACCATCGAGTGCCGCGCGAACGGCAAATGGGAACCCGCTTTCGCCGGCAAGACCATCGGCTACAAGCGCATCATCCTCGCCGGCCGAGGTTCCGCGGCGGAAACGAAATTTCCCGACGCCGACGCCGTGCGGCTTCGCATCACCAACTCGCTCGCTCCTCCCCTCATCAACAATATCCATGTCATCAGTGAGACTGCAAAATAGAATGATGGAATGGCTAGGGCGCATCCTCGCCGGCATTGCCGCTCTGGCGGGTTGCGCGTTCGCACAAGGGCCCTCATCCGCTCCCGTGGCGGAATACGTCGGCGTCTTCACCACCCCTCCGCGCGGCGTGCCGACCAAAGGCATGGCGGACGGTCCATTGTTAGGAAATGGCGATGTCGGCGTGGTGCTGGCCGGACCGCCGGAAGCCCAGCGGTTCTACATCGGCAAGAATGACTTCTGGACCCGTCATCCGGCAAACGCGAAGGTGATGAATGTCGGCCGCGTTGAACTGAGCATCCCGGCGCTGCAGGGCGCGAGTTACCAACAGGAGCAGGATCTCGCCAAGGCGGAGGTTCGCGGATGTTTCACCAAGGGCGGCACCACGGTGCGCACGCGCTCGTGGGTGGATGCCAACACCAACATCCTGCTAACCGAACTGCATTGCGATGGATCGGAGCCAGTGGCGGTCTCGGTGCGCGCGGTGCCTGGCGGGCAAGGGGAAGTTCCGGCCCGGGTGAATGACAACGACCGTCCGGCAACGATCGGCCGTGAGTCGCACGGCGGCGGACGCTGGTATTTCGATGGCGACATCGCGGATGTGGTGGTCACCAGCGCCGTGCTCGATGGCAAAGTCCCCGCACGGTCCGGCAAGCCGGAAAATCCTGATGGCAAATCCGTCTGGCGCGAGTTGGCCGCGCCGAAAATGGACAAAACCGTCAGCGTCGCCGCGTGGATCAAGATCGCAGCCGCCAGCAACGAAGCGAACTACATCGTCAGCAAGGGTGAATGGAACCAGGCCTACAGCCTCGGCCTATCGAACGGCCGACTGCGCTGGGCGATCAATGGATCCTTCGTCCAAACGCGGCAGCCGCTCGACAAAGGGAAATGGATCCATGTTTCCGGCACCTTTGACGGCCGCCGGATGTGCGCTTATGTGGATGGCAAACTCGCGGCCAGCCTCGGCAGCGATTCAGCGGCAGGCAATGGCTTCACCCGCAGGGCCGACGACTTGCCCGGCCAGCCGCGCGAGGTCGCCGTGATGCCGCGCGCGGTCGGTGCCGCAGGCTTGGATTTCCAACTCAAACCCGGCCTGCCGGTCGCCCTCGCCACGCCCATCCTGAGCGACCTGGACGCGAAGAGTCCAACGGCGGCGGCGAAGGAACTCGCGGCCGGTCTAACACCGGAGAAGGTCGCCGCGCTCGCGGCGGCGCACCGCCAATGGTGGGCGGCATTCTGGTCGCGCTCGTTCATTGAGATCCCCGACAAGGAGATCGAGAAGCGCTGGTATGCGGCGCTCTATGTCATGGGCAGTTGCAGCCGGCCCGGAAAAGCGGCCCCCGGCCTGTGGGGAAATTGGCTGACCACCGACCAACCGAATTGGCAGGGCGACTACCATCTGAACTACAACTTCCAGGCGCCGTTCTACATCACCTATGCCTCCAACCACGCCGATCTCTCGCTGCCATTCTATCAACCGCTGACCGACTGGATGCCGCAGGCCCGTGATTTCGCGAGGGAGCGCGGTTGGAAAGGCGTGCACTACCCCGTGAGCATCGGACCGTGGGGATTGTGTTCTTACAGCGCCCGCCTCGACCTCGGTCAACGCTCGAACGCGGCCTATGCGGCGCTCAATTTCATCTGGTATTGGCAATACACGCAGGACGCGGTTTGGCTCAAGGCCACCGGCTATCCGTATCTGCGCGAGGTCGCGGAGTTCTGGGAAAACTACCTCAAGCTCGAAGATGGCCGCTATGTCATCCACAACGACGCCATCCACGAAGGATCCGGCGACAACATGAACCCGATCCTTTCGCTCGGCCTCGTGCGCACACTGTTCACCAACATGCTCGCGATGAGCGCCGAACTCGGCGCCGACGCCGACAAACGCGCGAAGTGGCGGGACATCCTCGACAAGCTCAGCGCCTACCCCACCCAAGAACGCGGCGGCAAAACCGTCTTCCGCTACAGCGAACGCGGCACCGCTTGGTGGAATGGCAACACGCTTGGAATTCAGCATATCTTTCCGGCCGGCGCCATCGGCCTCGACAGCGATCCGAAGTTGCTCGAACTCTGCCATTCGACGATCAACGCAATGAACCGCTGGACCGACTACAACGGCTTCTCGTCGTGGTTCACGGCCTGCGCGCGGGTCGGCTACGATCCGAAGGTCATCCTCGCCAATCTCCGCGCCGAGTGCGACAAGCATTCGTTCCCCAACCTGATCCTCTACTACGGCGGCGGCGGCATCGAAAGCTGCGGAGGTTTTCTGGCCATCAATGAAATGCTGCTACAAAGCCACGAGGGCGTCCTGCGCTTCTTCCCCTGCTGGCCCAAGGACCAGGACGCCCGATTCGGCGGCCTGCGTGCGGTCGGCGCGTTTCTGGTCTCGGCCGACTTGAAAGGCGGCATTGTCGGCGATGTGCGAATCGTCAGTGAGAAGGGCCGCACCTGCACCGTGCAAAACCCTTGGCCAGGCAGAACGGTCCAACTGATCCGCAATGGCATCGCCGAAGAACCCGTGCCGAACCGAGGCTGTCGCTTCACCTTCAAAACCGCGCCGAACGAAACCATCATCCTGCGAACGACCGGACCATGAGGCCGTTAGGTCTTCCCGTCTGCCGCGAGTCATCCTAACACCAAATATGACGAGACACTTTCTTCCACTCCTGCTCCTGTCAATGCCACTGCTCGACGCAGCACCATCGGTTCAAGTTGAGCGTGGTCGGATCGAAGGACCCTCCTGGCATTTTCCGAGCATCGTCTCCCCGCGTCGCGGCGACCTCGCGGAATCCGCGACACTAAGCCTGGTCGGCGGCACCCCCGACGCCAAAGGCGCGCCACTCGCCGAACTCGCCAACGGCAACCAGCCATTGGGCACCTTCCGGTTCCTGCTTTGGGACCTGCGCGCCACCGAGTCTCCCAAAGCCTCCAGCCCGCTCAAAACCCACACGTTTTACACCGAGTTCGACGTCCACGGCCCGAACACGATGGAGGACGCGCAACCCGCCCAACTCGCCGCAGGCGCGGCCGAGGTCGAACGCTTCATCCTGGTTTACAAAACCCACTTCGACATCGGCTACACCCAACTCGCCCGCGATGTCGTTCAATCCTATCGCACCACCATGATCGACCAGGCGCTCAAGGTTGTGGACGACAACGCCAACCTGCCGCGCGACCAACAATTCGTCTGGACCATCCCCGGTTGGCCCATGAAAGAAATCCTGGCCGATTGGCCCGGCCAAAGCACCGAGCGCAAACAGCGGATCACCAGGGCTTTCCAGAGCGGTCGCTTCGCCGTTCACGCCCTGCCTTTCACCGTGCACACCGATGTGATGGATTCCGAGGAACTCACCCGGGGCTTCATCCACTCGTCCCAACTCGCACGCTCCATCGGCAAGCCTCTGCCGCGCGCCGCGAAAATGACCGACGTCCCATGCCACTCATGGATTCTGCCCACGCTGCTCAAGCACGCGGGTGTCGATTTTCTCCACCTCGGCTGCAACGGCCACAGCTCGCCAGTGGAAGTGCCCACCCTCTTCTGGTGGGAAGGCCCTGACGGCTCGCGCGTGCTCACCTACTACTCCGCCGACGGCTACGGCACCGGCCTGCTGCCCTCGCCGCACTGGCCTCACAAGACTTGGCTGGCGCTCATCCATACCGGCGACAACCACGGCCCGCCTCGCCCCGACGAAGTCAGCGCCCACATCAAACGCATTCGCGAGAAATTCCCCAAGGCTCGCATCACCGTGGGTGAACTCTCCGACTTTGCGGACGCCCTGCTCGCCGAAAAACCCACGTTGCCCGTAGTCCGAGCCGACATGCCGGATACCTGGATCCACGGCCCGATGTCCTCGCCCGTCGGCATGAAACTCGCCCGCAACGCCCGCCCGCAACTCGCAGCCGCCGAGGCCCTCGGCTCCCTGCTCGGCACCACTGGCCAGGAAGCCGCCATCGCCCGCGCCTATGAAACCTGCATGCTCCACTCCGAACACACCTGGGGCCTCTCCCACGCCTACCACAAACACCATCTACCCGACGGCGAGCAGTGGGACAAACTCGTCAAGGACGGCCTGCCCGACCTCTACCGCCGCTTCGAGGCGTCGTGGGACGAACACCGGTCCTACATAGAGGAATCCGCCGCCATCTCCTCACAACTGCTAACCAAAAACCTCGACCTCCTGGCACGCTCCGTTGCCGTGAACGGCAAACGCACCGTGGTCTTCAACCCGCTGCCATGGCCACGCTCCGGCATCGTACTGATCAATGGCAAACCGCGCTTTGTGGAGAGTGTGCCGCCTGGTGGCTGGACCACACTTGCTCCGCACGACTCCCCGGATCCGTCCGGCAAAACAGACACCAACATCCTCGATAACCCGCACTTCCGCCTCACCCTCGCGCCAGACCGCGCCGCAGTCAACTCCGTGATCGACAAACGCGACGGCCGCGAACTCGTCGACAAAGACGCGCGCTTCGGCCTCGGCGAGTACCTCTATCAGCAGTTCAGCCGCGCGGAGACCGACCGTTTCCGCGATACCTATACCCGCAACCGCAACGCCGGGTTCGGTAAAACCTGGCTGCCCGACACCGTTCCGCACATCGAGGCGACTCCCAAAAGCGCCAAATGGACCATCACCCGCGGCACCGACGCCGATGTCGCCGAGACAAGCTGCCCCGCGGGCAATGGCGTGCCCCACGCCACACGACTGAGAATCACGATCTATCAGAAGTTTCCGGTCATCGACATGGAGGTGTTCATTGATAACAAGCCCCCCACGGCGCGCCCCGAGGCCGGCTGGATCTGCCTGCCCTTCGCCATCGACAAGCCCGCCTTCCGCCTTGGCCGTCTCGGCGGCATAGCCGATCCCGCCACGGATTTCGTCCGCGCCAGCAACCGCCATTTGATCTCCCTCGAATCCGGCCTCACCGTCACCGGCCCGGACGGCCGCGGTGTCGGCATTTGTTCGGCGGATTCACCGGTTGTGAGTCTCGGCAAACCCGGCGCATGGGAGTTCTCGCGCGATTTCACACCACAGCGCTCCCAAGTCTTCATTCACCTCTACAACAACATGTGGTCCACCAACTTTCCGATGTGGATCAAGGGTTCGTGGAGTGCCAAAGTGCGGCTGTGGCCCACCTGTTCCGCCGACCAAGCGGACTCGCTCGTCACGCCGTCGCTCGAAACCCGGCACCCGCTGCTCGCCGCCACCGTCGATGCCCCGGCCGGAAAACTTCCCGCCACCGCCAGCGGCGTCGCCGTTTCCCGCAAGGGCGTGCTCGTCACCGCGTTCGGTAAGAACCCGGACGGCCAAGGGACCTTGCTCCGCGTCTGGGATCAAAGCGGCGGCTCCGGTGATATCACCGTGACGCTGCCCGGAAATCCAACGGTCGCCACGCCGGTGAATCTCCGCGGCGAAAAATCCGGCGGTTCGTTGCCGATCAAGAACGGCAAGCTCACCCTGGGCCTTCCCTCCTACGCCCCGGCTAGTTTCGTCCTCGAATAGTTTCCAAAGAGATTCCCCATGAAGCACCTCGCCAGCTTGCTCGCCGCCGCCTGCGCCCAGGGCGCGACTCTCCCGCCGCTCCTCTACGACCAACCCGCCAATCCCAAGCACTGGCACACCGAGGGACTCCCTATCGGCAATGGCCGCCTGGGCGCGATGATCTTCGGCGGTGTCGTGTCCGAGCGCATCCAGTTCAACGAGAATTCACTCTGGGGTGGCGCTAACAACTTCGATGGCGGATACGACCTTTCCGACACCGGGTTCGGCGGCTACCGGAATTTCGGCGACCTGTTCATCTCCTGGGGCGGTCCGCGGCCGCCGGAGGTCGTCTCCCCCAGCGGTCACGCCGCCGGCAACGGACAGGGGATCGGCAACACGGTGGATGGTGACACGGGCACCAAATGGTGCGTTGAAAATCCCGGCAAGACCGTGGTCTGGCAGGCGGAACTTCCGGACCCCAGCAAGATCGCACGCTACTCCCTAACCAGCGCTGGCGATGTGCCGGAACGCGACCCGCGCGAGTGGACGCTCGATGGCTCCATGGATGGTCTCGCCTGGCGCCAACTGGACACCCGAACCATGGCGGCTCCCTTCGGAAACCGCGGCGAAACCAAAACCTTCGCCGTGGCGGCGCCGGAAGCCTGCCGCTTCTATCGCCTCACCTTCGTCCCACCGCCGCGGGCGAGCCATTTCCAAGTCGCGGACATCGCGCTGGAAGGAGTCCCATTCGCGGATGCCAAGGCCGCGGTCACGCCCACCGACTACCGGATGACCCTCGATCTAACGCAAGGCTTGCACCGCGTTTCGTTCACCCGCGCCGATGGTGTGAAATGTTCGCGGGAGGCGTTCGCCAGCCGTCCGGACCAAGTGATGGTGTTCCGGTATATGGCTGGCAAAAAAGGCGCGCTCTCCGGCACGCTGCGCCTGAAGCCAGGGCAGGACGGATCAACGATCACCGCAGGGGCGGACACCATTTCCTTCACCGGCACAATGGCTAACAAACTCAACTTCGCAGCCTCGCTCCGTGTGTCGCATGACGGCGGCAACATCCGCGCCGCAGGCAACGCCCTCCGCTTCGATGGTTGCGACACCCTGACCCTGATGCTCAACGCCCGCACCGACTACAAGCCGTCATTCGCGGACGGTTGGCGCGGCGCGGCCCCGATGCCGCTGTTGGAGAAGGAACTGGCCGCGGCCCACACCAAGTCTTTCGCGGAATTGCGCGCCGCCCACCTGGCGGATTTCACCCGGCTGATGGGAGCCTGCTCATTGGATCTCGGCATGAGCGCTCCGGAGGTCGAGGCCATGCCCACCATCGAACGCCTGCGCCGCTACACCGACGGCGGAAATTTCAAACAGCAAGCCGCCGATCCCGGGCTTGAGGCACAGCTTTTCCAAATGGGTCGCTATTTGTTGGTTTCCTCCTCGCGCCCTTGCGGCCTTCCCGCCAACCTCCAGGGCCTGTGGAACGACAGCAATGCGCCGGCATGGGCCAGCGACTATCATAACAACATCAATCTCCAGATGAACTACTGGCCCGCCGAAACCACGGGCCTCGCCGAATGCGCCCTGCCGCTGATGGATTTTATCGTGAACCAGGGGCCGGCTTGCCGTGTGGCGACAAAAAAAGCATTCGGGGAAAAGACCCGCGGTTGGACGGCCCGCACCAGTCAGAGCATCTTCGGCGGCAACGGCTGGGATTGGAACATTCCCGCCAGCGCGTGGTACGCCCTGCATGTTTTCGATCACTGGGCCTTCACCCGCGACGACGCCTTCCTGCGCGGGAAGGGCTACCCCATCCTCAGGGAAATCTGCGAACACTGGGAAGACCGGCTCAGAAAACTGCCTGACGGCACGCTCGTCGCGCCTAACGGTTGGTCGCCCGAGCACGGCCCGCGCGAGGACGGCGTGATGCACGACCAGCAACTCATTTGGGAACTCTTCGACGACTTCGTCCAGGCGTCGGAAGCCCTTGGCGTGGACGCGGACTACCGAAAGAAAGTGGCCGGCATGCGGGACCGCCTCGCACCCAACAGGATCGGCAGGTGGGGCCAGCTTCAGGAATGGCAGTCCGACCGCGACGATCCTAACAACAAACACCGCCACACCTCGCACTTGTTCGCGCTCTATCCGGGACGCCAGATCAGCAAAACCGGCACGCCCGGCCTGGCGCAGGCCGCCAAGATCGCGCTGCTGGCCCGCAGCAACGACACCAGCGACAAGACCGGGGTGCCATGGACCCCGGCGAACATGCATCCCGATAGCATCTACGGCTGGGTCTGGCCATGGCGCGCGGCCATGTGGGCGCGTCTCGGCGAGGGCGGCCGGGCGCACCAACTCGTGCGCGGCAAGGCCGGCAACACCGCACCAAACATGCTTGGCCTGAATCTGCCCTACCACAAGCACCGGCAGGAACTCATCCAGCTCGACAACTCCTTCGGTGTCACCGCCGCCATCGCCGAGATGCTCCTTCAATCCCATGCCGGGGAAATCCATCTCCTGCCGGCATTGCCCGCCGCCTGGGCCAGACAAGGCTCCTTCACCGGCCTCCGAGCCCGCGGCGGCTACACCGTGGACTGCGCCTGGCAGGACGGCAAGGTGGCCTCATACTCCATCCGCCGTACCTCGCCCGCCGCCGCCGCCAAGGTCAGGGTGCGGGTGGACGCCGTGGTGAAGGAGGTGCGTCCTTGAAACCCGGCTCCGCCCTATCCTCCCTACCCTTCCCTCTCCCACCATGAAGTGCCCCACTCATCTAACATTACTCCTCATCCTGTCCGCCGGGCTGCTCTCCGCACAGAACGTCCCACAGTCGCCGATTCCGGTGCCACCGCGCCCATCAAACCTGAAACCCGGCCAATCCGCGCCCAAGGTCACCGATGTCTGGGTGATCTTCAAAACCCACTGTGATCTCGGTTACACGATGTCCATCGACGCGGTGAACGAGAAATACCGCGTCGGCATGATGGACAACGCCATCCGCCTGATGGAGGCGGACAAGGCCAAACCCGCCGCAGAGCGCTTCAAATGGACCATCGCAGGCTGGCCGCTGGCCGCCAACATCCTCGGCCCCCAACAAGACCCGGCGCGCAAGGCGAAGGTCGAGGAGGGCATCCGCGAGGGTGCCTTCGCCGTGCATGCGTTTCCCGCCACGATGCACACCGAGGTTTTCGAACCGGAAGACTATGTGCGCTCGCTGGGCTTCGCCTCCAGAGTGGCGCGCGCCTACGGCAAGCCGCTGCCCATCTCCGCCAAGATGACCGATGTCCCCGCGCACTCGTGGTTCCTGCCGTCCTTATGCGCCAACGCCGGCATCCGGTTCCTCCAACTCGGCTGCAACTACTCGAACCGCTCGCCACTGGTGCCGCTGCTTTTCTGGTGGGAAAGTCCGGACGGATCGCGCGTGCTCTGCAACTTCACGCCTCATTACGGCTCGGACGTAACCCCTCCCAAGGACTGGCCATCGAAACACTATCTGGCCGTCATCATGACCCACGACAACGAAGGACCTCCCTCGCCCCAGGAAGTGGACCGCGTCCGCAACGCCGTCGCCAACATGCCAGGCGTGAAACTTCACTTCGCCACCATGGATGAGTTCGCGCACGCCGTGTTGGCGGAAAAGCCGAACCTCCCCGTGATTCGCGGCGACATGGCCGACCCGTGGATCCACGGCGTCACCTCGATGCCCGCCGAATCGAAACTCGCCCGCAACACACGTCCGCTTCTACCCGCCCTCGACCTGTTGGATACCGAACTCAAGACGTGGGGAATCATAACACCCGACGCCGCCCCCACCCTCGCCGCGGCCTATGAAAACAGCATGCTCTACGGCGAGCACACCTTCGGCGCGATGACCCCGTGGTATGGGTTCTGGAACTCAGGCCTGCCGGGCCGCTACTTCTATGGCCAGGCGTTCAAGGACGCGCGCGCCAAGGGGTTCTACAAGAAGTTCGAGTCCAGCTTCGCGGACAAGGCCGCGTTTGCGAAAAAGGCGGACGCCCTCGCGTGCGGAGCCATCAAGGAACGCATGGACCTGCTGGCCCGCTCGGTCAATGTGGAGGGAAAACGCGTGGTGGCCTTCAATCCGCTGCCATGGAAACGCTCCGGCGTCGTCGAGGTGGACGGCCGCCGGTATTTCGCCAATGACGTGCCCGCCGGCGGCTATGTGACGCTGCGGGATTCGTCCGACAAGTCGGACGTGTCGGACCTGTCCGACAAACCACTCGAAACCCGCCATTTCAAGGTCGCCTTCGACCTCACGCGGGGCGGGATCTCCTCGCTCGTCGAAAAATCCACCGGACGCGAGCTGGTGGACAAGACAAGCCCCTACGTGCTCGGCCAATTCCTGCATGAAAGGTTCAGCAGGGACCAGACGCTCGATTACTACAACCGCTATTGCACGATGAACAACTCGTTCAACGCCACCGCGAAGCCCGACATGCCCGCGGACGCGAGATACGAGGCCGTCACCCCCGCCGGATGGACCGGCAAGGCCTGCCGCACGGCACTGGGCGACACCTTCACCCTAACCGCCTCCGATACCAAAGGCCTCGCCAAGGGCGTCTCGCTCACCTTCACCTTCCCCGCCCACGAGGCCACACTCGAAACATCATGGAAGATCTCCGGCAAGGAACCCGATACCATCCCCGAAGGCGGCTGGCTGTGTTTCCCCGCCGCCGCGAAAAACCCGCGATTTTTATTAGGCCGCCTCGGCGGCGTGATGGATCCCGCGAAGGACCAGGTTCCCGGCGCCAACCGCTACCTCTACGGCATCCAGTCCGGCGTGGCCCTCGTTTCGCCCGACCGCGGCGGCGTCGGCCTCTGCGCGCTCGACTCGCCCACCATGAGCTTCGGCGAACCCGGCCTGTGGAAATACGATTACGACTACGTGCCGAAACAGCCCGTCGTCTTCGTGAACCTTTACAACAACATGTGGAACACCAATTTTCCCTATTGGATCGAGGGCGACCACTCCAGCCGCGTGAAGCTGTGGCCGCTCCACACCGAACAGGACGCGCCGCTGGCGAAACCGTCCTGGGAAGCCCGCGTTCCGCTGCTCGCGGCCGCAGCCGACGGCCCCGCCGGGCCGCTACCCGCCACCCAATCCGGCGTGAGCGTCTCGCGCCCCGGCGTGCTGGTCACCGCCTTCGGCGCCAATCCCGACGGCCCCGGCACCCTGCTGCGCGTCTGGGATCAATCCGGCCGCCGTGGCGATCTCACCGTCACGGTCCCCGGCAAGTTCGGAATCGCCACACCGGTCAATCTCCGGGGAGAAAAGTGCGGCGACCCGGTGCCGATCAACGGTGCCAAACTCACCTTCAACCTATCCGCCTACTCCCCGGCCAGCTTTATCCTCCGCTGAATCACCACCCCGCCCATGGCACCTCCGTCATGGCTTCCGGCAGCGGAAAATGCGTATCATATTTTGTGCAACCGAGTAGTGGTATTTCCCGGCGTGCGACCCGATGATGGTGACGTAACCTCCGAATGTCCCATCCAAGATGAATGCGTGTCAGAATCACCGGAAAATTGGAATGCGCCGCGTCCGCGCCATTCCGGGCACCGCGCGCGGGCGCGCGTTTCACCGGGGCTACGCGCTGGTCGTCACGCTCTCGCTGATGATTCTGCTCGCGTTGCTCGCGGTGGGGATGCTGCAACTCTCGGCGGTCGCGTTGCGCGCGGGGCAGCAGGAGCGCCTGCTGGCGGAGGCCAAGGCCAACGCCAAGGTGGCCCTGATGCTGGCGCTCGCCCAGTTGCAGCGTGAAATGGGACCGGACCAACGGATCAGCGCGCCATCCGGAATCCTCGATTCCAAGCCGGAAACCGCCGCCTTCGACGGCGTCGCCAATCCGCGCCTAACCGGAGTGTGGAACGCCTCGGAGTCACCGTTCGCAAGATGGACGCTCGACCGTCCGGTTTACGACAAGAAGGCCACGTTCCGGCGCTGGCTGGTATCCGGCACACCCGATCTGACAAACAACCCCGCCATGGCCAAGGGAGAGTTTGGGTCCGGCTCGGCTGTGCTTGCCCCCGCGTCGGCCGACCGGGTGACCAAGGCTCCGGTGCGGGTGCCGGTTCTCGGAGGACCCCGCTCCGGCTTCGCGTGGTGGACCGCGGACAACGGCATCCGGGCAACGGTCCGCGGGGGAGACGCCAAATCCCCGGCAAACGCCGTCGAAGCCATATCGGCAACCCGTCGCATGAACGGTGACGGCCATTCGGTCCTGGATCGGCGGCTGCCCTCGCTGAGCGGCGGGCTGGACGGACGAATCGTCGATTTGCCCACCGTTGACGCGGCGACTTCCGGGCAAAACGTGGCGCCGGAGTTTCTGCATGACCTAACCGCCATCAGCGAGACGCTGCCGGTGGATGTGACCACCGGAGGCTTCCGCAAGTGCCTGAATCTCTATCTGGACTGGCTCCAGGGCCAATCGGCGTCGGCGCGGAAAGCCGCGGGCACGGTTGGCCGAATCCGAGGCTCCGCGGCCGCCACGGATTACCGGATTTGTTCGTGGGACCAGCTGCGGAACTATGAATCGCTGGCCCGCGCGAACGGCACGCTCGGATTCGAGAACGGCCGCCCGCGGGTCCGCGCCCACGCCCAATCCGGCAACAAGTCGGATCCCGAATGGAACCCGACGATCGGCGACGACCGCTTCCGGATCCAACCGGTTCTGCTGAAGCTCGGCTATGCGGTGAGTTATGCCACGGAGCGGATCAGCTCGCCGGCGGACCCTGCCAAACCATACGCGCTGCGCCTCTATCTCTATCCGCTTGCGGTGCTGTGGAATCCCTATAACGTCGATCTGGTGGTTCCGGAGTATTGCATCCACGGCTTCTGCCCGCTTCTGTTCAGGGTGGACGCCGGCGCTTCGGGCACCGTTGACGTGGATCTGACCCGCAACCAGTCGGCCACCCTGTTCGCCTTCGGTCCTGAAATGGGCGGTGCCGGCAAACTCTCCAACCTGGTGATCCCGGCGGGCTCCACCAAGGCGCTCTATCCGCAACCGGTGCGCTGGCAGACGCACCCCGACGAACACCGTCACCCGCGTTTCCGCTGGCACTATTATATGTGGGCGCAGGCCGACCACTTCACGCTCGGGGATGCCGACAACTTCGGCGGCGTACTCAAGAACCTGCGGGGGAACCAGTCCGTGGCCAACTTCGCTTCCGAACCTGCCAACGAAATCTGCGGAGCCGCGGGCGATCAGGTGCGGGTGGAAGTCACGCCGTCGGCCTCCGGCCCCACCTATTCGTTCGGTATGGCCGGCGCGCATACCGACTGGTGGGGCAACAACGGTTCCGGCGGCGACAACGCGGAAGTCCTCCAGAAGTTCGGGGTGACCACCAACGCCGCGTTTCGTGTCGAGGCGGACGGCAGCACTCCGCAAATCAGCATGATCCGCAAGTCCGAGGTGCCGGCGCGGACGTTCGGCCAGTTGGAGGGACGTCCCACGCCGCTGCTCTATTTCGAGTTCTATCGGAAAGCCGCCGATGAGAATCTGTTTCCCGCGAAAATGGGTTCATTCAGCGTTGCCGGCAATCCGATCCATGCGATGACCAGCAAGGAACTGGGAACCAATGACGCGGTCACGCCTTGGTTTGAAAGCCCCTATTCGTTCCGTTTCAAGGCAATCAGCTCCTGGTTTGATGTGACCAAGACCTTCCAACTGCCACCGGACCGCGACGACCGGGTCTATTTCGGCGGGAGTTATTCGCCCAAAGGCCAGTTGGTGGTCGTGGATCAGGAGATCCCGCTTTCGCCGCCCGTCTCATTGGGACAACTCCAACACCTTCCGGTCTTCGATTACCGGCCGGTGTATGACCCCGCCACCGCAACGGCCACGACCATCTGGTATGGCGGCGACTACGGGTTTCACGAGGGGCGGGTGACCCAGTTCGCGCAGAATCATGCCATCGGCAACTCCTACGCCAGTCCGGGTATCCCGATCGACCGCCTGAGCCAGGCCGGCTGGCGCTACTCGTTCAACGTCGAAGCCAACCATCTGCGCACCGACCGTTCCTACATCGCCAACGCCGTGTTGTGGGATTCTTGGTTCTGCTCGACCCTGGCGGCTCAGGATGGAGTGTTGCTAGGCCGGTCCGGACGCACTGCGAAACAGGTGGCCGAGGACTTTTTCTCCGGAAACGCGACTCCCCCCAATGACGCGTGGATCGCCAGGCCGTTGGAGCCGCAAGAGACGCTCGTCAAATCCCTGTTCGAGGGAGGACGCCCCGCCAAAGACGCCTATCAGCGGATCGCCGGGCATCTGCGGTTGGCCGGCGGATTCAACGTGAACTCGGTATCCGAGGAGGCGTGGGCGCATTTTCTCGGCGGCCTCTGTTCGCGGCCCGTCGCGGTGCTGGAGTCCAAGACGGGCAGCGAGGGCATGCGGATGATAGATCCCGGAGAAGACCGCTTCCTGATCACCCGCACCACGCTTTCCAACTCGCCGCCGGCCGAACAGTTGGACGGCAAGGACCGCCAGGACGCCTACTGGAGCGGAGCCAGAGAAGTCTCAGGCGCCCAGTTGCGCGAACTCGCCGCCGCGATCGTCCGGCAGGTGAAATCGCGCGGGCCGTTTCTGTCCACCGCCGAGTTTGTCAACCGGCGGTTGTCCAAGGACGCCGCCCTCGCCACCAGTGGCGCGCTGCAGGCCGCTCTGGATGACAAGACGGTTTCCATCAACGCTGCATTCGGCGGAGACACCGTCCCCACCGGAACCAGCGCGGGCAAGCCGACCTACCCGTTTCCAGACGCCGCAACCGGCCCGCGGCTCCAGGGAATCTCGGGCTACGTCACCCAGGCCGACCTGCTAGCCACCGTAGGCCCCGCGATCACGCCCCGCTCCGACACATTCACGATCCGCGCGCTCGGCGAGGCCCGCGATGCCGACGGCGTGGTCAAAGCCCGCGCTTGGTGCGAAGCGGTGGTCCAGCGCGATGCCCGCTATCTTGACCCGGCCGAAACCGCGGATACCGCCCCCGGCTCCCTCAAGCTCTCCGCCAACACCCTGTTCGGCCGCCGATTTGATATCATTTCGTTCCGCTGGCTGGCTCCGGTCGAAGTCGGGACGGCCGCGCTCTAACATAAATCAGATCCATGCTCCGTCTGCCCGCCGTTCTCGCCACCGTCGTACTAACCGTCTCGGCCGCCGCGGCCCAGACCACCAAGGTCGGAATCCGCCTGCTGGCCTTCAGCCGGGTGGGCGATGACCTCGAAACCCTCGTTGCCGATGCGTCCGGCAAACCGCTTGACGGTCAGCCGCTGGCGCTGCCGACCGAACAATTGTCGCCGCTTCGGAGGGTTCCCCAGGCGTCACTGGTGTTCCGCTCTCCAAAGACGCCTGAAAAGATCCTCGGCAAGGTCTCGCTGCCAGCCGGGGCAGACCAGTTCGTATTGGTGTTTCTGCCCGCGGCGCCGGGAGGCTCCGGAATCTATCAGATCCATGCCGTGCCGATGCCGGCGGGTTCGTTCAGGTCCGGCGACCACGCGTTCCTCAATTACAGCGGAACCGCGGTGGGGTGCGTCATCGGGACGGAACGTCTCACGGTGCCGCACGGCAAGGCCACCATCTATCATGCCGCAAACCCCGGCCAAGGGAAAGGCAACCGGTCCCTGGTGTGCTACCGACAACAGGACGGCAAATGGGAGGACTCCCCGTTCTTCTCCGGCCGCATCATCGTCCAGGAAGGTGTGAGGAACCTCATCCTGATCTACTTGGATCCTGCGACCAAATCCATCGACTTCCGCGGTATAGCCGACTTTGTCGAAACCGCTCCCTGAAATAGGGGAGGCTGAGCCGCCCGAAGCTGAGCCGGGTGTGCGGTTCACGCGCCGTGATTACGTCGGAAGCGATGATGGTTAGATCCATGGGGTTGGGCTATTGGCTGTTTGTTATTGGTTATCATACCACATCCCTGAATTGATCCCAAGATCCGAAGTTTGGAGCTACAGTGCGCTCCCGTTGAACCGCTGAAACGCTGAGGACCGCTGAAGCCGCTGAAATTGAGATTTCAAATACCGTCCCGTAGCTGTGCGGCTGGATATTCATCCATCAGAGGAGCAACTGCCTGTGGCGGGTCGCTACTTGGCACGACTTACTGAACGCCGCCGGAAGCGCGCTGCAGCGCCTCAAGATGAAGATGCGTGGTGCCTTGAGTCCATCCCTTTGCCAAGCAACCGGTGTATTCCTCGTTTGCGTTGGACGCGATGAGCTCCCGGTTCTCTAAATGATCCCGCTCACCTTTCCCTTGCCTTCGACATCCATAGAAGCGGCATTCAGTCCAGTCAGTCAGTCGTTGTCAAGGTGCCTCTCCTCGTCTACGGGCTGGTGCCACATCTGGTCCGCGATTTCCGTTTCGAGAACGGGCAACCCAGATGGCGCCTCAGCCTGCCAGCGGAACATGACGGCCTCAAGTTGCCTGTCATAAGCGGACGACGGCAGGGCTCACGACCGATTCAAAATCCCCGACCCAGGCGAGATCCGCTCCCGGGACACAGGATGCTCAGGCGACCGAACCGATTCCGGCCGCATCCAGCCGTCAGATTCCCAAATCCGTCACCCGTGACGGAATTCCTCCCGGGTATTGCGGACGCGGGTGAAGCCTCGGCACGCAACTCCGCCTCCGGTTGGGCCGAGTGGGATCCCCGGAATCCGGCTCCGGTCGTGCCGCTAGGGAATGGCGGCTGCGGCATGAGTCACAGCACCGCAGGTTGTTCATGTGATCCGGCAATGAAAGCATAACGCCTTCCGGATTCACGCCCGTAACACCCTGGAGTTCCAGAAGTTTGTTGAGGTTCGATTCTTCCTGCCTCATGCGCGATTTGTAGAACCTAACCATCTCCAGGAAGTCCTCATAACTGTCAATGACGAAGTATCCCTTCCGCCACGAACCGATAAAGTGCGGACCCTTTCTGGAATTCTTGAGAACGGTGGTCTGGAATTTCTTCTTGCTCATCCTGATCCCCATCTTCGCAAGCTCGGTGCCTATCACCCTCCATGACTTGGAGATGGCCCTTCCGACCGCGTTTTCCAGCAGATATTTCAGGATATGCATTCGGGATAATCCTGATCCAGCTTTTCTACCGTCTGCCGGGTGGCGTCCTTGATGCTTGTGAATCCGTTCCGTTCTACCATTTTTGCCGCGTGCGCGGCAGACCTGTTTCGTTTCATATTTATATTGCAATTTCAATATCGCCTGACATGCTAGATCAAATCCAAGTCATGGGTCAAGATCATTTTCATATATTTATAGTCGGTGCATCCAAAAACGCCGGACAACTCCGGTTTCAATATGACAACACCCGGCGGCAGCCCCCCTCAGCACTTGCGGCGTGATGGCGTTTTCAGCGCCTGGGAGGGGCTTGCGGGCGACTTCAGGAGAATCCGGGCACGCGGAGCGGAAATTGGGGACAGTGCGCTTGTGGACGCCCTGGACGCCAAATGCGGCCCAGCGGGGAATGGGGCGTGCCAAATAAGGCGGCAAGCGTATGCGGCTTAGGCGACTTCGTTCTCCCTGCTATTCCATTTTGGGCATGCTGCCCGGCCGCACGTGGGAATGACTGATTGTTTCAATCGGGTTTTTCGGGAAGGCTTTGGAGAAACTTTTCACCGCAGCCCTTAAAGAGAGCGCCTGTCTTGTTGATTCGCACACAATGTAGCACATTCTCCATGTGGGCTAAGGCGGCTACCCGCACCCGCCAAACTCAGACAAAGAAATTCACCGAAATTTTGGAAACAGTGGCGGCATGGTTCCAATTTTCCGGGATTGCCGATGAAATGGTGTATCTGCGGGCCCAAGGTTAACCTGCCGCAGGTCACTGGCTCACCTTGAGCCGGCCGAAGAGTGTGGCGCCGGATTTCGGGATGGTGACGGTGATGTCCTGCACCTGGTCGGGAGCGGTTCCGTAGGCGATTCCAATCGACACGCCGACGCCCGGCGTGCCTGTGATGTTAACCGGAGTCCAGCCGATAAGATCGGAGCCGTATTCGAACACCTGGGTGGTGTCGTCGGCCGAATCCACGCGGCGGGTGAAGGTGAAGACGAGATCCGTGGCGGTGAGGCTCAAATCCGGCAGAATCGCCGGATCGGAAACGCCGGGGTTGCCGTTGAGGACATACTCCAGCAGGTTGTTCATGCCATCGAGTTCGGAGTCGCCGCCGGGGGTGGTGTCACCCGTGTAACCGGCGGCCACCAGGGCTTCCATCCACGAGCTGAAGCCGGTGGCATCCCTAACCAGGGTGATCACTCCGTCGGTGGCGTAGTTGACCGTATAACCGGGAACCGTTCCGCCAAAGGTGCCGGTGAGGCCGCCCGGCGTATAGGTGGCGATGGTGTAAGTGGCGGCGGTGGGCGTGCCGGATAGAACGAGCGCGGAGCCGGTGAGATCCAGGGTGCCGTTCACTTCAAGCTTGTCGGAGGTGGACGGGTTGACCTCGCAGACATAGCTGCCCGCAAGGACCGTGTTGCCGGCCTTGAGCGTGCCGAGGGCCTGATTGCCCGGCGCGAGGATGCCGCCGGTTTCGACACCGACGGTGCCGAGGGTGCCGGTGCCCTGAAGGGTGGCCGTGTTTTTTACGGTGGTGGCGGAGGCGGTCTGGCTGCCGTTGACGATCAGGGTGCCGCCCTTGACTTCGGTGGTTCCGGTGCTGGTGTTGGTGCCGGAGAGGGTGAGTGTGCCGGAACCGTCCTTGAGCAAGTTACCAGCCCCACTGATGGCGTTCGATATGGCGTTTGCGCTGGACCAATCGAAGACCAGCGTTCCGTCGTTGGCAATCGTGTAGCCGGTGTCCATTTGCAAGGTGGCTTCGTTGCTCGTGCCAAACCGGAGCGTGGCACCGCTGGATATGCTGATGTTGTTGGCCCACACATTGCCGGTCAGGGTCTGGGTGCCGGTTCCGGTCCGGACCAAATGCATGCCACCGGTATAGGGAGCATATCCGATGGACCCGCTGAAAGTGAAGCTATCCGACCCCACAAACCGCAGGGTGGCGTTGGTGCCTGATCCCCATCGCGGTGAAATGCCACCTTCGCCGATCAGTCCCGCACATTGGATCAGGTCATTGGTGCCTATGTCAAAACTGAAGCCTGCCGGAATCTCCATGATCATCACGGTAGATTGCCAGTTGATGCCGCTATTGGAGTTCATCCAGTCGCCGTTGACCTGAACGGCCACGGTGCCGGTGGAGTCCATCAGCCTTGCATCCACGGTGTTGCCCTTGCCGCGCAAAACCACCTTGCCGCCACCGGCAAACTTCTCGGATCCATCACCCGTGCCGGCGATGTAGGTGGCACCGGAACCGACGGTGATCGTGCCCGTCGGATGAGCGGTGGATTGGGACAGCGTCCCGTTCAGCACCGTGGTCTCACCAGTGTAGGTGTTGGCGCCGGAAAGAGCCAATGCGCCGGTGTTGTCCTTGATCAAAGCACCGGTGCCGCTTATGGCTCCGCCAAGAGTCTGGGACTCGGTGCTGTTGAAGCGCAGGGTCGCATCGTTGGTGATGCTGGCGTTGAAAAATCCACCTCCCAGTTGGCCTGCTCCGGCGATTTCCAGGATGCCCCCGGAAATCGCCACCGGCCCGGTGAAATAGTTGGCCTCGTTTAGAGTCAGCGTGGCGGAGCCGCTTTTTGCGAGTGAGACCACTCCGTTGCCGTTGTCATCAATCGGAACATTGAACACGGCGTCTTCCAGCGTGTCCACCGTTAGAGTGCCGTTCCTGTCGTCCGCGCCACCAGCGGTCAGGGTTCCGTTGTTGACCGTCAGGGTTCCGGCGGCGGCTTCGACTAAGATCGCGCCGAGGCGCAGGGTATTGCCGCCACCGAGATCGATCACCACCGCTCCTTCCGTGGCGGACTGGGTGAGGTTGGTGATGGTGGTGGTGCCGGCCGCGGCCATGGTGACATTCCCAAACGATCCGCCGTCGATGATCCGGACATGGGCGTTGCGATCATCGGGAACCTGGCCGCCCAAGCGCACGATATCCGTAATCGGTGCAACCACAAAAGGAACGATGTTGTCGCTGCCGTCATTCATCGAGGGACCGCCATCCACGGTGATCCATTCGGGCAGCTTGCCGGTTCCGTCGTTGGAAAGCAGAGTCCGGGCAATGCCTGAGCCCAGAATATCGAGCGTGCCGGATCCGGCGCGGGTGATGTTGCCCAGATCAATGGTCGCCGATCCGTCCGCTCGCGAAATCGTCGCCGCGCCACCAACGACGGTGGATCCAACGAGTTCGGAATGCGAACCGCCGGTCAGGATCAATGTTCCGGCGTTCAGATTCAGAACTCCGGTGTCGGACAGCTTGCTGTTGTTGGAGGAAGAGTAATCAAGCGTCAGAGTTCCGGCGTTAACCGTGGTCGCGCCTTCGTAAGTATTGTTCCCACCGAGGATGAGGTTGCCGGCGCTGTTATTGACCGTCAGCTTGCCCGCCAAGCCGCTGATGGCGCGATTGCACGCCAGGGTTATGGTGCTGTTGAAAAGAATGGTGCCATTGTTGACGATGTCGTTGTCCCCCAGAGTGCCGGTGGCGTCGTTGTTCCCGATCTGCAGGATGCCGCTGTCCACCTCGAAGGTGCCGCCGAAGGTGTCGGTGGCGATCACCGTGGAACCCGTCGCACTGCCCTTCACCTTGAGTGTGCCGAAGAAATCGGCCAGACTGCCGGTATAGGTCAGCTTGCTGCTGGCAACTCCGGCCACCGACCACAAGGTCTTGTCACTATCGGCGGCTACATCCGCCGAAACAGTGGCAGCGGGGTTGCCGTTGTTCAGGTTCAGCGCGTTGTTGCCATCAAGTCCGGCAACGATGATCCGATGGTCGAATACTCCCCCCGAGGTATAGAGAAACAAGGTGCCATCGTCGAGAATGACATCGTTGGTGGCGGCGCCGAGTGCCTTGAAGCGGGTTCCGGCCGCGCCGGTCAACCCCTGGATTTCCACCGCATTCTTGATCGTGACAGGACCGGTGAAGGTCATGGTGTTGTTCAAGACGAGGTTGTTCACCCGAGTCGGATTCAATTGATTGAAATAGGCGGAATAGGTGTTGGCACCATGGACATTGCCACCGGTGAGCGACAGGCCACCGCTCACGTCTCCTGACAAGACTCCGGTCACATTGAGGCTGGTCGAGCCCCCGGAAACCACCGCCGAGGCATCCAGCGAGGCCTTCTTGCTGACCGTATCACCCAGCGTGACCGTGCCGGACAAAGTCCAGCGGGTTGAGGTGCCGGTGGTGGCTCCGGTGGAGAAGACGAGATCGACCGCGTTGACCGAGCTTGCGGATACAGTTTGGTTGGAGTTCCCCAGATTGGCAAAAACCGCGGTATCTCCGGCATCGGGGGTGTTGTCCCACGCGATGTGAGCCAAGCCGTTGCCCTGGTCCCAGTTCGTGAGGGCCGTATTCCAGGTGCCGCCAAGCCCGGCGGACGCGCCATCGCCATTTGTGCCGATATTGGCCGTGCCGCCGTCAAAGTAGAGCGTGCCGGCACGGGCGGCAGGGGCGACGATATTGGCTCCAAAGCTGATGAAAACAGCGGCGGCGAGCGAGGACAGGCAGTTGATTCTCGGTTTCATGGAGTTGGATTTTCTTTGGACTGTTTGGCAGGTGCGATATTGTTAAGATATACTAGCGGAAATCTGGACGGACGGGCGGCCAATCCGTGGAAGAAGCGGTGTCAATCACGGCGGCGGCGCAGCAGGGCGAGAAGTCCGAGCCCGCCCATCACGGTGGCGGAGGGTTCCGGAATGACGACGAACCTGAGACTGCCCTGTTCGAAGTAGGCCTTGCGATCTCCTGATCCCACATTCGCCGCATTGGTCAGGCCGAAGTTGGCGAGTTCCGCCGTTGAGAAATCCTGCGTGCTCCCGGTGAGGATGGTGTAGGGCGTGTTCATCTCAAGGGAATCCCAGTCCACGCCGGAAAGATTGGCGATCCCGAAGCCGGATCCGAATGTGACGATACCGGCAACACTGAGCGGATCGTTCAGATCGACGATCTCGAAAACGGAAGTCGAGCCGAGACCAAGAGTGCCCGCGAGGGTGCCGGAACCGCCGATGGTGGCGCCGGGCGCGACTGAAACCGCGGTATTGCCGAGCGCGCCGTTGACCAACAAGGTGCCGGCGGTGACGGTAGTCGCGCCTTCGTAAGTGTTGTTTCCACCAAGAACCAGCGTGCCCGCGCTGTTATTGACCGTCAGCTTGCCCGCCGCGCCGCTGATGTCGCCGTTATAGCCGAGGTTTTTGGTGCTGTTGAAAAGAAGGGTTCCATTGTTGGCGATGTTGTTGGCACCCAAGGTGCCGGTGGCGTCGGCGTTGCCGATCTGTAGGGTGCCGCTGTCCACGGCGAAGGTGCCGCCGAAGTGATTGGTGGCGATCACATTGATCCCCGGGGTGGTGGCGCCGCCGGCCCGCGCATTGAAGGTGCCGGTGAAACCGCCGAGGTCGCCGGTGTAGATCAGCTTGGAGCCAGTCGTTCGCGCCACCTACCAAAAGACATCGCTGGCACCGTTCTTGCTAACGACGTCTCCCGACAGGGTGAAGACGGTGCTGGTGTTATGCGTGGTGACCGCGTTGTTGATGCCATCGATGATGAGCTTGTGCCCGAATGAATAGGTTGCCTGGCTGAAGGCCAGCAGTGCCCTCTCTTTGAGAGTGACGTCATTGCTGACCGCGCCAAAAGCCTTGACGCTTCCACCTTGGTTCGGAGCTTCCACCACATTGGTGATCGTGACCGGCCCGGTGAAGGTGTTGGCGCCGCCAAGCGAAAGGCAATTGACCCGGGGTGTCTGGGTCAGAGAATTGAAATTGCTCGCGTAGGCCACGCCATTGATCGTGCTGCCGCCGATGAATGACAATCCGTTGGCGCCGCCACCGGTAAGCACGGCATTTAGACTGATTGTCGCTTCCCTTTTCGAGTCCATCGCCGAGCCATCGACTGTGGCTCCGTCGGCGAGCGTGATAGGGCCGGTGCTGAGTGTCCAGCGGGTGGTTGTTCCTCCGCCGGTGGAGGAGAATTTGAGACCTCCCGCGCTAACCGTGCCGGCTGTCACAGTGACCGCGGAGTTTCCAAGATTGCCGAACACCGCCGTATCCGCGGCGTTGGTGGTGTTGTTCCACGCGACATGAGGCACGGCTCCCACATCCCAGTTCGTGAGGGTCGTATTCCAGGTGCCGCCTACGCCGGCGGACGCACCGTTGCCCGGGTCAGTATTGGAGGTGCCGTCGAAAAAGAGTTCGGCGGCGTGGGCGGTGACACTGGCTCCGACTCCAATCAAAACGGAGGCGAGCGTGGACAGGCGGCTGATTTTCGGTTTCATAGGGGCAGTGTTCCGGGCTGATGGTTAGAGGAGCGTGCGATCACAAATGACGGAATGAGCCTGCCGCCGCGGCCCGGCCGGACCAATGCCAAAGTCCCGCGATTTTCTGGCAAGGAAACCTTGCCAGATTCGTCTTGCCCGCCACTCCCACGGATGCTACGATGCTGGCGACGAGAATGGGCTATGAAAGAATGGGCTACACGGACAGGGCAAGTCGGCAGAGCGATGGAAACCGACCTGGCTGCGGGGCTGTGGCCGAAATTTCTGCCGGGCGAGAGAGTCTTGGCCGCGCGTTACGGTGTGAGCCGCCCCACCATTGAGGAAGCGGTCAAGGGACTGGCGGAGCGGGGCCTGATCACCGGTGGCGGCCCACGCTGCCGCTGGCGGGTCAATCCGGAGGCTGTGGGGACTGCGGCACCCGCGCAACCGGCGGCGGCGGAGGTTTTGTTATGGCTGGGCGAGGATCACCCGTCCGCGGATGTTCTCACCTCGGAAGTGATGGAGGCCACGCGGAGGGCATGGGAGGCGCGGGGTGGCATAATGGAGGTGGTGGTGATGGATTTGCAGCGTATCCGCAACCCGGCGGCGGCGATCCGCAAGCTCGTCGAGCGCCACACGGTCACCCGGATGATCCTGCACAACGCGCCGGAGCCACTGGCGCGGGCGGCCTGCGCCACCGGCTTGCCGGTGTTTCTGCACGGCGGTGAGATCGTCTCGTCGGACCTTCCAGGGATCGGTTTCTCCCTGAAGCTCGTCCTCGGTGGCATCATTCCGGCTCTCGTCAGTGCCGGACGGCAGCGCATTCTCATGGCCATCCCGGCGGGACTGCCCTCCTGGCATGAAACCATGGTCTCCGCGCTGCGGAAAAGCGGCGCGGCATGTGCGGAAGACCCGGTTTCCTGGGTTTTGGAGGTCCCGCAGAATCTGCCGCAGGCGGTGCACGACCTCTGGCGGAGAGTCTTGCCCGCCAAGCGCCCGGACGCGGTGTTTCTCATGGATGCCCGCTGGGTGATTTCGCTCTATGCGGTGGCCGGGGAACTCGGCATCCGGCCGGGAACGGACATCGAGGTGATCTACTTCGACGACGCCCCGCAGCTTGACTGGCTCATTCCCCCACCCCGTGCGTTGCGCGTGTCCGCGAGGGTTTTCGTCAAACGGATTGAAAAATGGCTCAGACATCCGGAGAGCTCCGGCGGTTTCACCTTGGTGGGCATCAGCAAACCAAGAGCGGGTGAACCATGAGGATCGTCATGTTCGAGAAGACGCGGACGGCGCTTCCGGACTTGATGTCAGATCCGGTGGAACCTCACCGTCAGCGAGTGGTATCCAAGCGCGCGGTCAAAACCCGCCGCGTGTTCGGTGCGGGCTTCGGAGTCGAGAATGGTGATCGATCTGACATGATCGCAGCACATTCGCAGCAGGGTGCGAAGCAGCAGCCGCGCATGGCTGGCCCCCATGCACAGATGGCTGCCAAAGCCGAAGGATAGATGCGGATTGGGTTTGCGGTTCAAACGGATCTCATGCGGTCGCCCGAACGCGGCTTCGTCGAAGTTGGCGGATGCCCAGCAGAGGCCCACACGCTCGCCGGTCCTGACCGTGGCACCGTGGATTTCCGTATCCGCCGTCGCCACCCGGCCGATCTGGGTGAGCGGCATGAAGACGCGGAAAAACTCTTCGCAGGCGTGGGTGATGCGCGCCGGATCCGCACGCAGGAAATCAAGCTCGCCGGGATTGGCCGCCAAATGGGCGAGCACGCAGCTAACCGTGTGAATGATGGTATCCCGCCCGCCCGCGAAGGCAAGATTGGCAAAGCCCATCATCTCGTCCCGCGTGAGTGGCCGACCCCGAAAGGTTGCCTGAGTTAGCGCGCTGAAAAAGTCGTCGCCGGGAGCGGCGGCGGCACGATCAAACTGCTGCTGGAGATAGTCTTCCAGCAGGGTGCCCTTTTTGATTTCTCCGGGCACTTGAAACACATGGATACCCCAGCCGATCCAGATTTCCGCCTCGGATTCAGGCATGTTCAGCAGATCGGCGAGCGCCCGCGACTGCAAGGGCAGCGCGAACCCGTTCACCACTTCGATGTGGTCCCGGGTCAGCGCGTCCTCCACCATCCCGGCGATCAGAGCTTCGATCCGGGCCATGAACGCCGGGTCTTTGGGGCGCTGAAAAAACGGCTCGGTGATTTGCCGGTAATCGGTGTGTTCGGGTGGATCGGTTTCGATCGGAAGTTGCCGGATGCTCCGCACCTCCTCCTCGGAAGGGATCGGCACGCGGAATGGCGCGTCCGAGCTGAACGTCTTCCAATCCTTGGCAATGCGGCGCACATCGCCATGCCGCAACACCATGAGGATGTCCTCGCCATTGAACGGGCACTTGAGGACACCGGCGGTTCTTCGTGATTCGTGGAACGGATCGGATGGTGGTGACATAGACGATCATCGGGTGGGGGTTTGTTTGGAACGGTTGGCACCGCTCCCCGGAGCGCATTGTTTGGAGTAGCCGTCCGGCGCCAGCGCGGCGTGATGCTGGATCAGCGCGGCGCAATCGCCATTCAGCGGTGTGGCGTGCAGACGGAGGGTATAAACGCCAGTGGCGTCCGGATTTTTCAGAAGATACATGCAGTCCACATTGACATACACCGAGGAATCGTGGCGGTGGCGGTCGGTATCCACCACGACGCCATCCTTGAGCAACTCGGCACATTCGACGCGGAACTGGCCGCCGCCGGTGGTCTGGGTGATGAAGAACTCTTGCTCGCCGGAGTAGGCCAACGGCTTGAGCGGAATATCGATCACGCCATTGTGCGCCGCGAGGTCGCCAGGTTTCCAGCCGCCGATGTTGACGGCGAGCGTTTCCGGTTCCCAGAAATACGGGATACCCATGGCCTGGAAGCGGCGGTTCTGGATCTGGAGGCGTTTGACGAACGCGTTCCAATCCAGTTTCTCACGAGGCAGCCATAGATTTTCCGCAGCGGCCGCCACTCGGGGGAACATGTGAATGAACATGTTTTCCGGACCGGTGATGCATTCACCCCAAAGGCAGGCCTCGCCGCCTAGCACCAGCGACCGGTTTGCCGCCGGGATGGCCGGGGTATCGGCGTAGAGGAAATAGCCCTGATTCAGATAGGTGGGGTGGGCGCTGTAGGCGCGGGGGTTTTTGATGGAACGGGTGTTCGCGTGATTGATATAGAGCGGCGGGTTGGGCGTGGCGATCACCGTCCGCCCCGCCTTCGCGGCGGCGATCCCCGGTCCCATGCCGCGCCACGACATGATGATCAGTTCCGGATCGTTCTTGGGATCGAACGCCTCGTCCCACGCGATGCTCCCGAAGCCGTGTTTGCGGGCGATGGCGACGGCGCGGTTGACGAAGTGAATATATAACTCGTGGTTGTTCTTGAGATTCTCCTTCTGCATATACGCCTTGCATTGCGCGTCCTTGGTCCAGCCGCCGGAACCGACCTCGTCCGCGCCGAGGTGGATGTGCTTGCTGTTGGGAAACTGCGCGGCCACATCCTTCATCACCGCTTCGATGAAGGCATAACTGGCGTCCGCACCGGGATTCATGGTGCCGGTCGGCTGTCCTTTGTCATTCGGAGTGCTGATTTTGGGATAGGCCCTGCAGCTCGCGCCGCTGTGTCCCGGCATGTCAATCTCCGGCAGGATGGTGATGCCGAGCGCGGCGGCGCGCTCCACGACTTCCTTGATGTCGGCACGCGAATAGGCAGGCCCTTTCCCGGTCAGCTTCGGATAGCCTTCGATGGGCAGGCGCCAGCCCTGGTCGTCGGTGAGGTGCCAGTGGAAAATGTTCAGTTTGCAGGCGGCCAGGCCGTCGAGCAGCTTGAGAATCGTCTCCTTGTCCTGGAATTTCCGCGAGACATCCAGCATCGCCCCGCGCCAGGGAAACTGCGGAGCGTCGTTGATTGTTAGATACGGCAGGGTCAGCGTTTCGCAGCGGTTGCTGCCATAGACTTCCGGCGGCATCAACTGCAACAGCGTTTCGGCACCCCGGGCAATTCCCGCCGCGCTGGCTGCCCGAAGTTCAACCCCGGCCGGACTAATTTTCAGCGAATAGGCTTCGGGAGATCCGTTCGGATCGGCGATCACTTCGAAATGAATCGTGCCCGGAGCGTTTGCCAGAACCGGCACCGACCAGCCCGTGCCCCGGCGCAATCGTTCCGCAAAATACCGCCCGACTCCTTCACTGCCGGCCCCGAGAGCCAGCGAGGTTTTTGCGGCCATCACCAACGAGCCCGCCTCCATGCGCAATGCTTGCGGCTGTGGCAGGATCCGGCTGGATAGATCGGCCGTGTCCGCAAAGCAAGTGGCGGTGAAGACGGCGGCTGCGAGGGCAAAACAAGTTGGCAGTGGTTTCATCATGGAAATTTGGATTAGGGTTCGGTGACGATCACAATTTGGTTGGTCATTTGGCGATCACGCTCCAATAGATAATCGTAACACTTACCCATCTCCAGCAGTTTCTGATCGGGCAATCCCCACGACCTAAAAAATTCGCATCCATATTCCCCACGGAACGCCGCGCCTTCTCCGGGAGCCGGATAGGGCACGGACGATCCGGGGAGACGGACGGATCATGCGGCGGCGGGTGGTACCGGGTCCCAGGAAACGAACGCCACGCACTGGCAGGCGTGCCGTTCGCGCGCGCAGCGCAGGCCGGCTTCCCAATCGGGACGGCGGCCTTCCAACAAACGGCGGATCTGGGCTTCGCCGAAGAACGCCACCAGGTCGGCGGCGATCCGGCGTTTCAGTTTCAGCGCCGCGCTGTCCCGGATGCCGCATTGTTTCCCGGCCTCGCGCATGGTGCCGCCCTCCGCGAGCGTCCGCAGCGCGCGGCGCTGGCGCGGCGGCTGGCCGGCGAGGAACGCCTCCCAGTCGAGGTTGCGCGCGGCTTCCTCGGCCGGGTCGATCTCACGGTCGCCGGGATCGAACGGGCGGATCACGTCGTGCAGCGTGCCGCACGGCTCATCGTCCACCTCCATCGTGGCGTCGAGCGGATCGAACCGCGCGTTGCCGTCGATCTGGCATCCCGGCGAATACACGTCGCAACGGCCCGTATAGCCGCTGCGGCGGCCGGAGCGGGCCGCCTTGACCGCGTAATAGGTGGCGTTGCCCGCCGTGATCGGGTGGCCGGATTTCTCGGCCGATTCCATCATGCGGGCGGCCATGAGGGTGGCGTCCTGGACGATATCCTCGTCGTCCTCGGCGCCGATCTTCGGGATGGTCCGGGCCACCGCGCGGAGGCGGGGCACGACCTCGTTGACTAACATATCATCGAGCGCGGGGCTCATGGTGGGTTGTCCTTTCTGGGTTGTCGGTTGAAAGGCACGGCCACGGCAGGCCCCGCGCGGGAGCCAGCCTTGGCGGATGCCAGGGGCTCCCGTTTCCGCCACCGTGGCGGACGCGGGGAGAGGGGATTCCACGGACCCTCCCTCCCGCCTTGCGGCGGTCGGGAGGGAGTGGGTCAGGCGGCGCGGCGGTCGGCACCGGGCAGGGTCATGTCCGGACACCAGTTCATGCATTCGTTTTTGAACTGGCACCACGAACAATGCATCGAAGGCTGCGGATGGAAGCGGCCTTCGCCGATGCCACCGACCGCCGTTTCCAACAGCGCTACGACCCGGCGTTTCCGCCTTGCGTCGGCCGGTGGGGATTTGACCCGGATCACCTGCGGCGTTTTGGTTTTCACGAGAAACACCAGGTCGAGCGAGGGCGGGATCACGCCGGTGGCGGCCTCGATCAGGAGTTGGTAGGAAACAAGCTGGATCTCGTGGTCGAAGGCGGCTCCCCAAGGATCGGGCCGGGAGGCGGCCGATTTGAAATCGACCGGGGTGTAGTCTGACGCCACCAGATCCATGGCACCGGTGAGGGGCACGGACAGACCGGGGATCGATTCCTTGAGCAGGACCTCCACGGCACGCGGCTTTCCGGTCAGGGCCTCGGGCGAGTCGAGGTAGGCGGCGACCACGCGCAAACCGTCGAGGCGGTTTTTCTCGCGTTCGGCCTCGTCGCCGAAGTTCACCGGGCCTTCGTCGCGTTCGAGTTCGTGAAACGCCCGGTCATGGGCGGCGGCAACGGCTTCCGGGGAATCGTCGCCACCGCGCCAGCGGGCGAGGTGGAACGCCTGGAGCGCGGCGTGCACGGCCTTGCCCAGGTGGAGAGCCGGCGACACGGGCTTGCGCAGGCACGCCACCCTTTCAAACCAGAACCGCAGCGAGCAGCTCAGGTAGTTCTTGGCCGAAGTGGGGCTGATGTGTCCGGGAAACGTGCCGGCATACGGTGCCAGCCCTGTGGCGAACGGCGGCTCGCAAGTGGCTGCGGCTGTCATGCGGCAGCCCTCCTTCCGTTGGCCCTGCTGTAGGCCGAGCCGTTGGTCCGGGCGGTGCCACGGGTTGCGGGCGGGCGGGTGCCGCCGCCGTGGGTTTCAAGCAGCTCGTCGATGAGCCCGGAGGCTTCCATCTTGTCGAGCAGCCGCACGCCGTGGCCGAAGCGTTCGACGGCGAGCGCCTCGATGCTGTGCTTGTCGAGCCGGTGTTCGTCCACGAGTTTCAGGATCAGGTCGCGCTGTTTTTCGGAGCATTTCCAGCGTCCGTCGAGCGGAGTGGGGGCTTGCGCCGGGACGGGTTCGGGATTGTCCGCACCATTGGCATGAACCGGTGCGGCCAGGCCGGTGAGGCTGGGAGCGGATCCATTGGCTGTGGCATGGTTTGGCGAACCATTGGCAGGCGGTGGCGTGCCATTGGCACACGCACCGGGAACCATGCCGTAATCCAGCGGCGGGACGAAGCCCGTCTGTTGTATCCGCGCGTCCACATCGGTTTGTAGGAGTTCGTAGAGGCGGGAGGATTCGGCCGGGACGTCGGCGAGGGTTACCAGTTCGGTTTCCACGCTGACGCTGAACTGATGCGATGAAAAGCCCGGCAGGCCCAGGCGTT
>JAFLEH010000026.1 GCA_017301995.1 Verrucomicrobiota bacterium | reverse complement strand
TTGGTGAACGCCTGCACGATTGGCAGCAGCGAGCAGGTGGTCAAAGCCGGGGCTTCGTCGGTCTGGGTGTATATGATGGTGGGAACCGTGGACATGGCGGGTGGGGGCGGTGGAATGGACGCGCAGGCTAAGCCGGGGCGGGGGAGGGGGTCAATGGTGAATTTCCTCCTGCCATTTCTCATGGACAATCCGCTCTCCGCCGGTAGATTTCCCGCCGATGAGCCGACGCGCGAGACGTAGAAAACAAGGAGGTGCAGCCAGGGGCGGCTGGTTGGGCCGTGCCGCGGTCGGCCTGTTGGTCGTGGGCGTGGTGTGCGCGGCGGTGGGTTATTGGTCCCTCAAAAATTACCTCCATAGCGACGCGTTCCGGAAGCTGCTCTCCGCGCGGGTGAGCCAGGTGGTGGGCATGGAGGGCGAGTTCAGCCCGTTCCGCTGGGACGGGCTGGTGGTGGACACCGGGTCGTTCGAGGCGAAAGGCAAGGGGCCGATGGTCGGGTTGTATGCGGACCGGTTGCGCACCGAGGTGAATCTATCAGGAGTTAGGCGCGGGGTATGGGATTTGGACGGGGCCACGGTGAGCCGGCTGGAGGTGGAGATCGACGCGAGGACCACTCCGGCAACTGAAGTTCCCATCACCAAGCCCGAGCCATCTCGCGCCGTCACCAAGCCCGCCAAGCGCGGGTGGCTGCCCGATGAGGTGGAGGTCAAGCGGCTGGATCTCGGCAGCATCGCGGTGAAGGCGTTTCTGGATGCCGGCGAAATCCGCGCCGAGGGAATGCGGGCGCACATCGAGCACGCCGGCGGGCACAATTCGTATCGCGGGGAAATCGATGGCGGACGGCTGCGGCTGCCGTACTCCTGGTTGCCCGCGGTGGAAATCGACCGCGCGCGTTTCCGCTACCGCGACGGCGAGGTTTACGTGACCGACGCGACGGCGCGGGTCTATGAAGACGGCCGGGTCGATGGACACGGCGAGTGGGATGTGACGGCGGGGCGTTATACGTTCGAGGGCACGGCCAGCGGGATCAAATGCAACGAGTTTCTCAACGACGACTGGGCGAAGCGGCTCAGCGGCGACGCGTCCTCCATCATCATGGTTGAGAACCGCAGCTCTGGACCGGTCGTCAAGGGTCACCTGACCATCCGAAACGGCGTTCTAACCGCGCTGCCGGTGCTCGACGCGCTGGCCGCCTATGCCGATACCCGCCGTTTCCGGGTGCTCAATCTATCCGAGGCGGCCACCGACTGGCGCTGGCAGAGCGGCTCCGTCACTTTCGAGAATCTCGTGCTCGCCAGCGAGGGCCTGGTGCGGCTCGAAGGCACCCTGGCGATCCGCGGCAGGGAACTGGACGGGCGGTTCCGGCTCGGTCTCGCGCCCGGCACCCTTTCCTCGATTCCCGGAGCGGAAACGGTGGTGTTCGCTCCCGGCGAACGCGGCCTGCTGTGGTCGCCGCTGGTGATTTCCGGCACCCTCGACGATCCCAAGGAGGATCTGACCGAGAGACTGAGGGCCGCGGCCGAAAGCCGGATGTTCGAGGTGATCCCGGAAACCGGGGAGCGCGTCCTGAAGTTCACCCGCTCGCTGATCGAGGAAACCCAGCCGGTGCAGAAGGGCGTGGAGGTCCTCGACAAGGCGGCGGACACCATCCTGCGCGAGGGCGGCGGACTGATCGACGGCATTCTCGGCGGCGGTTCGCGGCCGGCGCCAACGCCTCCTCCCCAGCGTCCTCCGGCGGACCCCCAGTCGCCGCCCGCCGATCCGGCGGCACCCAAGCCCGCCCCATCCCCCCCGAAAGGGTGATTTTTCCCGATTTCGGCGACAATTTTTCGTTGGGGTGGCTTTTTACTCCGTTTTTTGGTGAAGAATGGTCGGTTCGGCGGCGTTATTGGAACGTGCCGCCGACTCTACGGTGGGAGGGGGTTGAAGAATCGTTTTCCCGCCGCCATGTCCGGCCCTTTCCCACTCACGATGTTCATGCCCCGCACCAGTTTTCTGATCGTTTCCGTGTCCCTGTTCCTGGGAGGTTGCACGCTTCCCACGCCCGCCCCCAAGAGCGAGGTGGAATTGCCGGCCGCATGGAAAAACGCGGGACGCTTTCCGGTGGCCGCGCCCGGCAAGGACCTGTCACGCTGGTGGGGCCGGTTCGGCGACCCGGCGCTCAACCGCCTGATCGCCACCGCGCTCGATGAAAACCCGGACATTGCCACCGCCAAGGCTCGCGTTCGCGAGTCGCGCGCCCGCCAGGATGCCCAGCGTGCCGCCCTTTTTCCGTCGGTGGACGGATCGGCCTCGCGGTCGGCCCGCTCCAGCAACACCGACCTCGGCGGAACGACCTCCAGCACGTCCTACTCCGCCAATCTCAGCGCCTCGTGGGACGCGGATTTGTTCGGCCGCAACCGCAGCCAACTCGAGGCCGCCGCCGCCAATCTTGGCGCGACCGAGGAAAATCTCCACTCGGCCCAGGCGGGCTTGGCCGCGGAGATCGCCAGTACCTACGTCACCCTCCGGACCAACGAGTCCCGGCTTTCCGTATTGAAACGAAACCTCACCACCCGCGAGGAGACCGCCCAACTCGCCAATTGGCGCCTCAAGGCCGGTGAGGCGGACACGCTCGAAGCCAATCAGGCCCAAAGCAGCCTGGAGTCCGCCCGCGCCGGAGTGCCCGCGCTGGAGCAGGCCATCGCCCAGGGCCGCAACGCGCTTTCCGTCCTGTTGGGCCGTGCGCCCGGCGGCGTGGACCCGCTGCTTTCCGGCGCATCGCGCGGCCTGCCCAACCCGCCGCAGAGCCTGGCCATCGGCATCCCCGCCGACACCGTCCGCCAGCGGCCCGATGTCCGCGTCGCGGGCTATCAATTGCTCGCCGCCGCCGCCTCCACCCGCGCCGCCGACGCCGCGCGGTTTCCGTCGCTCAGCCTATCCGGATCGCTCGGACTCAACGCCCTGTCCACCGGGAAGATCTTCAACCCGGAATCCACCAGCGCCAGCATCATCGCCGGCCTATCCGCGCCGATCTTCGACGCCGGACGCCTTCAGGCGAATCTAACCGCCTCGACCGCTGCGCAGGATCAGGCGGTGGAAAACTACCGCGCCAAGGTGCTGACCGCCCTATCCGAAACCGAGAACGCGCTGATCGCCTGCCGCCGCACCGCGGAGCGGCTCGCCACGCTGGAAAAGGCCACCGCGCTCGCCCGTGAGGCGGACGAACTGGCACGCCAGCGCTACGAGGCCGGCGAGATCGACTTTTCCGATGTGCTCGACACCCAGCGCTCGTTGCTGGGTCTGGAGGACAGCCTGCTCAATACCGGCGCCGACCGCGTCACCGCCTATATCCGACTCTATCAAGCCCTCGGTGGCGGTTGGTCGTCCTGACCCCCGCCGCCCGCGCCATTTTCCCATCCGTCCATGCCCGAAGCCCAAGAAAATCTATCCGAAATCGTCGCCGGCGGCGCCTCGCGCCCCGTCTTGAAATGGCTGGTCATCCTCGCCGTGCTCGCCTGTCTCGGCGGCGGGGGGTATTACTATTTCCATCGTAACGGAAACGGCCATGATGAACTCAGCTACCACACCGAACCGGCCAAAAAGGGTGAAATCTCGCTCATCGTCACCGCGTCCGGCAGCCTCATCCCGACCAATCAGGTGGTGGTGGGTTCCGAACTCTCCGGCACCGCCCAGGAGGTCTATGTGGATAGCAACGACACGGTGAAAAAAGGCCAGCCGCTCGCCAAGCTCGACACCTCCAAGCTCAACCAGCAGACCGAACGCAGCCGCGCCAGCCTGCTCGCCGCCAAGGCCCGCGTTTCGCAGGCCAATGCCACCCTGGAGGAAGCGGAGGCGTCCTACTCGCGCCAGTTGGAACTCCACGACCTGAGCGGCGGAAAAACCCCGTCCAAAGCCACGCTGGAAACCTCCCTGGCCACCGTTTCCCGCGCCAAGGCGGACCTCGAAAGCGCCAACGCGTCGGTCGCGGGAGCCGAGGCCGAAGTTAGATCCTACGAACGCGATCTGGAGAAGGGCATCATCCGCTCGCCCGTCGATGGCGTGGTGCTCCTCCGCTCGATCGAGGTCGGCCAGACGGTCGCCGCGTCGTTCACCGCGCCCACCTTGTTCACCATCGCCGAGGACCTCCGGAAAATGGAGCTCGCCGTGCTGGTGGCGGAGGCGGATATCGGCCGCGTGGCCGCCGGGCAGACCGCCACCTTCAGCGTGGACGCCTGGCCGGGCCGCTCCTACACCGCCAAGGTGAAGAAAGTTTCCTTCGGTTCGTCCGCCACCGCGAATTCGGCCGCGAACAACAATAACAACAACGCCGCGGCCGCCGGCGGCGGGATGGTCACCTACAGCACGGAACTGGAAGTGGACAACGCCGACCTCTCGCTCCGCCCCGGCATGACCGCCACCGTGGATATCGCCATCATCGAGAAAAAGGACATCCTCGTCGTGCCCAATTCCGCCCTGCGCTTCGACCCGGTCACCGCCGCGGCCATCGGCAAGCCGCAGGACACCGGAAACCGCACCCTGGTCCAGAATCTAACCCCCGGCGGCGGCCGCCGCTGGCGCAGCATGGGCCAGCAGACACTCCCGCGCTCGGAGTCGAAAGGCCCGCACGTTTATATCATGAAAGACGGCGAACCCCACGAGATCAAAGTGACTCCGGGTATCACCGACGGCAGCCACACGGAAATCACCGACGGGGATCTCAAGCCGGATATGCCGGTGATTCTCAGCGTCAAACCCGCGCGAGGCAAATGACGGACGAGGTGCTCATCGATCTTCGCAACATCACCAAAACCTACGGATCCGGTGATGCGGCGTTCCAGGCGCTCTGCGGTGTGGACCTCACCATCAACCGCGGCGATTTCGTGGCCATCATGGGCCCCAGTGGATCGGGAAAATCCACCCTGATGAATCTGTTGGGGTGCCTCGATACCCCCACCTCCGGCACCTATCGGTTCAAGAACGTCCAGGTGGAGAACCTCAACAAGGACCAGCGCTCGCTGCTGCGCCGCCACGCCCACGGATTCATTTTCCAGGGCTTCAATCTGCTCGCCCGCACCTCCGCGCTCGAAAATGTCGAACTTCCGCTGCTCTATCGCGGCTACACCCGGAAACAGCGCCACCAGATGGCACGCCAGGCGCTCGCCAGCGTCGGCCTGCCCGACAAGGAACGCAACACGCCCGCCGAACTCTCCGGCGGCCAACAGCAGCGCGTCGCCATCGCCCGCGCCATCGTCACCAATCCCGATACCCTCTTCGCCGACGAACCCACCGGCAATCTCGACTCCCATACCACCCTCGAAATCATGGAACTGCTCGGCCGCCTCAATCGCGAGCGCGGCATTTCCATCATCATGGTCACCCACGAGGACCACGTCGCCTCCTACGCCAACCGCACCATCCGCGTCCTCGATGGCCTGATAGAAAAGTGAAAGAACCCGGAGCCCGGAACCCGGATCCCAGCCAACGAAAAGAGAAAGCCAAGGCCCCTGATAACTGATAACTGATAACTGATAACCAATAACAAATAACTAACACCCCCCCCATGCTCCTCAACGCCCTGTTCATCGCGCTGCGTGAGATCCGCCGCAACGTCATCCGGTCCTTCCTGACCGTGGTGGGTGTCGTCATCGGCGTGGCGGCGGTGATCTCCATGGTTTCCCTTGGCAACGGCGCGACCGCGGTGGTCAAACAGAACATTTCCAAGATGGGCAACAACCTGATGACCCTCCGGCCCGGCCAGGGGTGGGGCGGGGGTGCCGGCATCCCTTTGTTCGAACTCGCCGACGTCGATGCCATCCGCGACCAAGTCCCCGGAGTTGATACCGTGGCGCCATTCGTCCAGACCAATGTCAGCGCGGTGTTTCAGGAGAACGACCGCAAGACCGATATCCAGGGCACCACGCCCGACTATTTCCGCGTCGCCAACTGGGAACTTGCCATGGGCCGGTTCTTCACCGACGAAGAGGTGATGGAGGGGGCGCAGGTCGCCGTCATCGGGGAAACCATCCGCAAGGAAGTCATCGGCGAGGGCATCGATCCCATCGGCTGCAAGATCCGCCTGAAATCCACCACCGTCACCGTGATCGGCGTCACCACCGCGAAAGGCCAGGGTGGCATGAGCGACGACCTCGACGACAACATCATCGTTCCCTACACCTCGATCCAGCGCCGCCTGACCGGCCGCGGCAGCAACGGGCGCAATATCAACCAGATCATGATCGCCGGCATCGACGGCTATCCCAGCGCCAACGTCGTGGCCGATGTGACCCTCCTGATGCGCGAGCGCCGCAGCCTCGGGGAAAACGAGGAAAACAACTTCAGCATCTTCGATTCCCAACAACTCACCGAGATCGTCACCGCCAGCACCAAGGTGATGACCCAGTTGCTGGGATGGGTGGCCGGGGTCAGCCTGATCGTGGGCGGTATCGGGATCATGAACATCATGCTGGTTTCGGTCACCGAACGCACCCGCGAGATCGGCATCCGTCTCGCCATCGGCGCCCGCGCCCGTGAGGTGCTCTGGCAATTCCTCGTGGAAGCCGTCACCCTCTCCTGCGTCGGCGGCATCTGTGGCATCGCGCTCGCCTACGCCGCCTGCTACTACGGTGCCGATCTTGTTGGAGCGCCCTTCCAGTTCGACCCCAAGATCAACATCATCGCCTTCGTCTTCTCCGCCGGCATCGGCATCCTGTTCGGCTTCATGCCCGCCCGCCGCGCCGCCGCCCTCGATCCCATCGAGGCGCTCCGGCATGAGTGATTGCTAGATTCAAGACCGCTCGCTTCGCTCGTTGCAAGAGACAAGAGACAAGAGACAAGAATCAAGAATCAAGAATCAAGACGGGAAAGGAGAGGGCTTCGCGCGTTTCTATCGCTTTTGCATGTTGGGGGCCCACAAAGGTAGCGCGGCACCGCCGGGGCCCACAAAGGTAGCGCGGCACCGCCGGGGCCGCACGCGAATGAGAGGAGAACGAATAGGCACTTCCACAATCCTCCCGGGCCGCAAATGGCGTGCCGCAAATGGCGTTGGAAAATGGCTTCCGCCACTTATCGTCGTGGAATGTCTTCGCCACGGCCGGATCAGCGGGTGGCCGGAGCCGATGAGATGCATGTAGCGGCGCTCTATGAGCGTCGAAGCCAGGGTATCGCGAAGGGGGATGGAAGATCGGAGATCGTGGATCGAAGATGGAAGGCGCACTCCCCGTAGCCGCGCTCGTGAGAGCGTGGCCTCCCAGGCTCCCGCTTGCCGAAGAGATTCACCGCCAAGCCGCCAAGATCGCGAAGGGGATAGAGATGCTTGTAGCGGCGCTCTATGAGCGTCGAAGCCAGGGTATAGCAAAGGCAGGTTACTCCCGCTCTCCAGGCTAACCCATCCGTTCCCGGTCCACCAAAGTCCCGTGCCCTCATCACGGCAACCCCGCGGATCCGCCGATGACGCCACACGCGCAGACAAGATCCACAGCCAGCGGCTTTTGATATGTATGCGTTGGATCATCCTTGGAATCATGACTGTTGGACTCGCCGCATGCGATATGAACGACCGAACCGCGCGCGATACCCAGGTCCGGAACGATGTCGCCACGCTTGTCAACGCGCTGGCCATGTATCGCCTCAACGCCGGACACTTTCCGAGCACGGCGCAGGGCTTGGCGGCATTGGTCGATAAGCCCACAGGAGATCCGGTTCCGGAACGCTGGACCAAGCTGTGTGAACGCATGCCACTCGACCCATGGGGCGCTCCCTATCAATACCGCCGGGAGCGGGAGGAGACCAAGAAGGATCCCGGATATGATCTTTGGTCGATGGGCAAGGACGGCGTCAGCGGAACACGGGATGATATCCATCCGTTGTTGGAAGATTGACCAAATCAGCCTCCCGAGAAGTGGCTGGGGCATCCTGCCCCAGTCCGTCCCCGGTGCGTCCCGCGCCGGGGGATGGTGGCTGATAGAAACATACCCGGCCTTCAGCGCGAATGGGGGGCGAAATCAAACGATAGCCTCTACCATCCACGATCCCCGATCTTCCTTCGCGACCTTCGCGTCTTGGCGGTGGAGTTTATCCGGCTGGGAGAGCCGTGGCGCCGGTGCGGGACGCACCGGCGACGGACTGGCGCGAGACGCGCCAGCCACATGGTGCGGCGGACTGAAGTCCGCGCTCCGTTAGATGCCGACTGAAGTCGGCGGTCCGTTAGGAGATCTTCGATCCGCGATCTACGATCCACGATCCCCTTGGCGACCTTCGCGTCTTGGCGGTGGAGTTTATCCGGCTGGGAGAGCCGTGGCGCCGGTGCGGGACGCACCGGCGACGGACTGGCGCGAGACGCGCCAGCCACATGGTGCGGCGGACTGAAGTCCGCGCTCCGTTAGGCGCCGACTGAAGTCGGCGGTCCGTTAGGCGATCTTCGATCCACGATCTACTATCAACAATCCCCGATCCCCTTCGCGACCTTCGCGTCTTGGCGGTGAGACTCTTCCGGTTGGCGGGAGTTGATCGGGGAGTCCGGGATCAATCGCCGAACTCGTAGCGGAGGGCGGAGATGCCGTAGAGGGAGGCGGTTTCGACCCGCAGGACCACCTGGCCTAACGATACGGGCAGGAATCCGGCATCCAGCGCGGCGGTGGTTTCGTCGGGGGTGAAATCGCCTTCGGGGCCTATCAGCAGGGTGGCGGCGGCGGTTTGCGGATGTTCTCGCAGGACGTCCCTGAACGGCCGCGATCCGGGGGCGAGGGAGGCGATGATCCGCAGTCCGGCATCCGGACCATCGGCCAGCCAGCGGTCGAACGGCAGGGGTTCGGCGATATCCGGCAGCAGGTCCTGGCCGCATTGTTTGCAGGCTTCCAGCGCGGTGCGCCGCCATTTGTCCGCCTTGCCATCGCCGGGGTGGACGATGGTGTGGCGGGTGACCAGCGGTTGGATGCGGCCCACGCCCAGTTCGACGGCTTTCTGGACGATGAGGTCCATGTTTTTCCCTTTCGGAATCGCCTGTGCCAGGGTGATCGCCGGCCGCGGTTGCCGCTGCCTAACCGCCTCACCGATTTCGAGCGTCACGCGGTCGCGGGCCACGCCGCGCACCACGGCGGGAGCGCGGCGGCCTTGGCCATCGAACACGGTGACGGTCTCGCCCGGCTTGATCCGCAGCACCTGCGCCAGATGCCGTGCCTCGTCGCCCTCCAGCGAAGCGGTGTCCCAAGCGTGCGGTGGCAGGTAGGAGCGCATGGATCAAAGGCGCAGGAAAAGAACTGACGCGTCAAACCGGCGAATGAAAAGCAAGCTGTTCATCTTGAATCTTGTCGTCTTGATTCTTGAATCTTCTATATTCTACAAATCGAAAAACCGTTTCGCCTTTTGGAAGAAACTTTCCTGCATGGGCGAGTTCTGGTCGCCGATGGATGCGGCGAAGGCGCGGAGTTTCTCCTGTTGTTCCGAATTGAGTTTGGTGGGAACTTCCACCTGGGCGCGGACGTGCAGATCGCCGCGGCGTTTGGTGGAAAGGGACATGATGCCCTTGTCGCGGAGGCGGAACACGGTGCCGCCCTGGGTGCCCGGCGGGATTTTGATGGACGCCTGGCCGTCAAGCGTGGGCACTTTCAGCTCGCCGCCCAGCGCGGCGGTGGTGAATGGCAGCGGCACCTCGCAGAACAGGTCGGCTCCATCGCGCTCGAACACGTCGTGATCTCTAACGTGAAGAAAAACATATAAGTCTCCGGCCTCGCCGCCGCGCACGCCCGCGTCGCCGTTGCCCGAGGAGCGCAACCGGGTGCCGGTGTCCACGCCGGCCGGGATGCGCAGTTTGATCCGGCTGTCGCGCTGGGCGCGGCCCTCACCGCGGCAGTTGCCGCAGGGATCGGACACGGTTTCGCCGGATCCGCGGCACTCGGGGCAGGTCGATTGCTGGACGAAGATCCCCGCCTGGCGGGCCACCACGCCGCGGCCGCCGCAGGTGGAGCAGGACCGGATACCGCCCGATCCCTTGGTGCCCTTTGATCCGCAACTGTCGCACGGCACATATCTTTCGATCTCCAATTCCTTTTCCACGCCCTGGGCGGCTTCCTCCAGAGTGATTTCCAGATCGTAGCGCAGATCGGAGCCGCGCTGTTTCCCGGACCGCTGGCGCCGTCCGCCTCCGAAAAACTCCTCGAACCCGCCGCCGAACGCGCCACCGAAAACCTGCGCGAAAATATCCGCCGCATCGTGGAAACCGCCGCCGCCTCCTCCGCCACCCATGCCTCCGGAAAACGCCGAGTGCCCGTAACGGTCGTAAGCCGCGCGCTTGTCGGGATCGCTGAGCGCTTCGTAAGCCTCGCCGAGTTCCTTGAACTTGTCCTCGGCCGTCTTGTCGCCCGGGTTCTTGTCCGGGTGGTATTTCACGGCCAGCTTGCGGTAGGCCTTCTTGATTTCCTCGGGCTTGGCGTCGCGGGAAACGCCGAGCACCTCGTAATAGTCGCGTTTGTCGGGCATGGTGTGTTAGACTTCCTGTTGGGGTGCGGGTTCCGCGGACGGCAGTTTGGAAACGACGACGCTGGCGGGCCGCAGCAGGCGGTCCCGCAGGCGGAAACCGCGGCGGGTCACGCGCAGGATGCGCCCTTCCTCTCCGGCGGCGCAATCCTCCTGCGCCACGGCGTCGTGCAGATTGTGGTCGAACAAGCCGTTGGTGGGGACTTCCTCCAGCCCCTGTGAGGCGAGGAAATCGTTGAGCTGGCGGCGGACCATGTCCATGCCGATGTAGATCATCGACGACTGGTCCTGCGCGGCGGCGGCCATGCCCATTTCAAAGTTGTCGATCACCGGCAGGAGGTCCTCCAGCAGGCGCTGGTTCGCGTAACGGACCGCCTCCTCGCGCTCGCGGGAGGTGCGTTTCCGCAGGTTTTCCATTTCCGCGGCGGTGCGGAGGGAGAGTTCCTTCCATTTTGCGGCGTCGCGCTCGAGTTCCTCCCACGGGTCCAGTTCCTCAGCCGGGGCGGCTTGGGAGTTGGCACCGGTTTCCTGGGTCGGGGATGTCGGATCGAGGTCGGATTGGGGCTTGGGATCGGTGTCTTCTGGCATGTCTGAGAATACGTTCGGGCGGACAGCTATAGCCGGAAATCCCTCCGCGTCAACTCCGGGAAGCTCCGCGCTTACAATCTTCCCCTTGCCCAACGGGCCGGGTTTCCCTAGTTTTCGCGCGCACCATTCCTCCCATGCGACGCAACCTCCGCATCTCCGCCATCGCTGCCATCCTCGCGCTATCCGCCGGCCTCTACTGGCAATTCCAACACGGAAATCCCCGATCCGGTGAAAACCGACCGGCCCCGGAAACGGCCGCCACCGCCGTGGAAGCCACCACGGTTTCCGAAACCGAGAGCCTGCCATCCGCACCCGCCGCGCCGTTTTTCGTCACCGACGGAAGCTCGCGGACAAGCCTGGTCATCGCCCTTGACGAAGCCGTCACCCGCGATGCGGACGGGAAGGAAGCCGTCGTTCGCCTCGATCCCCCGGCCACGGCCGAAACCTTGCGCGCCCGGCTCGCCACCCTAACCGCCGCTGGAGGGGTGTTTCCCGTCGCCTATCCGGAAAACTCCGAACACTCCGAAGCCTCCCGGCGGATCATCACCCGCGACCTGAGGGTCAAGGCCGACGGAAACAATGTGGACTCTCTGCTCGCCAGCCGGAAGCTCACCGTGAAGGACCGTCCCGCCTACGCGCCGGACTGGCTGGTGGTCAGCGCGGCCGACCCGCTCGCCGCCGTGGCCGCCATGGATTCGCTGCGCGCCGCCCCGCAGATCGCTGCGGCGGATGTGCTCGTGGCGGTCCAACATTCCCTGCGGACCATGCCCAACGACCCGCTCATCGGCGACCAATGGCACCTGAAAAACACCAACACCACACGCACCCACGCCAACCTCGAAACGGCATGGAACTACGGCGGCACCGGCGGCGTCAAAGGCACCGGCATCCGCATCGGCATCGTGGACGACGGCCTTGAAACCGCCCATCCCGACCTTGTGACGAACGTCGATACGGTCAACGACAAGGACTGGAACGGCAATGACAACGATCCGAATCCCGGCTCGGCGGACGACCACGGAACCTCCTGCGCCGGCAATGCGGCCGCCCGCGGCAATAACTCGCTCGGCGTTTCCGGCACCGCGCCGGAAGCCACGCTCGTCGGCATGCGCCTGATCGCCGCTTCGGTGACCGACGCCCAGGAAGCGGAGGCCATGGCCTATCTGAATGATAGCATTTTCGTGAAAAGCAACAGTTGGGGACCGGAGGACACCGCGAAAATCGTGGAAGGCCCCGGTCCGCTGACCCTCGCGGCCCTGCAGAACGCCGTCACCACCGGCCGCGGCGGCAAAGGAACCCTGATTTTCTGGGCCGGCGGAAACGGCGGCGACGTGAATGACAACTCGAACTACGATGGTTATGCGAATTCCATGTACACGATCGCCATCGGGGCCACGGACTCCACCGGCGCCCGCTCGTGGTACAGCGAACCAGGCGCCAACCTCGTCGTTTGCGCTCCGTCCAGCGGGGACGTGCTGGGCATCACCACCGTGGACCGCACCGGCACCAATGGTTACAACACGGCCACCACCGCCAACGGCGGCGACTACGCCAACGACTTTGGTGGCACGTCCTCGGCTTGTCCCACCGCGGCCGGCATCGGCGCGCTGATGCTCGAAAAGAACCCCAATCTCGGCTGGCGCGACGTTCAGGAAATCCTGATCCGCTCGGCCTACAAGTTCAAACCCGCCGACGCCGGATGGACCAACAACAGCGCGGGCCTTCATTTCCACCACGATTTCGGCGCGGGACTGATTGATGCCGCGGCCGCGGTCGCCATGGCCGCCACCTGGACCAACCTCGCCGCGCAAACGTCCGCCGTTTCCACCCAAAGCGGCCTCAGCGTCGCCATCCCGGACAACAACACCACCGGCATCACCCGGACCTTCGATCTATCCGCATCCAACATCCGCGTCGAGCACGCCACCATCCGCCTTTCCATCAACCACACCTCGCGCGGAAACCTGAATATCTCGCTCGTTTCCCCCAGCGGCATGGTCAGCCAGCTCACCGAGGTCCACACGGACGCCAACGACAATTTCTCCGACTGGACATTCAGCTCGGTCCGCCACTGGGGCGAGCTTTCCACCGGCACCTGGACCTTGAAAATCTCCGACCGCAGCACCAGTTCCAACTCCACCGGCGGTACCCTGACCGCCGCGGAACTCAAGCTGTTCGGCACCGCCGCCGCGCCGGTGAACCCGGCCCCGCAAGTGGCCATCACCAGCCCGGCTCCCGATACGGTCTTCGGCCCCGGCGCCACCGTGAACGTCACCGTAACCGCCACCGATCTAACCGACTCGGGCGCGCCCGGCACGGTCACCGGCGTGGAACTCTTCGACAACAACGTTTCGGTGGGCACCGACACCAGCGCCCCCTATCAATTCGTTCTAACACCATCGCTCGGCGTCCACACGCTCGTCGCCAAGGCCACCGACTCGGAAAACGCGGTGGGCACTTCGGTTTCGGTCGGGATCTCCCTGATCAACCAATCCCCGGTGGTCAGCGCCGCGCCGCTGTCCCACACCGGCCAGGCCTACGATGACGAAACCCTAACCGTCACCTCGGTTTCCGCCAGCGATCCGGAGAACGAAACCCTGAGCTACACCTATCAGTGGGAATCGAGCGCCAACGGCACAACCTTCACCACCGATCCCTCCGCCACCGCGGCCTCGCTGCCCGCGGCACCCGCACGCACGGCCAAACTGTGGCGCTGCGTGGTCACCGCCAGCGACGGCACTTCCGCCAGTCAGCCGTTCACCACCGCCGCCGTCAACCTGCTCTCCCGACCCACCCTAACCGCCACCGCCGGACAACCCTACTCCTACACCAGCGGACTGGTCCTGCGCGGCACCGAGTCCGCCCTTTCCCGCGCCGCGATCATCAACGAGTTCAGCCAGGGATCCGGCACCGCCGAATGGGTGGAGATCCTAACCTTACAGTCCACCAGCCTGCGCGGATGGTCGCTGGCGGATAGTTCCACCGGACGCCTCACCTTCGCCGATACCGCCGCTTGGGACTCGATCCCCGCGGGCACCCTGATCGTCATCTACAACGGCGCGGCCAAAGACCCGCTTCTGCCAGCCGACGACGCCGATCCCGCGGGCGGCAGCATGATCGTTTCCAGTTCCAACACCGCCCTGTTCGCCGGCGCGACGCCCACCTGGCAAGCCCTCGGAAACAGCGGCGACGCGGTTGTTCTGAGAGACGCCACCGGCACCGCCGTGAGCCAGGTTTGCTACGGAACCACCAGTTCCTATCCGCCTAACATCGGAGCCGTTGGTTCCGGCAAATCCGCCTACTACACCGGCGGCGACGACAGCGGCTCCACCAGCGCGGCAAACTGGACGATCACGACATCCACGGTGGCGCGATCTCTGAAATCCCTGTTGCCGGGAGTGGTGCTGGCCGGTGGCGCCTACAGCCAGAATTTCAACACGACACCCGGAGCCACCGGAACCGCCTATCCGGACGGCTGGACGGCCTACAGCAATGCCACTGAAGATATCTTGATGGCCGTCGGGACCAGTGCCTCCACTTCTGGTGCGAACTACAATTATGGCTCCAGAATCGGCTTGCTGGGATCAGGCAGCGCCTTCGACACATCTTCCCTGGTTCTGGCAATCCAGAACACCACGGGTCTCGCCGACCTCACTGTTTCCTATTCGGTCACTAAAATACGGGAACAGGGGCGTTCGCATGATTTCAAGCTCCAGTACAGCCTAACCTCACCCACCGCCGGGTTCGTCGATATCCCCGGCGGGATTTACACCTCCGGAACCATCGCCGAAGGAACAAACACGGCCTTCAGCGGCATCACGCTACCGGCGGAACTTTCCGACCGAAGCTCCGTTTTCTATCTACGCTGGCTCTACACGCCCAGCTCCACACCGGGTTCGGGCTCGCGCGACGGATTGGCGCTTGATGACGTCGTCATCGGTACCACCGCAGCTCCCACTCCCACCCTCGCCCTATCCGCCGCGCAAACGACGTTCGCGGAAAACGCGGGAACCGTGACCGGAACGGTCTCCGTCAACGTGGCGCCCGCCGCCGATCTAACCGTCACGCTCGCCAGTTCCGACCCCACGGCCGCCACCGTGCCCGCCAGCGTGACCATCCTTGCCGGCCAGACATCCGCCACCTTCGCCATCACCCCGGTGGATGATACGGAGATCGACGGCAGCCACAGCGTGACTCTAACCGCCACGGCGGACGGTTACACCACCGGCACGCTCAACCTGACCGTGACCGACAACGAGGCCCCTCCGGTCGGCGTGACACCGGGCACCCCCAACAGCCCGCAGAACTCGGCATTCGTTTCCGATCTGCGCTCCGGCGCGCTCAACAGTCCCGCCCTGTTCCGGTTCGGCACCGGAGCCAGCGTGCCCTCCGGCCTCACCCTCGATCCCGCCACCGGCATCCTAACCGGCACAATCGCCTTCGCGACACCGGCCGGAACCTATCCGATCGTCATCGAACGCTACAACACCCTCGGGGAGACGGTTTCCCAGTCGTTCACCCTAACCGTCGAGGCGGGATCGGCCGCTTCCTACGCCGGATGGATCGCGGGCTATCCCGTGGGCCAGGCCACCGGCCCCACCGCGGACCCCGATGCCGACGGCTTGCCGAACGCCATCGAGTGTTTGTTAGGAGCCCGGCCCGACCAGGCCAACACCGGGGCGAAGACCGTTTCCGCCGTGCCAGGGGTGTTGGTTTTCCGTCACACCCGGACCAACACGCCTCCCACCGACCTTGCGCTCGCCTACGAATGGTCCACCGACCTCGCCACTTGGCACGCTGCAGGCACCGCCGGCGGGACCACCGTCACTTTCGGCCAGCAGGTGATCGAAGACACCGAGGCACCCGCCACCGATCTGATAGAAGTCACCGCCACGGCCACCGGAACCGTGCCTGCGGGCCTGTTCGTCCGGTTGGCCTCCGTTCCGGCACCCTGATGCTCCGATGAAGCTCCACGTCCGCGCCACGCCGAACGCCCGAACCAGCGAAATTACCGGCTGGGAGGACGATCCGCGCGCGGGCCGGGTGCTGGTGGTCCGCATCGCCGCGCCGCCCGTGGACGGCAAGGCCAACACCGCGATCCGGGAGTTCCTCGCGAAAGCCCTGGGGCTCCCGAAATCGTCCGTGGTGCTGGAAAAAGGCGAAACCTCCCGCATCAAGACCTTTACCGTGCCCGATTCGGCGGCCGGGAAACTCTCCGCATTTTCCGGGAAATCCGGGGCTTGACCTCTCATTTTCGAAGGTTTACGTTGTGCGCCCCGCCGTTGCCCCGTTGGCCGCGGCAGCCGAACCTCAACCAACCGCACCGACCCCATCATGGCCGCCAAAATCTATACCAACAAAGACGCCTCGCTCGCCCCGCTCAAGAAAAAGACCCTCGCCGTCATCGGCTTCGGTTCGCAGGGCCATGCCCACGCCCTCAATCTCAAGGACAGCGGCATGAAGGTGGTCATCGGGCTCTACAAAAAATCCAAATCCCGCGAAGTCGCCAAGAAACTCGGCTTCGAAGTGATGGACACCGCCGACGCCGTGAAAGCCGCCGACGTGATCTTTGTCGCCACCCCGGACACCGTGATCCCGTCGGTCTATCAGAAGGATATCGCCCCGAACCTTTCCAAGGGCAAGACCCTGCTGTTCTCCCACGGCTTCGCCATCCATTTCAAGACCATCGAGGCTCCCAAGGATGTCGATGTGATCCTCGTCGCCCCCAAGGGACCCGGCCACACGGTGCGCTCGCAGTTTGTGGATGGAAAAGGCGTTCCCGGCCTGATCGCGATCCATCAGGACGTGTCCGGCAAGGCCAAGGAAACCGCCCTCGCCTGGGCGCGCGGCATCGGCTGCGCCCGCGCCGGCGTGTATGAAACGAACTTCCGCGAGGAAACCGTCACCGACCTCTTCGGCGAACAGTGCGTGCTCTGCGGCGGTGCCTCCGCCCTCGTCAAGGCCGGCTTCGAAGTGCTGGTGGAAGCCGGCTATCAGCCGGAAATGGCCTACTTCGAGTGCCTCCACGAACTCAAGCTCATCGTGGACCTCATGAACGAATCCGGCATCGCCGGCATGCGTTTCTCAATCTCCGAAACCGCCGAATACGGCGACGTCACCGTCGGCCCGAAGATCATCGATGCCTCGGTGAAAAAGCGCATGGCCGCCCAGCTCAAGGCGATCGAAAACGGCAAATTCGCCAAGGAATGGACCGCCGAATACGCCAACGGCTGCAAGAACTTCAACGCCATCCGCAAGACGGAAGCCAGCCACCTCATCGAGAAAACTGGTGAGAAACTCCGCTCCACCATGAGCTGGATCAAGCAGAAAAAGATCAAGAAAGGCGCCAGCCAGGCGAGCTACACCTCGTCTTCCAAGTAACCGCCCCCTCGGGCGCGCCGACGTCCCCGTCGGCAGGAAAATGCATAGCCAATGGGAAAGCCGCGAGGCGTCTCATTGGCTTTCTGCTTCCGGGCCGGCGGAAATGCTCGTGTTTCCCGGGATAGACTTCACCAATCCAACCCGGCGTTGGCGGACTCGTGTGGCCGCTTTCATCCGCTAGAGTGCCGCTTCCCGCCCGGTATTCGGCTTTGATCCGTATCCTTCGGCAAACTTCGACGGCCATTGGGCGAATCCGGGCACAAGAATGGCGGCTAACGCCCAACTCACGAGACCGGGCAGCAACTCATAATACCAAAACTCGGGTGTCGGATCGCCGATACTGATAATCCAACGTCCCGTCACGGCGCGCCACACAAGCACCAGAACAAGCGCAAGGCCGGATGAAACCCGGCGGTTGAACTTCATCCCGGAGATGGCCAGCGAGAGAACCCCCGCGACCGCAAACGGCCATAACACCACCACCGCGCCCAAGGACAAGGCGCAGAGGATCACAAATGCGATGCGGTTCATCAGCCGGTTCATTTCCGGCGCGGCGTTAGAGTGATTTCTTCGCCATTCGGTCGCAGCGTTTTCATGGACACGTTTCTAGGGGCGCACGGGCTGCCCGTCAAGCGGGTTCTGATGGATTGCTTCCGCGCGTTGCGAGCGCAGAACCACGGATACGGGCGAAAGGGGAGAAGAAATGTAGCCGCCTTCGTGAGAAGGTGGCCGGGCTGGTCACGCGACGCTTGGGAGGCCACGATCTAACAAGCACGGCCACGGGCTGCGACCGGATCGTTGGCTGTCGGTTGTCGGTTAGCAAGAACAAACGCCGCATCCGAATCGGTAAACCGGTGAGGATTGATTTGTGGGTTTGCCGTCTCATTTGCCCATCCTGCTGTTTTTGGAGTCCGATCGCGCAACCACCCGGCGGTTCGCCTCGGAGACGCGGTCAATATGGATTCCCGGCGAATACCGATTCCTTCCGATTCCCATTCTTGCCAAGTCCATCAGGAGCCGCTAAATACGAACCAAGCCCGATGCGGCAGCCGTCGCGCGGGCAGGCACCAACCGACCCGTCCCATGAAAACCACCCTGTTGCTCGGTCTTCTAACCATCCTGCCGCTGTGCGCCGATGACGATACTTTCCGCGAGCGCTTTGCCGATCCCGCGACCCGCGATGCCTCGCTCGCCGAATTGATTCCCGGCACCCGCGACGCGTTTTTCCACACCGCCCTGGCCCACCAACTGGCCGGGCGCGAGGCGGATTTCCAAGCCACCCTCGCCGCCTGGCGGCTTGCCGCGGAGCGGAAGACCGACCCCGTTCCGCTCACCGGCATCAAGGTGCTCGAAAACCGGCAATTGCTGCTGGACTATCAGAAGTCCCCGGACGCCTCGCTGGCCGAATTGATCAAGCGCCTGAACCTGGATTTCTCCGCGGCCCAACCGAACGCCGCCGCCGCGGAAACCCTCCCCACCCGGCTCGATCCCGCACTGGTCGGCGTCGCCGCTTTCGAGGCCGCCGCCGCCAAAAAATCCCCACAGCAGCCCTACACCGCCTATTCCGGCCAACGCCTCTATCGGGAGGTCCTCGATTTTCCGAACTTCGATGAAACCAAAACCCGCTGGTTCCTCCAGGCCCTCCGCCGCGCGGACCTGCCGGGCGTGGTGGATCTGGTCAACCGCGGCCTGAGCCTCGAACCTCCCGTCGCCTTCAGCCGCGAGACCGTCCATGGACTCCTCACAGCCGAGCAACTCGCCGCCTTGCTGGAACTCCACCCCGGCCTGATCAACAACGAGGCCTTCGCCACCGCCTACCTCGCAAAACTCCGCCCCGGCGTGGAAACCGACTTCGACCGCGACCCCGCCGCACACGCGGACTACCTCGCGAAGTGCCGCGATTTCGTCCTGCGCCTGACACCCGCGCTCAATTCGCTGAAAGGCCACGTTCTCTATCATCACCTGCGGCTCCAGGCGGAACAAAACCGCTTCCCCAAGGAGGATTTCCTCGCCTATCTGGCACTTCCCCGCAGCAGCCACGCGCTGCTCAAAACGAACGAAAAGGATTCCGTGAGGTTCCCCGTCGATCCTAACCGGATTTGCGAGGACGCCACCGGCTGCCCGCCCGTGGGCGACGACCGCGAATTGATCGAACTCTATCTGAACCATTTCCTATCCGAAGCGGACAAGCCCGCGGAGTTCGCGCCCTATGTGCCGGATGCCGTTCTAACGGTCATGCACGCCCGCGCCCGCCTGCTGGCCGGGGCGGATCCCGCCCGCTGGGCCGCCGCGCTCGATCCGGCCGCCTTCCGTGAACTCCAGGAGGAAACCCGCATCCGCTATACCCGCCAGCGCCCCGGACGGCTGGATTCCGCCGCGCGGGTGGCCTTCGACCTCGACCTGAAACACACGCCGGACCTGCTCGTCCGGATTTACGAGATCGACCTTCCCGCCCACCTCGCCAGCCACCAGTCCGACCCCGAGGCGGATCTCGACATCGAAGGCATGGTCCCGCATCACCAGCGCCGCCTCACGTTCGACCAAGCGCCGCTGGTGAGCCATCGCGAGCGGATCGAGATGCCCGAACTGGCCGGTCCCGGCGCCTGGCTGGTGGAGTTTGTCAGCGGCCGGGTCTCGGCGCGCGCGCTCGTCCGCAAAGGCGATCTAACACTCTATCAGGAAAGAACCGCCACCGCCCAGACAATCCGGGTGTTCGACGAAACCGGCAACCCGGTGCCGTCGGCCGTCCTGACCCTCGGCTCCGAACGCCTGACCGCCGATGCCGCGGGCGTCATCACCGTGCCGGATTCCTCCCTGAAACCGCTCCGCTCGGGAGTGGTCGCCGCCGGGAAACTCGCCGCACGCGTGGATCTGGGATCCCGTGAGGACGATCTCGCCTTGGACGCGAAATTCCATCTCGACCGCGAACAACTCCTCGCCGATCAGGAAACCCGCCTGCAACTTCGCGTGCGCCTGACCAACCACGGCTGCGAACTGCCGCTGGACCGCCTGAAAACCCCGAGCCTCGTGCTGCGTGGCGAGCTTTCCGGTGGCATCACCACCGAGCGGGTCATCGCCGAGGATCTGGCGCTCAAGCCGGCCATGGAGATTCCCTTCCAGGTGCCCGCCGACCTCCGCAAGCTCACGCTTTCCCTGCGCGCCACCGTGGTTCCGCCAACCGGATCCGAACCGGTTTCCCTATCCGGCGAGGCGACCTATCAACTCAACGGCGATCTCGCCCGCTCCAACATCGGCACCGTGTTCTTCTCGCCCACCGCCACCGGCCACCGCCTGGAACTGCGCGGACGCAATGGCGAACCCATCCCGTCCCACGCTCTAACCGTCACCGCCGCCCGAAGCGATTACGACATCGAGATCAAAACCACCGTCCGCACCGACGCCCAGGGCTGCGTGGAACTCGGCACGCTCGACACCATCGATCTTCTAACCGTCTCGGACGGGCCGGAAGACGCGAAACCCGGAGGCTCCGGCATCAACACCGCGTCCTACGAACCGCGGGCCGTCTCGTTTTTCCCGCCCACCGATCTCCATCTAACCCCGGAGTCGGTCGTCCGTCTGCCGCTCCTGCGCGCCACCGCCCCGGACCGCATGGTGCATTCGTTGTTGGAAACGCGCGATGACCGGCCGATCCACGATTGGTTCTCCTGCCTCGCTGCGGAGAACGGCCAACTCGTCCTCCGCGGACTGCCGCCCGGCGACTTCAAGCTCACGCTCGAGGACGACAACGAAATCGACATCCGCGTCACCGCGGGCGTGCCCCGCGAAAAGCTGTTGGTATCCCCCACACGCATCCTCCCGGCCTTCGCGCCGCTCCAACCCTCCATCGAATCCGCCACCGCCGCCGATGGCTCGCTCACCGTGAAATTCCGCGACCTCGATCCCGCCACCCGCATCTCACTGGTCGGAAAACGCCACCTCCACGGCGATTGGACGCCGGGCGGCGCGCTCTATCCGTTCCCCAACCCGCTGCCGTCGGTCCTGGCGCGCGGGTTCAGCACCTGCGGCTACCTAACCAACCGGTTGCTGGACGACGAAACCCGCTACATCCTCGACCGCCGCGCCGCGAAAACCTTCCCCGGATCCATGCTTCCCCGCCCCGGTCTGCTGCTCAACCGCTGGGATAACGAAACGGCCCAACAGAATAACCTAACCGGACAAGGCGCGGCCGTCGGCGCACTGGATTCGGCGGGCGCGGCGGCCTTCGGTACATCCGAACGCAAATCCAAACCCAGATCCGAAACCGGCAAGGAAAACCATGCGGCGATCTGCGATTTCCTGAGCCAGGGAGCCGTGGTCCGCTTCGATCTGGACCCGCCCGCCGACGGCGTGCTCAAACTGCCGCTCGCGGATTTCAAGGACTGCCAGTTCATCGAGATCACCGCGTCCTCGCCGGATGCGGATTTCAACCGCACCGTGCCGCTGCCACCCTGCGACACGCCGCTGCGCGACCGCCGCCTCGCCCGTCCGCTGGACCCGAAACTCCATTTCCAGGCCACCCGCCGCGCGGCCTATCTGGCCAAAGGCGCCACCGCCACCATCGAGAACCTGTTGGACGCGGATTGGCGGGCCTTCACCACCCTGGCCGACGCCCATCAGCTTCTCTTCGGCATGAAACCCGACGACCGTCTCGGAAAATTCGTCTTCCTCACCGAATGGCCGGACCTAACCGAAACACGGAAGCTCGAACTGCTCGCGGAACATCCCTGCAACGAACTCCACCTGTTCCTTGCCCGCAAGGATCCGGAGTTCTTCAACAAATTCGTCCGGCCGATGCTCGAACGGAAACCGGAACCCACCGTGATCGACGACATCCTGCTGGGCCGCGATCTATCCGACCATCTGCGCCCCTTCGCCTGGCAGCGCCTCAATGCCGCCGAGAAGGCCCTCATCGCCCTCGCGGTCCCCACCGCCCGCGAACGCATCCACCGCGAACTGAAACTCCGCTGGGAACTCGAAGCACCCAACCCCGAACAGGAAACCCGGCTCTTCACCCAAACCCTCCGCGGCACCTCGCTCGACGTCACCGATTCCCTCGGCCTCGCCCGCAAGGAACTCCAATCCCGGGAAGAGGAGGGGATGATGGCTTCGGCGGGAATTTCATATATCAACGAAAAACTCCACCGGATTGTCATTCCCAACGTGAACTTCAAGGACATCACCCTGGATGAAGCCATCGAATTCCTGCGGATTCGGGCGAAGGAATGTGACTCCACCGAGCCCGACCCAACGAGAAAGGGAATCAATATTCTCATGAGAAATATCGAAAGCCCGACGCCGGTGATCAAATCCCTGCAACTATCCAACATTCCCATCGGCCAAGTGCTGAAATACATCTGCGATGCCACGAAAACGCGCTACAAGACGGACGATTTCGCGGTATCCGTGATTCCGGCCACCGATTGCGCGGACGAGAACTTCACCCGCACTTTCCGGGTTCCGCCCAATTTCTACGGGACTCTATTGGCCAATCTTCGCGGTGGAGACAATCAGGAGAACGATCCGTTTGCGGATGCGGGCGCCGCAAGACCTGGGATCACCGCACGAATGTCAGTTGCCGACGCGCTCAAACTCTGCGGTGTTAGCTTCCCGGCAGGAACGAGTGTGGCGCTCACTCCCAGCGGACTTCTCGTTACCAACTCCGCTCTAGAGATGGACAAAATCCAAACGCTTATCAAGGCAGTCTCCAACCCATCCGCCGATGCAGGACGCTCGCACGACGGATTCAGCGATGGCGACCGGGATAGCTTTGATACCAGCATCCTCCCGCCCCTTGATGCCGGAGGAGATTCCGCCGCCGATCCCTTCTGCGCTCCCGAGCTTCCCAACAGCGTCGGTGGCACGGGCCGGCGCCTGGCCAGTCCCGCGCCCGCCGTCACCCATGCCCTGCGGGTTTCTCCCGACCGCACCCGCGTTTGGCGGGAGGCGAACTACTACCGGCATAGTGGAGCCACCGATGAGACACTGATTCCGCTCAATCGGTTCTGGCTGGATCTGGCTTCGTGGGATGGCAAGGGGCCGTTTCTCTCGCCCCATTTCAATGCCTGCGCCACAACGGCCAATGAAGCGCTGATGTGCCTCGCGCTGCTGGACCTGCCGTTCAAAGCCGGCCGGCCGGAAGTGGTGGTGGACGGCAACCGCCTCCGGGTAAAGGCCCGCGAGCCGATGCTGCTGTTCTATCGCGACACCCGCCCCGCCGACAAGGTGGCTCCCGAGTCGCCGCTGTTGGTCCGCCAGACGTTCTGCCCGCTGGGCGAACCGTTCCGCACCGTGGCCGGCGAGCGCGTCGAAAACCCGGTCACCGGGGATTTCCGCCCCGGCGTGCCCTACACCATGGCCCTGACCATCACCAACCCCACCGGCATCGGCCGCCGGGTGGAAGTGCTGGCCCAGATCCCCGCCGGGTCCATCCCCCTCGGCGGAAAATCCGCCACTCTGTCGGAAGCCCGGCAGCTCGAACCCTACGGCGTGCTGAACCTGGAACTCGCCTGCTATTTCCCCGCCGCCGGGGAGTTCGCCACCTATCCGCTCCACGTTTCGTCGGATGACACGGTCCTCGCCCACACCGCCACCCGCGTGATCCGCGTTTCCAACAAGCCGGAACCGCGCGACGCCGCCACATGGTCGGTCCTCGCCGCCGAAGGGACCACCCAGGCCGTGCTGGAGCGCCTCCGCACCGAAAATCTGGGCACCATCGATCTATCCGAGATCCGCTGGCGGCTCAAGGACCGCGAGGTGTTTCTGAAAGTCGCCGCCATCCTCCGCGAGCGGATGCACCACTCCCCGGCCGTGGCGGCTTACGGTTTCCTCCACAACGACCCGCAGTCGATGCGCGACTATCTGGAGAACTCCACCGCCGTCACCCAGCTCGGACAGTGGTTGGACAGCCCTCTTCTAACCGTCCGGCCGCGCCCGCACCACGATTGGCGCACGCTGGAGTTCGATCCGGTGGTCAATCCCCGCGCCCACCGGTTCACCGCGGCCTCCCGCCTCACCCACGAGGCCGCCCGCGAGCACTACCACGCGTTCCTCGACCAACTCGCCTGGAAACCCGCGCTCGACGCCGCCGACCAACTCACCCTAACCGCCTTCCTGCTGCTCCAGGACCGCGTCGCGGAAGCGCTCGCCCGTTTCGACCGGATCGACCCGAAGAAACTCGCGTCCCGCATGCACTACGATTACCTCCAGGCCGTGGTGCTCTGCTACCGCGAGCAGCCCGATGCCGCCCGCGCCATCGCCCTAACCACCGTGCCCAAGCTCCCGCCCGGACTCTGGCGCGAACGGTTCCAGGCGGTGATCGACCAAACCGCGGAAATCGCCGAACTCACCGGCGATGCGGCCGCCGCCAAACCCGCGCCCGCCGCGCCCGCCGAACCGCGGATCGAACTGGCCATGGACGGCTCCAACAAAATCCGCATCGCCCACCGCGGCGTGGACGAGGCGGACCTCCGGATCTTCGGTGTGGACCTGGAAATGCTCTTCACCAAGGACCCGTTCCTAACCGGCGATACCGGCGGCCCGCCCGCCATCCGGCCCAACCGGATCCTAACCGTCCCGCTGGCCAAGGACGGCTCCGGGACCACCATCGAACTCCCGCCCGACCTCCCGCCCGGCAACCTGCTGATCGACGCCCGAGCCGGCGGCGCCAAACAACTCAAGGTCCTCGACTCCGCCGCCCTCGACATCCGCCGTTTCGCCGCCGACCGCACCCTCCAGGTCCTTGATGCCGCCAGCCACCGCCCGCTGCCGAAAACCTATGTGAAAGTCTATGTCCGCACCGCCTCCGGCGAAACCGTCTTCCACAAGGACGGCTACACCGACCTCCGCGGCAAGTTCGACTACCTCACCCACACCGCCACCGACCCCTCCACCATCCAACAGCTCGCCATCCTCGTCTCCCACCCTGAAAAAGGCGCCCGTACGATGGTGTGGGAGAGATGATCGTGGATGGCGCGTTTCGTAGCCGCGCTCGTGAGAGCGTGGCTTCCCCCGTGGCTGGGTGCGTCTCGCCCCAGTCCGTTGCCGGTGCGTCTCGCGCCGGCATTCCAGGCTCAACCCAGCTGGAAAATTTCACCGCCAAGACGCGAAGATCGCGGAGGGGATCGAAGATTGTGGATGGAGGATCGCGGATGCCACGCATGGAGCGCTGACTTCAGTCGGCGTCTAACGGAGCGCGGACTTCAGTCCGCCAGCCTGCCAGATCAACCTCCCCCCAGCCGAAAAAAGATTCACCGCCACGACTCCAAGATCGCCAAGGAGAGCGAAGATGGTGGATGGTGGATGGTGGATGGTGCCCGTGAGCGTGGCTTCCCAGGCTCGCACCATCCGATAGATTCCACCGTCGGGAAGCCAGCAAGAATCAAGGGGAGCGACATCGGGGCCGAATATCCCGGTTCAGCCCGAAATCGTAAGTTGTCATGACCCGTGCATCCGTTTTTTCCACTGAGGAACTGAAAATCCCTGATTCCACTGAAGTGATTTTTGATTTTTGGGAAATCCCTCCCATTCATCAATCGGTGCTTTCCCATTTTTCTCCAAAAAATCAGTTTCCTCAGTGGATTCCAGTCTCCCAGTGGCAAATCGAGCGTCCAGACTACCCTAGACTTCGGATTTCGGGTTGAACCGGGATATTCGGCCCCGACGGATCTCCCGGATTTTCCTGGGTTTCTTGTTCCCGGTTTCTCTTGACTCACGCTTCCTGGTGCTCCACTTTTTCCGGCGTCGGAAGGGGAGGGGGTTCCTGGATTGCCGGGGATGCCGCAGGACGTGGAAAATACTCCTTTTCCCGCCGGATTCACTGGGGTTCCGAAAAGTGCACGAATCGTCCAAAACCACCCAAAATCGCCCTTGGAATGACCGAAATCGCCCAAAAGAACATCCGTTTGAATCATAATTTTATTTATCCACTCGTGAAAATAGACGCATTTTTGACTGTAACTCGTTGAAAATCAACAATAAACTTTTTAGTAACTTTTTTTGAGAAACTTCTTGCACCTGGGTGCATAAATCGGCAATGTTGGTGCACGTGAGCGCCAACTCTGTCATATTCATCGGTCAAAAGACCTACACGATCGACTCGAAGAATCGGGTCGCCGTGCAGCCGTCCTGGCGTCCGGAGAATGGCTCGGATGTGGTGTTGATTTACGGCAAGAGCAGCGGCGTTCCGATGATCAAGGTGGTCACCCCGGAGCAATTGGCCGCGCACCGCGCGAAGATCGCGGCGAGCACCGCGATGAACGAGGCGGAGAAGACGGCGAAGCGCCGCAATCTGGCCGCACGCTGCTGGGAAGGAAGCATCAACGAACAGGGCAAGCTCCTGATCCCGCGCGAACTCTGCGAGCGCCTCAACCTGCAGCCCGAAATGGAAGTGCTGCAAATCGGATGCGATGACTATTTCGAGATCTGGAAGAAGACCGATTTCCACGAGGACACCCAGTTGAACCTCGAGGAAGCCTCCAAACAAACCTCCTATATTGCCAACGACGACGTCGGCGGCTTCTGAACCAACGAAGAATTTCCCACACCCAAGCGGCTGACATGCTGAATACCCCACCAACCCTGGCAGATGACGCGGTCCGTTTCCCGACGGCCTCGGTCGTCATCGCGCGTCCGCCAGGGTTGGGTTGGTTGTTCGCCTCCGCCGTCGCGGGATTCGGTTCCGATTTTCTGGCTGGGCGCAGGTTTTCCCTCGGGACAGGGACGACCTCGCTTCTCAACACGACGGTCCGCGCCGCCCTTCATGGCTGGTGGGCGGCGCGGCCGTCGCGATTCTTTCTGGCTGGGCGCAGGCTCTCCCTCGGGACAGGGATGGCCTCGCTTCTCAATACGACGGTCCGCGCCGCCCTTCATGGCTGGTGGGTGGCGCGGCCGTCGCGATTCTTTCTGGCTGGGCGAGGGCTTTTCCCCGGGACGGGAATGCCCACGCTGTTCAACACGATGGCTCGCGCCGCCTTTCATGGCTGGTTGGCGGCGCGGCCATCGGCCGGACTTTTGGCTGGGCGGAGGAGGCAGATCGGGACAATCGCCTCCACCGCTGTTCATGACCCGGTCTCCCGCACCGTTTCTGGCTGTTCGGTGCGGGAGCCGGCCTGGCTTTCCTCCCCGGAATCCGGGGAAACCTTCTATCACCTGCCGGTGATGCCGGACGAAGTGCTGCAGGCGCTCACGGCCGGTCCGGACCGCGTCATCATCGATGGCACGCTCGGCGGCGGCGGCCACAGCGAGCTGCTGTTGGAGACCGGTGCCCGCGTGATCGGGATCGACCGCGATCCGGAGGCGCTGGCCCATGCCCGCCAGCGGCTGGCCCGGTTTGGCGACCGCTTTGAGACGTGGGAGGGAAACTTCGCGGACGTGGCTGAAATGCCGTTCGTCCGCGATGGAGGCAAGGCCGACGGATTGTTGTTGGATCTCGGTGTTTCATCGCGCCAACTGGACGCCGCCGGCCGCGGGTTTTCGTTCCAGCGGGAAGGCCCGCTCGACATGCGGATGGGCCCTGCCTCCGTTCTAACCGCAGCGGTGGTGGTTAACACCTGGCCCGAAGCGGATCTCGCGAAAATCATCCGCGAACTCGGCGAGGAGCCCCAGGCCCGCCGGATCGCCGCCGCCATCGCCGACCGCCGCAAGTCCCGCCCGTTTTCCACCACCACCGACCTCGCCGACTGCATCGAACGCGCCATCGGCCGCCGCGGACGGATCCACCCCGCCACCCGCGCGTTCCAGGCGATCCGGATGACGGTGAACGACGAACTCGGATCCTTGTCGCGGGTTCTAACCGCCGCGCCATCCGTGCTCAAACCCGGCGGACGCCTGGCGATCATCACCTTCCACAGTCTGGAGGATCGGAAGGTGAAGGTCCACCTCCGCCACCACGCATCGCAATTTATCGACGATCCGGGTTGGCCATCGCCACGACCCAATCCCGATTGGAATTTCCATCTTCCATCCCGCAAAGCCATCCTTCCGACCACCGGAGAAACCGCCCGCAACCCCCGCTCCCGCAGTGCCAAACTGCGGGTTGCCCAGTTATTGGACCCAGCATCATGAACCGCCTGAAATCCACCCCCCGCACTCCCGTTTCCACCTATCTGATTCTCGTTGTTTCGTTCGCGGTCATCGCGTTCGGCGGCATCCGCCACGCCATGCTCAAGAACCGCCAGATCCAGGTCAGCCGGGAGATCGACGCCTGCGAGCGCCGCATCGAACAGTACCAACTCGACATCCGCACCGTCCAGATGCGCAGCGAGACCCTGCTCAACCGATTCGCCATCCGCAAGCAACTGGAGGAAAGCGGCACCGAAATGCGGCCCATCCCGGTCGGCTTCGCGGAAGAAGTGAAACCCGCCAATACCCCCTCCAGCATCGCCACCACTCTTCCCTAACATCGTGAACCGCTGGTTCCAATACCGCTGCGTGATCCTTTGCTCGATCCTCGTGATCGGCCTAAGCACCCTATCCGCACGACTGATCCAAATCCAACTGGTCCACCGCCAGCATTACGCGGACAGCTCCAGCAAGGCATTCTTCCGGATCGAAAAGCTGCCGGCCACCCGCGGCATGATTCTGGACCGCAATGAGGAACCGCTCGCCCGCAGCATCCCGGTGGCAACGCTCTTCGTGGACAAGAACCACCTGATGGATCCCAAGCTCGCCAGCTACTGCCTCGCCTGGCAGGAGGCCAGCGCCGAGGAAGGATGGGAGGAACTCGACGCCGCCAAACAGAAACGCCGCATCAACGGCCTGCGCGCCGAGATTCTCGATTCCGAAAAGCCCGAGACCATCCTCGAAAAACACCTCGCCCATGCCGTCGGCGTCCTCGCGCGCCCGTTAGGCATGCGCCGCGAGGAACTCCGCGCCAAAATCGAGGAACCCAAAGGCAAATGGATCCCCATCGCCAAGGACATTCCGGAAGACCTCGCCGACGCGCTCCGCGAGACCGTGGACCACAATTGGCTGCAAGGGTTCAATTTCGAAAACTCGGCGAAACGCCGCTACCTTTCCCCCAGCCATGCCACCCATCTCACCGGATTCACCGGAGAGAACGAGGAGACCGACGAGGAAGGCAACAAGCACTATCGGATGGTCGGAAAATTCGGGATCGAGTCCGCCATGGAGGAATACCTGGCGGGCCGCGACGGCTGGCGCGAACACCGCCGCGACCAGCGCGGGCTGGTGCTCCCCGGAAACTCCAACAGCCTGCTCCCGCCGCGCGCGGGTCTCAACGTCAAGCTCACCATCGACATGGGCATGCAGGCGATCATCGAGGAGGAACTCGACGCGAACCTCGCCGAGTTCAGCGCCAAACGCGGCGCGGTCGTTCTGATGGATCCGAAGACCGGCGAGATTCTGGCCATGGCCAGCAGGCCGAATCTCAATCTGAACCTGCTGGACAACCTCGACGAGGCGAGCTACAACTTCGCCATCCAGGCGATCTACGAACCCGGATCCACCTACAAGATCGTCGCCACCTCGGCCGTGATCAACGAAGGCCTCGCCACGCCTTTCACCTCGGTGTTCTGCCACAACGGGCTCTATCAGTCCGGAAAGATCTCGGTTCCCGACCATCATCCCTACGGCATGCTGACCCTTGAGGGGGTTCTCGCCAAATCCAGCAATGTCGGGGCCTACAAGTTCGCCCTTCAGTTGGGACCGAAGCGGTTTTACGATTATGTGAACAGCTTCGGATTCGGCAGGAAAACCGGTATTCTTCTCAGTGGCGAGAGTTCCGGGATCGCCCGCAACACCAACAACGCGGTGGATTTCTCCCGTGCCTCCTATGGCTACGCGCTCAACGTGACGCCGCTCCAGATGGCCAGCGCCTACTGCGCCATCGCCAACGACGGCAAACTGCTCAAACCGCAGATCGTCAAATCGCTGATCGCCAACGACGGCACCATTGTCCAAACCTATCCGCCGGAAACGGTCCGGGAGGTTCTCAAACCGAAGGTGGCCAAACAAATGCGCGCGGCCCTCGAAAAAGTAACGGAAAAAGGCGGCACCGCCACCGTTGCGGCCGTGCCGGGATTCCGCGTCGCGGGCAAGACCGGCACCGCCAGAAGGATCGCGCCGGGCGGACGGGGCTATCTGGCTAACAGCTATACCGTATCCTTCGCCGGAATGATGCCCGCGCAGGACCCCGCGTTCGTCTGCGTGGTGGTCATCGATGACCCGAGGACCAACAAGGTCACACGCTACGGCGGTACCGTCGCCGCTCCCGCATTCAAGAAAATCGCCACCCGGCTCGCGGCCCGCATGAACCTGCAGCCCACCGAGCCGATTCCTGACAATCCTCTCGCCACCGCCAAATCCGATCCATGACCCTCCGCGACCTCATCCCGGCCCTGCCGCGCGCCACCGTTTCCGGATCACTCGATCCGGAAATCGCCGCGCTCACCGCGTCGTCGCGCGAGGTGGCTCCGGGAGTCCTCTTCGCCGCCATCCGCGGCACCAGCGCCGACGGACACAAGTACATTTCCGCCGCCATTGAGGCCGGAGCCATTGCCATCCTCGCCGAAACCGCGCCTCCCGCCGATCTAACAGACAAAGTGACCTGGCTGCACGTGGCCGACAGCCGCCGCGCCATCGCCGCTCTGGCGTCCGCGTTTTACGGCCACCCCTGGCGGGATCTCGCCATGGCCGGAATCACCGGGACCAATGGCAAGACCACCACCGCGTTTCTCCTCCACCATGTGATGAAGACCGTGTGGCACCGCTCCGGGTTGTTAGGAACCGTGCGCGTGGACGACGGCCTGGCCTCCGCTCCCGCCCGCCACACCACGCCGGGTTCCATCGAACTCTCCGCCCTGCTCTCCACGATGCGCGGCAATGGCTGCCGCGGCGTGGCAATGGAGGTTTCCTCGCACGGCATCCACCAGGACCGCGTCGGGGGGATCGGTTTCGACGCCTGCGTGTTCACCAATCTAACACAAGATCACCTCGACTACCACGGCACCATCGACGACTACTTCGCCGCCAAGGCCGCGTGGTTCCACAATCTCGCCGCCGATCCGATGGGCAAGAAGCCCACCGCGGTGATCAATGTGGACGACTCATACGGAGCCGAACTGGCCCAGGCGCTCGAGGGCAAAATGCCGGTGATCCGTTTCGGCTTCGGCGTCCACTGCGACTTCCGCGCCAACAGCCTGCGCCAGTCCGCGCGTGGGATGGAGTTCGAACTCACCGTGAAGGGCAAGTCCTATCTGGTCCGCGCGCCGTTGATCGGACGGTTCAACGTTTACAATCTGTTAGCCGCTCTCGGGGCAGCCACCGCATGCGGCATCCGCCTGCGCGAGGCGATCGCGGCGGTGGCCACCGCGCCGCAGGTTCCGGGCCGGATGGAGTTCGTCGGCACCGCCGGCGGCACCAATGTGTTCGTGGACTACGCCCACACCCCGGATGCGCTCGAAAACGCCTGCCGCACCCTGCGCGAACTCAATCCGCGCCGGCTTCTAACGGTCTTCGGCTGCGGAGGCGACCGCGACCGCACCAAGCGCCCGCTGATGGCAGCCGCGGCCTCGCGCCACAGCGACGCGTGCATCGTCACCTCCGACAACCCGCGCTCGGAGGACCCGCTGGCGATCATCCGCGAGATCGAACCCGGCCTAACCGGGAAAGGCAACCGTTCCATCCCCGACCGCGCCGAGGCGATCGCCTACACCATCCGCAACGCGTTTTCCGGCGACATCGTGCTCATCGCCGGCAAGGGACACGAATCCACCCAGCAGTTCGCCGACGTCACGATCGACTTCGACGACCGCAAACACGCTTCGCTAGCCCTGCGCGAGCGCGCGGCGGCGTTCACCCAACCGAAACGATGAATCCTCTAACCGCATTGGCGATCGCCGAGATCCTGGGCCACCCGGTGGCCGCGGGAGATCCCGCCGCGCTTGCGGACGGAGGCGTTTGCACGGATACCCGCAAGCTGACGGACGGCGCCGTCTTCTTCGCGCTGCGGGGCGAGAACTTCGATGGCGACTCCTTCGCGCCGCAAGCCCTCGCCGCGGGGGCGAGGATCGCGGTCGTCCACCGCTGGGAAGGTACACCGCCTGCCGGAACCGCCGTGATCGCGGCCGACGACACGCTGTTGGCCCTGCAACGCCTCGCGATCTGGTGGCGGGAGCGGCTTAACCTCCGCGTGGTGGCCATCACCGGCTCCAACGGCAAAACCAGCACCAAGGATTTCACTGCGGCGGTTCTATCAAAAGCGTTCCGCGTTTCCGCGACCAAGGGCAATCTCAACAACCACATTGGTGTCCCTCTAACCGTCCTATCCGCCACACCGGAGCACACCGCGGCGGTTTGGGAAATGGGCATGAACCATTCCGGGGAAATCGCGCCGCTGTGCCGGATCGCGATGCCGGACTTCGGCATCATCACCAACATCGGCACCGCCCACATCGAGTTTCTCGGCTCGCGCGAGGCGATCGCCGAGGAGAAGGGGATGCTCGCCCGCGCGCTTCCGGCGGACGGCTGCCTGTTCGTGCCGGCGTCCTGCGAATTCACCGGATACCTCCGCGAACGCACCCGCGCCGAACTCGTCGCCGTCGGAAACGGCCGCGGAATCGTCCGGGCCGAAGATCTCCAGTCCCACGCCGACGGTTCCCGTTTCAATCTGATCGTTCCTAACCAGGACCCCGTCCGAGTGGATCTCCCCGTTCCCGGCCGCCACATGGTCACCAACGCCCTGCTGGCCGCCGCGGCCGGTTGGAAACTCGGTATCCCGGCGCCAACCATCGCCGCGGGCCTCGCGGAAACCGTTCTAACCAGCGGACGGCTCCGCCACTTCGAATGGCACGGCATCACCGTGTTCGACGACACCTACAACGCCAATCCCGAGTCGATGGCCGCCGCCATCGAGACCCTGGCCGACACCCCTGTGCCCGCGGGATCCCGCCGCATCATCGTGTTGGGACGGATGGGCGAACTCGGCGATCACGCGCCCGCCGCGCACCTCCGCACCGGCGAACTCGCCGCTTCCCGCGGTCTAACCGTAATCGCGGTCGGCCCCGGATCCGAAGGCATCGCCGCCGGGGCCAATGGCGCTCCCCATTTTTCCGACCACGCCGCCGCCGCCGCATGGCTGCGCGACGCGGTGAAACCCGGCGACGCGGTCCTGTTCAAGGGCAGCCGCACCGCCACCGTCGAACGCGTCATGGACGCCGCTTTTCCCCAAGACTGATGTTTCCTCTGATCTACGATTTCTGGCACCAAAGCTTCGAGGCCCAAAAGGCCGCGGGGAACACGGACGGCTGGGCGTTCACCTATTCGTTCCTCAATCTTTTCCAATACCCGACCTTCCGGGGAGCCTGCGCCGGCCTTACCTCATTCATTCTAACCCTTCTGGTGGGTCCGCGCGTCATCCGCAAGCTGATCTCGCTGAAAGTGGGCCAACCGATCCGCACCGCCGCGGAAGTCCACAAACTGGCGGAACTCCACGGCGGAAAACTGGGCACCCCGACGATGGGCGGCGTGATGATCGTGGGCTCCGTGCTGGTGGCCACCCTGCTGTGGGCGCGCCCTCTCAATCCCTTTGTGGCGCTCTGCGCCTGCACCATGGCGGCCTGCGCGCTGTTGGGCTTTTGCGACGACTACAAAAAGGTCAAGGAGCGCAAATCCGACGGCGTGAGCGGCCGGACCAAGTTGTTCTGGCAATTCCTGATCGCGATCATTGCCGCGTGCTTCGTGTATTTCAAACCGGAGGTCTCCGGCTTCGGAGCCACCGTCGAGCAGCTCAGACAGGGATTCGGTTTCCAACTCGGAAAGCAGGAGATCTCCATCGGGGCGATCTGCTTCCCGCTGGTCAAGGAACCGATCGTCAATCTCCACTGGCTGATCATCCCGTTTTTCGCGATGGTCATCGTCGGCACTTCGAACGCGGTGAATCTAACCGACGGACTCGACGGGCTTGCCACCGGCTGCACCATCAGCACCGCCATCGCCTACGCGATCCTCGCCTATCTGGCACACCGCTTTTACATCGCCACCGAGTATCTGGTGATCCCGCACAACCCCTATCTGGGAGAGCTGTTCGTGTTTCTTTTCGCGCTGGCCGGCGCGGGATTCGGGTTTTTGTGGTTCAACTGCCACCCCGCGAAGGTGTTCATGGGAGACACCGGATCGCTGGCGATCGGCGGCGCGCTCGGCACCGCGGCCATCTGCACCAAGCAGGAGCTGATGCTGGTGATCATCGGCGGCGTCTTCGTGATGGAGGCGATGTCGGTGATCCTCCAGGTGGGAAGTTTCAAGCTGCGGAAAAAGCGCATCTTCCGGATGTCGCCCATCCACCATCACTTTGAATTGTTGGGATGGCATGAGAACCAGGTGATCAACCGCTTCTGGATCCTGTCCATCATGTTCGCCATCTTCGGACTCGCGCTTTTGAAAATCGTCTGACGAAACCGATGGATCTAACCGGAAAACACGTCGCCATCCTGGGAGCCGGCCGCAGCGGCCGGGCCGCCGCCCTGCTCGCGTTGCGCGAGGGCGCCGCCGTTTCGATGTGGGACACCGCGGGGCCCGATGCGTTCCGCAACACGCCGCCCGGAGTGGATATCCATCCGCTGGCAACCGCCGGCGACGGCGCGGCGGTCCGTTGCGATCTTCTGATTGTTAGTCCGGGCATCGATACCTATGGCCCCTACGTGGCGGCGTTCGCGGCGGGTGCCGGAGAAGTGATCGGCGAGATCGAACTGGCGGCTCGCTATTTTGCGGGCAAAATCGTCGGAATTACCGGCACCAACGGCAAAACCACCACCACCGAGCTGGTGGGGCGCATTCTCGCCCGTGCCGGGCTCGGCGGCAACCCGTGCGGCAACTACGGTGTTCCCTTCGCGGAAGTGGTGATGCTTCCCCAACCGCCCGCCGCGGTCGCGCTCGAACTCAGCTCGTTCCAACTGGAAACCATCCGCACCCTGCACCCGCAGGTGGTGGTGTGGCTGAACTTCGCGCCCGATCACATGGACCGCTACCCCACGGTGGATGCCTACTACCAGGCGAAGCTCCGGATTTTCCTCAACCAGACGCCCGATGACACCGCCATCGTGAGAACCGGGGAAACGCTTTCCGGTCTAACATCAAACAAGGTTCTGTTTTCCACCACCGACCCCGAGGCCGAATGGTTTTCGGACGGGCAGATGGTTTTCCGCCATGGGCGGCCGACGCTCGATCTAACCACCGGCACCAGCCTGCGCGGACTCCACAACGCGGAAAACGCGATGGCCGCGATGGCGGCTTGCGAAGCGCTCGGCGTTTCCCTGGAAACGATGGCGGAAGCGCTCCAGGGCTACGCTCCTCCTCCCCACCGTTGCGAACTGATCCGCACGCTGGATGGGGTCGAGTACCTCAACGATTCCAAGGCCACCAACCTCCACGCGCTCGAAAGCGCGCTGCGTTCCCAAACGCGGCCGGTGGTGCTCGTCGCCGGCGGCAAGGAAAAGGGACTGGACTACTCTCCGGTGCTGCCCTTGCTGCGCGAAAAGGCGCTTGCCTGCGTCACCTATGGCCAGATTGCCGCACCGCTCGCGTCGTTGTTCGGCTCCGCGGTTTCCACCTCCGCGGTGGCCGATCTAGCCGAGGCGGTCCCTCTCGCCCGCGCGCTCGCACCGCGCGGATCGTCCGTTCTTCTCTCTCCCGGCACGTCGTCGTTCGACCAATTCACCGGTTACGAACATCGCGGCGACACTTTCCGAAATTTGGTCAATCAACTCCGCTAAACCCCATGCGCAAACGTCCTATCCACACTCCCCCGCCTCCGACGATCTCGGTCAAACGCCAGGCCAAAGGCCGCGGCTTCTTCAAGCGGCTCCACGCCGTGACCCGCGGCCGCAACCAGCGTGTCGCCGCCGCGGCCGCCGCCGAGGAGATCGAAACGGAACACGCCAATACGCGGATCGCGCGCGGTCTAACCATCATCTTCGGCGTCCACATCGTCGCGATCGGGCTGTACTTCTTCCACCTCCATTTCCTCAGCAGCCGCACCGACGCTCCGAAGGGGTCCACCGCCGTGCGCACCGAGCCGCAGGCGCCGTTGATCGGGCCGCAGGACCGCAAGGAAATGATCGCGCGCGGCGACACCTACGCGACCATCGCCGCCCGCGTGGGTGTGGACGAGGAATCGCTCCGCGTCGCGAACAACAACTGCTCGCTCAACGCCGGCAACCAGATTGTCATCCCCGCCAAACGGATCACCGCGCAGCTCCGGCCGGAAATCGAGGCGCTCCGCAATCCCTCCGCCCAACCGTCTAACCAAGCGGCCGCCCCCTCCGCCGACGACGGCCTGGTGGACGCCAATCCCGTTGTGACCGAACCCACCGGCGAGCCGGTGCTGGTCCGCCCGCGCCCCAACGAGGAACCCGCCCCCCGTGCGATTCCGGTCGAGAATCCGCCAAGCCGCCCGCAGGCGCAACAGGCTAACAACCGGATCCCGAAAACCGCCAGATCCTACACCGTGAAGAACGGCGACAGCCTGTGGGGCATCGCCAAACGCCACAAAGTCGAGCAAGCCGCCCTGATGAAAGCCAATGGCATTTCCGATCCGAAGAAACTGCGGAGCGGGATGACCCTGAAGATCCCCGAATGACACGCCCCTGATGCTTCGTTTCGCCTCCATCCTCCTGTGCCTGGCCGTGGCCGCCCTGCTGGCCTTGGGGCTGACCATGCTGGCGAGCACCAGCGTGTGGGTTCCGGGAGTCGAGGAGCACTACATGTTCCTGCGCAAGCAGGCGATCATGGGCGCTTTGGGAGTGATTGCGGCGGTGTTGTGCGCGTGGATTCCTCCGGTGTGGCTGCGCAAATTCTGGCCTTGGATGATGGTGGCGGCCTGCGGGTTGTTAGCTCTCTGCTTCGTTCCGGGTATCGGCGTGGAAATCTACGGTTCCAGGCGTTGGATCCAGCTTCCGGTGTTGGGGCAGTTCCAGGTTTCCGAAATGGCCAAACTGGTGGTGGTCATCGCGCTAGCCGCCTGGTATGCCCGCTGGCAAACGGAAGTCCACACGTTCTGGCGCGGCTTCGTCCTGCCCGGAGTGATCGTGGGTATTCCAATCCTTCTGATCGCCGCGGAAACCGACGTGGGGACCGCCCTTTCCTTATCGGTCGCGGTGGGCGCGCTGATGTTCTGCGTGGGAGCGCGGCTTCGGTATCTGCTTCCGACCGCGCTAACCGCCATTGCCGGCGCTTCCTATTATATTTATCATAACGAAAACCGTTGGGCCCGGATTCAGGCGTGGCTCAATCTGGACGATCCGGTCAACCAGATGGACAAGGGCATGCAGCAGTGGCGCGCCCTGCTCGCTCTCGGCAACGGCGGCCCATGGGGCGTCGGGCTCGGCAACGGCGTGGAGAAATTCGGCACCCTCACGTTCGCCCATATCGACTTCATCTTCCCGGTGATCGGTGAGGAACTCGGCCTGCCGTTCACCCTCGGGGCGGTTCTCTGTTATGTTCTGATCGCGGTGGCCGGTGTGGCCATCGCGATTCAGGCCAACACCATTTTCAACCGGTGCCTCGCGCTGGGACTCACCTGCGTGATCGCCGTGCCCGCCATGGTCAACATCGGCGTCACCACGGCGATGCTGCCCAACGACGGTCTGCCGCTTCCTTTCGTCAGCTACGGCGGCACCAGCCTGATCTTCAGCCTCGCGGCCGTGGGCATGCTGGTCGGCATTCACCGCCGGTCCCAGGCCGCGCCCCGCCACGAGTTTTCCCTCCGCCCGGAGGAACGTCTCGCGGTCCGTCTCTGATAGGGATTCGCCTGATAGGGACCTGGTCCCCTCACGGTTTCCCGCGGTTTCCGAAGAACACGGCGGTGCCTCCATACGCCGATGGCCACCGGGAAAACACGGCGGCAGGATCGGGTTGATTCGGAAACCCTTCGACGTTAGAAAGTTTTTGTCACAAACCGGCCTGCGGCGTGCAATCAAGGTTGAAATGCCATGCATGCCATAGCCACCATCCCACCACCCACCGTCATGGACCGATCCGATTTTTCCGACCTCGTCCGCCGCCATCATCTGGGCCTGCTTTCCTACGCCCGGGCGCTTGCGGGGGCCGAAACCACGGCACGGGATCTCGTTCAGGACGCCTTCGTCGCCGCCTGGCAGAATGTCAGCCGCTTCGATGTCACCCGCGACTTCGCCTCGTGGTTGCGCGGAATCCTCCGTAACAAATGGCGCGAACACTGCCGCCTCCATGCCCGGGAAACCGTGCTCGACGAGGCCGCGCTCACCCGCCTGGAGGAAACCATGGCCGTCCACCGCGATGGAGACGGCGCATTGCTCGACCGCCTGGCCGACTGCCGCACCAAGCTGCCCGAACCGCTCGCCGATGCGGTGCGGGTCTATTACGACGAGGAACTCGACGGTGACCAAGCGGCCACCGCCCTGTCCCTGAACCCCGCCACCCTCCGCAAACGCCTGGAGCGCGCCCGCGAGGCGCTGCGCGAGTGTTTGGGGAGAAAATCCGCAGGCTGAGATCCCAAATCCGAAATCTGAAATCCGAAATTTGAAATCCAAACCGTTCCTTCTTCTAACATTCACAATTTTCCAACCATGAACACTTCCCCTTCCGATCCTTCCGACCGTTTGCTAGACTCGCTGCTGCGCGAGCAACACCGCGGCGCGCCCGATGAGGCGCTGCTGGCGGACATCGAAAAGGCCCTCGACGCCGCGCCCGCGCGGTCGGCCAAACCGGCTGTGAAATCCAAGCCCCCGCGCCGCAAATCGCGGGTGGTGCCGATGGCCGTGGCGGCCACCATCACCCTCGGCGTGGGCACGCTGCTGTGGTGGAACCCGAAAGCCCGGACGACACTCGGGATGAGCACAGGTGAACAGGCCAATTCAGCTAGCATGGAGCGGCTGAGGCTGGATTATCCGCCGGAACTCATCGAAGGCACGCCCAAGCCGATGATCCTACCGGGGCAGACGCCGGGGCGTTCGGAAAGGCACGCGCCGCCGGACGATGGTTATGCGTTTGCGGTGCGTGAAAACGAGGCCGCTCTTTCGTCCCCGAAACCTACCGTTCCCCCCCCGCCGCAACCGGTGCCCCCACCGCCTCCGGCGGATTCCGGACTCCGGCCGATCGAGCGAGTACCGGTGCCCCAGGTGGAAGCCAAGGAGGTTGCCGATGCCAGGCGAGCGCTGAGGGAGATCAATGAAGTGCGGGGCAAGTTGTCCCGGATCGACACCGGACTACCCGATCCGCTCGACGAAGCCGCGGAGAAGTATCAGAAAGTCATCGACGACGCCAACAACGCCAACCGGCCGCCCGTCCCCTCCGGCGGTTTCAACCGCGACCAATACGACCGGCTCACCGACCAGCCGTGGAAATCACCGTTGCAGGACGCGCTTTCGACGTTTTCGGTGGATGTGGACGCGGCGTCCTACACCAACGTGCGCGGCCGGATCATGGCGGGTCAGGCGGTTTCGCCGGACGCGGTGCGGATTGAGGAATTCGTGAACTACTTCGATTACCGCTACGCGCCGCCGAAGGACGGCAGCGCGTTCGCTTTGGGCGGGGTGCTGGCCACCTGCCCGTGGCAGCCGCAGCACTTGCTGGCCCGGGTGACGATCAAGGGTCGGGAAATCGCCAACCACGCCCGGCCGGCATCGAACCTGGTGTTCCTGATCGACGTTTCAGGTTCGATGCAGGATCCGATGAAACTGCCGCTGCTGAAGCGCTCGCTGCGGGTGCTGCTGGACCAATTGGACGAACGCGACCATCTCGGGATCGCGGTGTACGCCGGCAGCGAGGGCATGGTGCTGCCGCCTACCGCATTGGATGCCAACGGGATCGCCCGGGCGGTGTCGGCGCTCGAAGCCCTCGGCGCGGGCGGTTCCACCAACGGCGGAGCCGGTCTGCGCCTGGCCTACGCGATGGCCGCGCAGAACCTCGTGAAGGGCGGCGTCAACCGCGTGATCCTCGCCACCGACGGCGATTTCAACGTGGGCGTCACCGGCAAGGGCGATCTGGTGGATCTCGTCAAAAGCGAGGCCGCCAAGGGGGTCAGCCTAACCGTCCTGGGCTTCGGCACCGGCAATCTCAACGACGCGATGATGGAGGCGATCAGCAACGACGGCAACGGCAACTACTACTACGTGGATCAGGAAGCCGAGGCCCGCCGGGTTTTCCAACAGAAACTGACCGGCACGCTGGTGACCATCGCCAAGGACGTCAAGATCCAGGTCGAGTTCAACCCCGGCAAGGTGAAAGCCTACCGCCTGATCGGCTACGCCAACCGGATCCTGCGGCACGAGGATTTCAACAACGACAAGGTGGATGCCGGAGACATCGGCGCCGGCCACACCGTGACCGCGTTTTACGAGATCGTCCCGCAGGGTGTGGAAGGGCCTAACGTCGGTGGCGTGGATCCCCTGCGCTATCAGAAACCCACGGACGAACGCCAGCCCGTGGCCAGCGACGAATGGTTCACTCTCAAGTTGCGCCACAAGCAACCGGACGGCGACGTAAGCGCCAAAATCGAGACCGTTATGACCGGCGCGCCAACGGCTTGGGAACGGACCGACACCGACTTCCAATTCGCTTCCGCCGTGGCGCTCTGTGGGATGAAACTGCGGCAGACCGCGGAAGTGGCGGACGTCTCTTGGCAGCGGGTGGAGGAACTCGCCCGCCCAGGACTTACTGACGATCCGCAGGAACAGCGCGCCGGTTTCGTCGAGATGCTCCGCCGTCTGAAAAACTGATTTCGGGTTCGTTGGTATGGGCCTCCGGAGCGCATCGCTCCGGAGGCCTCTCGCAGTTGCTGTCGTTCAAAAGAAAGCCAAGCGAATTTCTTGTCGGAACACCGCGAGACCGCATGGTATTTACAAATGCCGAAGCAGGTTGAAATTCAACTTTTTTTTGTCTATCACATCTTGTCCGTGATGGCGGAATGTTCATTCTATCCCCAGACACCATACGGACATGCTACTCACGAACGAATCGCCCCAGAGCATCATCACGTGCCGCAACAGCCAGGGCACCGAGTTGACTGCCAATCTACTCAGGATCAAGCGATACTCGGTGGTGTTCGAGGTGTATAACCCCTACAGCATCCTCCAGTTGTCGGAGGTGCTTTCCGATTTCCGGATCATGGCCTCGCGGCGTTTGCTGTATCAGGGCAAGGCGGTGGTCAGCAACCTGCTCAATACGGGAATCGTTCTGGTCTGTGAGGCGATGCTCGATGAAGGGTGGGTGGAAGTGGATTTTCTGGGCGGCATGAGCGGACACGCCGGGAGTTCCGAGGCGGATCTGGCGAGCCAGTTCTCGAGTTTCATGGCCGAGTGGAAATCCGCCAATCTGGTCCTGCCGCCGTTCAAGCTGGTGGTGTCGAACATGGCCAGCATGCTGGGCGGCGTGCAGCAGTGGCTCAAGGCGGTGGATGTGGGGATCCGGACGACGGTGACGCGGCGGAGGGACGATTTGGAGCAGGAGATCTTCTCGAGCGTTCAGGACAAGGTGGCCGATGAGGTGCTGCCTGCGATGCTGGAATTCGAGGATGTGGTGAAGGAGATCGGAGAAGCGGAGATCGCGGTTCACAAGTCCTATGCCCGCCGCGAACTGCATCCGGTCATGCTGTGTTCTCCGTTTCTCTATCGGACCTACACCAAGCCGCTCGGCTATGCAGGCGATTACGAGATGGTCAACATGATGCTGCGCAGCCCCTATGAGGGCTCCTCGGCGTTCGCCAAGCTGCTCAATTACGCGCTGCTGAGCACTCCTCCGGTGATCGCCCATCGGAACCGGATCGACTATCTGGTGGAGAAACTCCGCGACGAGTGCGTCCGCAGGGTCGCCAAGGGAAAAACCCGGATTTTCAATCTGGCCTGCGGACCAGCCGTGGAAGTCCAGCGTTTCCTCCGGGACTACGAGGAGAGCGATCTGGCCGAGATCGATCTGCTGGATTTCAACGCCGAAACGCTCGAGTACACCGGCGAGCGCATCCGCGAGGCCAGCCGCGCCGGCGGGCGGGAGACCAAAGTGGGATACTATCAGCGTTCGGTCCATCAGTTGCTGCGGGCCGCCTCACAGGGCGGCGAGGACGAATTCACCGGCTATGACGTCGTTTATTGCGCCGGGCTGTTCGACTACCTTTCCCAGAGGGTCTGCATGCGGCTGGTCGAGCTGTTCTGCTCGATGGTCAAACCGGGCGGCATCGTGATCGTGACCAACGTGGCCGACCGCAATCCAAGCAAAGGATGGATGGAGTATCTGGTGGAGTGGAATCTGATCTATCGCGGCCGCAAGGAAATGGAGGAACTGGTGCCCAACAAGTTCCCTGTCAAGCGGTTTGACTTGTTGGAAGACTCCACCGGGGTGAACCTGTTCCTCGAAATCGAACTCGAAAATGCCTGACGACCCGGTCAGATTGGGGAAATCCACTCCCGAACTGCGCGAAGCGTTCCGTCGTTACGAAGACAGCGTGGCGGTGGACAATGTGCGGCGCGCGCTTGCGTTGGGCGGAGTCTTCATTCTCGCCGTGTGGGCGCTCGATTGGGTGGTGTTTCCGGAGTATGTGCAGGAGTTTCTGCTGATCCGCGCGACCTGTGCCGCGGTGTTGGGATGCATCTTTCTGTCATTGGGACCGGACCCGCGTCCGGGAGTCTGTTACGCCGCATCATGGTGCGCGTCCTTGTTTCCGATGGTTTCCATCTGCCTGATGATCTCCATCACCGGGGGAGGCAATTCGGTTTACTATGCCGGACTCAATACGATTCTGGTAGGTCTCTCGCTGGTGCTGAGGTGGACCTTTGTCAACTCTCTGGGAGTGGTGGCGGTGTGTTTCCTATCCTATGCCGCCAGCGTCTGGTTCTCGCCCACCCAACCGGAATTCACGATTCTTTTCAACAACTCCACGTTCCTGTTTGTGACCGCCACGTTCGTTCTGGCGGGATGCTACTTCTACGAAAAGCTGCGCTTCAGCGAGTTCGCGCTGCGCGCCGAAGTCGAGGATTCGAGAAGACAGCTCGAGTCCTCGAACAAACAGCTCAGCGAACTCGACGAAGCGAAGACGAGGTTCTTCGCCAACATCAGCCACGAACTGCGGACCCCTCTAACGGTCATGCTCGGCATCAGCGAGCGCATGAAGAGCATGGTGGCCCAACAGCCGGGAGACGACACCATGACCGAGATGGTTTCGATGTTGGAACAGAACGGGCTGCGGTTGCTCAAGCTGATCGACGACCTGTTGGATCTGGTGCGGTTCGATACCGGGCACGCCGACGTTGTCAGGCAGCCAACCCGTATCGCCGATCATCTGGACGGCCTCTTGCGGTCCCTCCGCCATTTGGCCGAGCAGGACCGGGTGCTGCTTTTGTGGAAATGTGACAGCGAGTCGGACCTGATCGAGCTGGATCGCGACAAGTTCGACAAGATCCTGCTTAATCTTGTGATGAACGCGATCAAGTTCACGCCATCCGGAGGATCGATCGAAGTCGTTCTGCGTGCGGAGAACGGGCGGATGGAATTGGCGGTGGAAGATTCGGGAGTGGGAATACCGCCCGAGGTGCTGCCCCGGATTTTCGAGCGTTTCTGGCAGGTTGACACGTCATCGACGCGCAAATTCCAGGGTGCGGGAATCGGATTGGCGTTGGTCCGCAGTCTGGCGGAAGCCATGGGCGGGTCGGTAGGGGTGGCCAGCGAACTCGGCAAAGGAACCAAGTTTACGGTTGCGATTCCCGCGGCGGCGGTTTCCTCTGAGGCTCCGCTAACCATCGAGGACGACCACCCGCTGCAGGATGGTGGCAAGATCGCCGACCTCCACCGCCGGGCCGCGATGTCGATTCCAGGCAAAGTCGCCCTGCACGCGCCAACCGCAGAGCCATCCGCGACACACGAGGCGCCGGTGATCGGCAGGCAGGTGGGTGGCGGGCGCCCGCTGGTGCTTGTGGCGGATGACGAACCGGACATCCGGCGGTTCCTCCGGATGCAGATGCGCGATGTCGATGTGATCGAAGCCTCGGATGGTGCCGAAGCGTTGGAACTCGCACGGCTGCGGCGTCCCCAGTTGGCTCTGCTGGATTTCATGATGCCGGAAATGGATGGCGTCACGGTATGCCGGAACATCCGGGATCATCACAGCACGCGGGGCATCGCGGTGATCATTCTGACCGCTCGCGCCGACGAACAGACCAAACTGGCGGCGCTGCAGGCGGGCGCGAATGATTTTCTAACCAAACCATTTTCCTCCGCCGAACTCGCGCTGAGGCTGGAAAGCCAAATCGCGATGGCCCGAATCCGGCGTGAAATCACCGATCTGAACATCGAGCTTCAAGCGGCTTTGGAGCAGATCAAGGAGAGCGAGGTGCTGATGCTCCGGAACGAAAAGCTTTCCGCATTGGGCCGAATGAGCGCCGGGATCATTCACGAGATCAACAACCCGCTGAACTACGCCGGCGCGGGCATTCATGCCCTGTACACGTTCGCCAAGGCGCTCCCCGAGAGCGAACGCCCCGATTTCGAGGAGATCGTGAATGACATCCGCGACGGGATTGATAGAGTGTCGCAGATCGTGATCGATCTTCGCAAATTCACGCGAGACGACCAGGCGATCACCAGCGACGCGGATCTCGTGGACATCATCACCCAGGCGCGTCGGATGATCAGCCACCAGATTGGCAAAGATATCACGTTCTCGATGGAATCGCCCAAAGTCGCGCCCGTCCGCGGCAATCCAAACCAATTGGTCCAGGTGTTCATCAACCTTTTCCACAACGCGATTGACGCGATCCACCAGCGGTTGGAATCGGATGGAGGAGAACCGGGCCGTCTTGCGGTGACGGTCGAGCCTTCCGGACCCGGCTGGGTGGTCAGCGTCAGGGATAACGGGATCGGAATTCCACCGGAGAATCTCCAGAAGATTTTCGATCCGTTCTTCACCTCCAAGGAGGTGGGCAAGGGCGTGGGCCTTGGCCTTTCGATCATCCACCAGATTCTCCGTAACCACAAGGCTCCGCTGGAGGTGGACAGCCGGCCGGGACAACACACCTGTTTCCGGATCGCGTTCCCCGGTCCCTTTCCAGCGGACGAAGATTCCTCCGAAAATTCCGCGCTCGACCGCACCGGGTCTTTCTCCTAATATCCGCCAAGCATCCCAACCAGCACACTCCAACCGCTCCCCAACCCCATGAGCCAGAACATCGACGACTACGATTACCAGCGCTTTTCCATCCTGTTCGTGGATGACGAAGCGAACACCCGCAAGTATTTCCGCCGGCTTTTTGGCGAGAAGTTCCGGATCATCGAGGCATCGGACGGCGTCGAGGCGCTCAAGGTCTTCCGCGAGAACGCCAGTGAGATCGGCATCATCGTCACCGACCAGCGGATGCCCAATGAAACCGGCGTCGGATTTCTTTCCAAAATCGCGAAGGATCATCCGGATGTCATCAAGATCCTTTCCACCGCCTACTCGGACATCGACGCGGCGATCGGATCGGTCAACCAAGGCGGCATTTTCCGATATATCACCAAGCCATGGGACATTCCCCAGTTGGAGATCACCCTCCGCAGGGCGATGGAGTTCTTTACCGTCAAGCGCGAGCGCGACGCCCTTCTGGGTGCGAAAATGCAGGCGATGGGCAATGTGCTTCTATCCAACCGGCTGGTGGCATTCGCGTTGGTCCCGGTTTGCGCGAGAGTGGGTTGCGCCCGCGCGGCGGAGGCGGTTGCGGTCTTTGTTCAAGCCGGCGTCGCCGGCAAACGGACGGGTGAAGACGACTCGGACCTTCGCTCGCCCGACTGGTCCCGCCATCATGCGCGGCAGCTTGTGTTGGCGGCCGCGCTGGAGCGCGGATTGGTGGAAGTCATGGAAACACAAGGGCTGGCGGACCGCGCCTCGGCGCTTATCGGAGCGCTAACCGCTGCCGGGGCGACGGCCATGGCAAGCGAAACCACCTCCCCATCCACCACCCGGCTTTCATCCGCGGCGGATCCGTTGCCCGCGCTGCTTGATGCGGTGTTAGGCCGCAGCGACGATGAGGCGCTGGCCCAATCCGCGGTGCGGGTTCTGGCGGCGCTGATGGCGGTCTATGACGCCGGCGGCGTGGTCCGCAGGGTGAGGGGGAAGGGACTGATTCTGGATGTCTCGATTTCCACGGCTCCGGTGAAGGATAGCCCACCCGGCGCGGAGGCCGTGAAATGGCTGGTGGATGACGACATGCTGGTCTCCGCCGCGCTTGGCCTGATCTGATTGTCCGGCCCAATCCGGATCGGATTCATCGCGGTTCCGCGCGCGATGGAGGAGGGCTATTCCGGATAGAGCAAAAAATGTTGACATTCGGACGGAGCTAACGTTGATTCGGTCTCTAAACCGGAGGGATGAACGGTTGAGTTACCGATGAAACAGCGCGATGTAGATGTCATGCACAAGGACGGCAGGTTTCAGGCTTTGCTGGCCAACGATCCTGTGCCCATGGATCTCACCGAGATCGCCCGCGAGTCGAATTACCAGATGCCGGGGATCTGCACGCGGCTTGGCGTCTCCGAACGGCATTTGCGGCGCCTGTTCGTGGATGGTTTGGGTATCGCTCCCAAGGACTGGCTCAAGCAATTGCGGATGGTCGCAGCCCGGCACATGCTGCGGTCAGGGGTATCGGTCAAGGAAGCCGCCTTCGAACTCGGTTTCACCAACTCCAAGATGTTCGCCCGCGATTTCGTGGCGTTCTACGGGGTCCGGCCGACCGAGTTCCAACGGCAGGAAGTGGCCCGGATCCAGCGGATCCTCTGAGCCGTTGCGCGGTTGGGGGTGGTGGCACTTTCAGAACCGCCACCTGCAATCCAGCATCAGTCCGTTGAACCTCGACTTGTATTTGCCATCCGCCATGCCGCCCGGCGATCCGTGAACGTCACGATCCGAGAATGCATATTGATAGGCGAAGTTGAAATCGAATGTTTCGGTTTTCCGTCCGAATCCGACGTTGATCCAATGGCGGTCCGCATCCGAGACACCGGGATTGAACGTCGCGTCCGGTTGGCTGTTCTCGATGAAATTGTAGCCGGCGCTGATGTGCCAGCCGTTGTCGAGGAACCGGGTGCAGCCCACGGAATAAATGAAATTGGAATCCCAGTTGAACGGCAGCGCGGTATTCGGGAGCCCGGCCTGGGAAAGGACGAGGGTGTTGAGTTCCTCCCAATTCACCCACTCGATGTTGGCTTCGAACGACCAGTCCGAGTTGGGCCGGAACGCGTAGCCGAATGCGAGATTGGCGGGCGTGATCAGATCGACCGAGGCTGGCAACTCCATCGGAAACACCGTCGCGCGCGTCCGGCCTTCCAACGAAAAATCACTCATGCTCCGGTAAACCAACCCGAATGAATGGCACTCGTTGGGTTTCCACATGGCCGACAGCGTCCAGCTCAGGGCCTGGCCGTCGCCGTTGAACTCCAGCGCGTCGGATGCGGGCAGCGGAGACAATCCCTGCCGGAGACTCATGTCCGCGTGGTGGATGCCCATGCCGCCGCCGATGGACAGGGTATCGGTCAACTGATAGCCCATCACCAGCCAGCCGGTCATGTATTCCAACTCGGTGGTAATCGCCAGCATGCGGAACTGGGTGTTGCTTCCCCAATCGGTGGCCAGTCCGTAGGGCGTGTTCAGCCCGAATCCCATAACCCATTTGTCGTTCAACGGAACCGCGCCATAGATTTGGGGCAACACGTTCCAGGTGGCGTCGTTTTCGTAATTGCCGGATGCGGTTTCCGCTTCAATGCCGAGGCGGATTCCATAGGCCCCCACAACGACCTCGGCCTCGCGCAGTTGGGTCAGACCCGCGGCGTTGTAATAGACTGCGGAAGCGGTGTCGGCGGTGGCGAGCCAGGCGTTGCCGCGTGCGGTGGCCTCAGGAGCCTGGACGGGTACATAGAAGCCGTCCGCAAGAACCGGGAGCGCGCTTAAGGACCAGGCGCACAGGAAGAGAAGGCGTGGTGATTTCATGGTAGTTGGGTTTGGAATTCGAAGATTGTGTGCTCTATGGTGAAAAAGATCGCGGAATTCGCGCAGTCCACAAAGCGCGCCTCATCCTCGGATAGAATCCGGTTCGCCTCCTGTCCCTCCGGCGTCTGAAGTCCGGCAATCAACGCTTCCGGGCTATCCCACCAGACTTCCGTGATTCCGTCATACATTTCCGAAATGCCGCGCGGCTGCTGTGCGGCCGCGTTGAGAACCGGATTCTGGATGGTGTGGCTTTGGACATATCGCTTCATGCCGACCGATGGCGCGTGCTTTCTAACCAACGGGCCGTGCTTGTTGAGCCAGTAATCGTAAAACTCTTCCACCGTAAGCGATGGAAGCCGCCGGACGCAATAGACGCACTTGAGCATGGGCCGAGGAAACGCAAGCCAACTCCGTATTGTCAAGCGGAATTTACATTTTTGATTGGTTTTCTTTCGGGAGCATTCAGCCCGAAATCCGAAGTTCAGGGTAGTTTGGACGCTCGATTTTCCACTGAGAGACTGGGATCCACTGAGGAAACTGATTTTTTGAAGGAAAAATCACTTCAGTGGAATCAGTGATTTTCAGTTGCTCAGTGGAAAAAATGGATGCACCAGTCATGACAACTTCCGATTTCGGGTTCAGTGGCAACGGAACCCCCGGGTTCGTATCGCAGCGGCAAGCGGCCATTCTCCGGTGGCGGCACCCGACGTACAAAAGAAAAGCGCGCGTAGGAAGTCCCCCCGGAATTCTCAACGCGCGCTCTCTTTTCAATTCTGGCGGCCCCGCGTGGCATCGGCCGGCTCCCCCCCGGGAACCGAACCTGGCTCGAATCGCTAAACTCGCTCAGGACTGTCGTTCCGGTAAGCTGCAGCAGCTGCGGAACGACTTCAGAATCGCTGAAATTTCGGGTTTTGGAAGAATTAAGAAGTCCCAAATTCGGCCAAGTGGTCCCAAAATCGGCCATCATGACGGTTTTTTCCACGATTGCACCGGTTTTCCAACACCGCGCCGTGAAATGGGAGGGGATCCAGCGATGTCCGATGCGACCAATCAACCGCCCTCATGATGGGATGCCTGAATCGCCCATTGGCCCAAAATACATATGAATCGATCAAGATTCAACTGAAAGATATAAAAGATCAGCCGGGAGACGGATACCGGAGGATGAGGGGATGATTTCCGCATCCGGCCGCCCCGCCTTCCGGGGCAAATAAAAAGCGCGCGTCGGAAATCCCCCCGGAGTTCTCAACGCGCGCTCTCTTTTCAATCCCAACGGTTCCGCGAGGCTTTGGTAGGCTCCCCCCCGGAAGCCAGACCTTGCTTGAGTCGCTAAACTCGTTTGGGAGTTGTCATTCCGGGATGCCGTAGCAGCCGCGGAACGAGTTCAGATTCGCTGAAATTTCGGGTTTTGGAAGGATTAAGAGGTCCCAAAATCGGCCAATAGGTCCCAAAATCGGCCACATCCCCCGAATTTCGGGTGTTTTTCCTCAGAAATCCGGAAATGTCCCGATCCGTCCGGTCATCATGGTCCAATTCCGGCTACTTTGGTCCGGGGGCGGGCGTCACGATTCGGGATTTCATACGCCAGACCTTCCGAAAGTCCTTAATTTCAGGGGTTTTGAGGCATTCTAACGGGGCAGCGCCAGCGGCTTGATATCGGGATCGGCGCCGAAAGGGGCGGACAGCTCGCGGGTGGCAGGGTTGAGGACGAACGGCTGGCCGGTGACCGGGTCGCGGGTGACGGTGGCGCAGAGGGCGGGATCCAGCGGTGTTCCGGCTTGTTCGAGGCGCAACAGTTCGATGGCGGCCTGGGATTGGTGGGCGAAGGTGGCGGCGCGGGAGTATCCCTTGCCCCAGGCACCGGAGCCCACACTGAAGATCTCCGTGATTTTCCGGCTTTGCGGAGAGAGTTCGGGATGATCGCCCGGCATCATGTCGGCACAGGAAGCGAGCGATCCGAAATCCGCGCCGGCTCGGGTTAGGCCGGCGATTTTGTCGCTGTAGGCCCGGGCGAAAACTTCCGCGAGAGCTTCCGGATCGGGTGGCGAATCCGGACTTCGGGGATTGATGGTGCTGAAAATGAGCTGGTTCGTCGAATGCCATTCGCCCCGCAAAACATGGGCGAAATCCGCGGGCGAATACCCATCGGCTTTCAGGAGATCCTGCCACCGTTCGAGATCGGCGGGCTCGTGGAATTCGGGAACGAGGTGCTTGAACGCGGAGGTTCTGACACCGAGATCCAGCAGAATCGTGAGTGTTTCGGTTAGCAGGTTGGGCGTTTCAAGCTGATGGTAGTGGTCCGCCAGATTGCGTGTGGCGGCAACCAGGCGGAATGTCTCCTCCCGGTCGCCATCGCGGGCCGCGAGCCTGGCCTTGAACAGGAAAACATCCGACGCGGTTTTGCAGGCCACACCGGAAACGAAGCCAACATAGTCCTTGGGCATGTTGGCGCTGGAGCGCGTTTTCAGGGCGGCGATCCGCTCGATCCGGGAAATGAAGTCCGCGTTCTCCGCAAGGGCGGCGTTGGCGGTTTCCACGTCGGGAAGATCGGGGCATTCCAACAGTTTCTTCAACTGTGGGGAGATCGTCACCTGGTGATCTCCGAATTCCTGTCCGAGTTGATACAACAACCGGAAGGCGTTCTCTTCGTCCGGCACCGGGTGCATTTCCACAGCCAGCAGCGGATATTTCGCGATCATCCGGGCCTTGGTTTCCAGTGCCAATTCTCGCAGCCGAGCCAGCTCCTCACGAGTCGGCGGCGGGATCTTCCTCGGTTCGCGATGCCGAACCGACTCCCAAAACTCGCCTTTGGCGCACACGGTGGCGGGCACGCTGTTCGCCTTGTGCCAAGTCCACGCGCCCGCGCCACCCGCCGCCGCGAGCAATCCCATGGCCACCACAAATGCGCCGGATGGACGTTTCATGGCGGGATGATGGGTGCGCCCGGGCCTTTTGGCGAGATTGAAATTCCCAACAAGGCTGGATTTTTGGATAACGTTATATTGGTGGATAGCGAAATATGCGGCCTAGCGGACGATTTCCCTTGCCTTCGGGCGGGATGGGGGCATGTTGGAGAAGCAAAGGAGGTATTCTTATGAGTGAATCCGTTCCGCAATCAAACACCGTGGACCGCGACCGGGTGGCGGCCATGCTCAGTATCCTGCCCGGCTTGGGCCATCTCTACAAACACCACTATGTGGTCGGGATCGGCCTGCTGGTGGGTGGCAACATCCTGACCGGATTCGTGTCGGTGCTGATGGCGCTGGGCACGTTCGGTCTCTCGATCCTGGTGGTGCCGGCGATCTACATTGCCACGGTGGCGGCATCCGCCTACGCGCTGCCGGACTGGCACGGGCACCATCACTATCTGCATCCGTGGACGCCGGTGGTGCCGGAGCCGGATGCCGAGGAAAGCGTGTGATGGGGTAGGCGTTATTTGTTATTCGTTATGGGTTATTGGGGGGCAGCTCATTCGCATTTTGCGAATGAGGGGGTTCGGCAGGCGGAACACGGACCGGCCGACGCGAAGGATATTCGAAAGAACCAGCGACCTAATAACAAATAACAAATAACCAATAACCAACGCCCCCCTCACTGGGTGGAGCTTTGGAACTCCGCTCCGGTTAGGTAGGCGCGGGCCTCGCCCACGAGAAACAGCGATCCCGCCACGAGAACCGGATCGCCGGTGGCGCAGGCGGCGTCCAGGGCGGCGCGGAAATCCGGGAATTCGCGATGGGGCGGAGCTTCGGCGGGGAGGGCGTCGGCGAGTTCGGCGGTGGTCACGGCGCGCGGGGTGGCCACCGGGCAGAGGTGGATGGACGAGGCGATGGGCGCGAGCAGCGCGAGGATGCCCGCGATGTCCTTCGCCGCTACGGCGCTGAACACCAGCGCGGCCTTGCGGTTCGGATAGACGGTTTGCCAGGTTTCCGCCAGGGTGACCGCCGCATGCGGATTGTGCGCGCCGTCGAGGATGATTTCCACTTCCCGGCCCGATGCGGATGGCGGAAATACCTCGAAGCGGCCCGGCCATGAGGTGCGTTCGAGGCCGTAGCGGATGCTGTCGTAGAAAAGCGGGATTTTCGCGAGGTCCAGAGCGGCCACGGCGAGTGCCGCGTTCCATGCCTGATGGGGGCCGCGCAGGGCGAGCGGATAGCCTAGCAGAGGCTCTTCGATCCAGCTCAAGGGTGTGCGGGTTTCGTTGGCGGCCTGCTCCAGCACGGCGCGCGCGGCGGGTGCCTGCGGCGCGCTGACGGCGGGTTTTCCAGGGAGAAACACCCCAGCCTTTTCCGCGGCGATGGCTTCCAGCGTGTCACCGAGATATTGCGTGTGGTCCATGCCGATCGGCGTGATGGCGCAGACGTCGGCGGGCACGGCGGTGGTGGCGTCGAAACGCCCGCCCATCCCGGTTTCCAACACGATCACCTCGCAGCCGCGATCGCGGAACCACCGCATCGCCAGGGCCAGCGAGATTTCGAAAAACGTCGGGTGGGGATCCAGGGTGGCGCAGAGTTCGCGCAACCCCGTCAAACCGGCGGCCACGGCGTCTTCCGGGATTTCCACGCCGTTCACCCGGATCCGCTCGCGGAAGTCGATCAGGTGAGGTGAGGTGAAAAGCCCGGTGCGGCGGCCGCAGGCGCGGGAGATGGCATCGATCATCGCGCAGGTGCTGCCCTTGCCGTTGGTGCCGGCCACGTGGATCACGGTGACGCCGTGGGCGGGAAACGCCAGGTATTGCCGGAGCAGGCGGCGCGGACCATCGAGGCCGAGCTTGATCCCGAACCATTGGGTCCCGAACAGCCAGTCGATCGCCTCACGGTAGTTCATGGCTGGGGCGCTCCAAACGCGGTTCCGGGACTACCAATACTGGCGCTTCTTTTCCTGATAGATTGCGGCGTCCAGCGACAGTCCGCCGGCTCCCGAAAGCAGGATCGCCAGCACGGGGAACAGATAGAGCAGCGCCATTTCCTTGCTCGGACCGCCCATCGACACCCACGGATGCGTTCCATGCACGCCGAAGGCCGCCACCACCATCGCGAAGCCCAGCACGAACGCCGCCGGCCGGGTCATCAGGCCCAGCACCAGCAGCGCCGCCGCGCCGACCTCCGCGCCGATCGTCAACATCAGGCTGACCGGCGGCGACATCAGGGAAAACGGGAAAAAGTCCGGCACATAGAAACCGTCCTTCATGTCCTGGAACCCGCGGAGTTTCGATGATCCGTGCCCGAGCAGCATCATCAGGCCCACCGACGCCCGCAGCACGAACAACCCGGCCGACGCCGTGGCGTCACGGGTGCCGCAGTCGAACAAAACACGCTTCAGGGAGGATTCGCGGGGCATTATTTAGGGGCGATGGTGATGCGTTTCAGGCGGTCGTCACCGTCCGGAGAATGGGAAACCACATCGGGGTGGCCGAGCAGCGCGTTGTGGACCAGCCGCCGGTAGTAGGCGTTGAGCGGGCGCATGTGGTAGGCTTTTCCGGTGGTTTTCACCCGTTCGGCGATGCTCCGGACCTCTTCCTGCAGGTGATCCTCCTGGATTGACCGGAAATGCTCGCAGTCCACCTTGACCCGCTCCGCGCTGGGAAAGTGGCGCCGCAGGATGCGGTTGACGAGGTATTGGAGGTCGTCGAGCCGGTCGCCGTCGTGGCCGATCAGCGCCTCGCTGTTTCCCGTATGGATTTGGAGGCATGGGCCGTCGCCGGTTTCCTGAACCTCGATGTTCGCCGAGAACCCGAGGTGCCCGAGCATCGTGTCTAAGATCTTGTTGGCTGCTTCCACCGCTGTCATGCGGCGGATTGTAACGGTTTCCCGCCGGTGGTCAACCCTCCGCGGAAAATGATTCGGATTTCCGGAGCGTGACGCACCAGGGATGGAGGGCGGATGGAGGCCACAGGCGCATCCCAGCGGGGCGCCGCGGCCACGGGATCTCACGCGGGCTTCATTTCCCCGCTTGTTTTGAAAGGTACGCTTTTTCCTCGGCCTCGGTGCGGATGGGGTTGGCGTATTGGGTTTTGAGTTGGTCGAGTTTCTTGGTCAGCTCCCCGCGGATGGCGGCGTAGGCGGGATCGTCATAGACGGATTTCATTTCGTTGGGGTCCTTTTCGAGGTCGAACAGCTCCCAGGTGTTGTCGGCATCGGCGTAGTAGCGGATGAGTTTGTGGCGTTCGGTGCGGATGCCGTAGTGTTTGGCGACTCCGTGTTCGCCGGGGCCGTCGTAATAGTGATAGTAAAGCGCGTCGCGCCAGGGCGGGGATTCGCCCTTGAGCAGGGGGACGAGGCTGACGCCCTGGATTTCCCGCGGGACGGCGACGCCGGCGGCTTCGAGGAAGGTGGGGGCGAAGTCGATGTTCTGGGTGAGTTGGCTGACCGAGGTGCCGGGTTTGACCACGGCGGGCCAGCGGACAAGCAGGGGCATGCGGAAGGATTCCTCATACATCCAGCGTTTGTCGAACCAGCCGTGTTCTCCCAGATAGAACCCTTGGTCGGAGCTATAGACCACGATGGTATCGCGTTCCAATCCGGCTTCCTTGAGATAATCCAACAGGCGGCCGACATTGGAGTCGATGGACGCGACGCAGGCGAGGTAATCGCGGAGGTAGCGTTGGTATTTCCAGCGGACGAGATCCTTTCCGGTGGGGGGATCGGCCTCGAAAGCGCGGTTGTCCTCCTGATAGGCCGCCATGAAATCGCGGCGTTGGTCGTCGGTCATGCGTCCGAGTTCGAAGATTTTGTCGGCGGGGTACTTGAGATCGTAGTCCATGCGCATGTGGCGGTCGATTCCCATCCTGTGTTTGGAAGCCGGGGCGGAGCGGCCGGCGTAGTCGTCGAAGAGGGTCGCGGGCTCGGGGTATTTGCGGTCTTTGTTGAGGTTCAGGTTGGCGGGCGCGGGTTGCCAGGTGCGGTGCGGGGCCTTGTATTGGCACATCACGAGGAACGGCTTGCCGGCGTCCTTGTTGCGTTTGATGAAATCGAGCGCGAGGTCGGTGGTGACGTCCGTGGCGTAGCCGTTGATCCGTTTGTTGCCCTGCGGGGTGATGAAATCCGGGTTGTAGTAGGACCCTTGACCGGGGTGGACCATCCATTCGTCGAATCCGGTGGGATTGGAAACGAGGTGCCATTTCCCGAAGATCGCGGTTTGATAGCCCGCCTGCTGGAGGGCTTTTGGGAAGGTGAACTGGGAGCCGTCGAACTTCTGCCAGGCGGTGACGCCGTTGAGGTGGCTGTGTTTTCCGGTTAGAACAGTGGCGCGGCTGGGGGAGCAGATCGAGTTTCCGCAAAAGTTGTTGCGGAAGATGGCTCCCTGGGCGGCGAGGCGGTCGATGTTGGGGGTTTGGTTGAGGGAGAGCCCGCGGTAGTTGTAGGCGCTGATCGCCTGAAGCGCGTGGTCGTCGGCGAACACGAAAACGATGTTAGGGCGGGATGGCGGAGCCGCCTGAAGCAAAGGTGCTGTGGCGGTGATGGCGGCGACGGCCGAAAGGATGGAAAGGCGGAGGCTCATGGAGACGAGGGGCGTGTGTGGAGGGTTGGACGCTTTCAGAAGAGGCTGGGGCCGGGCTCCGGGGCGTCATCGCGCGGGACGGATAGGAAGCCCTCGATCCGGATCAGCAGATCCAGGCTCGGGTTCGCGGTGCCGTCCAGGATTTCCCGGAGGCGGGCGATCCAGTGGTCCGCACCACCGCCGAGATCGTGGGCGAGCACGGTGGCGATCTGGGTGAGCCTGCCGCTGGCGTTGAGTTGGCGGCGGGTGCGGCGGAGCCAGGCTTCGTAGAACGATCTATCGGCTTCCGGGCTCACGGTCGAAATGCGGATCAGTGTTCGAGCGGGCTTTCGCCGGAGGCATCGCCGAGGTGCGAGAGGTGGGCGGGAAGGAACTTCTTGAAGCGGGTCTTGTCGATCGCTTTCATATAGGCTTCTTCGGGCGAGATGATGCCTTCGCGGAGCTTGGTCCAGATCGACTCGTCCATGAACTGCATGCCTTCGGATTTGCCGCCGGTGATCACATCGTAGAGCTTTTGGGTGGCGCCCTCGCGGATGATGGCGCAGACCGCGGGGGTGGCGAACATGATTTCGTGGACGGCGGTCCGGCCGGGGCGGTCCACGCGCTTGCAGAGGAGCTGCGCGACGACGCCGCGCAGCGAGGCCGCGAGCATCGTGCGGACCTGGGATTGTTGGTCGGCGGGGAAGACGTCGATGATACGGTCAACGGTCTTGCGGGCGTTGTTGGTGTGCAGGGTGCCAAAGACGAGCAGGCCGGTTTCCGCGGCGGTTAGGGCGAGCGAAATGGTTTCGAGGTCGCGCATTTCCCCGACGAGCACGATGTCCGAGTCCTCGCGGAGGGAGGCGCGGAGGCCGTCGGCGAAGGACGGGGTTTGGACGGGGACCTCGCGTTGGGTGATGATCGAGCGCTTGTTGCGGTGGATGAACTCGATGGGTTCCTCGATGGTGATGATGTGGCGGTTGAAATTGGTGTTGATGTAGTCGAGGAGGGCGGCGAGGGTGGTGGACTTGCCCGAGCCGGTGGGGCCGGTGACGAGGACCAGTCCGGAGCGCATGTGGCCGAATTCCTTGACCACGGAGGGCACGCCGAGGGCTTCCAGCGGGGCGATTTCGGTGGGGATCAGACGGAACACCGCCGCGAGGCCGTTCTGTTGCTTGAGGTAGTTGCAACGGAAGCGCGAGTCCTCGTCCATTTCATAGGCGAAGTCGAGGTCGCCGGTGTCCAGGTAACGTTTGAACGCCTTGGGATCGCAGATTTCCGAGAGCAGGTTGAGGAACGGTTCGCCCGCGAGGATCTCCTTGTCTGGAATGGCGGTGACCGCGCCGTGGACGCGGATTTTCGGCGGCTGTCCTTCGGATAGATGAAGGTCGGAGCCTTTGTTGGCGATGAGGTAGCGGAAGAGTTCGTCGATCTGGGCCATGGCGGGAAAGGGGACGGGGTTTCGGGTGCGGGGCGCGGGTGGTTAGGATTGGAAAAACTCGCGCATCTGGATCTTGTCTTCGGCGCGGTACATCGCCTCCTCGCGGGTGATGATGCCGCGGATGTAGAGCTGGCGGAGGGACTCGTCCATGGTGATCATGCCGACGTTTTTGCCGGTTTGCATGACGCCGGGGAGCATGAAGGTTTTCCCCTCGCGGATGCAGTGGGCCACGGCCGGGGTGTTGACGAGGAGTTCCAGGGCGAGGACGCGGCCGGTGCCGTCCAGGCGGGGAACGAGTTGTTGGGATAGGATGCCGCGCAGGGATTCCGAGACCATGATCCGGATCTGGTCGCGCTGGTCGGTGGGGAACACGTCGAGCACGCGGTCGAGGGTTCGCGGCGCGTTGCCGGTGTGGAGCGTGCCTAACACAAGGTGTCCGGTTTCCGCGGCGGTCAGGGCGAGCTGGATGGTCTCGAGGTCGCGCATTTCACCGACCATGATGACGTCCGGGTCTTCGCGGAGCGCGCCGCGGAGGGCTTTGGCGAACGACTCGGTGTGGGTGTGGACCTCGCGCTGGTTGACGTGGCAGCCTTTGGACTCGAAGACGTATTCGATGGGATCCTCGAGGGTGAGGATGTGGTCCTCGCGGTCCTTGTTGACGAAATCGACGAGGGCGGCGAGCGTGGTGGACTTGCCGGAGCCGACCGATCCGGTGACGAGGATCAGGCCGTTCTGATAGCGGGTGAGTGGGACCAGATGCTCCATGGGGAGGTTGATTTCCTCCATGGTGCGGATCTTGGTGTTGATCACGCGGAAGGCCATGTCGTAGCCGAGGCGTTGTTTGACGACGGAGGCGCGGTAGCGGCCGTGGACATTGGCGTAGGCGAAGTCCACGTCGCCCCTCTCCTGGAGGCGCTGCCACTCGTTAGGGCCGAGGAACGAGCGGGCGAGGCGGTCGGTGTCTTCGGGGGTAAGCGGAGGGTGATCTTCCCAGATCGGGTTGAGCTGGCCGAAGCGCCGCCATGCCGGGGGAAACGAAGTGGGCAGATGGATGTCGGAGCAATCGTATTCACGACCGAGCTGGAGATACTGATCGACGTGGTCGAGGACTTGGTGGCCTGGCATGGTTAGGGAGTGGATGGAGTTGGGTTATCTGCGGATTTGGAACCCCGAATCAGCGGGAAGGTTGTCAGGGGTGGGTTTCGAGACGCGGGAAAGTTGTTCGATAAGGAGGCGTTTGGCCTGTTTTGTGGCCCAGGATTTCAAGGCCGGCTTGGCGGCGGCGATGGCGAGCGAAAGGAGCAGTCCGGCTGGGCCTTTGGACTTGCGGCGGGCGGTGGGCGCGGGTTTCCGGCGGAGCAGCCACACCGAGGCGACTCCGGTGGCGAGGGCGCCGCCGACCCAGCGAAGCGGAAAGGCGCGGACCGAACGGACGACTTTGGCCGGGGCGTCGAGCCGCTGGCGCAGCACGGCCACCTCCCGGCCCAGTCGGGCGCGGGAAGCGTCGCTCGCCTCGATGAGGCGGGCTATTTCCGGGGTGTGGCCAGGGATTTCAACCATTCGCGGTCTTTGGTGAATTCGTTGCGTGTCAGCGGAAACGCCGGAGGTTTCGAGGATCGGGCCGCCATCAGGCAGCAACCGGCGCCTATCAGATGGAGCAGGGCCGCGCCGAGCGCGAGCCAATACCACGCGCATCCGGTGGCGGCGGCGAGGGCGGCCACGGTGCCCGCCACGATGGCCAGCCATGCGACCAACGCGGCAACCGCGGCCACGGCGAGCAGGACGGCGGTTTTCGCCCAAGCGCCGGCCGCCTCGCGGGACTCGTGACGCAGCAGTTCGATTCTGGCGGAAACGAGTGTCGCGAGGGCGGCGGACCACGAGTTTCCGGCACCGCCGACCGGGGATGGTCCGGGGCGGTTTGCCGTATCGTTATCCGCTGGATGGCTCATGCGCGCTCCCTTGTCCCAGACGGTGCCGTTTGGGATGTGAACCCGTATTGGTTAGAATCGGGTGGTTAGCGGCGCACCATCAGGCCGATCAGAATGCCCAGACCGAGCGCGCCTACGACGCATTTGGTGGGGTTCTGGCGGATGTAGTCTTCGGCGGTGATCTGGATGTCTTTGCCGCGCTCGCAGGTGTGCGACCACTGTTCCGCGGCGGACTCCTGAAGGCGGTGCGCGCGTTCCGCGGCCGCGATGCGCAGGGACTCGGCCTTTTCGGCGGCGGTCTGCTTGAAGGCGGACGCCTTCTCGGTGGCCACTTCGCGGAAATGTTGGGCGGATTCCACGGCGCGTTCCTTGAGCGCGGCGGCTTGGGTGGTGATCGACTGGGCGAGTTCCTTGGCCTTTTCGCCGGCCGCCGTGCGCAGGTCATTGGCCGCTTGGGCCACGGAAGGGTTGGTGAAGCCGGTGGTGGGCTCCAGTCCGGATGGGTTCGAAAGTGGTTCTGTCATGGCTGTGTTGGTTGGGCTATGGCGACGGTCCGGGACGGGCCACCGCACGGCCCGAAAGTGCCATGGGGGCGGGTGGCGCGCAAGCAGGAGTTGGAAAAAATCGACCGCCCGAAGTGGTCAAAACACCCCGTGTGGGTGAAATATCTATACATGGTAATGTCCACGATGTCGGCCGGGGCGATCTGAATTCATCCAATAACGGCCCGCGCTATCGCCGGATGCGCCTCCGGGTTTCGGTAGCGGGTTCCACCGGAGTGGCTTTCGGCGGATTGAGCAGGGTTTCCTGTTCGGGTGGTGGAGCGGTGACCGGCTCGTTGATCCATTCCGGCTTGCCGAGCGGTCCGGTGCCGCGGAATTGGAAAAGCCCGGAGAACGGCCGCAACGGCAGCGTGACGATTCCTAACAATCCGCGGGCGTTGACCCGGACGTTGGCGTCAATCGTCTTCTTGGTTAGATCGACCGAACCGTCGGCGGCGAAGACCAGCGAGGTGGTGGAAGTGTGGAAGTCCTTGGTGAAAAGGACCCCGTCCTTGATGGTGAAGGTACAGAACGCGCTTTTGGCGCGCTCGAAGCCGGCCCGTTTGTCGTCCAGCACCTTGGAAATCACGCCGGACAGCGGTCCCGCGATGGGAGCGGAAAACAGCACGGAATTTTCCAGCGAGGCCAGCCCGTTGCCGGATAGAGTCTCGATTTTTCCCTCCGTGAAATCGAGTTCGATGCGTCCGGTGAGCTGGCCGCCGCCTCCCATGTTGAACTGATAGGTCTCGTTGAGGCCATGCATGGATAGATCGGTCCAGCTCGCCTCGCAGGTAATCCGTTTTTCCGGGGCCACGGTAATCCGCGCCTTGACCGGGCCGCCGAAGGATTCGAAATCCAGATCCTCGATGAGCACCCGCGGACCGCGGATGTGGACTTTGCCCGAGGGGTGATCGAGGGTGATCGGCTTGCCGAGAAACTCGTAGTCCGCCGGGTCCTTGGACCGGAACGCGACCGTTAGGGCGGTCCGCTGCTGGGGGGTGACATCGACGATGCCGCTGGCGGACAGCACCGGCGGTTGGCGGAAATGATAGATCTCCAGCGAGTCGGCGATCGCGGGGGCGAATGTCCTGACCACGGGAGCGGCCCAGGCGGTGCCGGAGACATTGACCACCGACACGGTTTTGGTCGGTCCGTCGAACCGGATCCGCTCCGCCGTCACCAGTCCGGTGGCGGGTCCGTTGTGGGCCTTGCGCATCGCGTAGTCGCGGAAGTTGAACACGGCCGTTCCATCGTAAAAATCCAGCTCGTTGTGGCTAACAGAAAACGAACATCGCGCGGTATCGACGGGGACCTTGCGGAAGGTCATGTTCGCGACGCGCCCGGTCCCGGTGTAGGCCCACGACCGGTGGTCGGTGGCGTCGAATCCGCCCTCCAGCGTGACATCCACCGCGGCCTTGGGAAGTTCTCCGAAGTCGTTGAGCACCGGTTCCAGCGGCTGGCCCACGAAAAACGGCCGGTAAACCGGGATCGGCAGGCTGGTGCGCAGGGCCATCCGGACCAGCGGCCATTGGATCATCGCCTTGCCGCGGGCCTCGCCGTCGGGGCGTTTGAACAGCAGATCCCGCAGATAGAGTTGGTCGTCACGCCAGGCGAACGATCCTTCCACCACGTCGAAGGGAACGCCCTTGACCGTGACATCGGTGCAGTGGGCGCGGCCGGTCATGCGGACCAGCGGCGGCGCGCCGGGCTGGAGCCGGAAGGTGCCCTCCGTTTCCAACATCTGCCCTCCGGAAAAGGTGATAGCCTCAAGGGTGGATAGACCGGCCCAGGAGCGGAGCAGGCGCGGCATGTTCACCGATGATGTTAGATCGAAGATCCCCTCGCGGCCGTGGACGTCGTAATCCACCCGACCCTCGAAGGTGCCGTGGCGGTCGGTGGCGCGCACCGAGGTCAGGCTGACCAGTCCGCTGGTTAGAGTGCCCTCGGTTTCCAAACGGGCGATCACATGGCCGTTTTTCTCGACGTCGCGGGCCTTGAGAGCCACGCGGGCCACGAGGGTGGACCAGTCGGATAGATCGCCCTCGATGAAGCAGCGCACGGACGGCGGATCATCGGGCGCGAATTTCCAATTGCGCAGCTCCCGCAGAGCCTGGGTGATGGCGAGCAGGCGCCCCTGTTTTCCGGTGTCTTCGGACGCCGGTTCGCCGGTGGGGCGGAATTTCAGCAGCCGGGCGCCGAGATTCACCTTGAACCCGGCGACGGTGGCGCGGGTGTTGCGCAGCTCGATCAGTCGTCCGCCGGGCATCACCAGGGTGCCGCTGAGGTCCTTGATTTCCAGGGTTTCCGGCGGTGAGTTTTCCGGTTCCACCCGGAGGCTGATATCGGCCTCGCTGATTTCGATCTTTGTTAGCTGAACCACCCCGCGGGCGATTTTGGTCTTATCGACGTCGATGAGCAGCCGTTCGAGTCGGCAGAACTCCCACTTGTGGGCGGGGTCGGAAAACAGGACCACATCGCGGGCCACGATGCCTTGGAGCGGGTTGAAACTCAGGCCGCCGATGGAGGCGTGGATGCCTTGTTTGGATAGCTCGCCCTCGATTTTCGCCCGCCAGGTGGCCGGCAGGCCGGTCTGATTGGCCCACACCACGAATCCGGTGCCGGCCAGCACCGCCGCCAGCACCAGCAGATAGGCGAGGGTTCGGAGGTTCCGGAGCAGGTGGAGGCGGGTCATCGTGGGAGGCGTGCGGGGCCACACTAGCCGGGTCACGGCGGTTTGCAACATCCGGAAATCATCCGGAATCCGGTCTCAGCCGCTGATCAGCCCCGCCTCTCGGAAGGAAAAATACGGCGTTCTCCCCGGCGAGGGACGGCCGATGATCACATGGTCGATGAAACGGACCTGCATCAGATTGGCGGCCTCCGAAACACGGCGGGTGATCGCCTCGTCCGCCCGGCTCGGACTCGGATCGCCCGACGGGTGGTTGTGGACCAGGATGAAACCATAGGCCCCGCGGGTGATCACCGGCCGGAGGATTTCCCGCGGGTGGGCGCTGGATTCATTGACGGTTCCCACGGAAACGACCGAGGTCCCCATGTGGCGCAGCCGCGAATCGACCGGGATGGACAGAACTTGTTCCTGCGCCAGATGGGCGAGTTGCGGTCCGAAATATTCGTGGATCCGCTCCGGGGTGTCGAGAGGGCTGGTCTGGACCTGCTCGCGGGCCACCCGGACGCCCAGTTCGAACGCGGCCGCGAGCTTCGACGCCTTGGCCAGGCCGAGGCCGCGCTCCTTGGCCAATTCGGCGACGGGCGTCGCGCCGAGCGCGCTCATCGAACCGTATTTGGCGATGAGGTCCCGTCCGATATCGATCGCGCTGCGGTTTTTCGTGCCGGACGAGATGAAAAGCGCCAGCAGATCGGCATTGCTCAGCGCGGCGGGTCCCAACTGGGCCAGCTTCTCGCGCGGGCGGTCGCCATGCGGCATATCTTGGATGCGGTCGCTCATGGCCCAACCGTCTAGCAACGGAAACGCGCCGGGTAAAGGCAAAACCGAGGGATTCTCACCGCAATGTCCGCCAATCCTTGCCCACCCAGGTCGCCAGCCGGATGCCCTGGCGGGTCTGATGGACCGCGGGCTCGAAGTTTTTCCAAACGAGGGTCATGCGCGTCGGCGACTCGATGGTCCATTCGGATTTGTTGGGCGATGAAAACCCCGCCTGGATCCGCGGGGCAACGGTTTGCGGGCCGTCCTCGAAGGCCAGCTCGTCCATCGTCCAGCCGTCCAGCGTCACTGTGAATTCCGCGCGGCCGATCGTTCCCCGCCAGACGCCACCGGTGCGGGTGGTGTAGTAGAATGTCTTGTCACCCCGGACCGAGCCGCCGTTCGCCACGGTGTAGATCCGCTCCACGACCACATCGCGGTCTGGCGGAAACGTGACGGGCACGGTGTGGAATTCGGTTTTCACGGTGTCTTCGCCTTCCGGTGCGGCACCGAGCGTTGCCGGCCCCTCGCGGTCCATGCGGAACCAGCCGCTTTGCTTTTGCGAGGCCACCTCTTTCCCGTCCACTTTGGTCACCATGCGGATGATCGCGTTGACGTCGTTTCCCTCGTGGTCCGGAAACCCGAGAACCTGCTTGACCTCGCGAGATTTCTCGCCGGAGCGGAATACGAACCGGCAATGGACTTTGGATTCCTCCCGGCCGAAGGTGATGTCGATTTTCTCGCTTTCCATGCGGATCACCGACTCCTCGCCGTTCAGGCCGGCCACGGGTTCCGGTCCATAGGCTGCCGCATTGACGGCCGTGTCATTGGCCGTGGCGGACTGGATGACGAGCGCCGCGGCAGCGGCTGCGGCCACGCTGAAACGCTCCCGGATGGCGGAAAACGGCGGAAACGGTGTCATGGCGGGGATGTTAGCCCGGATCGGTACCCGCCGCAACCCGATATTCCCGAGAACGGCGGATGGAATCACCGCGAACGCGCGGGAAAACCGCAGGGAAATCGGCCGGTTTTCGGATTTTGAAAAAATTTCCCTTGACGGGTTGGGGTCGCCGGTTATCCTTCGCGCCCCGCAACCCCTTTCCCACACACAGTTATGGCTCGTATTTGCACAATCAGAGGTACCCAAGTCCGCGTTGGCGGGCGTATCCATCGTTCCGGTTTGGCCAAGAAGAAGGGCGGTATCGGTCGTCACGTCACCAAGGTGGTCAAGCGCACCGTTTCCCCGAATCTGCAGGAAAAGCGGATCTGGGTGCCGGAGTTCGGCCGTTACGTGCGGATGAAGCTGAGCTGCCGCGCGCTCAAGACGATGAACAAAAACGGGGTGTATGCCACCCTCAAGAAGGCCGGCCTCGTCTGAGGCGGCGCCTTCGCCGAAAATTTTTCTGGGTTTGGTTTCATGCCTGACGGTCCGGTGCTCCCACCGGGCCGTCTCGCTTTTTAACACCGCGTGCCATGCCCTACCTGTAATCTCAGACATCCTGATCCGGTCGGAAAATGATTTGGCACCATCGGGCCAAGAAGCCAGAGACCAGAATCCGGAAACCAGAAAGAAAGCACCATTCATCGACGTGGCTGTCGCCGCGAATTGTGCCAAACCATTTTCCGACCGGCAAACGCAGTGGAGCGGAAAACAAGGCCTCGGATCAGGATCTCTGAATCTCAGATTTCGGATTTCAAATCCCGAGCCTGCGCGCTTCAGGATTCCCCCTCGACGCACGGGAGCAGAACACCATCGCGCATGCCGTGGATCTTTTTCTTATCGGCGGGCACGAGAGTGGCGAGGCAGCCGGCCAGGGAGGTTTCGCCGGTGGCGGGGTCGGTGAAATAATACGGGCAGATCCGGGCTCGGCCGCGGAGGATCTCGACCGATCCGTCGTCGCGGAAAACCGGGTGCTCGATGAGGCGGCCTTCGCGGAATTCCTGGAGCATCCACGGCTGCCGCCCGGACTCGGCCACCGCGTGGAGGAGCCGCTTCCGCCACTCTGCGGCGGATAGATCGTGGCCGATGAATACCCCGCGCGAACCCCATGCGGTTTCGTGGAATCCGCTGATTTTCAGCACCAGTCGGCGGTCTTTCTGGCTGAAATCCGCGACCTCCTCCCAGGAATGGACGCCCAGCCGCGGCAGTGCGGCCTGCGGCGGCAGCGGGGTGGGATCGGGCACCCATCCGAACGGGACGATTTCCCGAAGCCGCTGGAGATGCGCGCCGCGGAGCGACTGCTCCCACAAACCGCGCAGGGAAGGGGACCACAGGAGCGCGAGCCAGAGCTTGTCCTCCAGATGCGGGATGAACGGCGGCGTCACGCGCCAGGAACCGGCCGCGGCCCCGGCCGCGAGCGCCTGGGCGGAGGGAATCGAACCCCAGTCGAACAACTCGAAAAACCGATAGACCGCGCGTCCGTCGGGCTGATAGGCCTCGGCGGCAACCACCTCCCATGCGGAGCCCAACCGCTGGGCCAGCCACTCCATTTCAGGCCGGTAATCGCCCGATTCCGCGGAAACGAGCACCGCGCCACCGTCCGGGAGCAGCTTGCGGAAGCCCTCCTCCATGCCGTCAGCTCCCCCTAACACGTTCCAACCCGCCGCGGCGTAGGTTTGTGAGAGCCAGGCGGTCACGCCGATCCCTCCCGGCACACTGTCCAGCTCGCTCATGGCGAAACCGTCCGGTGTTAGAATGAGGTCCGGCCGGATGACTCCCGGCAACCGGTGCGCCGCGCCCGAATCACGCTGATAGGCCACCAGCCAGTCCGGCTTTCCGGCGTCCAACAGCGAGGCGAGCCAGCCGGGGATTTTTCCGGAGGCGCTGCGCCGATAGAGCGCGTCGCACGCTTGTTGAAACTTCGCGAGCGCATGTCCCAGGCTGCGGATCTTGCGCACCTCGGCACGGCTCAGGCGCAGTGGCTCCGGCGACCAGCGCCATCCGCCGCCACCGAACAATCCGCCCGCGGGCAACTCCCGCCGCAGCATTTCAAGACTCAGCTTCATCCGGCCCCACCCTCGCCGCGGTTCGCGCTTCTGCCAAGCACGAATCCGGAAACCACGGCCGGTTCCCGATTTGCGGATCGTCCAGCAGGTAAACGTCGCCGAACCGGCATCGCTGGCAAAACCGATCCACCTATTTCTTCTCTATCCGCCCCGGGCTTGGCCTGCGTTCCGCGCCGGTATGGGGGAAGCGTTTGTGGAGCCGGATGGCGGATTCGCCGAGGATCAGATAGAGCGGGAAGGCGACGGCCTGGAGGGTGAGCAGATAGATGGGCCACGGGCCCATGTGGTCGAGCGGGGTGGGGACGTCGGGTTTGCCGTTGAGGAAGCCGTAGTTGGTGCCCAAGACCCAGTTGAGCGCCATGATGGCGGCCATGTAGCCCCAACTCCAACAAAGCATCCGCGAGAAGTAGCCGCGCTGCGGGGCGAGACCGAGGCCGAAGACGAGAACCAGTCCGGCGATCGGTCCGCCGCCGTGTTCGGCGAAGAACGCGTAGTATTCCGGCGAGTTCCAATCGAAGCGGAGGGTCGGGGTGATGAGTCCTTGGGTGGTTCCGACAATGCTCCAGATGAACCCGGCTTCCGCCAGGCGGCGGTTGTCGGTTAGGAGGGCGATGGACAACATCACCGCCACGACATCGCACAGGAAAAGCGGCAGGGTGTTTTCCCGGATGATGGTCCAAGCGGTTGCGGGGTCTGAGCCAAAGCGGCACCACGCGAGAATCGGATCGAGGATGACCGCGGTACACAAAACCGTCGCAAGGATGCGGCGCGCCAGCCATTTCCGGGACTCCGGAGTTTGCGGCCGACGGAACCAGCGGAGCAGCCCGACGGCGGTTAGGACGGTGGCGGCGATGGCTACCAAATGGCTCGTTCCGAAGGGTTGGAACTCCCGGACGTCCATGGCGGGCTGGGGCTGGCGCGGGACGCGCTCGGGTTAGGCCCTCCTACTTTTTCCGCGGGATCACGAGGGACTTGCCTTCGCGGATCATGGTGCCGGAAAGGTTGTTGGCCTTCTGGATGGCGGCAACCGAGGTGCCGTATTTCGAGGCAAGGCCCGAGAGGGTGTCACCCTTCTTGATGGTGTGGCGGGTGGTTTTGGCCACCGTGGGCTTGGGCTTCGGTTTCGGCTTGGTGGTGGTCTTGGCGACGGTCGGCTTGGGCTTGGACGTGGTGGACCGCGAAGAAGGGGTGCCCGAGCTGCGGGTGGTCGTCGGGCGGGTCGTGGTGGTTGTCCTCGGTTTGGTGGTGTTGCTCGCGATGGTGCGGTCCGGTTGGGTGGGCTTGGAGCTTGATCCCGGCAGGAGGATTTCCGGCTTGCCCCCCGACGGCGGCAGCGGGGTCACATCGGCGGGCGGCAGGTCGCCCTTGGCAACCGCATTGTCGCCCACGCCGCGGGCCGGGTAGCGCCATTTTGAGGGATCGTCGGCCCATGCCTCGACGTAATTCCCCTGGGCGTCGTACGGGCCGACGGCTCCGCTGCTGCCGGTCCCCGAGTTGGGACAGGAGGTCAGCGCGAGAGCGAGGGCTACCAGCGAAAGGCCGTGAAAAAGATACTTCATGGGCGGATTCTAGGCGGCATCGGCGGTCATGCAAGCCGATTGTCAAGGGTGGCGAAACTATTTTTCCGCGGTGGCGAAATTGGTGCTTGCGCAATCCGTTCGCCTGTGGTGGTCTTGCCCCCGCCGCAGCGCAAGGGGCATTAGCTCAGTTGGTAGAGCGTCTCGTTCGCAATGAGAAGGTCAGGAGTTCGAATCTCCTATGCTCCACGTGCCTTGCCGCGCCGGTCAGTCCGCTTTGGGCGCGATGCGCAGCAGGAGATCGTCGCTTTCCACGCGATCACCCTTTTTCACGAGCACCTCGGTGACCGCGCCCGCGTGGGACGCGCTGATGGTGGTTAGCATTTTCATCGACTCCAGCACGACCAGTTTCTCGCCGGCCTCGACCTGTCGGCCCACGGAGACCGCGACCTCGGAAACCACGCCGGGCATAGGCGAACACGCGTGCTCGGGGTTGGACGGATCGCCTTTCGGGCGGGAGGCACCGGCGGCCGATTTGAGGGAGCGATCGGTGACGCCCGATTCGCGGGGCATGCCGTTGAGTTCGTAAAACAGCGTGCGGCGGCCGGCGGTGTCGGGTTCGCCGATGGAGATCAGCTTGATGATGAGGATCTTGCCGGGATCGATTTCCACCTCGATCTCCTCGTCGATCTGGAGGCCGTAGAAAAACGCCGGCGTGGGCAGCGCGCTGAGGTCGTCGTAGCGGGCCTTGAACGCGTTGAAATCGGCGAAGACCTGCGGATACATCAGGTGCGAGTAAAGGTCGTCGTCGGTGGCGGGGCGGGCGAGTTTGTTAGTCAGTTCGGCGCGCACGGTTTCCAGGTCCACCGGTTCGGCGAGTTCGCCGGGGCGTTTGGTGGTGGCCTTGCGGTTTCCTAACACGACTTTCTGCACGTCGGCGGGCCAGCCGCCGTCCGGTTGGCCGAGTCCGCCTGATAGCATATCGATGACCGACTCCGGGAAATCCATCGAGCCGGGTTTGATATGTGGCACGTCGGCCGCCTTTATGCCGCGGGTGACGAGGAACATGCACATGTCGCCGACGACCTTGGAGGATGGGGTCACTTTGACGATATCGCCGAAGAGTTGGTTCACTTCCGCGTAGGTGCGGGCGATTTCGCGCCAGCGGTGGCCGAGGCCCATCGAGTTCGCCTGCTCGCGGAGGTTGGTGTATTGGCCGCCGGGCATTTCGTGTTCGTAAACCTCCGCGGTGCCGGCGCGCGGGGCGGAGTCGAAGGGCTTGTAGTAGGCGAGCACTTCCTCCCAGTAGTCGGATAGTTCGTTGAGCGAGTCGAAGTCGAGGCCCGGATCGCGATCGGTCTTGGCGAGCGCGGCGGACACCGAGTTGAGATTCGGTTGGGAGGTGGATCCGGACATCGAGGCGATGGCGAGGTCCACGATATCGACGCCGGCGTTGCAGGCCGCGATGACCGAGGCCGCGTTGAGGCCGGAGGTATCGTGGGTGTGGAAATGGATGGGGATGCCGATCTCCTGCTTGAGCGCGGCCACGAGCTTGCGCGCGGCGAGCGGTTTGCATAGGCCTGCCATGTCCTTGATGGCGAGGATGTGGGCGCCCATCCGTTCGAGTTCCTTCGCCTTCCCGATATAATAGTCCAGCGAATACTTGTCGCGTTTTTCGTCGTTGATGTCGCCGGTATAACAGATCGCGGCTTCGCACAGGACCTTGCCGTGTTCGCGGGCGGCGGTCATTGCGACTTCCATGTTGGGAAGATAGTTGAGCGAATCGAAAATGCGGAAAATATCCATGCCGGAATCCGCCGCGTGTTTGACGAAACCGGCCACGACGTTGTCCGGATAGTTCGAGTATCCGACCGCGTTGGAGCCGCGGAAGAGCATCTGGAAGCAGATGTTCGGGATCCGCTCGCGGAGCTGGCGCAGGCGCTCCCACGGGCATTCGGATAGAAACCGCATCGCGGTGTCGAAGGTGGCGCCGCCCCACATCTCCAGCGAGAACAGCTCCGGCACGCGGTGGGCGATGGCGTCCGCCACGCGCAGCATGTCATGGGTGCGCATGCGGGTGGCCAGCAGCGACTGGTGGGCGTCGCGCAGGGTGGTGTCGGTGATCAGCAGCCGTTTTTCCGCGAGCACCCATTTGACGAATTCGTCCGGTCCTTTTTCCAACAGAATATTCCGGGATCCGGCGGGCGGCTGGGCGTGGTGTTCGGTGGCAAGCGTGGCGGGGAGTTTCGCCTTGCGGAGGGCGGTCGCGGGTTTCCAGCCCTTGGTGGTGGGATTGCCGTTGATCGTGATGTCGGATAGATAGGCGAGCGTGCGCGTGGCGCGGTCGCGGCGCTGGCGGAACTTGAATAGTTCGGTCTTGGTGTCGATCAGTTTGGTGTGCGCCTGCCCGGAGCGGAACGTATCGTCGGCGATGACGTTCTCGAGGAACGGGATGTTGGTCTTCACGCCGCGGATGCGGAACTCGCGGAGCGCGCGGTCCATCCGCTGGCAGGCGGTGGGGAAATCGCGGCCCATGGCGGTGATTTTCACCAGCATCGAATCATAATACGGCGTGACCACCGACCCCGCGTCGCCGGACGCCGCGTCCAACCGGATACCGAATCCCGCCGCCGAGCGGTAGTTGAGGATGCGGCCGTAGTCCGGGGTGAAATTGCGCTGCGGATCCTCCGTGGTGACGCGGCATTGGATGGCGAAGCCGTTGCAGGGGATGCTTTCCTGCGCCGGGATCGCCACCTCCGGGCCGAACATCGGCTGCCCGGACGCGATCAGGATCTGCGAGCGCACCAGGTCGATTCCGGTGACGCATTCGGTGACCGTGTGCTCCACCTGGATGCGCGGGTTCATCTCGATGAAGAACCAATCGTTGCGGTCCATGTCGTAGAGAAACTCCACGGTGCCCGCGTTGTTATAGCCGATGCCTTTCGCGAGGGCGACCGCGGCGTCGCACAGTTCCCGGCGCACCTTGGGATCGAGGTTCATCGCCGGGGCGACTTCCACGACTTTCTGATAGCGGCGCTGCACCGAGCAATCGCGCTCGTGGAGATGTACCACGTTGCCGTGGCGGTCGCCGAGGATCTGCACCTCGATGTGTTTGGCGCGGGAAATGTAGCGTTCGAGGAAAACCGCCGGGTTGCCGAACGCGTTCTGCGCCTCCTGTTGGGCTTCGGCTAACAAACCAGGAAGCTGCGAAGGCTTCTCGACCACCCGCATGCCGCGGCCGCCTCCGCCGTAGGCCGCCTTGATGATCAGCGGAAAACCGATCACATGGGCCACGGAAAGCGCCTCGTCGGGATCGGTGATCGGTTCTTCCGTGCCCGGCAGGGTGGGAACGTTGAAACGGTGCGCCAGCGCGCGCGCGGCGGTCTTGTCGCCCATGTTTTCCAACAATTCCGGAGACGGGCCGACGAAGGTGATTCCCTCGCGGGCGCAGGCTCGGGCGAACGCGGCGTTTTCCGATAGAAACCCGTATCCCGGATGGATCAGGGTCACGCCCTTTTGTTTGGCCAGGGTGACGATGCCCTCGATGTCCAGGTAGGCTCCGACTGGTCCCTTGCTGGTGTCGAGCGGATAGGCTTCGTCGGCTTTGAAACGGTGGATGGAAAACCGGTCCTCCTCGGCGAAGATCGAGACCGTGCGCAGGCCGAGTTCGGTGGCGGCGCGGAAGATGCGGATGGCGATTTCGCCGCGGTTGGCGGCCATGAGTTTTCCGGGGAGCGGGGCGGGCTGGGGCATGCGGGGGAGTGAGGCTGGGGTTGGTGGAAGCGGAAAATTCCACGGAAATCCGTTTTGGCAAGGCGTGCGGCGTGGATTTTCGCGGAGAAAAGGAGGTATTTCGATACCTCAGCCGCGTTTTGGGCCAGGGTTGCAGGCCGGGAGTTTGCCAAAATCACCATGGCAGGGACCGTCTCTCCGAGCGGTCCGCGAGGATGGATGGCGAATGAGCGACGATCCCGGATGCCGCGCATCAAAGCCCGCGGTGCTGGGCTGCGAGGCGCTTCGCGGTGGCGATGGTGTTGCGGTGGAGTTTGGCGGTGAATTCCGGCTGGCGGTTGTAGCCGCCGCCGTAGAGCACGGCCACCGGAATGCGGTTGCGGATGAACGCGCCTAACAGCACTTCGTCGCGCCGCTGGAGGTCCTTGAGCGAGAGCAGCATCTGGCCGACGCGGTCGTTGCGGTGGTTGTCCACCCCGGAAACCCAGATGACCAGGTCCGGCGAGAACGCGTCGAGCGCGCCCGCGAGGGTGACGAAGAGCTGTTTCAGGTACATTTCCCCCTCGATGTAGCGGACGGTTTCGACGTTGAGCGAGGCCGGGTTGCCGCTTTCCGCAGGGCTGCGGGGGACGTGGATCGAGTAGGTGAAAACCCGCGGATCACCCGCGAGGAGGGCGTGGGTGCCATCGCCGGCGCGGGCGTCGGTGTCCACCACCATGATCCGGATGTTAGGCTGGCGCGCCTGAAGGTCGCGGATGGCTACGGCGACGTCGTTGAAAACGCTGAAGCCCTCGCCGTGTTCGCGGAAAGCGCGGTGGTTGCCGCCGGCGAGGCAGGCCGCGACTCCCTCGGTTAGGGCGGCGTGGCAGGCGAGGCGGGTCGCCTCGACCTCGGTGGAACTCCGGGTGAAAAGCCGCGGGCTGGCGGGCAGGCCGAGGATGATCTGTTCGCGGCGGTCGAGGGTGCCGGACTCGATGCGGTTCACGTAGCCCGGTTCGTGGACGCGGCGCAGGAGGTTCGGATCGGCGCTGCCGACCTCGATGATTTCCTCCGGGCGCAGGATGCCGTTTTCCAGCAGCATGTCCTTGGAAACCCGGAACTTTTCCATCGGAAACGGATGTCCGGCGGGCAGTTCGAGTTCGAGGGCAGTGGAGTAGAAGCAGCGCATGGCGGGTGCCCACAGCGAACAGCGGAATCCCGGAAAATCCAATGGCAAAGTGCGGAATTCGGATTGATCGTCGGGAGCGCTTGGCTAGCATGGTCCCATGAACATCAACCACGACCTTGAGATTGCCCGCAGGGCGAACCTGAAACCCATCACCGAAATCGGAGCCCGTTTGGGAGTTCCGGAGGATCAGTTGGAATGTTACGGCCGCCACAAGGCGAAGATCTCGGCACCATTCACCGGTGCGTTGCAGGATCGGCCGGACGGCAAGCTCATTCTGGTGACGGCGATGAGTCCGCCACCTGCGGGCGGCGGCAAAACGACGACCAGCGTGGGGCTGAACGACGCGCTTTGTATGTTAGGAAAGCGTTCGATCGTCTGCCTGCGGGAACCTTCGTTAGGGCCGTGTTTCGGCATGAAAGGCGGCGCGGCAGGCGGCGGACGCTCGCAGGTGGTACCGATGGAGGACATCAATCTGCATTTCACCGGTGATTTCCATGCGATCGCCGCGGCGAACAATCTGCTGGCCGCGATCATCGACAATCATATCCATCACAGCAACGACCTGCGGATCGACTTGCGGCGGGTATCGTGGCGACGGGTGCTGGACATGAACGATCGCGCGTTGCGGTCCATGACGCTCGGACTCGGTGGTCCGGCCAACGGGTTTCCGCGCGAGTCCGGGTTCGACATCGTCCCGGCGAGCGAGGTGATGGCGGTGTTTTGTTTGGCAACTTCGCTGCCCGACCTCAAGGCCCGGCTCAACCGGATGGTGGTGGGCCAGTGCCGGAGCGGCACGCTGATCCGCGCGGCGGAATTCCAGGTTGCCGGCGCGATGGCGGTGCTGCTGAAGGACGCGTTCCAGCCGAATCTGGTGCAGTCGGTGGAAAACAATCCGGCGCTGATTCATGGTGGGCCGTTTGCGAACATCGCGCACGGATGCAACTCGGTGATCGCCACCCGCACGGCGCTGAAACTGGCCGACTACGTGGTCACCGAGGCCGGATTCGGAGCGGATTTGGGAGCGGAGAAATTCTGCGACATCAAATGCCGGCAGGCGGGTCTAACGCCATCGGCGGCGGTGCTGGTGGCGACCCTTCCGGCACTGCGGTTTCATGGTGGCGCGCCGGCGAAGAACCTGCACGTGTCCAATGAGGATGCGGTGCGGAGGGGATTGGCGAATCTCCGGCGGCATGTGGAGAATCTGCGAGGGCAGTTCGGTCTTCCGGTGGTGGTGGCGCTCAATCGTTTCCATACCGATACCGAGGCCGAACTCGCTCTGGTGGCGGAGGTTGGGGACGAACTCGGCGTGGAAGTCGTGCCCGCGACCCATTGGGCGGACGGCGGAGCCGGCGCCGTGCCGCTCGCGGAAGCGGTGATCCGCGCGGCGGACTCCCCGCCGGACGGATTCCGCTTCCTCTATCCGGATGATCTATCCCTCCGGCGGAAACTCGAAACGATCGCGACAACGATCTATCGGGCCGGAGCGGTTTCGACCAATGTGAGCATCGACCGCCAGCTCGCGAAACTCGAGGATGCCGGGTTCGGACATCTTCCGGTGTGCATCGCCAAGACGCAGTTTTCGTTTTCCACCGACCCCGATCAGGTGGGGATTGCGGATGGGCACACGCTGAAGGTGCGCGAGGTTAGACTGAGCGCGGGGGCCGGGTTCGTGGTGATGATCTGCGGCGATATCATGACCATGCCGGGCCTTCCCAAGACACCGTCCGCATCCGGGATCGATCTTGACGAAAACGGGATGATCTCGGGACTGTCATGAGCGGAATACCGGTCGCGGCGGATTTTCCGCTTGAACTGTTCTCAAGAACACAATAGGTTGCGGCTCGCATGAATCGCGCCGCTCTATCCAACCTGCTGAAAAGCCACTTCGGCTACGATACCTTCCGGCCTCTCCAACGGGAGATCATGGAGGCGTGTCTGGCCGGGCGCGATGCCGTGGCGGTCCTTCCGACGGGTGCGGGCAAGAGCCTTTGCTATCAACTGCCGGCGCTGCTTCGCGAAGGGCTCACTGTGGTGGTGTCTCCGCTGATCGCTCTGATGAAGGATCAGGTGGATCAACTCCAGGCCAGCGGCGTGGCGGCGACCTTCCTCAATTCCTCGCTCGATGCCGCGGAGAACCGCGCCCGCATCGATGGCTTGCGGGCGGGTGCTTTCAAGCTGCTCTACGTGGCCCCGGAACGCCTGATGCTGCCGGATTTTCTGCCGCTGTTGCAAACCTGGAGGACATGCGCGCTGGCGGTGGACGAGGCCCACTGCATCAGCGAATGGGGTCACGATTTCCGGCCCGAATACCGCCGTTTGCGGGAGGTGCGCGAGGCCATGCCGGAGCTGCCGATCATCGCTCTAACGGCCACCGCCACGCCGCGGGTGCGGGAGGACATCGTAGGGCAGCTCGCCTTGCGCGATCCCGAGGTCTTCCTAGCGAGTTTCAACCGGCCGAACCTCAACTATCTGATAGAATCGAAGGTCCGCGCGCCCCAGCAGGTGGTGGAGTTCATCCGCAAGCGCGGCGATGAATCCGGGATCGTCTATTGCCAGTCGCGGAAGCGTGCCGAGGAATTCGCGGCCACCCTCCGGCAGGCGGGTATCGGCGCGGCCTGCTATCACGCGGGGCTGGATCCGGCGGTTCGGGTGCGCCACCAGGACGCCTTCCTCCGCGATGAAATCCGCGTGATGTGCGCCACCATCGCCTTCGGCATGGGCATCAACAAACCGGATGTCCGTTTCGTCATCCACGCCGATCTGCCGAAAAACATCGAGGGCTACTATCAGGAAACCGGGCGTGCCGGCCGCGACGGACTGCCCGCCGATTGCCTGCTGCTCTTTGCCCGCGGCGATGTGGTGAAATACGAGCGGTTCATTGCCGAGAACCCGGATGAGCAGGCCCGTGAGACGGCCCGGCGGCAGCTTTTCCGGATGGCCGACTTCGCCGAAGCGGACACTTGCCGCCGCGTGATGTTGTTAGGATATTTCGGCGAGACGTGGCCGGAGACGAATTGCGGCGGCTGCGACAACTGCCTTTCGCCCCGCGAGACGTGGGATGCCACGGTGGAGGCGCAGAAGCTGCTCAGTTGCGCCCTGCGGGTCCGGCAGGCGAGCGGTTTCGATACCGGATTGAGGCATCTTGCCGATGTTCTAACCGGTTCCGCGGGGGAAAGGATCCTGCGCTGGCGGCACGACCAACTCAGCACCTTCGGCATTGGCAAGGAGCATCCGGTCGCCCGCTGGCTGGAGATCGGCCGGCAACTGGCGCGCCAGGGATTGCTCGCGATGGAAACCGGGACGTTTCCGACCGTTAGCGTGACCGATGCGGGCCGCGCCGCGCTGCGGGAACGCGCCACCGTCACGCTCAGCCGACCGCTGACGGCGGCGAAACCCGCGTCCCGACGCGTGGGAGCGGTGGATTGCGACGATGGGTTGTTCGATGCGTTGCGGTCCCTGAGGAAACGTCTGGCGGATGAGGCGGGTGTGCCGCCCTACGTGGTGTTTTCCGATGTGACGCTCCGCCATCTGGCACGCGATTATCCGCAAACTCCCGGCGCGTTTCTAGCCATTCCCGGCGTGGGCGAACGCAAGCTCGCGGACTATGGCGGGGAATTCATGGCGGGGATTTCGCACTGGCTGGAAGACCATCCGCGCCTCCAGTTCGCGCCGCCGGAGGCCGTTGCCGCACCGCCCAAACCGAGCGGCCCGCCCGGTCTCAACGGCACCGCCGCGACCACGCTCGAGCTTTGGCGCGCTGGCCAGTCCGTGGAGGCCATCGCCGCAACCCGGAATCTATCCATCAGCACGATCGAGAACCACCTCGCCATGGCCATCGAATCCGGACAAATGCTGGACCCCGGCGCGTTTTACACGCCCGCCGAGGAAGCGGCCATGCGCTCCGCTTTCGCGGGCTACGATGAGCTTGCTCTCAAACCGGTGTTCGACCAACTGGAAGGCGCTATCAGTTATGGGAAACTCCGGATCTTCCGGGCCATCCGGGGCAAAAGCATCACTCCCGCGCCATGATTCCGGGAGCACCGACCAGAACGCTGGCGTTGCCAGGAAATGTCAGCCCTGCTGGTCCGGTGCGTTTCCTTCGGCCGGCTCCGGCTGATGGATCACCACTTTGGTTTTCGCCCACTCGTCGCCGAGCCGCAGGCCGCGCTGGGTTTTCTCCTCGCGGGTTAGGAGAATGAAAATCTCCACGAAGGCGAAAAACGGAATGAGCAGCACCACATTGCGGATCACGCCGGGTTGCCAGTTTCCTAACAAATCCTTGCCGTCGGTGGTGAACGCCTTGATCCCCATGGCCTTCTTGCCGACGCTTTGGCCGCCGAGGAACGGCAGGCAGTCGCGGGTGAGCAGATAGCCGACGCCAACCAGCCATGCCAGTTTCCCGCCGATGAACGGGATCATCATGATCGCGATCTGCAGGCCCACCACCACGACAACGTCGATGACGGCGGCCATGAACCGCGTGTTGAACGGAGCGGGAGCGCCGTTGAGGGTGCTCTCGTCCACTTCCTCCTTCGCCACTTTCAGATGGACCTTTCTCGCTTCGTCCGGGGTGGGCACATCCGGCTTGCCGATCACCGGATCCACCGATGGCACGGGCGGCGTGACCGGGGCCAGATTGGGCGGCGGGGGCGTGTATTTCGCCGCATCCGGCGGCGGTGCGGCAGGGGTGGCGGACTCGTCGGACGGATGCGGATCGGTGCTCATGGAGGCGGGCTATTTGGGTTGTTTGTCGAGGCCGAAGGCGTCGTGTACGGCGCGGGCCGCGTCTTCGATGCGGGTCTCGTCCACGGTGACGGCGATCTTGATTTCCGAGGTGGAGATCATGCCGATGTTGATGCCCGCCTCGCCGAGCGCGCGGAACATGGTGGAGGCCACGCCCGAGTGCGAGCGCATGCCGATGCCCACGGCGGAAAGTTTGGCGATGCCGCCCTCGGTCTCGATCTTTCCGTTAGGTCCGAGACCCGCGATGACCGGCTTGAGCGCCGCCTGGGCCTTGCCGAGGTCGCTCGAGTGCATCGTGAACGAATGGCGGGCGAAGCCGTCGTGCGCGATGTTGGAAATGATCATGTCGAGGTTGATCTCCGCGTCCGCCAGCGCGCCGAGGATGCGGCCGGACATGCCGGGTGTGTCCGGGATGCCGGTGATGGTGACGCGGGCTTGGGAGCGTTCGATCGAGACGCCGCGGATGACGACGTTTTCCATGTTGGGATGTTCTTCTAACACGAGTGTACCGGGGTTGTCGTTGAGGGAGGAGCGGACTTCGAAAATGACGCCGAATTTCTTGGCGAACTCGACGGAGCGGGATTGCATGACCTTGGAACCGGACGACGCCATTTCCAACATTTCGTCATAGGAGATTTCCGGCAGTTTGCGGGCGTTGGGAACGATCCGCGGGTCGCAGGTATAGACGCCGTCCACGTCGGTGAGGATCTGGCAGACATCCGCCTTGACGGCGGCCGCCACGGCGATTGCGGTTAGGTCCGATCCGCCGCGGCCGAGGGTGTGGATCATGCCGTCCGGGGTGACGCCCTGGAAACCGGCCACCACCAGGGTTTTTCCGGCTTCGAGAAACCTGTGCATCAGCGAGGGATCGATGTTGAGGATCCTCCCGCGGGTGTGCGAACCGGTGGTGAAGATCCCCGCCTGGCGGCCGGTGATCGAGGCGGCATCGACTCCGATGTCCTGCAGCGCCATGGTGACCAGGGCGATGGATTGTTGTTCGCCGGTGGCGAGCAGCACGTCGAGTTCGCGCTCGGAGGGGTTCTGCGACAGGTCGCGGGCCATCTTGATGAGGCCGTCGGTGACGCCGGACATGGCGGAGACCACGGCGACCACCTGATTGCCTTCGTCGCGCGTGCGCTTGAGGCGCGCGGCGACGTTGCGGATGCGATCAAGGGTGCCGACGGAGGTGCCGCCGTATTTTTGAACGATGAGAGCCATGGGCCGCGACAGTGAACGCCACACCAGCGCCGCTGGCAAGTTCAAATGCGGGAAAACGCGGGTTTCTTGGGATATGCGCGAAATCCGAAGTTCAAGGTTGTTTGAAAGCCCGGGTTTCACTGAAACACTGATGGAACAGAGGACACAGAAGATCTTCATGGAAAAGCGAGCCGCCACCGGAAAGTGAGATCGGGGCTTGGATCGGACGATCCGCACCCACTTCCCGATCATCAGTGATTTCAGTCTCAACCAGTGCCTTCAGTGGTAAACCGCCTCCCCTATCTATCCGCCTTGAACTTCGGATTCCGGGACAAATGTGAAAATCCCGCGCCGCACGGGATCGTACGGCGCGGGATGGTTAGGTGAAGTTTCTTGGTTGGAGCGGACTACTCGGGCTTCTTGGCCTTGGCTTCGATCTGCTTCTTGATCATTTCCTTGAACTTGTCGGCGTCCTTGGCGATCGGGGTGTCCGGATAGTCGGCGGCGATCTGATCGATCAGTTTGGCGGCGCCTTCGGCATCACCTTTTTCGATGAAGCCGGGGATGCCGGCGTTGAGGGTGAGGCTCATTTTGGCCATGCTGTCGAGGGAGGGGTTTTCCTTGATGAAGGTTTTCACTTCTTCGGCGGCCTTGTCGTATTCCTTCGCCTGGAGCAGCGGGCGGAGTTTTTCGGACATGAAGGTCTGGACCTTGCCCTGGGAGGCGGCGGCTTCCTGTTTGGCCTTGATCGCGGCGGCTTCCTTTTCGCCACCGGCGAGGAGGTCGCCCACGAGTTCCTTGGTGAGGCCGGACGGGTGGGTGCTGAAGAGCAGTTTGCCGTTTTTCACCACGAAAGCGTGCGGGATGCCGCGGACTTCGGCGGCCTTGAGCCACTCGTTTTCGAAGTCCCCGCCCTTGCCGACGAACACGACGGGATAGGACATGCCGTCGCCCTTGTCCTTCACGAATTTCTCGACCTTGTCCTTGTCGTCTTCCCAAACGTTCATGCCGACGACGCGGAGGCCCTTGTCCTTGAGTTCGGTGTAAAGCTCGTTGACGTGGGGGATCGCGGCGACGCACGGACCGCACCAGGTGGCCCAGCATTCGAGCACATAGACTTTGTCCTTTTCCCATTCCTTGGGCACTTCACCCTGGATGAGGGTGGCGGTGCCGATGGTGTCGGGTTTCACGGCGTCGCCGGGATTCAGGGTGGCGGCAGCCGCCATCGCGCAGGCTGCGAAGTAGGGTAGTAGGAATTTCATAGGCAGGCTTTAACGGATCCGCTCACCCGATTTGTTTCAAAAAGCCCGCGGCAGGCGATATTTTCGGAAAAAACGGCGGAAATTATGGTCCGCCGGCGCCCACCGACTCGAAAACCCCGCCGCCGAGCAGGCGTCCGCCATCGTAGAATCCGCAAATCTGGCCCGGGGAAAGCGCGCGTTGGGGCCGGTCGAAACGGAGCGCCACGCGGGAATCGGAGAGCCGGGTGAGGGTGGCGGGTTCCGCCCGCGAGCGATAGCGCGGCTGCGCCTCGACACGGTTGCGTTCGGTTAGGTCGCCCGCGAGATCGGAGAGCGTGCCGACCACGCAATCGGCGGCGTAGAGGCCGGGGGACTCCGCGTTGTCCCAGCCGAGAATCAGGCGGTTGCGGGCGAGGTCCTTGCCGACGACGACATAGGCCATGCCTTCGCGCGGGGAGGCCACGCCATGGCCCTTGCGTTGGCCGAGCGTATAGAGGTGGAGTCCGCGGTGTTGGCCGAGCGCGCGGCCGGAGGTGTCGGTGATTTCGCCCGGGTTGTCGGGCAGATAGTGGCTCAGGAAGTCGCTCATTTTCACCTGGCCGAGGAAACAGATGCCCTGGCTGTCTTTCTTTTCCGCCACCGGCAGATTGAACCGCCGCGCGGCCTCGCGGACCTGGGGTTTGAGCATTTCGCCGGTGGGAAACCACGCGTGCCGCGCCTGCCACGGGGTGAGCAAGGCGAGGAAATAGCTTTGGTCCTTGTTGGGATCCGCGCCGCGCAGAATCACCGGCGAACCATCCGGTGCCTCGCGTTTGCGCGCGTAGTGGCCGGTCGCCACCCGCTCGAATCCCTGGCCGAGCGCGTAGTCGAGAAACACGCCGAATTTCATCTCGCGGTTGCACCAGACGTCCGGATTCGGCGTGATTCCGGAGCGGTAGCCCTCCACCAGATAGTCCACGATCCGCGAGCGGTAGCTGTCGATCAGGTCGATCACCCGGAACTCGATCCCCAGGGTTTTGCAGACGGCGACGGCCGACTCGATGTCCTGCTGCCACGGGCAATCGCCGGGGATGCCCTCCTCGTTGACCCAGTTTTTCATGTAGGCGGCGGTCACCTCGTGGCCCTGTTCGAGCAACAGCGCGGCCGCCACCGCACTGTCAACCCCACCGGACAATCCGACCATCACCTTCGCCATGCGGCGACGGTAGCAGGGCGGGGTAGTGCGGTCAAGGTTTGGCCCAGATGAGCGGCCGATCCCAAGCGGCGGAGGCGGACTGCCATTCTTCGTGCCATGCCGCGTAGTCGCCCGCCTTGAAGTTCCCCGATTCGGAGGTGAAGTCGAAGCCGATCACGGTATCCTTGCCATCGGGCCGCACGGTCATCGTCCATTTGGCAAAGCGTTTGCCGCCCTGTTGCGCGAGGTCGGCGAGCGATTCGGCGGCGGGCGCCGGGATGCCGGAGATCCGCAACTCGGTGCGGATTGAAAGCGGATGACGGACGACAAACGGCGAGGTCCGTTGTTTCACGAACTCGGTGGCAAGGTAGTCCGACTCCCAAACGGCCGGGAGCTTGGCCCGCATCCGGCTGCCCTCGGCGCGCAGCGTTCCCGCGGCCTGATAGGTGATTTCGATGCGCGCGGGCTTGGCCGGATCGTCGAGGTTATCGAAGGTGAACGCCGAAACGCGGATTCCGTTGGAGTTTCCCATGATCCCCTGGGCCCGCTTCAGGCGGCCGTCGGCATCCAGACCGCCGAACGCGCGGCGTATCCAGGAAGCGCAGTAGCCTTTGAACTCGATCGTCTCCCTAACATCCCAGCCGTCGCCCTCGGGTTGGATCCTGCGGCGGATATCGAGCGAGGGCCGGGCCGGTTCGGCGAACGCTTTGGGTTCCATCAGCCTCACGTTGTCCGGCTGGAGCACCAGCGCGTGGCTGTGCCAGAGGGCGTCCGACTGCCATTCCGTCAGGTCGAGGTGGCGGTCGGTGGAATCCAACAACCGACCCGGTCCCAGCGCGGGAACGTGGACCACCACGTGGTCGAATTGGTCGAGCGTGGGCTGTTCCGGCCGGACGCGCCATGAGGTGTTGACGAGCGCGAGGTGGGATTCGACACCAGCGGCCGTTAGGAGCTGGTGCACCAGGAGCGCCTGGTCCTTGCAATCGCCGTATTGGTTTTTGATCGTCAGCGTGGCGGCGTTCGGCACCCGCGCGCGGACGCCGAACTCGATGGCGGTATAACCGATCGATTGTTGGACGTGGCGGGCGAGGATGGCGGCGCGTTCGCGTTCGGATTTCGCGCCCGCGACGAGTTTGCGGGCGAGCGCGGTGATTTCCGGTTCGGGTTTCAGCCGGTCCGCGATATCCTTGAGATAGTCGGCCCCGACTTGCTGCCAGGTGGTGCCCGCCGGTCCGAGTGTTAGAAATCCGAGCGTATCCTCGTAGGGCAGGCCCATCGGTTCGTTTGCAACCATGGGGAGGTCCAGTCCGATCCAGGCGGCCAGCGATTTGCCGCGGATGGTTTTGATAGATCCCTGGTTGGTGACCACCGCCTTTATCGCGGATACGTCGCCGGTCACGAACACCGCCTTCGCGGCGGACTCGGCGAAAAGATGCCGCTCGAACGCGAATTCGCCGGAGGCTTTCAGGTCCTCGATGGTTAGGGTGTAGTCGATCACGCATCCGGGTTTGAGTCCGGGAATCTGGAAATGGAATGCCTTGCGGTGGGACGCGCCGCCGTCCTCGTCATCGCGGACATAGGCGTCGGTGGCGGAAACATCGGTCTTCTTTCCATCCGGACCGGTGACCGCCAGTTCGTTGAGATAGATCCGTTCGCCGAGCGGATCGAATGTCCGGTCCACGCTGCTGAGGTTGTTGACACCTTCCGGAGAGTTGACGCGGATGCGGTAGCGCCACGTGCGGCGGAGCGGTTTGCCTTTCTCCGCCGAGTAGCCGAGGGAGGAAAGCAGATAGGCCTGGGGACGTTCCTTGGCATAATCCGCGTCCGGTTGGAATCCCGCCAACACTTCGGCGACGGCGTCAGGCATGGGAACCGGTTTGATCGGCGACTTGGTATCGATGTCCATGCCTTGGCCGAGTTGGGCGGAAGCCCGCCGGACGGCGGCGAGCACTTCGGGATCGTCGGGCGCGAGTTTCGCCGCTTTTTCGAAGGTTGCCTTGGCCTCGCGGAACCACTTGCGCCCCATCTGGCTCCAACCCAGAATCATGTGGAGTTGGGCCGTCGGTTTGCCCTTTTTCAGCAGGTCCGAGGCGATTTCTCCCGCGCGGTCGAACGATCCGGCGTCATTGAGGGCGCCGGCATACTCGGTTAGGGCACGGCTGTTGTTGGGAAAATCCCGGGTGACGGCCTCGAACAGGCCGAGGGCGCGTTCGGAGTCGCCGGAGGCCGCCACGGTTTGTGCCATCCAGATCCGGGAATCGATGCCCGGCTTTCTGGCGACCCATGCCTTGGCAAGCGCTTCGGATTCCGCGAAATGTCCTCCATCGTTCATCTTCCTGAGCCACGCGACGACATCGGATGCGCCATCGAAGCCAAGCCCGATCGCCTTGATGAACTCCATGTTCGCGTCGCCGATCTCGCCTTTGTCCGCCAGAAGCAGCGCGTGGAACTGGAGGAGATCGGGAGATTTCTCCATCAGCTTCCGGTTGGACTGGAGGAGTTCCAATCCCCGGTCGGTTTCTCCGGCCTGCTGCAGCGCGTTGGCGGCGTTGCCCAGAATCGCCGCGTCCTGCGGAGAGAAGCCGTGCGCCGTGATGAACCACTGGGCGGCGTCGCTGAAGCGATCCTGCGAGAAAAACCCGAGGCCGATGTCATTGTGGACGAAACTCATCTCGCGGAGTCTTTTGGGGTTGGGTTCGGGCGGTTTCGGTGGCGAGGGAAGCGCGGTGATCCGGTCCAGGGTTGCCCTAACCAGCTTGGAGTCGCCGTTCTCCTTGGCGGACCATCCGGCGATGAGAAGAGCGATCCGGTCTCTTCGGACCACGCGGAGGAGATAGTTGAAATCGGTGTTGTCCACCCGCTTGGAGCCGGTGAATTCGAGGCCCTTGCCCCAGCCGGACTGCCAAGGCTCGCTGGTCCAGCTTTTCCTGTCGTTAGGGCCGATGCCTATCCGCGGCAGCAGCCCGTCGGCGAGGATATCGTCGGAGACGGTTCCTCCTGTTAGGGTGACGGGGATCACCCGGAACGCCTCCAGCGTCCGATCACCGCCGCTGTCCGCCAGTTCGGGGTTGAGTTCGTCACAGGCCTGCCACTGGCTTGCGTCGATCTTGGTTTCGTATCCCCAATCCGGGCGTTGGAGGTTTGCGAAGGACTCGCCGCCGATCTTGCGCGAGGGATCGAGGATGCGGAACGAAGCGAGCATGCGGTCGAACGCCGGTTGGACGGTCTTTTGGGTCTGAACGGGGCACCAGAAAACGATCTGATAGGCTCCGGAGCCCTGGATGGTCATGCAATGTTCGTAGTGGATCCGGAGTGCCGGTTGGTCCTTCAGCCGTGCCACACAGGTGCGGCGCAGGAATTTCATGCCGTCCACTTCGTCGGGGGTGAGCTGCTCGTTCTCGATCGATGAGCAGACCAATTTGAGATTGTCCTTCACGAGCGAGGCGTAGGTTTCCACGGAGATGCCGGACACCGGTTCGCCGATGATCATCGCGTAGGCCTCCGGGCGGGCGGACCGGAAAAGCATGCAGGAAATCGGATTGAGGCTGGCGTGGTCGCAAACGATCCAGCCCTTCTCGCGGGTCATGGCGCAGTTTTCCTTTTCGGCGCGGGTCTCCGTCACAGGTTCCAGCCATGATATGCCGTTGCCGGAAGGCGTCGGGATTCTCGTCCGGGCGCGCCCCAAGGTGGCGTCCTGCATCCATGAGGCGACCAGCAGCAACACGAGCAGCGAGCTGATCACCAGTGCCGACACCGCTTGGGTGCGCCCTTGTTTGAATCTCATGCTGTCGTACGTGGACAGCCCGATGATCGCGGTGATGAACGTGCCCGCGATGGAACCCAGCATCACAAGACCGGTTAGGATCGCCAGCAATTGCACCCGTGAGCCGGCATGGCTCATCCCCATGGCCAACAATCCGGTGAGCAGGATGCCGGCCAAAATCACCACCAGCGCCACCACTGATAGCTTGTGGGTGGTGGGTCGCCTGAGCAGGGTGATCACCTTCACGAGCAATGCGGTTAGGGCGAGCGCGAGAACGAGAGCAACAGCCCCGCCAACCGTATCCGGGGAAATGGCGCCGAGGCTCATGGATGCAACCTGACAGATCATGGCGCGATGGATAGAGCACGCCCACTCCTGTGGCAAGACCAAAAGCGCGGGCCCCATCAGGCGGATAGCGTCTGCCGCGGTTCGAACGCCACGCTCTCGCGAGCGCGGCTGCCGCTATCGCGGGGGGGACGTTAGCCCGGGTTTCCGTCCACCAGCCTGCGGATGGCGAGCGGGTTGTCGTCGCGCAGTTCGGGCGGGAGGGCGGCGGCGGGGAAACTCTGATAGGCCACGGGGCGGGTGAAGCGGTGGATGGCCAGGGTGCCCACCGAGCTGCTGCGGCCGTCGGAGGTGGCGGGGTAGGGTCCGCCGTGGACCATGCTGGAGCAGACTTCCACACCGGTTGGAAAACCGTTGAAAATGAGGCGTCCGGCGCGGCGTTCGAGCGCGGCCACGAGGCCGGGGTGGGCGGCGAGTTCCTCATCGGTGCCGTGGATGGTGGCGGTGAGCTGGCCTTCCAGGGCGGGGATGGTTTCCAGAATCTCCGCCGTGGTGCCGGTGACCACCAGGGTGGCCGGGCCGAACATCTCGTGCTGGAGCGCCGGATTGGCGCGGAACGTGGCAATGTCGGTTAGAAAAACGGCGGGAGCGCCCTGGCCGTTTCCGCATGGCGCGCCGGCGCGGGCGAGGGTGCTCACGCCGGGCTGGATGGCCAGCGCGCTGGTGGCGCCCGCGTAGGCCTGGCAGATCGCCGGGTTGAGCATGGTTCCGGGCGTGCCGGCGGTGGTTAGCTCGGTTAGGGCGCTCAGGAATTCGTCGGTCGTTTCACCGGCCAGGAAGACCAGTCCCGGATTGGTGCAGAACTGTCCGACCCCGAGGGTGAGCGATTGATAGAACGCGGTGGCGAGCGCCTTGCCGCCGCGCCGCAGCGCGCCTTCGAGGATCACCACCGGGTTGATCGAACTCATTTCCGCATACACCGGGATCGGTTGCGGGCGTGCGGCGGCGGTGGCCATGAGCGCGGTGCCGCCGGCGCGCGATCCGGTGAAACCGACCGCCTGGATCACCGGATGGGCGACCACCGTTTGGCCGACCTTGCGGCCGCCGCCGTAGAGCAGCGAGAACACGCCTTCCGGCATGCCGGTGGCTTCCGCGGCGCGGACGACGGCGCCGCCTACCAACTCCGCCACGCCGGGGTGCGAGTGATGGGCGATCACCACGACCGGACAACCGGCCGCCAGGGCGGACGCGGTGTCGCCACCCGCGACCGAGAACGCGAGGGGGAAATTGCTGGCGCAGAACACCGCCACCGGGCCTAACGGACGGAGCATCGAGCGCAGGTCCGGTTTCGGCGCGGGCTGGCGGTCCGGTTGGGCGTGCTCGATCCGCGCGTCAACCCAGGATCCTTCCTCGATGAGGGCGGCGAACATCCGCAACTGTCCGGTGGTGCGGCCGGTTTCGCCGCGCAGGCGGGCCTCCGGCAGTCCGGTTTCCAACACGCCGCGGGCCGCCAATGCGTCGGCGATGGCCTCGATTTCCGCGGCGATGGCCCGCAGGAACGCGCCGCGGGTTTTCCCCGGCAGTGCGGCATAGACCGGGAACGCGGTGGCCGCCAGCTCCAGCGCGCGGGCGGTTTCCTCCGGGCTGGCGGCCTGATAGACCGGGGCGAGCGGTTCGCCGGTGGCGGCGGTGATCGCCTGGCCCGCCGGGTTGCCGGCGGCTCCGCGCGAGCGGCCGATGAATGAGGTTCCTGTCAGTTCCATGGCGTCGGTCGGGGTGCGGTTGGAAAAGGTGGCGGTTGGCCTGTCAGGCCAGCGGATCGGTGGAGATCGCGCGCTCGATCACGGCGGTGGCCTCGGCCAGTTCGGCGCCGGTCAGTTCCAGGCGCGGCGGGCGCACCCGGTTGTTGCCGAATTTTCCGCCGGAGGCGATCGTCTGCTGGAGTTTGATCAGTTGGACGAACTTCACCACGGTATCCATCCGCAGCATCGGCAGCATCCATTGATAGATCGGCATCGCTTCCTCGATCCGGCCGCTGGTGGCGAGGTCCCACAGTTTCACATTGTGGCGCGGAAACGCTCCGCCCACGCCGGTGATCCAGAACTTCGCTCCCATCGCCGCGCCTTCCAGCGCGCAATCGTCCACGCCCACGCCCAGCGCCAGGCGGTTGCCGCACAGTTCGCGGATGCCGGCGATCCGGCGCGCGTCGGTGGACGACTCTTTCACGGCGGCCGCGTTGGGCAGTTCGTCGGCCAGTTCCTTGAGTTGGGCGGGGGTGAAGTCGGTCTTATAGGCGACCGGATTGTTATAGACGATGCACGGCAGATCGGTGGCGGAAATCACGCTGACCATGTGGGTTTTCATTTCCCGCCAGTCGGACGCGTAGAGATAGGGGGGTAGCACCATCAGGCCGCGGCAGCCGTTGTCCTTGGCGGCTTTGGCGAGGTCCACCGCGTCGCGGGTGGAAAGCGCGGCGATGCCCGGGATGACCGGGGTGTCCGGAAGGGCGTCCACGTAGGTTTTCTGAAGCGCGCGTTTTTCCTCGAACGAAAGGGTGGCTCCCTCGCCGAGCGATCCGTGCGGGATGATGGCGGTGCAGCCGTTTTCGACCAGCCAGCGGCCGTGTTCCGCCATCAGACCGTGGTCGATGGAGAGGTCGGCGTTGAACTGCGTGAGGGTGGCGGGCATGACGCCGGTCCAGGAGATGGTGCTCATGTTGGTAGGTGGGGGCTGGTGGTGTGGGAGGGCGGAGCCAAGGGATTCGGCCGCGCTTTGTCGAGCGGAAAAGCGGATTTCGCTTGTGATCCGACGCAAATCCGGATAGAGCACGGGTGTGAGAACTTTGGAAAAAACACGGCTTTTCTTGTGGGCTTCGGTATGTTTCGTGGCGGTGGGGGTGTTTTCCGGTTCAGCCGTTGGTGCCGGGGTTGCGGGCGATCCAATGACCCGGATGGTGTTGCGGGACGCGGGCAGCGAGCGGACAATCGACTTGGTGACGGATGAAATCGCGGTCAATCGCGGCGGGCACCGCGATTTCAGGAAGGTTGCGGATGGCGGCTATGCGGGACTCAAGGCGGTGGTGGCTGCCGGGCCCGGGGCTGCTGCCGAGTTGGTGGCGTATGAAGCGGGAGTCGCGCGCAATCTCGGGACGAGGCGTTTGGTGACGCGCAGGTTGGTGGCCGAGTGTGCGGCCGGAACCAAGGCGGCGGATGTGGCGGAGGGTCTGGGGTTGGTGGTCGTCGCCGTGCCCGCCTATGCCCCCGGCGTGGTGGTATTGGAGGCGGCGGACGCGATCGGCGCATGGGAGGCGGTGCCGTTGCTGCGCGCGCGTCCGGGAGTGCTGGCCGCCGACGTGCTGCTCGCGCGGATGCGGGAGAAAAAATCACTGCCTAACGACCCGCTGGTTTCCAGCCAGTGGCATCACCGGAACACCACCCAGGGCGGCGGCGCGCTGTGGATCGATGCGAACACGGCGCCGGTATGGGACAACTACCGGGGTGCCGGCGTCGTGATCGGGATCCTTGACGACGGCGTGCAGCACACCCATCCGGATCTCCAACCGAACTACGACACCTCGCTGGATTTCGATTTCAACGGCAACGACAATGATCCTGCGCCCGTGAATTTGGCGGAGGACGACCACGGAACCGCCTGCGCCGGAGTGGCTGCCGCAAGGGGCGGCAATGCCTTGGGCGGTTGCGGCGTGGCCTATCAGGCGACCATCGCCGGATTCCGCCTGATCGCGGAGCCCGCCACCGACCAGCAGGAGGCCGACGCGTTTGCCTACAGAAACGATGTGATCCAGGTGAAAAGCAACAGTTGGGGAGCGCCGGATGACGGGCAGACACTCGAAGGCCCCGGAGTATTGGCCGCCGCCGCGCTGGCCAACGGCACAGCCACAGGCCGCGGCGGGCTCGGGACCATATATGTTTTCGCCGGTGGAAATGGTCTGGACGTGGGAGACAACTCGAACTACGACGGGTATGCGAATTCGATCCACACGATCGCGGTTGGCGCGGTCAACGACGATGGTTTCGAATCCTACTACAGCGAGCGGGGCGCGAATCTGGCGGTGTGCGCGCCATCCAACGGCGGCCGGCACAACCAGGGCATCGTGACCACCGATATAACCGGCGAAAACGGCTCAAACCACGCGGGAGCCGACGATCTGGAAGACCGCGATTACACGCGGGAGTTCGGCGGTACTTCGTCGGCCGCTCCCGTGGTTTCCGGCATCTGCGCCCTGATGCTTCAGGCCAATCCGAATCTCGGTTGGCGGGACGTGAAGGAGATCCTGATGCGTTCCGCCCGCGAGGTGCACAATACGGATTCGGATTGGGTGACCAACGCCGCGGGATTCCATTTCAATCACAAATACGGAGCCGGACTGGTGGATGCCGCAGCCGCGGTGGAGATGGCGAAGTCCTGGAACAATCTGGGAACGATGGTGACGGTTTCGCCCGCCGCCTCCATCAGCGTGACCTCGATTCCGGACAACAACACGACCGGAGTGACCCGCACGTTCAGTGTGACGCAGGCCAATTTCCGGGTGGAGCATGTCACACTCACGCTGAATGCCCCCCATGCCAGCCGCGGGGATCTGGAAGTCACCCTCACCTCCCCGTCCGGAACGGTTAGCAAACTGGCGGAGCAGCACTTCGACGACAATGAAAGCTATTCCGGCTGGACATTCGGCAGTGTGCGGCATTGGGGCGAGACCGGCGCCGGAACTTGGACCTTGCGCGTGAGGGACCTGCATCCCACGCAGACCGGATCGGTGACAGGTGCCAGTATCAAGTTATACGGATCCACGGTGACCGCGGCGCGGATTGTTCCGGCGTCGGCCGGTTTGGTTAGCGAGGGAAACATTCCCGCGAACTCCAAGGCGGATCCCGGCGAGCGGGTGTCGGTTACCATCGGATTGAAGAACATCGGAGCGGCCGCGAGCGGCAGCGTGACGGCAACCCTGTTGGAAACCGGCGGCGTGATCGGCGCGGGTCCTCAGCAGGACTATGGCGTCCTATCCACCGGCGGTTCCGTGGTCAGCCGGACCTTCGCCTTCACCTGTGGCGGCGGTTGCGGGGCCTCGACCAAGCTGGTGCTGAAGTTGGAAAGCGCGGGGTTATTGTTAGGATATGCGACCTGGCAACTCCCGCTCGGGGTGAAGTCGGAGACCGTTTCTCCCACCGGTGGAGCGATCACGATTCTCGACGACGCGGCTGCGAGTCCCTATCCGTCATCGGTCGCCCTGTCTGGCGTTACCGGACGGGTGCAGGGCGTGAAGGCCGCGGTCAACGGCTTCTTCCACAGCTACGCGAATGACGCCTCGGTTATATTGTTGGGACCCGATGGCCTCTATGTCACCTTGTTTTCCGATGGGCCGGCTTCCAGTGTGGCGGGAAGCCCGTTTGTGATCGATGACAACGGAGACGCCTATTTTCCGTCCTCCGGGACCTCGCCTTCCGGCAATCTGCGGCCTTGGGATCCCTACGGCAGCGCGATCATTGGAGACGATACGAGCGAACCGGGATACAGCATGGTGGAATTCGGAGGGTTGCAGGCGAATGGCGCCTGGCGCTTGTATGCCGAGGACCAAGGGTTCGGCGACAGCGGCAGCATCGCCTCCTGGAAGGTCACCGTGACGTCGGTCGATTGCACCGACAATATCGGGTTGGCGTCCACCGCCGTGGCCGCTTCGGAAGCCGATGGAACCGTGCAGGTCGTGGTGACCCGCACCGGAGGAAAAGAGGGTGCCGCCTCGGTGAATTACGCCACCGTCGCCGGATCGGCCGCCGCCGGCGGTGATTTCACGCCGGTGACCGGAACGCTCACATTCGCGGCCGGTGAGACGGCGAAGTCCGTTTCCGTTCCGGTGCTGTCAGATGGGGTGGCCGAGGGCGACGAAACTTTCCAGTTGGTTCTATCCGGAGTGTCCGGAAACGCGACGGCGGGATCTTCCCTAACGGCCACGATCACGCTCCACAACGCGGCGGCGAATCCGCTGGACGCGTGGCGTCTCGCCCAGTTCGGCAGTTCTTCCAACAGTGGGAACGGTGCCGACTTGAACGACTATGACGGCGACGGCTTGGTGAATCTGTTGGAATATGGATTCGGCCTCAATCCGAAGGCCAACAGCGCCGGACTGCTGCCCTCGCCGCAGCGGTCGGGCGGCGAGTATGTGGTCGAGTTCGACGGCGTGGCGGGTGTGACCTATGCCGCGGAATGGAGCGCCACGCTGGGATCCGGCACATGGCAGCCGATGGGCGACAGCGGAGCCGGAAACCATCGCCGGTTCGCCGTTTCCACCGCGGGGAAGCCCGCTGTGTTTGTCAGGTTGCGGGTGTCGAATCCGTAACCGTAACTTCCTCCGGCTTTGGCACGGTTTCCAACAACTCCTTGTGGATTTTGTCCGGGGTGTGGTCGGCGGATATGGCGACGGCGATCCAGCGGAATTCGTCGCTGCCTTCCATCACCACCTTGAGCATCATGGTGATGGGCACGGCCATGAGCATGCCGAGCGGCCCCCAGACCCAGCCCCAGAACATCACCGCGACGACGATGACGAGGGTGGAAATGCCGAAGCGGCGTCCGACGAGAAGCGGTTCGAGGAAATTGCCGAGCACGTTGTTGATGAGCAGATACCCGCCGGCGACGATGGCCGCGCTGGGGACGCCCGAGGTGATGAGGGCGAGGATGGTGGGAGGCACGCCCGCGACGATGGAACCGATCACCGGGATGTAGTTGAGAGCGTAGGCCAGAATGCCCCAGAGGATGAAGAAATCCAATCCCGCCAGCCAGCACAGGAAGCCGGCGAGGATGCCGGTGGCCAGGCTGATGACGGTTTTGATCGCGAGATAGCGCTGGATGTCTTTGGTGGCGTTGAGAAGCCGCGCGATGTTGGGCCCGCGCGCCTGGCTGACGGCGTCGAGCCTGCGGCCGAACATGTCCGCCTCCAACAGCATGAAAATCGTGAGAATCAGCACCACCAGGAATCCGCCGAAGAAACCGACCACCCTTCCTAACAATCCTGTGCCGAGGTCCCACACCCGCTCGAAGCGGATGTTCTGGAGGTTTTCCAGATTCCGCTGGACGGCGGTGTTGATTTTCTCCCGCGCGTCCTTGACGCCCCAGGATTCGAGGGTTTTCGCGAGCGAGGTGGATTCCGACTGCACGCGGTTGGAAACCTCGGCGGCGTATCGTGTGTTCCACTTGTCCTGAAGATCGTCCACCAGCGTGGATCCCAACAGCAGCAGGGCGACGATGAAACTGAAATCCACCAGCACGGTGACCAGCACCGCGAGCGAGCGGGGGAATCTCCGCCTGGTCAGGAAAGTGGTGATCGGCAAGCTGACCGTCGCCACGAAGAACGCCAGCAGAATGGGCAGGAAGAATCCCGCCGCCGCCTTGAGACCCGCCACCAATAGCACCAGCGAGCCGATCAAAATCAGCCAGCGTCCCGCTTTCGGACCGGGGAGTTTCAATCTGTCGGGCATTCCGGCGGTCATGCTAGCGGATCTTGCCGTTCGGCGCAACCCAATTCTCGGATCCAGGCTTTTCCGCGATCTTGTCAACGTGGAATGGCTTTCGCCTGTGCCTGACGCCGCCAATGCTTGCAAGCATGCGTTCGATGCGGTCGTATGGATTCCGATGATTGCTCGCGGACATGTTGTTGGTCTGGTGCTGGTTTTCTGCACGGTTCCGGGTGCGGGCGCGGCTGAGAATCGGTTGCGCAACGGATCTTTCGAGGGAGGTTTGCTCTACTGGCACCAGATCGTCCCGGCCAACCATACCCTGGTCAAAGACGGGAAATCCGGCGAACACGCACTGCGGATCGCCAAAGGCAACGTGATGAGCGCACCCTTTGTGGCCGATCGCGGCGAGCCGATGACCGTCTCGTTTTGGGTCAAAGGAGAGCAACCCGGGAAGGTGGGCGTTCAGATGCCGCCGAGCGCGCGCGAACCGGGCACCAAGGCCAAGCGCCTGTGGACCCGCGAGGCCGAGCAAAGCGCGGAGGTCGGCACCGAGTGGAAACGCGTGTCCTTCACCTGGCCCGCCGACGTTCCCGCCGACGGGTTCTGGCCGAACCCGCACTATTTGGTGCAGATCGGCGGCTACGACCGGCCGATTCTGATAGATGGCATGACCGTGACGGCCGGAAACGAAGGTACTCCGGACTACGTGCCCCGCCGGGAGGTCGAGTGCGTTGCGGAATGTGTGAATCTGCCAGGCTGGAACGGAGCGGCGGGCAATGCGTTCGAAAAGGGTGCCACGGCGAACATGGTGGCCCATGTTTGCAATCCCGGCAATAGCCCGCGCGAAGTGACGGTGCGCTGGCAGTTCATCGACTATGAGGGAGTGAAGGCCATCGCTCCGCCTGTGGATCGGACAGTCACAATCCCCACCGGGAAAACCTGGTCGGCCGGGCAGGAGATGAACCTGGTCGCCAGCGGATTGGTCTATGCCCGGCTTTCGGTGTTGGATGGAAACGGTGCGGTGATCGACAAATCCGACTTTCCGCTGACCTCGATCCCCTATCCAAAGCGCGCGACGAAGCCGGACTTCCGCGAGCGTTTCGGCGGATCGTTCGCGGGCGGGAAAATGATGTTGGAAAAATACCAGCGGCTCGGTTTCGGTTGGACCCGCTGGTATCCGGAAACAAAGTGGCACAACTTCCAACCGCGGAAAGGCGCGCCGTTCGACTGGCATGACGAACAGTTCGATCTCGCCGCCGAACATGGCGTTTCGCAACACGTCGTGCTCTATGGCTGGCCCGAAGGGCTGATGGACAAGGAGCACAGCGGCCAGCCGCTTCCGCTCGACATGCGGTGGCGGGCGGATGACCCGAGGTGGGATGATCTAACGGTCGAAACCGCGTGGGACACTTATGTGAAAGCCGCGGTCGCGCATTTCAAGGGCAGGTCGGTGGTATTCGAGATTTCCAACGAACCGGAGTTCGACAAGTGGGACGACTTCCACGCCGAATATGCCAGATTCACCATCCGTACCGCCCGCCAGATCCGCGCGACCGATCCGCGGGCGAGAATCATGCTCAACAACGTCTATGGCATTCCCAGCCCGGTGAACGCCGCGTTTTTCAAGGCGGGCGGCTTGAAATTCATCGATATTGTCTCTTGGCATGACTATCATGGCGGTTGGCTCACGGACGCGCAGGGGATCCGGAAGATGCGCCAGAACCTGGATGAGGCCGGCGGCAAGCATGTTGGGATCTGGTTCAACGAAGGATGGGCCTACACCAACACCGCGGTGGACGAGCCCATCGCCTGCACCGATCTAACCGCCGCGCAAAGCGCGAACGCGCAGGCATGCTCGGTCGCGGAAATGACCGTCGCCGGACAGGAGAAGACCATCCTGTTCCACACCGGATACGAGGATCACGGGCAGAGTTTCTGGGATTACAGCGGACCGGGCACCCTGCTGTGGGATTGGTATGGCTATCCGCTGCCGCTGGTGGCGATGTGGAATGTCTATAACCACCACATCGGCATCAGCGATGAGGTGGGATTCGTGAGGCCGCCCGGCGCGAACTTCGCCATCTTCCAGGATCTCCGCAACGGAAAGGGCGTGATGATCGCCTATGCCGACCGCGGATCGAAGCAGGATGTGGCGGTGAAGCTTCCGGACTTCGGCGCTCCGATGCTGGCGGAGGACATCATGGGAAACATCGCCGCCGCGCCGCGGACGCTTGTTCTATCAAAGACAGGCCGGCCGGTCATCCTTCATGCGGAATCCCGGACGGGCGGGGATGTTTTTCTAGCAAAATTGGAACCGCTAGACCGCAGGCACGCCGGTTTCGTGGTGAAAGGCGAGGCGCCGGCATGGAACCTTCCCGCGACCTGGGAAGGCGAAACCAAGGGTTCGAGCGCGGGCAGCGTGGTGTCCGCCGACGCCAAGCCGGTGTGGAAGCTCGAACAATTGCTGCCTGCGGACTATCGGAAGCCGGAGAACTACCGTCCGATGGTGTGGACGGGCACCGATTGGAATGTGGACAAGGGCGGTTTCGGAGGACAGCCCTCGGCCCAACTCAAGGACGGAACTCTATCCATCGCCACGCGCGCCGCGCACGGTCCGGAAAACGAGCGTTTCCCGCGCACCGCCGCGCTGGTGTTCGTCGCGCCCCGGGACGGCGGCTACGCGCTGCACGGTACCTTGGGATGCAGGATGTGGGACGGGACGAATTCCACAACGCTGTTGGTTCTGAAACGGAGCGCCGCCGGCATCGGGAAGATCGGTTCCGTCGTCGTCCCCCACAATGAGGAAAGACCGCTGGATGGGAGGTTCGTTGATCTAAAATCAGGAGAGGAGATCGTTCTGCTTCCGCTGATAGATGGCATGTTCACCGGTGGTCACGCGCACTTCAGGGACTTCTCGGTTTCCCTAACTGACGGAGCCGCTGGCACCGGGCGGACCGGAGTTTCCCTGCCGATGGTTTGGGAGGGTACCCGCGTGGGATCCGCGGACGGCAATCCCCTGACCGCATCCGGCAGACCCGTCTGGCGGATCGACGCCGTGTGGCCCGACGACCCCGCGATGGTGGGCAATTACCTGCCAATGCGATGGGACGGGACGTCATGGCGGATGAAGGAACATGACGCCGGAGGGCAGCCGGCCGCCATTGTCGCGGACGGTGGCATCGACTTGGCCGTTCGCGGACCATGGACTGGCAACGAAGGCCAGCGCATCGCCGGGCTTTCGTTCATCGCTCCGGAGAACGGCCGCTGGCGATTGACCGCCAAAGCCAGTTCGAAGCCTTGGACGGGCGGGGCGGCGTTCTATCGGTTGGGTGCCTTCAAAAAAGATAGCCAGCGCTCCGCCCGAATGAAGTTGTGGAACCTGCCGCGTGACGGAACGCCGGTGGACCTTGACATCGCGGTTGATCTATCGGAAGGACACGAGCTGGTGCTGCTGCCCCTGATGCCGGATTGGCACAACGCGACCCACACCAGCATCCGTGATTTGAGAGTGGAGAAATCCGATCGGTGATGGATTGTTCCGCGAAGCGGGTCGTCAGCATGCGTATTCGAACACCCATTTGCCGTGGGCGGTGGAGGTCTCCATGGCGGCGTGCGCTTGGCGCAGGGATTCCGGGGAGGGGGTGCCGCAGTGGCGGGTGGCGAGTTTCGGGATGCGTCCCTCGTCGCAGAGCCGGGCCAGGCGGGCGAGGGTTTGGCCCTGCACATGCATGTCGGCGGTTTGGAATTTCGCCCGGGCGGCCATGAATTCCCAGACGATGCGGGCGCATTTGGCTTTCAGCGGATCGCCGATGGGGAGGGCCTCCCGAGGTTCCACAATCAGGCCGAGTGTGCCGAAGGGTTCCAACAGAACCGCGGTTTCCGGCCAGTGGACTTCGGGACTGTAAAGATTCGCGATGAGCGGAAACGCGCGGATGCCGAGCGCCGCGCACTGCGGGGCCAGCGGCTCGCGGTGGCTGATGACATGGTCGGCGCCGAGGGCGCGGCACCATGCGGTGGTCTCCGGCCGCGAGGCGGTGGCAACGACGGTTAGGCCGGCCAGCTTCGCCAACGGGATGAGCGCCGATCCGACTCCGCCCGCGCCGTTGATGATGAGAAGGGTCCGGTTTCCGCCGCTGGCCGGCACGCCCATCCGTTCGAACAGCAGCTCCCATGCGGTTAGGCCGACCAATGGCAGCGCCGCGGCATCGGCGAAGGACCAAGTTGACGGCTTGTGGGCCACCAGGCGCGAGTCCACGGCGTGAAACTCCGAGTTGCAGCCGGGCCGGGTGAGATCGCCCGCGTAAAACACCTCGTCGCCAGGAGCGAAACCGCCGGCTTCGGGACTGGCGGAAACCACCACACCGGCGGCATCCCAGCCGAGGATCCGCGGTTGGACGAGAGGCTGCGGGCCTAACGAAGCGCGGATCTTGGTGTCCACCGGATTGACCGCGAACGCGCGGACCCTGACCAACAGATCATGCGGGCGGAGATCGGGGATAGGGGTTTCGATCTCGATCAGGCAGTCCGGATCGGAAACGGGGAGGTGACGCGGGGCGGCGATGGCTTTCATGGTCTCGATTGGTTAGGGCAGCAGCGGTTTCACACCCACCCACTGGATGCCCCAGTAAATGATCCACGGCAGAGTGACGATGCTGCCCACGGTGGTGGCGATGACGACTTGTACGGCGATCGCCGGGCGCCCTCCGTAGAGCCGGGCCAGCATGATCGGCGTCATCGCCGCGGGCATCGCCGCCTGGACCACCAGCACCTGCCGCAGTTCAGGGACCATCGGCACGAATTTCGCCACCGCGAGGATCATGGCCGGGGCCAGGCACAGCCGCACCAGCAGCGAGCCGAGGATGATTTTCAGCGTGGGACGTTCCTGGTTGGATAGACTAACCATCGTGGCTCCGGTGATCATGATCGCCACCGGAAACGCGCCCACGCCCAACTGGCTGATCACCTTGCGCGCCGGTCCGGTGACCGCAACATCGAGGCCGAGCAGAACCAGCAAAAGGCCTACGGTCACCGCGAGGATCGGGCCGTTTAGCAGCTTCTTCCACGGAAACCCGCGTTCGCCGCTCATCACCATCACCCCCACCGACCAGATCGCGATTTCAACCCCCAGATTGTGGACGAACACCATGGCCAGCGCGCCGGAACCCCACAGGATTTCCAACACCGGAACCGCCGTAAACCCGAAATTCTGGCACCCGGCGGCGATGGTGAACGTCCGCATCCCCGTGCCGCGGTGCAACCCGATACATTTCGAAACCACCCACGCGATCCCCATGCCGCCGAGGATCATCCCGATGCCCAGCGCCATCGCGCAGGCGACGGTCGGCCCGCTGCGGAGGACCTCGGCGCCGAGGATCTTGTCGAGCATGAAACAGGGCAGCATCACGAAATACACCACCCGCATGATGCCGGCGTCGTGCTCCGGCTTCAATATCCCGCCGAGCCGGAATACCACACCCGCCAGAACGAGCAGATAGACCGGCAGAACCGAAATGAAAACCGTGCCAAACGTGACCACGCCCCGAGCATGCACCTGATCCGGCCGGCATTGCCAAGCCGATAATTCCCATATTCCGCGGCGCATTCGTTTTTCGACTTCGGATTCCGGAAGAAATCGCCGATCATGCCCCCGGACACTTCCCAAGACCACCCAATCCATGAAAATCCTCAATCTCTCCCAAATCCCCGATGAACCGGTGGTTCACAATCCCGCGATCCTCAAGCGCGTCATGCTGCGGGCCGGAGAATTGCCGCACCTGACGAATTTCTCGCAATCACGCTTCGGTCCGGGTCATTTGGCACCCGCCCACAGTCACGCGGACATGTGCGAGGTCTTCCTGGTGGAGTCCGGCAACGGCGTGATCCGCATCGACGGGACCGAGTACCCGATGACACCCGGCACCTGCGTGGCCGTGGCCGTCGGCGAGATCCACGAGATCGAAAACACGGGCACCGAGGACTTGGTTCTCACCTATTTCGGGATCAGGGCGCCCTGACGGGCCGGGAATGTTATTTACAAGCGCCCCGGAACGCGCTCCACTCGCCGCAGACCACTCCCCAGCCATTCGACTGCCGTTTTTCACCGCCAAAACGCCACCGGTGCTCCCGCTTGTCACCAAGCGACTGGAGCCGGGGGAACGTTCTCTCGCCCGCCTGCACACCGATCTGCGGACCGATCTGACGTTTGAACCGGGAGCGCTGGTTCTGACCGATCGCCGGATCTTCCGGGTTCTGGAGGTTGAAACCGATGGCGGCGACGGCTTTGAGGCGTGGCCGCTGGAGGAGGTGGAAAGCCTCACGCTTGAGGAAATCGGCGCGACCGGCGCGATGCATCTCGCTCTAACCGGCGGGCGCGGCGAACGGGTGTTCCGTTTCACGTCGGGCAGTCTCAAGGAGGCGGACACCCTGCTGGCCCGCTTCCATGAAATGCGCGACCCGCAGGGGCACCCCGGGGACGTTGCGCCGGTCGCCGCGCCGGAGGGCGATGACGAGGCGGACTTCGCCGTCCTAGGCAGCGATCAACCGCGGCGGAGCCCGTTGTTGCGGTTGCTGTGGTTCTCGAGGCAGTGGGCGCAGCTTGGATTGTTGGGTCTGGCGCTCACCGTGGCCGCGACGAGCGCGGCGATGCTCTCGCCATGGGTGACCGGCAAGCTGGTGGATGACGTGTTGATCCCGATGCAGACGGCGTCCACCGGACTGGATCTAACCCGGATCTTGCCCTACGCCGCCGTGTTGTTGGGCGCGGCGGTGGTGGCGTGGCTGCTCAAGTGGGGCCGCACCTTCGTGGTGGCCCGGATCGCGGAACGGGTGACCTCGCGATTGCGCCGGGACCTGTTCGATCATCTGCAGCGGCTTTCACTTATCTATTTCAATAAAAAACGCACCGGTGATCTGATGTCGCGGATCGGCACCGACACCGACCGGATCTCGCTGTTTATCTCGCTGAATTTCATCGATTTCGTATGCGACGTGTTCCAGTTCGTGTTCACGGCGGTGATCCTGTTCAATATCCACCCGTGGCTGGCGGTGGCGGCCTTGGGCCCGGTGCCGGTTGTGGGATGGCTGGTCAAACAGGTGCGCGGCCATCTGCGCAGCGGCTTCGCGGCGTCCACCCGCGCCTGGGGCGTGATGACCAGCGTGCTCTCGGATACCATTCCCGGCGTGCGGGTGGTAAAGGCCTTCGCCCAGGAGCGCCGCGAGATCGCCCGTTTCCAACAAGCCGACCAGCATGTCTATGCGACCAACGACCGGGTGAACAAGACGTGGTCGTTCTTCACGCCGATGATCGAGATGTTCACCGATCTGGGGCTGCTGATCATCTGGGTGGCCGGGGCCTATTGTGTGGTTAGAGGAGATATCAAAGTGGGGGTGCTGACGTGTTTCGTCACCTACACCACGCGGTTTTACGGCCGGGTGGAGTCGATGAGCCGGTTCTTCGCCGCCGCGCAGCGGGCCGCGGCCAGCGCGCACCGGATCTTCGAGGTGCTGGATGTGGAAGTGGACATGCCGGTCACCGAAGGGACCCGCCGGGTGGGCCGTTTGGAAGGCCATGTGACATTCAATCAGGTGAAATTCCGCCACGGGTCCCGCCAGATCATCCGCGGAGTTTCGCTGGATATCAAACCGGGTGAAATGATCGGCCTGGTAGGCCCCAGCGGGTCGGGGAAATCCACGCTGGTCAATCTGGTCTGCCGGTTTTTCGACGTGAGCGAGGGCGCGATCCTGGTGGACGGCCACGACCTGCGCGACCTGCATGTGGAGGACTATCGGAAAAACATCGGCTTGGTATTACAGGAACCCTATCTGTTTTTCGGCACCATCGCGGACAACATCGCCTACGGCAAACCCGAGGCCACCCGCGCCGAAATCATCGCCGCCGCCAAGGCCGCGCGCGCCCACGAGTTCATCATGAAACTCAGCGACGGCTACGACTCGATGGTCGGCGAACGCGGCCAACAGCTATCCGGCGGCGAACGCCAGCGCATCAGCATCGCCAGGGCGCTCTTGATCGACCCCGCGATCCTCATTCTCGACGAAGCCACTTCCTCGGTGGACACCGAGACCGAGCGCGAGATCCAGCGGGCGCTCGACAACCTCGTCCGCGGCCGCACCACCATCGCCATCGCCCACCGGCTCGGCACCCTCCGCCAGGCCAACCGGCTGGTGGTGTTGGAAGACGGGCGGATCACCGAAACCGGCACCCACGAGGAATTGATGGAAACCAGCGGCACCTATGCCCGGCTCCATCAGGCAACCCTGGAAGTCACCCACGCATGAACCCGGAACCGCAAGCATTCAGCCTGGCACGGTCCGCCAACCGCAAGCTGGTGGTCACCGACTCCTCCGGCCGCACCCACACCGACGCGCTGCCGGTCCGTTTGTTTCCTCTAACCGATCCGGGCCATTGGGTGGCCATCGTGGATCGCGAGGGCAGGGAACTCGTCTGCGTCGAGGACCCGTCCGCGCTGCCCGCCTCCGACCGCGAGATTCTGTTGGAAGCGCTCGCCTATCGCGAGTTTGTGCCGGTGTTGCGAGCGATCCACACCATCCGCCGTGCCGCACACGGCTACGAATGGGACGTCACCACCGATCTCGGCCGCGTCCATTTCACCGTGGAAAACGACGAGAGCATCCAGTTGTTGGGTGGCGGATCCATCGTCATCATGGACCACCGCAACACCCGCTACCTCATCCCCGATCCCAACGCTCTCGACCCCCGGAGCCGGCAGAAGCTGGAGCGGTACTATTGAGGAATCGTCTTGCCAACCGCCGTGCCGCGGCTACAATGCGCCCGTCCGGGATCTTCGCGGACGGCTTCGCCAGCGATGTTTCCGCCACCGCCTCGCATCGGGATCGGGAATGGAATCGGGGTTCGGAGCCGGTGGGGCACTCCCGGTTTCATTGGAGATCGCGAACGCACCCCATCGAAGATCAATAAGCGCCCGTAGCTCAGTTGGATAGAGCACCCGCCTTCTAAGCGGATGGTCACTGGTTCGAATCCAGTCGGGCGCGCCATGGGAACCCGGGAGAGATGGCGCAGCACTGCGTCCATGGCGGACCGAATATTTCCGGTACCCCTGAAAACGCGGACTGTATCCCGGCGTAAAATCAGTCCCGGCAGGTCCTGAATCGCGCCGGGTTGCTATGTTTGCCGGGTCCCCGAATCATCCATGCCAAAATGAATCCGCGTTCGCTCCTGTTAGTTCTTGTTTTCGCCGTTTCCGCCCATGCGGAGGCCCAGCCCGGCACCGTCATCGACCTCCGCTCGCCGGAAAACGAGGGCGGTTCCTATCCGTGGCGGATGATCCGGCGCTCCGAGACCACCGGCGGCGCGGAAATCTCGAAAACCGGCTTCGACACGGGAAAGTGGGCGCGGGCGATCGTTCCCGGCACGGTGCTCAACAGCCTGGTGGCCAACGGCGACTATCCGGAACCGTATTTCGGACTGAACAACGCGCACGAAAAGAAGCTGATCCCTGATCTATCCGAAACCGGCGGCGATTTCTACACCTATTGGTTCCGCACCGAGTTCGCCACGCCGGATGCCTTCAAGGGCAAACAGGTCTGGCTGCAATTCGAAGGCGTGAACCAGAAGGCCGAGATCTGGCTGAACGGCGGGAAACTCGGCGACCTCGCGGGCATGTTCCAGCGGGGTGTTTTCAATGCCACGAAACTCCTCGCGCCCGACGGCAGGAACGCGCTCGCCGTGCTGGTCCATCCGATCGAATTCCCCGGCGGTTTCAAACAGAAGGAAAAGGAAGTCCGCGCGGCAGGCGAGAACAAGAACGGCGGCGATGGCGAGATCGGCCGCAACACGACCATGCTGATGACCACCGGCTGGGATTTCACCTTCACCGACGGCATCCGCGACCGCAACACCGGCATTTGGAAGAACGTGAAAGTCTTCGCCACCGGACCGGTGGACCTGCGGCATCCGTTCGTGAAAAGCGATCTACCCATTCCCGCTCTCGCCCCGGCCAGGGAAACCATCAGCGTGGATCTGGTCAATGCGACCGACGCGGAACAGCGCGGCGATCTAACGGCCAAGATCCGGGAAGCGGGCATCAGGCTAACCAAACCGGTCGCCCTGAAGTCCGGCGAGACCCGAACCGTGACCTTCACTCCCGAAGAATACAAACAACTGGTCATCGCGAAGCCGAAACTCTGGTGGCCGGTGAACAAGGGCGAGGCCTTCCTCCACACCCTGGAACTGGAGTTTTCCATCGGCGGCGCTGTTTCTGATAGAGAAACCGCGCGTTTCGGCATCCGCGATGTGAGAACCAACCGCGAGACGCCTGACAAGAGCCGCCAGTTCATCGTGAACGGCAAGCGGCTATTTCTCCACGGCACGAACTGGGTGCCCGAGGCGATGTGCCGGAACTCTTCCGCGCGCACCCGCGCCGAGCTGCGCTACACCAGACAATCCGGCGTGAACTTCATTCGCCAGTGGGGCGGCGGTATCACCGAGTCCGACGGGTTTTACAACCTCTGCGACGAATACGGCATCCTCGTGTGGACCGAGTTCTGGCAGACCGGCGATACCAAGCTGCCGGATGATCCCGACCTGCACCGCACCAACGTCAGCGACACCATCCGCCGCATCCGCAACCATCCGAGTCAGTGTTTTTACGTTTCCGCCAACGAGCGCAATGAGAAGACCATCGTTCCTATCAGGGACATCGTGGAGAAACTGCATCCAGGCTGTGACTATCTCGAAGCGTCCGAGATCGGCGGCATCCATGACGGCAGTCCCTATCTGGTGGAAAACCCGATGTTCCACTATGAGGACAGCGCGTCGAAACGCGGCGGACGCATCAACGGGCTCTGCCCGGAATACGGTACCGCGACCCTGCCGACCGTCGATTGCCTGCGCGAGATGATGGATGAAAAGGACCTCTGGCCGATCAACAAAACGGTGTGGGACTACCTCGACGGAGGAGGTTTCCACCGCATGACGAGCAACTTCGACCGCGGCGTGAATCACTATGGTACAAGCTCCAACATTGAGGAATACGCGATGAAGGGTCAGGCCTTCGGCGGATTGTGCTATCGTTCGATCTGGGAATGTTGGAAAGCCAGCAAGTTCGACTACGGCGACCGTTTCTGCACCGGACTGCTGTTCTGGTATCACAACAGCCCTAACAAGCAGGTCTGCGGGCGGCTCTACGATTGGTCGCTGGAACCGACATCCGCGCTTTATTTCTCACAGGACGCGCATGAGCCGCTGCACGCGCAGATGGACTTCCTGAAAAACACGGTGGCCGTGAACAACGAGTATCCGCGCGAGTTCAACGGAAAGCTGACGGCGAGGGTGATCGATTTCAACATGAAGGAAATCTCGCGCAAGACGATCCCGGTGCGGGTGGGTCCGGAAGCCGTGGCGAACGGGCTGATGACACTGGAGTTTCCGCCCAACCTCACGCCGGTGCATTTCATCAAGTTGGAGTTGGCGAACCCCAGCGGGCAACCGGTGTCGGACACGTTCTACTGGCGGTCCAACAAACCCTACAAACCGAAGCGCACCTGGACCGGACCCCAGTTGGAGGGCTTCGAGGATCTGGCGAAACTGCCAAAGGTTAAACCCGCGAGCAAAGTGGTCTGGACGAGGGACGCGGAAGGACAAGTGGCCGAAGTCACGCTGCGCAACACCTCGAAATCGCTCGCCTTCATGGTCTGGCTGCGCTTGCAGGACCAATCAACCGGCAAGCCGGTCCGCCCGGCGTTCTACGACGACAATTTCTTCTCCATGCTGCCCGGCGAGCAGCGTGTCATCCGCATCCACCACTACGCCCAACCTGAAAATGTCCAACTTTTGGTGGACGGATGGAATATCGAGAAAGAGACCCATCTCCGGCCGTGAAGGGCGCGTCGCCTCAGTGAGCGGTCGATTTTACCCCCCTCACTCCGCCGTGGCGGGTTTGTGGCGGAGTTTGCGGCGGTGCCGGAGTTTCGGCAGGTAGTGGGGGAGCAGATAGGAAAAGAGATGGACCAGCGGAAACGCGGCGAGCGCGCAGACCACCGCCATGGTGGTGAATCCGAGCACGAAATCGGTGGGATTGAGGATGCCGACGCCGGGGAGGTTCAGGTTGGCGCCGGCGAAGAAATGCGGGATGGGGATGTGCAGGAACTCGCGGAGCGCCTGCCCGAGCCGGAACTGCGACCACATGATCGGCACCTGGGTGAGCGGGTTGGTGAGCCAGCAGGCGGCCATGGCGAGCGGGATGTTGCCATGGAAACGGCCGGAAACCACTGCGGCCGGCACCATTTGGAAGGGGATCGGAATCATCGAGAAAAACAGCCCCGCGGAGAGTCCGATGGCCACCGAATCCCGGCAGGGAACCCAGAAGTGGCGCTGCCGGAGCGGGGCGGACAGGCGCTTCCACCATTCCCGGTGGCGGAGCCGGGGATGGCGGAGGCCGCGCATCGCGCGGCGGACCAGTCTCAGGTAATGTCGTTTCATCGACGGTGATCGTTCCTTTTGGTAGGCGCGGGAGTTTCGTCGTGGACCGGCAAAATGCAACCCCAATCGGGAGACCGAATCCGGGGCCGCGCATGATATGGGCTTGCCAAATGCGCCGGATCGGCCCACCTTTCTCCCGCCTTGCGGCGCGCGGAGCGGTGTCCGTTCGCCGGCTGGCCGCGATTCCGTCACCGGTCATCCACCTTGAGCGCCCAACCTCCCTCCCACAGCCCCTATCTTGCCGTCGAAAAGCTCCTCGCCCTGCGCGGACCCAACCGATGGACCCGTCTCACCGCCCTGGAAGGCTGGGTGAGGTTCGCGCCTGTCTCCGAACCGCATGAGGATTGGCGGGCGCGGCTCGACCAATGGGTGCCCTCGGTCCAGGTTGGCCCGCTTTCGCCGGACGCGATGTATTTCAATCTATCCACCCTGCTGCACGACCTCACCCTGGCCCTGCAGGCGCGCAACGAGACCCGGCTCTCGTTCGCCCGCGTGGCTCCCACCTCGCAGGGAAACCTGTGGCGCGTGATCGTCCAGTATGACGAGGAAAACGTGGGACGCGCGGCCTTCGATCTCGCGGTGCGCATGGTGAACGCCGCTCTAACCGGCGAGCCGCTGGACGTCCTCGCGGAGCGCGAGGCGGTCACCGACCTGGCCGACGACCTCTGCCTGGGGCCCAGCACGCGGTCGATGGTGGACGCGGCGCTGGCGCGGGGGATTCCGATCCGGCGTTTGACCGAGGGCAGTCTGGTGCAGTTGGGCTGGGGGCGGCGGCAGCGGCGGATCCTCGCCGCGGCGACCAGCCAGACCAGCGCCATTGCCGAGGACATCGTTCAGGACAAGAATCTAACATGCAGACTGCTGCGCGAGGTGGGCCTGCCGGTGCCGCTCGGGTGCCCGGTTTCATCCGCCGATGAAGCGTGGACGGCGGCCCAGGAAATCGGCCTGCCGGTGGTGGTGAAACCGCTCGATGGCAACCAGGGGCGCGGCGTTGCGCTCAATCTGACCACCCGCGAGCAAGTGGCGGCGGCCTACGATGCCGCGTTCGCGGAAAGCGATCATGTGATCGTGGAGCAGTTCGCCGAGGGTGACGACTACCGGTTGCTGGTTGTTGGAAAACAATTCGTGGCGGCCAGCCGCAGACGCCCCGCCCATGTGATCGGCGACGGGTTTTCAACCATCGACGAGTTGATCGCGGTGGCCAATCAGGACCCCCGGCGCGCGGCGGCGCATGCCTCGGCGCTCAGCAAGATCAAGATCGACGCGGTGGCGTTGGCGGTGCTCGCCGAACAGGGATTCGCTCCCGAATCCGTGCCACCCGCCGGCAAGACCGTACTGATCCGCCGCAACGCGAACCTCAGCACCGGCGGCACCGCCGTGGATTGCACCGACGAGGTTCATCCGACGATCCGCGACGCCGCCATCGAGGCCGCGCAAACGGTGGGACTTGATATCTGTGGCATCGACTTGGTGGCGATCGACATAACTGCTCCGCTCAGCGACCGCAACGGCGTGATCATCGAGCTGAACGCCCGCCCGGGCCTGCGGATGCATCTCTATCCGTCCGACGGCAAGCCGCGCAACGTCGGCGAGGCGGTGCTCAACACGATGTTCGGTCCCGGCGACAACGGCCGCATTCCGATCGTGGCCGTCACCGGGGTGAACGGGAAGACCACCACCACGCGTTTCATCGCCCATCTGCTGACGCAAACCGGATGGAAGGTGGGGCTGACCAGCACCGACGGCGTGATTGTGGGCAAGCGGGTGTTGGATACCGGCGATTGCAGCGGTCCCAAGAGCGCCGGATCGGTGCTCGCCTATCCGGAAACCGACGCCGCGGTGCTGGAAATCGCCCGTGGCGGCGTGTTGCGGGCCGGTCTGCCATTCGATTGGTGCGACGTGGCGGTGGTGACCAACATCGGCGTGGGCGACCACCTCGGCATCGCGGAAATCCACACGCCGGGAGAACTCGCCGCGGTCAAACAAACCGTCGTGGCCGCCGTGCCGCCGCACGGAACCGCCGTGCTCAACGCCACCGACCCGCTCGTCGTCCAGATGGCCAACGACCATCCCTGCCGCGCGCTGTTTTTCGCCATCGATGGCGGCCACCCGGTCATTGTTTCCCACCGCGCCGCCGGCGGACGTGCGATCTTCGTAAGAGACGGACAAGTCATCCGCGCGGATGGGGAAAACGAGGAACCCTTCATTGATCTAACCGACATTCCGCTGACCCACGGCGGATTGATCCAGTTCCAGGTGGAAAACTCCCTCGCCTCGATCGCCGCCGCATGGTCGCTGGGGATTGACGACGAGCTGATCCGTCTCGGCGCCCGCACGTTCACGCCGGATGCCGAGCACAGCTCGGGGCGCTTCAACATGCTCGACTACCACGGGGTGAGCGTGATCGTGGATTACGGGCACAACGTGGACGCGCTGCGTTCGTTGTTGGGAGCGATCCAGCAGTTCCCGCACGAACGGCGGATCGTGGTTTACAGCTCCGCGGGCGACCGCCGGGACAGCGACATCGTCGAGCAGGGCCGGATGATCGCGCCGCACTTCGACGAAGTGTGGTTGTACGAAGGCGACTACGTCCGCGGACGCAAGCCGGGCGAAATCATGGAACTGATCGCCAGCGGACTGGACGGTTCCGAACGCGTGGCGCGGATCGAGTCGATTTTCGGCCATCTGGAGGCGGTGGACATGGCGTTGGAATCCGCGCGTCCCGGCGATCTGGTGATGATCCAGGCCGACACCGCCTACACCACCGTGCGCCATCTCCAGCGGAAGATCGAGACGAGGTGAGGGGGGCGGCTGCGCCGCGGTTATCGGTTATCAGTTATTGGTTATCAGTTATTGGGGAAAGAATGTAGCCGCCTTCGTGAGAAGGTGGCTTTGGAGGGGCACGCGGGACCCTGGATGGCCACGCTCTCACGAGCGCGGCTACGCGGTTATGCGGTGGCCATCAGGGTGCCCATGCGGGCGTAGAGTTCGGTCTGGCGGGAGGAATGGTCCAGCAGGTCCTCGGCGAGTTTCACCGCGCCGGGTTCGAAGAGAGTGAGGGTAGACGATCCGCCGAACGCGAAGTAGCCCTTTTCCGCTCCTTTGGCGACGGGTTGGCCGGTGGGGTGGGTCTGGATGATCGATCCCACGCAGGTGGCGCCGATTTCCAACAGCAGGACGGTTCCGATGTTGGGGGTTTCCAGCCGGGTCAGGGTGCGTTTGTTGGTCCAGAGGTAGGCCAGATTGCGGCGGAGGGCGATGGGGGAAACCGAAAACAAGGGTCCTCCGGTCTCGGTGACCGGTCCGGGGATGCCGGCGGCCGGGAAATGGAACCGGTGGTAGTCCACCGGGCACAGCCGCGAGAGCACCAGCGCGCCGCCGGCGTAGCGGGCGGCGAGTCCGGCATCGCCCAACAGCGCCGCGAGGTCGAAGCGCTGGCCTTTCACGAACACCCCGCGGATTTCCTCCGCCCGCGCGAATCCGAGGTGGCGTCCGTCGGCCGGGAAAACCAGCGTGTTTTCTCCGGGATCGATCGGCCGGGCCGCGGGCTTCAGTTTCCGATAGAAAAACGCGTTGAACGTCGCGAAGGACTCCGGCGGATCGGCAAACTCGGAGGGATCGAGGCCGTATCGGGCGATGAACGGCGCGATCTTGGCGCGGGAATCCGGCTGGTTCATCCGGTAGCCGAACCATTTGGAAAACGCCGGACGTTTGACGAAAGCGTGAAGCGCGAGTCGGCCGAGCGGGTTGCCGTAGGTCCGGCGGAGAAACCCCTCGCCGTACACCTGCTCGGTTTCGAGCGTTCCGGTATGCCGGTTGAAAAAGCGGATCGGTTCCACGGCGAAGAAATCAGTAGCCGCGCCAGAAAAGCAGCGCGCAGGCCAGCGTGGCCACGCCGTAGGCCAACCCGGCGAGGGCCAGCGCGTTCCACCGTTGGGGCTTCGCCGTGGCCCAGGTGACGGCGTCGCGGAACAGATAGGGCATGCCGACCCAGAACATCGACGCGGTGAGCAGCGCGTAAGCGTAGAGCGGCACCAGCAGGCGCGTGGGCGGGTCCTTGAGAAACGCCGATTCAAGCAGCGGCGAGGCGACCATCAGACCGACCAGCCCGAGCGCGCGGACGGCGAGGAAATCGCGGACGCTGATCACCACGGCCACGAGGGTGACCGGGACGAGGATCTGGAGGATGCCCTTGGCCTTGTTGAATTCCCCGAGGTCCATGGCGAGCGCGCTGAGCGGTCCCCAATTCGCCGGGGCCACCAGCAGCCAGAACCACAGCAGGCCGATGGCGAGAAGCACCTGCCCCATGATCGGATTGCGCGGGAATTTCCGCAGGAAATCCTTGGTTTCGGAGGGTTTCAGCAGCATCACCAGATGCGCCCCAATCAGCCAGACGGCCAACAGGAGCCCGGAGTAAAACAGCGGGATCTTCTCGTAGGGATGCATTTGCGGCCCCCCTGCTAGCGGGCTCGGGGCCAGGAAGCAAGCCCAAGTTTCCGGAGGGCGGCGGCGCGGACCCGGAGAAAATGCCGGATCCGGCCCCGGATCGCGGCGGAGGAGTCATCCCGGCACGCCTGGTGGCCGAGCTTCAGACCGACGAGACTCGGATTCTTGCGGAGGTAGCGTCTGACCTGCGGGTGGATCATCACAGGTGCTTCGAATGCGTCGAACATGCCCGAGGCAAAAATCAAGACACCCTTGGCAATGAGGCTGCATACCGGACCATGGAAGGCGAAGTAGTATTCACAAGCGGCGTCTTCCTTAAGGTAGGACGCCAAGATCTCCCGCTCGTCGGTGGCCAGATTCTCACAGTGCCACTTGAGTTGGCGGACTGGTCTCCAAGCAAACCACCACTGAAGTAAAATGTAAGAACCGATGAAAACGCACGCACCAACAATAACCCACCGATACGCCACCAGCTCCTTCGGCAGACTCGGGTCGGGCAGGGCGGAAACGAACAGTAACCCCAGAAACAGCGCGATATGCAAAGGCACGTTACGCAGAGCATCCGATGATATGGACTTTGCGATGTCCGCCGCTTTTGTGATGTTGGAAATCAAGGTATGGTCACTCATATGAAATCTTCATTCTCTAGCGAACGTAGAGCGCACGCACCGCTAGGAGCGGCAACGGAAGTCTCTCACGGGGTTAAGGTTGTAGTTACGGAAAATCATGTCAACAGAACGGCTCCTAGCGGTTGCGTGGCGCGACTTGTTCGCCTTGGTTTTAGTGGTCGAATGGGCAAGGCTGCTTGTAAATGTTCTCGAAGTGGTGGGGACGACAAAACGCACTGAACTTAACGGTGCCACGTGCGCAACCCTCTTTACGACAAGGCCGATCCGCATCCTCAGGTCCAAGGGTGTCGTAGAAATCTCTCTGCATCTTCAAAGCCACCTCAGCCGCCTCCCGCTGGAGCTTCTCGCGCTCCTCATCAGACATCGGTGTTCCATAACCATCCTTCCATGGTAAAGACTCGATCTCTTCTAGCGCTCCACGTGACAATAGTAGCCACATACGAAGTGATTCTTCGCGAGAGACTTGCTGGATATAGCGAGGCTCGCCGTCCTCTCTAAGGTTCTCCAATACCACCAATCCGCTCTCGAATACGGATAGGGTCCATCCACTCTCATGCTCAAGCCAGGTATCAGGGTGCTCAGGGTCATGTGTGTCGAGGTCAGCCAGACACTCCCGCATCTTGGCCTCGGTAGGCTCGTCTTCGGAATCACCCCAGCGTCTCTGAACGTAGTATGTCACGGTGGTATAGAATTTTTTGGGCGAACGTTTGATGTGATGTCACCGCGTCATTGCGGTGAGGTTGGCGAGAGGTTGAATGGCAGTTGGGCGGTTGACATCCATGACTTGTTAGCCGCTTCCAATTTGGAGTGCGGGATGTCGACCGCGAACCAAGTGGTGCAATCTTCGGGATCCGGTAGTGAACGCCACGCAATGACGAAATGCACTGAGAATTCGGTATCTCTGGGGACAGTCGGGATCAAGATCGCCAGACCGCTGTCCGAGTAGACGACGGGATATTCAACTTCCGTGAGTCCTAGATTGGGCAGGCGACGACTTAGTGCTTCAAAATCCTCAGTGCCAATGGTCACACGGTATCCCCCGCTATCCCACGATTGAGCGTCAAGACACTCCCCCGTGTCGCGATCTCCTGCAGCGGGTGCGCTGTCCCAAGTGCACTCACAGCGAACGTTGCTAAGGGAATCCACTGCCGAAATATGGATAAGCACTGCGACAACCGAGTCCACTGACATGGCGGCGGGCAACTGGATAGTAGGTGTGAATACATCCGTGATAACATGATCCGCCCCGGTAACCCGGACTTGAATGTCGCCCAGTGGGGTGCCGATTGTTTGCGGATTGTCGATCATGTTTCCTCGGCTAACGTCTAGCTCATCCACGGCGGGGAGGGAAGCCCGAATTCAAACCGGAGCGTCACCCGCCGTTGGATGGAGCGTCTTGTTCGCCTTGGTTTTCTCTTCTGTGCAGCCAGGCTTCATATTGCTGCTTGTCGGCCTCAATGAGGCGGTCACGCTCAAGTGGAGGCAGCTTATCGATGCTAAACATCTTCCGACCGTAGTTGGGATACTCTGCGGACAGTATTGTATCGCGATAATCGCATGCAGCATTCTCGGTCTCTTGGACTACACGGGCAAGGTCACCGCCTGCCAACTTGAGGATGTCCAGGTGAACTCGATGAGACTCACGTTGGTAGGATTCAGCGCCGGAAGTCGATAGGACTTGAAGCACCTGTGGTCGCAACTCTGGTGGGAAATCTCTAGCGACAATCCGCTCAACATCGGCTCGATCAACGGTCGGAATGTGCTGGTCCATATCTTGGCGAACGTCAGAGTGGTGGCAGCCGGGCGGCTGAGTGTGTGGATGGAAAAGCGAATGAATCGTGTTACCGGCTTGCCACCCACGGCTTGTTCGGTCCTGGGATGACGCGGCGGATCGCCACCGGTGCCGAACGACCGGACTCTACCAATACGGCCCGGAGGCACAAGCGGAATCTTCCAAAACACCGGAAAATATCGCATGGTCTCGCGAACCGGCCGCACTGCGACCCCGACGAAGTCCAAAGAATCTTAACCACGGATCACACGGATATACACGGATGGCGCTTCGCACCAACCCTCTTCTTATCCGTGTCAATCCGTGTAATCCGTGGTTCAAAATTCCCAGCGCCGCACATCCATCTCGCGGATAACGGCCACAAGCCAACAGGATCAAATCACCCGCTCTCGCCAATGGTAGCCACGCAGGCCGGGAACAAGTCATCCGCTCTCGCGGCAAGAGCTCGGCGCGACGGGAGCCAGTTCATCGCTCTCCCAGCCGCCAATCCAACCACACCACACCCACCAATACCGATCTCAATATCCGGACCGAACGTAGAGCGCACGCACGGTGCGCGAAAGGAGGGTCTATGAAAAGAAATTGGAACGCTTTAGCACCGTTGTCGTGGCGCAGCTTGTTGTGCTCTTCTGGTTCCCCGGGGAGGCTCGCTTCGATGAGGGTAAAATGGAGCGAAGTGGACGGAGAATCAGGATGGGAGAAGGCATGTCGAGTGGTAGAGGTAGCTGGAAAACTTGGAGTGACTCGGATCAACGTGGTGAGGGAAAATACTGGCAGTTGGTCAGCCATGACCGGAGTTCTCAGTGAAGCCCTGTCTCAAACCGGGTCCAGACATCGCACTCGAAGACCGGAGTATCGCCGTCAGTCCAAATGGTATGTTCGACTTTGTAAATTCTGTGCCGATTCCCTGTGTCGGCATAGGAGAACCATCCAGCAGGATCGAGCACATCGCCGATCTCGAATCGAGGAAGTGGGACTGGTGATTCGACTTCGTAGGCCAGTTGACCTTCGGTCACTCGGGAGGCTGAATCATCGTGGATTCGGAAAACGAAACGCGGGTTCTTCATATGCTTATTTTCGGCACAACGTAAAGCGCGTGCACCCCTATCAGCGAGGGCGCTCGCCGCATACAGGGTTGGGGTTGTAATTGTGGTAGAGCATCGGAACTGAACGGCTGATAGGGGTTGTCACGGCGCGTCTTGTTCGATCATTAGTTTGTTTGCGTCACCGACACCGCCGATGGCGTAAACCTTAAAGGTCAACTTCTTGCCGTTGACATCGACTGTATGAGACTTGCCGTCTGCTTCTAGGGTGATAACCTTCTTATGGACCTGTTGCGTTGTGGTGCCGGATTCTCTGTCAGCAACCGGACTCTCTACATCCTCCACTACTACCTCAACTCTTCTCGTGTGAATCTCAAGGGGTCTGAAGATCAACCGCTGGCCGACAAACGAATCATCCTTCATCTTGCCGAATGCGATCTCTCCTGGCTTGTCGTTCGAGTCAATAGCGAGTGTCGCTGGCTTCCCCTTCCCAGTGGATGCCTCCATCACCATAATGTCGTATGCGTTGTCTGCCGCATGCGTGAGTGGCATCAGACCCAGAAATGAGAAGAAGAGGATTGGGATTATTGCTTTCATGGCTGAATTTTTTGATCGAACGTTCAATGTGATGTCACCGCGTCATTGCAGTGAATCTGGAGAGAGGTCGAGGGGTATTTAAGCGGTTGACATCCATGACTTGTTAGCTCTTTTGCTTCATGATGTATGCCCGTCCTCCAGAAGTTATTCCATAGGTGGCCTGGCGGCTCCCCGGCATGGTTTGTGCCCCCCGCAGTAGCTGCCGTGGCATAACTACTCCAGGTCGATAATCAACGTAGTTCGTGGACAGGAGCTGATCCAAATAGTGCTTTGCCTCGCTGCTCGGCAGCGAGAAGACCTCCGCAACCTCATCAGCAGCCATCCGTCGGTCTTCATCAAATAGACACCGTAGGATTCCCACGGCGGTTGGAGCCAATCCGACCTGCGTTAAGGAGGACGCATCAGTGCCAACTCCCTGATCCTCCTCAAAAGCTGCATTGATCACGCTCTGGACTGACTCTTCCAAGGCAGAGGGAGACGTGGGAGAACAATCGAGAACCCGCCCAACGTCCTCGACTAGTTGGTAAACCTGCTCACGTCGACGAATGTCGAGTGCATTAATGCCGCTCAAGGGGCCGGCGAGCAACTCCCTTCCAGCTCCACGTCCCAAGACAGGATACAATGGCAATTTGGCTCCCCATCGCGCACCAAGTTCAAAGAGAACGTAGGACGATCGTGCGCTTGCTGGCGTCATCACAGCCAAGAAGACTTGGGACTCTCGCACCTCACGGCGCAACTGCTCGTCTGTGTCGGCACCCACCGACAAGCGGTAGCCCTCCACGCTCGTGCATCGAATCTCATTCGCTGAGAGGCTGAATGCTAGGCGAAGCAGACTAACGAGAGACGCGGCAAGTCGTGAGTCTGCACTACTATGACTAATGAATACCGTCATCGTTGTATGGGTGCATGCGGGTAATGAAGCCGAGGTCGAAGTTGCCTCAATGCTATCTAGGTAATCGTGTCCGGCCGAAGTCAACGAAATCAAGGCGGCTGCAACATACTGTCCCGAACTCCCTTTGATTGCCTGCCCCTCTACCAGACCTTCGTCAATAAGGAGAGCAGCATTGTAAGCTACGAAGTCCTCGGGAAGGTCTTTGAAGGACTCACCCTTCTCATCCCCGCGAACGCTTCGCAAGATTCTCAGCTGCAGATCACGATCTCGGTGCATGTGTTTCTTGAGCTAACGGAGAGCACATCCACCGCTACCAGCGTAGGCGGGGAGGGAACTCGGGGTGAGGGTTGGAAGGACGGGAGGGCATCGAAAATCGGCGGCTGGTAGGGGTTGGATGATGCGGCTTGATAGGCCTCGGGTTCGGGTCGGCTTCTCGGCGGCTATGATCAGGAAGATGGGCGGAATCGGTCGGGATGGCAAGCCTGGACGCGGGGAAAGTCAAAGTTCAAAGGGCCAAGTTCAAAGGAAAGGCAGGGCCTTCGCGCCGGGCTTCAGCTCATCCATGCCAGGCACAACACCCTCCGGCGAGACCACTTCCTGCTCCATCCGCTGAGAACCAAGCCAAGCTTCACCTATCGCAATCTCCTGGACCTTCACCTCATGAGGCTGATACTGCATGGTCTGCGAATTCTTCAGCCTATCGTCAAGGTGTGGCACCGGCTACCGAGAGCGCCACTCCGCAACAGGGTTAAGGGTTGTGGTCAGGAGGGTCATTCCGACTCGGGGCGGGTAGCCGGTTGTCCACCACCGTCTTGTTAGCCCGATTCCATTTGAATTCCGGGCTTTGCAATGAGGTGCCTCCCAGATCAAATACCAAGCGAATTCTTACGGGGTCTTGTAGCTTGAAGCCTGGAATAGTCTCACGAATGAAATACCAGTAATCATCGGGAATAGGCAAAACCGCGCATTCTCCAGACTTAACGATGATTCTGTTGCCAGCCGTGGATCCAGGTAACCCCAAAGGCCTTCGCCACTCCTTCAAGTAGGAATCATAATACTCGATCTCAAATTCTGCACAAGGATGGCCATGAACCGTAGCAGCTACAGAGAGTGGTTCAAGGAAGGGATTCTTAATCCTTATTGAAATTGGTAGCTTGCCCTTATCAACTGTGTTCCATTGAAACTCTAAGCAACCCGGTAGAGTCAATCGCTTCTCGACTTGATAGGTGGGTGTTTCATTGGGTGGTTCCGGTCTTTCCGTAGCGGGGTCTCGTTCCTGAGCAGGCGAGTGGATCGCGACTGCGAGAAAAAGCGATGAGGCTAAAGTCTTCATCAGGATCACTTCTTAGGCTAACAGTATTTATTCGTAGCATGTCGGGACGTGATATCCGGACGGGTGCTCGGGTTGGAAGGTGGTCGGTTTTCCTTGATTTGGCAAGGATTTTTTCTCCCGACGTGCGTATATCAGGCGGGAGCGGCGGGTGGATTTCCGGGCGAGCCGGCCTAGCAGATATAACGGGGGTGGACGCCGGA
>JAFLEH010000025.1 GCA_017301995.1 Verrucomicrobiota bacterium | reverse complement strand
TAGCATTCCTTCGATGCACGGTGCATCGTCGACCGGTCGTCTCTCCGCGAGTGTCGACCGCCCAAGCAAACCCGTGAATTCATCTCGGCTTATCGCACGGCTATGTTCGTATTGGATTGGCATGTCTTTTCTGCCGAACGATAGAGTGCTCCTACGGGAGCGATTGGATGGGAAACTGGATGAGATTGGATGGCTTAGGCCCGTTAGGAGGCACAACTTGTTCGACGTCGTCCTTATTCATTTGGGATTCGCGGTGGATGATCGCAAGCGATTCAAATGTGCTCGCATTATGGTATGTCTCTTGTTGTGGATCGAAGAGCACCAGCAAGGGATCGAATTCAAGCGCCTTTTTGTAGATCTCAAGGACATGCGTCCAGTAGGTATGAACGTCGAAGCCAATAAGAACGAAATCCTCTGATTCTCCGCTTGGGTCTCGGACACCACAAATCTCCAAGCAGCCAAAGTTCTCGAAATCAACGAGCAGATGATGCTCATCGAAACCCTCTCGGGCGCCGTTTTCTTTCAGGAACGCGCGCAATTTCAACCACGGCACCGCCACGAATCCATGTGGCGCGTCATCGAGTGCTACAGGGAATGTCTTGCTGGTGAAATCACGCAGCTTCATTATGTCCAGATTGTAGCTCATCTTGTTGTCGAACGATGATGCGCTGGCAACCCGCTACCGGGAGCGCCCTTTCGATCTAGGTTGAGGCTTCTGATTGCCCTCCGACTTCGTTTTGGGGCGGGTAGCGGGTTGCCCAGCCGCGGCTTGTTCTGCCTGCTTGGTGAATGGCTTTCGCTCCTTTGCCAGCAAGTCGATGATGTTCTTCAGATCGATTCGCTGCCGGGCGGTAAGCGATTGATCGGGCTGTGGCGGAATGAGCATATGGGAGGTGTCCGCGGCAAGGATGGAATACTCCTCTTTGAGTTCAAGATCGGCTTCCTTGCCAGCGCACAAAGCACCCACTGATTCACGCTTTCCTACAAGCTCACGAATCGTAATCCTTCCTGAGTCCAAAATGTATTCCGTCACAGTGGGCGCGTTCTGGGCACCACCGTTCCAGACCCACCGTATGCGCTCTATGCTGGAACCGTCAGACAGATAGAAGTAGTAGTGGAAGCTGGTCGCATCCTCTCCCTCTTCAGCGACATATGTCCATGCAATGTCTTTGGCTGAACAAGAAAGTGCGGCCAGGATGACTGTGGCGACAATTGCGATCGATTTCATGTTGTCTTGGCAGAACGATGAGCGCATGCACCACTACCAGCGAGGGCGCACGTCGATCACGGGTTTGAGGTCGTAGTTTCGGGAAAACATCGAAACAGGGCGGCTGGTAGTGGTTGTCATGACGCGGCTTGTTCTGCCTTCGTTGTTCCGAGTGCCAGTTCGAATGCGAGTTCATCCAACGCTTGGTGGCGTTTGCGCAACACCTCGCTGCCCCAGGCAGTTGGTCGCGTGAGTTGCTTCTTAGCGCCTGTCGGAACATGCTCCATCACCTGATATCCGCCACCATCGCCACGAATGTGGTGAATCAGAATGCTCTCTGGCGCGAACGGTAAATAATCACACTTTAAAAACACCCGAGCCACATGACAGGCGCGCTCGAAATCGTATCGGCGAGAATAGTCTGTCTCCGTGAGAATATTTGGTGCGTGAATACCCCACTCATCATTGATGGGAAAAAGGTAGATGAGCTTGGAAAAACTCTCAATCTCAGACTCACCGGCAGTCGTGTTGAGTATCCCGACACCAATCGTCGCACCCATGCTCCAGTCACGCTTGAATGCGTGGAAGCCCTCGGACTCGAATTGGCTGACTGCTTCGTCGCGGGTCATTTTCTTGGCAGAACGTTGATGTGGATGCACCGGCGGTGGCGAGCCCGAATTCAAGAACGGACGTTATCGCCGGTTGCATCCCACGGCTTGTTGGGCGGTTCTGTGTCGGTGTGGTTTCGATCTTGTGATGTGCCGGCAACTGCTCCCCAACTGATACGCGATGCAAAACCCGCTATAATGATCGACGATCCGAACATGAACCACCAGATGCCCCATAGTCCTGTAATCGTCCAACCTCGCTTCAGGGTGTCGGGCAACTCCATTCCTCGCATGGTATCGATCTTTTCAACATACTCGATAGGTCCATGCACCCAATCGCCTGGACTCAGATAGTCGAAGCCAACCTCATCTGTGCAATCGTAGACGCCCCCCGGCAAAGTGAACTCCCAAATGATGGCGCACATTGCCGTAAGAACGGCCAGAACAAGCAAGAACTTGGCGGTTGTCTTCATTGTATTATTGGCGATTCAGATTTTCGCCCAACAGTATTTATTCGTAGCATGTCGGGAAGTGATATCCGGACGGGTGCTCGGGGTGGAGGGTGGGCGGAATCCGTTGATATGGCAAGGATTTTTCGAAAAATGGTGCGTATATCAGGCGGGGGCGGGGGGTGGTTTTCCGGGTGAGCCGGCCTAGCGGATATACGGGTCGCGGGTCATCGGGCGGAACGATGAGGCCCCGCCCGCCAACCCCGGCGGACGGGGCCTCTCCCGTCTTGGTTCTTACCTCTGGTCTCTGGTCTCTGGTCTCTCGATTCTTGCCTCTCGATTTCCCCACTTGCGTCCGCCGGGTGTTTCGCTAGGGTGGCGGCATCGCCATGCTTTCCTGGAACGAAATGAAACACCGCGCCATCGCGTTTTCCCGCGATTGGAAGGGCACCACGTCCGAGAAGTCCGAGCGCCAGACGTTCTGGAACGAGTTTTTCGAAATCTTCGGCGTCCGGCGGCGCACCGTGGCCACCTTCGAGGAACCGGTGCGGAAACTTTCCGGAAACTGGGGTTACATCGACCTCTTCTGGCCCGCCCGCGTGCTCATCGAGCACAAGTCCGCCGGGCAGTGCCTGGACAAGGCGCACGCCCAGGGCATGGACTACCTGCGCGGGCTTATCGACTCCGGGCGGCAGGCGGAGGTGCCGCGCTGGCTCATCGTCTCGGATTTCCAGCGGATCGCCCTGCATGACCTGGAGGCGGAGCCGGGATCGCCGGAGGCCTCCATCGAGTTCCCGCTCAAGGATCTTCACAAGCACATCCGCCGCTTCGTCTTCATCCTGGGCCGGGAGCAGCAGAAGATCGACCCCGAGGACCCGGCCAACATCAAGGCCGCCGAACTCATGGCCGGCCTCCACGACGCCCTGGAAGCCGGCGGTTTCTCCGGCCACGACCTGCGCGTGCTCCTCGTCCGCCTGCTGTTCTGCCTCTTCGCCGACGACACGGGCATCTTCAACCAGCAGGACTTCAAGACCTTCCTCACCCACCGCACCGCCGCCGACGGCTCCGACACCGGCCCCAAGCTGGCCCGCCTCTTCGAGGTGCTCAACATCCCGCCGGAAAACCGCCAGGCCAACCTCGACGAGGACCTCGCCGCCTTTCCTTACGTCAATGGCGCGCTGTTCGCCGAGCGCATTTCCTTCGCGGACTTCAATACCGCCATGCGCGCCGCGCTGCTCAAGGCCTGCGCCTTCCGCTGGGAGCGGATCTCGCCCGCCGTCTTCGGCTCGCTCTTCCAGGGGGTCATGGAAAAGGCGGAACGCCGCGAAAAAGGCGCCCACTACACCGCGGAGAAAAACATCCTGAAACTCATCCGCCCGCTGTTCCTCGATGCCCTCCGCGCCGAGTTCGACGCCGCCCGCGCCGACAAATCCACCCGCCGCACCGCCCGCCTCGAGGCGCTCCAACAGCAACTCTCCGCCCTCACCTTCCTCGACCCCGCCTGCGGCTGCGGCAACTTCCTCGTCATCACCTACCGCGAACTGCGCGCCCTCGAACTGGAGATCCTCCTCGAACTCCACCGCAACGCGCTCAGCGAAACCCAGCACGAGTTCGCCTTCGACGTGAACTCGCTCTCCCTCATCGATGTCGATCAGATGTTCGGCATCGAGCTGGAGGAATTCCCCGCCCGCATCGCCGAGGTGGCCCTCTGGCTGGCCGACCACCAGGCCAACATCGCCCTCTCCGAAGCCTTCGGCCAACTCTACCAGCGCATCCCCCTGCGCAAGTCCCCCCACATCCACCACGCCAACGCCCTGCGGATCGACTGGAAAACCGTCCTCCCCCCGGAGAAATGCGGATATATATTGGGAAATCCGCCGTTCGTGGGGAAACAATATATGTCCGGCGAACAGAAAGAGGACCTCAAACGCGCGTGGAACGACGCGCCGGGCACCGGGGTTTTGGACTTTGTGACGGCGTGGTATGCGATTGCCGCGGAATACATGAAACCCGCTCCCGGCATCCGGTGTGCCTTTGTGAGCACAAACTCGATCTGCCAGGGTGAGCAGGCCGGCTTGCTGTGGGGCAGGGTCCTGGCCGCCGGACCCTACAAGATCCAGTTCGCCCACCGGACTTTCACTTGGGAAAGCGAAGCGCGCGGAAAGGCACATGTCCATTGCGTCATCGTTGGATTCGGCAAGAACGACGCCATGGGACCGCAGCCGAAACGAATCTTCGACTACGACAACGATCCCGCCAACCCGGCGGTCACCACCGTTGCCAACATATCTCCCTATCTGATCGAAGGCGGAGACACGGTGGTCTCCTCGCGTTCGGAACCGCTTTGCCCGGTCCCTCCGATCGCGTTCGGCTCCATGCCTAACGATGGCGGGCATTTGCTGCTCTCCCCGGAAGACAAACGCGAATTTCTGGCAAAGGAACCGGGCGCGGCGAAATACATCCGTCCGTTTCTCGGCGCGGAAGAGTTTATCAACGGAATCGAACGCTGGTGCTTGTGGCTAAAGCACGCCTCACCCGCCGAATTGCGAGCCATGCCGGAGTTGATGAAACGCATCGAAGCGGTGAAGTCCGTCCGGGCCGCAAGCAGCCGCGACGCGACCCGGAAGCTTGCCTCAACCCCAACACTGTTTGGGGAAGATCGGCAGCCCGAGGTGGTCTATCTGGCTATTCCCAAAACCTCATCCGAACGGAGGATGTTCATTCCGGCCGCGATTCTTCCGCCGGACGTCGTGGCGAGCACCGAACTGTTCACCATCGCCAACGCGACTTTCCATCACTTCGGCATTCTCACCTCCACGATGCACATGGCCTGGATGCGGCAGGTAGCGGGGAGATTGAAAAGCGACTACCGCTACTCCGCCAAGCTCGTCTATAACAACTTCCCCTGGCCGCTGGAGGCGACGGAGGCGCAGCGGCAGAAGGTGGAGGAGAGCGCGCGGGAGGTCTTGGCGGCGCGGGAGCGATATCCCGGCAGCACGCTTGCGGACCTGTATGATCCGGTATCGATGCCGCCGCCGCTGGCCAAGGCGCACGCCGCGCTGGACCGCGCCGTGGACCGCTGCTACCGCAAGGACCCCTTCCAAACCGACCGCCAGCGCGTGGAATACCTCTTCGCCCTCTACGAACAACTCGCGGCACCGCTGGTGAAGGAGGCGAAAACCAAGAAGCGGAAGAATTGATCTACTAACCAATACACCAACATGTCATTAAGCATTGTCTATGTTCTAACCAATCCGGCGATGCCGGGATTGGTCAAGATCGGCAGGACGGACCAAGCCGACGCGAATTTGCGGATCGCACAACTTTACACCACTGGCGTGCCCGTTCCGTTCACCATCGAATTCGCATGCAAGGTTGCCAATCCGGAAGAGGTTGAAAAGGCGCTGCACATCGCGTTCTCACCCAATCGGATCAACCCCAAACGGGAGTTCTTCCGGATCGAGGTCGAGCAGGCGATTGCCATTCTGAAGCTGCTCCACTCCGAGGACGCCACCCAGGAAGTAACAGAGCAGCCCGCGGATCTCGATCCGCAGTCCATCGTCGCCGCCGAACAACTCCGCTCACGCCGTCCGAATCTCAATTTTGAGGAGATGAATATCCCCACCGGTTCCATACTGCAATTCACCCGTGGCGATTCCACGGTCGCGGTTGCTGGACCAAGAAAGGTCCGGTTGGGGGAAGCGGAGATGTCGCTAACCGCCGCCACCAGAGAACTTCTTGGCACCGACTACAGTGTGGCTCCGGGACCTTTCTGGTCGTATGGCGGCAAACTGATATCCGACATTTACGAGGAAACCTACGGTTCCACAGACTGACAACCAACGCTTCGGATGGTCGGCGGTCTCCTTCCGTTATGCCACGATGTGACATTTCATACCCATCCCAGCAATCCACGTTGCCATGAACCTCACATTTCTGCTGCCGGTAGCGATACCACTGATGGCGTATGGCCTGTTCCGCTGGCGTTTCAACGCGATCCTGGCGGCGGAGCGGGCGAAGAGCCGGACGCCGTTCGGTGAGAAACTCCTGCGCCCACCCGGCGAGGGTTTGCGTCTGAAACTGGAAACCATCCGGGACGACATGACGGATGCGGCGGTTGTCATCGCGCTGACGCTGTTGTTCATGATCTTCGCGCTGCTAACAGGCATCCGAACCTTAGCCGTTTCAGACTGGATCGTTTCCGGTGCGTCTGTGGCAATCGCTTTGGTGGTGGTGGGTTTCCAATGGCGCAGGATCGTCCGGCTGAGAAACGATCTCCGCAATTACCAACTCGGGTTCGACGGGGAGCGGTATATCGGGGAGAAGCTCAGCCAACTCGTGGCAAAGGGATTCCGGGTTTTCCACGATTTCGTGGTGGACATGAAGCCGGGCGGCGAGGCGACGAACTACAATATCGATCACGTCGTGGTGGGTGCGGGTGGAGTGTTCGCGATCGAGACCAAGGCCCGCCGCAAGCCGAACGGCAACGATCGCCCCGATGATAGCTGGGTGGTGACCTACACCGGCAGCGGGCTATCCTTCGCGGGCGGTTACGAAAGCGAGGAGCCGATCCGGCAGGCGCGAAGGGCGGCCGAGGATCTATCCAAGTGGCTGACCGGCTCGGCAACCCGGCCGATTCCGGTGGTGCCGGTGGTGGTCATTCCGGGATGGTATGTGACCCGTCTCCGCCCGCCGGGCGGGGTCCATGTGCTCAGCGGTCTGGAGCTTGTGCCAAATTTGCCGGCCCTCCTGTCGGGTCCGCCTCTGGGTGAAGCGGAACTCCGCACCATCGCCGACCGCATCGAGGCGCATTGCAGGGACGTGGAGGTGTGAGGTGTTGGTTCTTGAATTGGAGACCGATTGGAACGGTCTTCATGGTTTCGAAAAGGGCATTGTGGGTCGCAATGCGGACCTAACCGCCAATTGAGGTGACTCGCTTAGCCGCCGGAGACGCCGCGCGATGAGGCGTGCCGTTGGCACGCGGGGTGGGTTGGAGGATGGTGGGCCCACGGTTTCGCCGTGGGCTGGAATGAGACGTCGCGTTGCGACGGGGAGGCGGCTGCGCCGCGGTTATGGGTTATTTGTTATGGGTTATTGGGGAGGTCATGCGCTTCTTCATCCACGATCCACCATCCGCGATCTCCCATTTCCTTCGCGATCTTCGCGTCTTTGCGGTGGATTTTCCGGCGGGGAAGGCCTGGGAGGCCACGCTCTCACGAGCGCGGCTACGGGAGCGGCCGCGCCGTGGGGGTATGGGCTATCAGTTATGGGTTATTTGGGGCGCGGCGCGAAAACGACAATCCTCAGTCGAAAATCGTCATCCCATGGCGGCGTCCTGGCGGTGAATATTTCCGGGAAAATGGGGCGGGGCCGATCCGGGGCTTGACACCGGGGGGGCTTCCGTGAAGCCTCCGCGCCATCACATGATGACAGCCTTTGCCTTCCCTCCGTTGTTGGTGCCCGGCCTTGCCACCGTTTCCGGATCCGCCAGCGCGGGTCCGGCTCCGTTCGGCATTCCCGTGGAGTTCATTCTGTTCGCCCTGACCTTGCTGGGGGTGGCGTTGTTCCATCACAAGACGTTTTATGTGGCGCTGTGTGGCGTGGTTTCGGTGGCGGTTTACAAGATCGTGTTCACCGGTTTCAAGACCGGCACGGGTCTGGCCGGATTCGCGGGCCACATGGGACACGAGTGGGTCACGCTGGCCAACCTGTTCTGCCTGTTGCTGGGATTCGCGATCCTGGCGCGCCACTTCGAGGACAGCAAGGTGCCGGAAACCCTGCCGCGCTTCCTGCCTAACGATTGGAAAGGCGCGTTCCTGATGCTGGCGATGGTCTGGTTCATTTCGAGTTTCCTCGACAACATCGCCGCCGCGCTGATCGGCGGGGCGATGGCCCACAAGCTGTTCAAGGGCCGCGTCCACATCGGCTACCTCGCCGCGATCGTGGCCGCATCCAACGCGGGCGGCGCGTTTTCCGTGGTGGGGGACACCACCACGACCATGATGTGGATCGCCGGAGCGCATCCGAAGGTGGTGTTCGAGGCGGTGATCGCCTCGGTGATCGCGCTGTTCATTTCCGGCATCATCGCCGCCAAGCAGCAGCACGCCTATCAGCCGATCGCCGCGGACGCCGAGGAAAACGTGAAAATCGACTGGGGCCGCATCGCCGTCGTGGCGCTGATCCTGGTGTTCGCGATGGTGACCAACATCGTGATCAACAAGTTCTATCATCAGATCGCGGATTCGTTCCCGTTCATCGGCGTGGCGGTGTGGCTGGCGGTGCTGGTGACCATCCCGGTGCGCCGCCATCCGTGGCACGTGGTCAAGGAATCCCTGATGGGCACGTTTTTCCTGCTGTTCCTGGTGACCTGCGCCTCGATGATGCCGGTGGAGAAACTGCCGCCGCCCTCGACGCTGACCGCCTTCGGGCTGGGCGCGGTGTCCGCCGTGTTCGACAACATCCCGCTGACCGCGCTGGCGATCAAGCAGGACAACTACGACTGGGGCTTCCTCGCGTTCGGCGTGGGCTTCGGCGGGTCGATGCTGTGGTTCGGCTCCTCGGCCGGGGTGGCGATTTCCAACATGTATGGCGAGGCGAAATCGGCCGGCCGCTGGCTGCGCCATGGCTGGCACGTGGCGCTGGCCTACGTGGTGGCGTTCTGGACGATGGCCACGATCCTCGGCTGGCATCCGGAGCCGATCAAGAAGCATTCCGGCCGGCCCGAGACACCCGCCGCGGCGGCACAGCCCGGGCATTGATCCCTCCCCCGAACGGGTGGGTCGTCGTATTTTCACGGGATTTGCGCGGATTAAAGTAAGATCGGGCGAGACAAGGGGCGGAACAGGGAGCACGTTTCCCGCGCTTTCGCCCCGGAGGGTCTCGCCAGGCCACCGGGGTTCGCAGTTTGGAGGACACGCAAACCGGAACGCCCATGATCACACTGGAATCCCTGAAGGAAATTTTCCAAGGCATCACGACCTTGTTCGCCGTCTCGCCGCAACTGGCTCTGGCGCGCGTGGGGCTGATATTTCTGGGCCTGCTGCTGATGTATCTGGGCCGCAAAGGCATCCTCGAGGCGCTCATCATGATTCCGATGGGGCTGGGCATGGCCACGATCAACGCGGCGGTGATGTTTTTCGACCCCCTCGATCCGGTGAACAAGGCGCACCGTCTGGGCAATCTGTTCGTGGAACCCACGGCCGGCGCGTCCGCCGACATGGTGAAAAACGCGGCGGACATGATGACCATCCTGCAGATCGACTGGTTGCAGCCGATCTACAGCTTCACTTTCAGCAACGGCCTGATCGCCTGCTTCGTGTTCATGGGGATCGGCACACTGCTGGACATCGGCTTCGTGCTGGCCCGGCCGGTCACCAGCATGGTACTGGCGCTGTTCGCGGAACTCGGTTCGTTTCTAACCATTCCGGTGGCGACCGCGTTCGGGTTCAACATCAAGGAAGCCGCGGCGATCGCCATCGTCGGCGGCGCGGACGGGCCGATGGTGCTGTTCACCTCGCTGAAGCTGGCGCCGCATCTGTTCGTGCCGATCGCGGTGGTGGCCTATCTCTATCTGGGGCTGACCTACGGCGGCTATCCCTATCTGATCAAACTGATGGTGCCCAAGCGGCTGCGCAGCCTGCCGATGGATCCGCCGAAGAATCAAACCCAGTACACCGCGTTTGAGAAAATGTGTGTGGCCACGGTGATGTGCGTGCTGCTCTCGTTCCTGCTGCCGGTGGCCGCGCCGCTGATTTTCTCGCTGTTTTTCGGCGTGGTGATCCGCGAGTCCGGGATCAAGGCGTTCCAGGATTTCATCGGCGGCCCGGTGCTCTACGGTTCGACGATGTTCCTGGGCCTGATGCTCGGCATCCTGTGCGACGCCAACACGATCATGGACCCGAAGATCCTGCCGCTGCTGTTGCTAGGCTGCCTGGCGCTGCTGCTTTCCGGCGTGGGCGGCCTGCTGGGGGGCTATTTCATGTGGTGGGTGTCCGGCGGCAAGATTAACCCGGTGGTGGGAATCGCCGGGGTGAGCTGCGTGCCCACCACCGCCAAGGTGGCGCAGAAAGTCGTTTCCAAGGACAATCCGCACGCGGTGGTGATGCCCGCCGCGCTCGGCGCCAACATCAGCGGCGTGATCACCACCGCCATCATCGCCGGCATCTTCTGCAGCCTGCTGGCCAAACTCGCCGGCTAACCTCCAACCGTCACCCAGCCCATGCAGTCCGTCACTTTCACGCTCATTGCCTACCTCCTGACGATCGTCTTCGCGATGGTCATCGCGCTGCTGATTCCGCTGGTGGGGCTCGCCATCAAGCGGCTGCGCCTCGACCGCGACGCCGAAGACGACGATCTAGCCATGCCGACCTCCGACACGATCAAGGAGGAGGAATGCGTGGCCGTGGCCATCGCCGTGGCCTATGCCCGCGCCAACCGCAAATGACCCCTTTCCAACCGCCCGCCCAACCCGAACACCGCTCCCGCATTTCCCGATGAAAAAGATCGAATTCATGCTCACCGCCTTCCGCGACGGCTTCCAATCCGTCTATGGAGCCCGCGTATTTTCCAAGGACTACCTGCCCTGTGTGGAGTTTGCCGCGCGGGAGTGCGGGATCACCCACTTCGAGGCCGGCGGCGGCGCGCTGTTCCAGAGCCCGTATTTTTACTCGAACGAAAACGCCTTCGATGTGATGGACGCCTTCCGCAAGGCCACCGGGCCGGACGCGGAACTGCAAACCCTCGCCCGCGGCATCAGCGTGGTGGCGCTCAAGGCCCAACCGCGCGATGTGATCAAGCTGCATGCCCGAATGTTCAAGAAACACGGGATGACCACCATCCGCAACTTCGACGCCCTCAACGATGTCCAGAACCTGATCTGGTCCGGCCAGTGCATCCGCGATGCCGGTCTGCGCCACGAGGTGGTGGTCACGCTGATGGAACTGCCGCCCGGCTGCACCGGCGCGCACGAGGTGGATTTCTACGAAACCACGCTGCGCGGCATCCTGGATTCCGGGCTGCCCTACGATTCCGTGTGCTTCAAGGACGCCTCCGGCACCGCCCGGCCGCAGAAGGTCCATGAAACGATACGCATGGCCCGCCGCGTGCTGGGCGACAAGGTGAAAATCGCGTTCCACTCCCACGAGACGGCCGGCACCTGCGCCACCGCCTACAAAGCGGCCATCGAAGCCGGCGCGGACCAGATCGACCTCTCGCTGGCCCCGGTTTCCGGCGGCACCAGCCAGCCGGATGTGATCACCATGTGGCACGCGCTGCGCGGCACCGACTACTCGCTGGATGTGGACATCCACAAGATCATCAAGCTGGAGCAGATGTTCAAGGAGGCGATGAAGGACTACTTCGTGCCACCCGAAGCCACCGCCGTGGAACCGCTGATCCCATTCTTCCCGATGCCCGGCGGAGCGCTCACCGCCAACACCCAGATGCTCCGCGACAACGGCCTGATGGACAAATACCCGGAAGTCATCGCCGCCATGGGCGAGGCCGTGGAAAAAGGCGGATTCGGCACCTCCGTCACCCCCGTCAGCCAGTTCTACTTCCAGCAGGCGTTCAACAATGTGATGTTCGGCCCGTGGAAAAAAATCGCCGACGGCTACGGCAAGATGGTCCTCGGATACTTCGGAAAAACCCCGGTGGCCCCCGATCCGGAGGTTGTCAGGATCGCCTCGGAGCAGCTCAAGCTGCCGCCCACCACCGACCATCTGACCGCCATCGAGCAGGACCCCAAACGCGGCCTCATCCCCGCCCAGGCGCAGCTCATGATGGAAGGCCTTCCGGTCACCGACGAAAACATCTTCATCGTGGCCTCCTGCGAGGAAAAGGGTATCGCCTTCCTCAAGGGCAACGGCACCATCGGCGTGCGCAAGAACAAGCCGAAATCGAAAGCCACCGAATCCGAATCCGCGCCGAAACCCGTCGCGCCGTCCGGACCCGCCGCGCCGGAAGCCTATAATGTCGAACTGAGCGGCCGCAAATACCGCGTGGTGCTCGATGGCCGCAACGCGCTGGTCAACGGCACCAGCTACGCCGTGGGCGTGACCAAGGCCGAAGCCGCCGAGGCGGCCGCCCCGCCAAAGGCCTCCGCCGGACAATCGGAAATGGGCCAGCCAATGATCACCCAGATGCCCGGCCAGGTGCTGCGCATCGAGAAACCGGTGGGCACTCCGGTGAAAGAGGGCGATGTCGTGCTGGTGATCGAGTCGATGAAAATGGAAAACGCCATCGTCTCAACGGTCAACGGCACCGTGGCCGAGATCCGCGTCAAGCAGGGCGATTTCGTCCAGGCCGGCCAGGAACTCGCGATTATCCGCTAGGTACCGGCCATGGTTCGCCACCGGGTCATCCGTTTCGCGGAGCTGGACTCCACCAACCGCCACGCGCTCGCCAATCTAACCGAACTGGCGGATGGCGACGTGATCCAGGCGGACATCCAGACCGCGGGCCACGGCCGGATGAACCGCCCGTGGGTCTCCCACCTGCCGGGCAACCTGTGCCTCACCCTGGTGATCAAACCGCGCCACGCCGCGCCCGCGTCGCTGCCGCTGGCGAATCTCTCGCAACTTCTTGCCCTAACCGTCTGCCGGATGCTCGACGGCCATGGTGCGCGCGCCACCCTCAAATGGCCCAACGACGTGCTGCTGGATGGCCGGAAGATCGCCGGCCTGCTGGCGGAAACCGTCGTCCAGGGCCATACCTTCGGCGGTATGGCGCTGGGGCTCGGCGTGAACCTCAACCTGGACGCCGCCACCCTCGCCACCGTTTCCCAGCCCGCCACCTCCCTATCCGAATGGACCGGCTCCCCGGTGGACGCCGATGCCTTCCGCGACGCTCTTCTGGAAATGTTCTTCCGCGAGCGCGACGCACTGCTGGAACACGGCTTCGGCCTGATCCGCGACGAATACCTCGCCCGCTGCGGGTTCCTGGGCCGCGAGGTGGAAATCCGCCGCGGCACCGAATCCCTCCGCGGCATTGCCGAGGATGTGGACCTCGAGGGCGCCCTCATGATCCGCACCGCGCCGGACCGGATCGAACCGGTGGCGATCGGCGAGATGTTTCTCGGAAGTTAGATCCCGCGGTTCTCGCGGGCTCCGCCGCCACCGGTGCTGAGGAAGCGGTAATAGACCTCCAGCATCAGCGTGCAGAGGCAGGTGCGATAAACTTCGTTGGATCGGTATGAAGGAGCAACCGCGCGCACTTTGCCATCCTCCAGATTGCCGCCGGGTTTCTTCCATGAACCGTCGGGATTCTGATTCTTGAGAAGTTGGTCGCGGTAGAGCCCGTTGTAGTGCTCCCAGAATTTTCCTCCGAGTTGCATCATTGCCTGGGACTCGTAATAGTGGCCGTAGAGGTCGCAGTGGACGCCATTGTAGTCGAACTTTGATTTTTCCATCACGTAGTCACCCGCCTTGCGAACGTCGGGACTGTTGCCCTTTCCCCACATCTGGTGGCACAACATGCCGACACCGGTCAGTGTGTGGTAGTCCAGATTCCCGTGGAGCCCCGGGCTGTTATAACCATAACCCCCGCTCTTGTCCTGGCAATCCTCAAGATAGCGGAGGCCCTGCGTGATACATCCGTTCAGGCCGCGGTACCGGATGCCGGTATGGCTGCACGCCTTAAGCGCCTGAATCTGCCAACCGACGACCGACACGTCTGTGTGGGGCTTGGCCGTGGTGTCTTCCTCCCGGTTCTTTTCGGGGTTGAATTTTTTGCCTTTGATGTCCGCGGTTTGATAGAGATATGCCCAACCGCCATTCTTGCACTGGTTGTCGATGATGAACTGTCCGGCTTTTTCGACGACTTCGTTGAGTCCGGGCACATCTTGTTTGATATCCTTGCAGAAGGTGGCCGCCTCGCCGAGCGCGTAGGTGGCGATGGCGTGCTCGTAGCACCAACTGTTGGCCACGAAGTTGTCGGCGAGCTTCCCGTCGTTTTTCAGGCCGAGGTTGACCAAATAGGTGATGCCGCGGAGGCAGGAATCGCCGAACTCCTTGGAGGCGGGCGTCTCGCAGTGGCCGAAGTAGGCGAGCAGGGCCAGACCGGTCATCGCGGCCTTGCTTTGGCCGGTCCACGAGCCGTCCGGCTGCTGTTTGGATTTGAGCCAGCGCAGCGCGTTTTCGACGGCGACCTCGCACTCCGGCGTGCCGCCGGTTTCGGCGATGCGCGAGAGCCGGTCCTCCTTGGTGCAGCGTTTCCGCATGGTTTCCGGGATGAGGCCGAAGAGCTTGCCGACGCCGCCGCCGTTGCCCATTCCGGCGCCGCTCCCGTTGCCTTTGCCGAAGCCTTTGCCGAGGCCGGAGCCGCCGAGACCGCCGGACATGCCGCCGCCGCTGATGGACGCCAGCGGCGACATTTCGCCGAAGGTGTCGCTTTGGTCGGGGATGGTGAAAGTGGAGGCCGCGCCTTCCGCGAACACCCGCTTGACGTTGGTGTTGGGGACGATCTGTTTCTGGCGTTTCTGGTTCACCTTGCTATCGGCGGCACGTTCGCCGCCGCCACCGCCGGGAGGCATGAAATCGACGTTCTTCGGCGGCTTGGGCGGGATGGTGAAATACCAATACGCGAGGATGACGACGGCGATCCCCGCCACGGAGATGGCGAACGCGAGCGCGCCACCGCCGATCCGGCTCCAGAGCGAGGGTTTCGCCTTTTCCTTGGTCAGATGGAATTGGGAATCGGGTTCGGTTTCGTACATGGCCGTGCAAAGTTGCGGGTTGGAGGGTTATTCGGGCGCGCCCGCCTGGAAGGTGACCTTTTCGATGCCGGCGCGGGTGAGCGCGTCCAGGCAATCGACGAAGCGCTCGTACTTCGCCTGTTCGGCGCCGTAGATGGTGACGAGCAGGTCGGACTTGGAGGCGGTGGCGCTCTTTTTGAGCTGAATGAGGTTGCCGGCCAACTCGGGCAGGTTTTTGGTTTCCGGGGCGTCGAGCGGGTCGTCGTTCAGATAGACCTGGCCGTCGTCCTCGATGCGGATGGCGATTTCATCCGGGGTGATGATGCCTTCCTTGAGTTCGACGGTGCCGGGCAACTGGGTGTTGTGGCGCATTTCGACTTTGACCTTGCCGGCCATGACCATGAAGAAAAGCATGATCACGAAGACCACGTCGATCATGGGGGCGATCTGGAAACCCAGATGGATTTCCGAAGATTCCTTGCGTTTGTGGCGTCTCATGGCGGGTGGTTATTTGTCGAGCGCGGAGTAGGCGATATCGGCGATGCCGCCTTCGCCGACGAGGTTTCCGGCGCGCTGGACCTCGATCAGCGGGCAGTCCTTGTCGCAGCGGAACACGACCCGCAGGCGCGGGTTGCGTTCCTTGCAGAGTTTCAGATAGGGTGGGAGTTGCGAGGTGTCGTTGTACTCCTTGTCATCGACGCAGATCACGGCCTTGCCGGTTTTCTTGTCGAAGCGCAGGTTGATCGCGAGTTCGTTCTTCGCCTCCTGGGCCTCCGCGCGTTTCGCGTTGGGAGAGACGGGAAGCACGATGGACGGATCCACCTTGAGAATTTCCGCCGTGGTGATGCTCATGAAGAAGATGAGCAAGACCAACAGCACGTCGATCATCGGGGCGATCTGGAATTCCGGTTCGCCGCTTTCACTGCCGCCGCCGCCGCCTGCCATATGCCGGGTTGGTTAGGGTTGGGGATTTCGGGGGGGTCCCGGATCAGGCGGTGGCCTCCTGCTGGGTGGCGATCCAGTTCGGCATCGCGGCGTAGGTTTCCTCCTGGCCGACATCGGCGTCCTTGAGGTATTCGTAGGGCGCGTTGCGGAACAGGCTGGACGCCTCCTCCTCGAGACTGTGGACGGCGAACTGCAGGCGGTTGCGCAGGAAATAGAACGCCATGAATGCCGGGATGGCGATGAACAGGCCGGAGGCGGTGGCGATGAGCACCTCACCGATCGCGCCGGAGAGCGCCGAGGTATCGCCGATGCCGGAATTTTCCAGCGCGGTGAACGCGCCCTTCATCCCGGAAACCGTACCGAGCAGACCGACCATCGGGGTGCAAACGCCGATAACGGAAAGGTAGTTGATGCGGGTTTGAATCTGCGAGTTCACCTTATCCACGCCGGCGTGGAGAGCTTCCTCGGTGGCGTCCTTGCCATGGCCGACCGAGCCGAGAGCCATCTGGACCACATTGGCGAACGGGCTGGTGGCGGCTTTCATCGCCTGATAGGCGCCGACATAATCACCGGCGAGGAACGCCTGCTTGGCGGTATTGGAATCCGCCATTGGAATCATCCTTTTGGTGCTGGTCCGGAGCCAGTTGTCAATGATGAGCCAGATGGTGGCGATCAAGAACGCGAAGATCGGGTACATGGCCCACCCTCCGTCCAGCAGGACCTGGAGATAGGATTTCTTGGTGCCGCCGGCATGACCGGCCTTTTCGGCGGCGAAGGCCGCGGTGGGTAGCATGACGAGCGTCGCGGTGACGAGGGTGCGGACGATGGTTTTCATGGACTGGTTCGGGTTGGGTTGGAGTGGGGGTTGGACTTATTGGATGCTTTCCAGGAGTTTCTTGAGAGGTTCTTCCACGGCGGTGCCGCGCACGCAGCGTGTGGCGGAGTTGGCCAGTGCGAGCGCCTCGTCGCGGCGCTTCATGGCGACGAGCATTTCCGCGGCGCGGAATCGGGCGAGGCCGTTGATGGTGAGCCCGCCGGAGGGAAACAGGCAGGAAATCGAAAGATAGCCCTCGAGAGCCTCCGCGTCCCGCTTGTGCTCACGGAGGAGTTCCGCGCGGAAAAACGCCGCGTAGGCGCACAAATCGGCAGGAAGGTTGTCATTGGCGATGACTCCATAGGCATCGACGCCGTCCTGGACCTTGGCGGCACCGGCTTGGGAAATGGCGCGGACCAGATTGTAATACGGGTCGGTGCCTTGGGCGGGCGTGGCGTCGGAAATCGCCTTGATGAGATCGCCCGCGGCCTTGGGATTGGCGTCGAGCGCGTGGGCGATGGTGGCGGCGCGCGCGGCTTCCAGCCAGAAATTCCCCGGCAGTTTGTTGGTACACAGGTGCTGCGCGAGCAACGGGTCGAGGAGTTTCGCCGCGTCGCGGGGTTTTCCGGTGAGCATCAGGGCGATGGCCTGATTGATTTCGGCCGGTTTGTCGCCGGTGACGTAGTCGGCCTGCGCCATCGGGATGGTGGTGTTGGAGGCGAACTCGGGGGTGGTTTCCTTGACCAGCAACTGGCCGTTCTGGAACGAAACGGCGGCGATCGGCACCGCGCGGCCGTTCTGGAGGACCAGTTGGGGCGGTGTGGCGGCGCGTGACGAGCCGGGCGCGATGGCGGCGAACACCCCGGCGAGCATTGCGGGGCGGGCCAGATGGCGGAGGATCAGGGCGGGTGCGATCATTTGAGTGTCTCCTTGGCTTTGGCGCAGGGGGCGGTGTTCTGGAGTTTCGGGTGTTCGGCGAGCGCCTTGAGGGTGTTCTGGGCGAGGGTGTCGTCCTTCAGCTCGAGCGCGACTTCGTAGGCGCCCCAATAGGCGTTGGCACAGACCTCGGGGAATCCCTGGTGGGACACATAGACCCGCTGATAGATCGCGTGCGCCTGTTTGAGAAACTCGGCGGCCTCGTCGCCCGCCGCCTTGGACGCCTGCTTGCGATACATGCGGGCTTCCAACAGATAGGCCTTGCCGGCGAACTCGCCGCGGAACGACTTGTCACCGATGGTTTCCTGAGCGAGTTGGTGGGCCTCTTTTTCCTTGCCGAGTTCCACCAGTGCCGCGAGTTTGCCGAGGGTGGCTTCCTTGAATTTCGAGCTGCCCGCGCTGTTGGTCAGGACATCGTTGAAAATCCGGAGCGCGTCTTCCGGCTGCTTGCGGGCGAGCGCGACCTCGCCAAGCCCGGTGGGACCGGCATCGGAAAACACCGAGTCCTGATAGCGGTCGGCCAGTCGCTTGAACATCCGCTCCGCGTCGTCGAGCTGGCCGGTCTTGAGCAGGATGTCGCCGCAGAGCGAAAGCAGCGCGGGGCTGAGCACGGACGGGTCGTCCTTGCAGGAGGCGGCGATGCCCTTCAGATAGAGATCGGACATGTCCGGGCGCTTGAGAAGCTGGGAGAGCCGCGAGCGGGCGTAGTAGAGCCGGGCGTTGGAAGTCGGACTGTCCTCGGCGCCGATCTTTTTCAAACCGTCCACCAGCTTCGCGTCCACTTCCTTGATATCGATCTGGGAGACCTTTTTCTTCGGGACGCTGACTTTCACCAGTTCGTCGATGAGGAACTCGACCTGATCGCTCGCGGGATTGGCGATGTTGGTCTTGAGGCTTTCGGCGAGGAGGGTCATCGCCTCGTCCTGCTTGCCCTCGCGGGTTTTCATCCGGGCCACCCAGGTGGCGGAAAGCATGGCCAGCGGGCTGTTGGGATATTTCTTCAGGAATTCCGCGTGAAGGTTGCCGATACCCGCCCAGTCCTTGCGCCCCTGGAGGATGGAAGTGGCGGTGTCGAGGGCGTATTGGATCACATCGTCAGGGCTCTCCGTCCACACCGCCTTGCGGTAGGCGGCGAGCGCCTCGTCCTCCTTGCCGGTCTTCTTGTAAACATCGGCCAGCAGGCAGAACATCGAGCCCTCGGCGGCGTCACCCGGGTGCTCCTTCATGAAGGCTTGAAGCTCGCGGATGATCTTGGCGCTCTGGTCTTCCTCCTTGTCGTTGTAGTCGATGAACGAAAGGCGGTATTGCATGTCGCCGGCGTAGCGCCCGTCCGGGAACTTGTTCAGATAGGCCTTGCAGGACGCCAGCGTTTCCTGATATTTGTTTCCAAGGAAATGGATCATCGCCATATAATACATCGCGGTCTCGATGAGCTGGCTGTTGGGATAGTCCTTGACGAACTTCTCCAGCAGCGGTTTGGCGGCGTCGAAATCGGCCTCGTAGAAATAGGCGGCGGCCTGGAAGAAGATGAAACGGTCGAGATTCTCGGATTTCGGGAATTTTTCGGTGAGACCCTTGTAAAACCGGCCGACCTCCGGCCATTTGGCGTCCTGCACGAGCAGTTCGCCGGCCAGGCTGGCGACCTGCTCGGAGTTGTCGGCGTCGGGGAATGCCTTGAGGTAGGCGTTGCAGAGGTCCTGGAGTTTTTTGTAGTCGCGCAGCTCGCTGTAGATGATGATTTCGGCGTAGGAGGCTGACTTCGCGTCCGGCGCGGACGCGTGTTTGGTGCGCAGGGTGCGGAAACAAAGCAGAGCCTCTTCGTGGCGTTTCAGGTAGTACAGGCAGCGGCCGCGGCGCATCAGCAGGGCGGCGTCGAGATCGGTTTTCTTTTCGATCGCCTCCATGGCCGAGGTGGACGTGGCGATCGACTCCTTGAGCGACGCGGCCTGGGAAGCGAGGCGCGGCGACCGCTGTTCGGCGGGCTTGGTTTTCTCCGCGGCGATCTTCGTTTCCATGGCCTTGAGCGTCTTGCGCTTTTCCTCAAGCGCGGCCCCCTGAACCTCCAGAATCTGGGCGCGGGTCGGGATCGATTGATAGATCGCCAGCGCGGTTTCATAGGCGCGGGCGCCAACCGCTTCGTCGCCGCGGACGATCACCTGGTTGACATACCACGATAGCGCGTCGCGCACGCCGGCCTGATTGATGAGCCGGTCGAGATAGAGCACGAGGTCGTCGAGATCGGCGTTGTCGGCCAGCAGGCCGATCACCTCCACGGCGGCGGTGGTCTGCTCCGGGGTGCGGATGTCCGCGCCCATCAGCGCGCGCAGTTCCTCGAGGGCCTCCTTGCGTTTCCCGGAGTCCGCGAGCACCTGGCCAAGCGCGAGACAGGCCTCGGACCGCAGCGTCCGGTCCTCCTTGGCGCGCTGGAGCGCCTTGATGGCGGTGTCGAATTTGTCCTTGCCCTGCGCGATGCAAGCGCGGCCGATCCCAAGGGAGCAACGGCCGGCGTACTCGCCCTTGGGAAACTTCGCGAGGCACTTCGTGAAGGCGGTCTCCGCCTCGGCGGGACGCTGGCCGAGAAAATGGGCGAGACCGAGGTTGAAATAGATCTGCTCGACCTCCGCCGGAGCCGCCGAAGGATTGGGCCCCATTGCCGTGATCAGTTCCTCCAGTTTGCCCGCCGCCGTGGCGTAGTCCTTGGATGAAAACGCCGCGTCGGCCTCCTCGGACAACCGGATCAGGGTGGCTCGCGAAACAGGGCCCGCGGGAGCGGCGGGCGCCGCAGGCGGGGCCGGAGCGGGAGCCGGGGCGGGCGCCTGGGCAAAACACGGAGCAGTCGCGATGGCAGTTAGAGCGGTCGCAACGAGAAATCGTCGGGCAATGTCGGGGCTTTTCACTGGGCTTATCCCTTGGGTAACGGACGGGGCGAGCCCGGTTTTAGGAGAATTCCCGGAACTGTCAATCCATATTCCATCCAAGCCAAGGCTGGCTCCGTTGACATTTCGCCCGCCGGTTTCGCGTAAAGTCGGCCCCGCATTGCTCCGGAATGCCCCCCATTGCGCCCCGGAGCCCCCATCCATCCGCTTTCCTTTGGCCATGTCTCCGGTTTTCAGTACTCTCCGTTCCCAAACCATGAAGTTGTTTCCCCGCTGCCTTCCGTTCGCCGCCGGGGCGGCCCTCGTTTCCCATGCCATTGCCGCCCCATCGGTCTGGGGGGACTGGCCTCTGTGGGGCGATCAGAAAAACGGATCCTATCAGAATCCTGTGCTGCCCGGAGACTATAGCGACCTCGATTGCATTCGCGTCGGCCCCGACTACTACGCGATCTCGTCCACCTTCCAGTATTCGCCGGGCATGATCGTGCTCCGTTCGAAAGATCTCGTGAATTGGCGGATCATCGGCCATGTGGTGACCGATGTCACCCGGATCGGACCTGACATGAATTGGGACCGGATGAACCGCTATGGCAAGGGCATCTGGGCCGGTGCCATCCGCCATCACAAAGGAAAATTTTGGGTCTATTTCGGCACTCCGGACGAAGGCTATTTCATGAGTACGGCCGCAGACCCGGCAGGCCCATGGGAACCGCTCCACCGGATGACCAAAGAGGGCGGATGGGACGATTGCTGCCCGTTCTGGGACGACGACGGCCAGGGCTACTTCGTCGGCACCCACTTCGCCGACAATTGCAAGACCTGGCTCTACAAACTCACGCCCGACGGCCGCGATCTCGTCCCCGAGTCCCGGGTGCTCATCAACGAGGGCTCCCACCGCGAGGCTAACAAGCTCTTCAAGATCGACGGCACCTACTATCATTTCTTCAGCGAGGTCGCCAACGGCGGCCGCCACGTGATGATGCAGCGTGCGAAAAACATCACCGGCCCCTACACCGAGAAGCGCCAGCTCAGCCACACGCAGCGCGAGTTCCACGAACCCAATCAGGGCGGCATCGTGCAAACCGCGGCCGGCGACTGGTGTTTTCTAACTCATCACGGTTCCGGCTCCTGGGAGGGTCGCCCCGCCAGTCTCCTGCCCGTCACCTGGAAAGACGGTTGGCCGATCCTCGGCGAGGTGGGGGACGACGGCATCGGCCGCATGGTCTGGACCGGCAAAATGCCCGTCACAGGAGGTCCATCGATCGTTCCGCAAAGCGACGATGACTTTTCAAGCCCGCGCCTCGGCGTGCAGTGGGAGTGGAACTATCAACCGCGCGCCGGCAAGTGGTCGCTCACCGAGCGCCGCGGGTGGCTGCGCTTGCACGCCTGGAAACCGCTCCGGCACGACGACCTCAAGACCGCAGGAAACACGCTCACGCAGCGCACCATGCGCACCCGGCGCAATGTGGTCACCGTCGTGTTGGACCCCGCCGGCATGGCCGAGGGCCAGGTTGCCGGGCTCTGCCACTACACCCGGAACTACGCCACCATCGCGGTGCGCCGGGAGAACGGTGCGCTCACGATCGAATCCGCGCGTGATCGGACGATCCTGCGCGGTCCCGCCGTGGCCGCGAGACCGCTGTGGCTGCGCTCCGAGTGGGGATTGGACGGCCTCTGCCGCTTCTCCTACAGCACGGATGGCAAGCGCTTCACGCCGCTCGGCGAGCCCTATCAGTTCGGCTGGAACGACTACCGGGGCGAGCGCATCGGCCTGTTTTCCTATAACAACACCGGCGAAGCCGGCCACGCCGACTTCGGCTCCTTCACCTATCACTACGACTCTCCCCTCACCCGTTAGACCACCATGCCCCCGCGCCTCCCCACTCTCTTTGCCATCGGCATTCTGGCCTCCCGCGGCTTATCCCCCGCCGCGCCCCCGCCGCATTCCTTCGGACGTCCGCTCATCCCCGACCTGCTAGCCGATGCCAGCGTCGTTGACATTGGCGGCACCTTCTATTGTTACGCCACGACCGACGGATGGGGCAAACACCTCTCCACCTCCGGCACGCCCGTCGTCTGGACATCGCGGGATTTCGTCAACTGGAGCTTCGAAGGCTCGATCTTCCCCGACAACTTCAACGCCAAATACTGGGCCCCCAGCGCTCCGTTCCAACACGACGGGCGTTACTATCTTTTCCCAACACTGGAGGGCAAGATCACCGCCACGGTTTCCAACAACCTAACCGGTCCTTTCAGGACACTCGATGGCAAGGACATCTTCCCCGGCTCCGGCTGGCAGGCGTTTCCCATCGAACAAAAATCCGCGATCGACGCGGAGATCTTCCGCGACGACGACGGCCAAACCTACATGTTCTATTCGCGCCGGCGCGTGGTGAAACTCAAGCCCGACCTATCCGGCCCCGACGGCCGGGTCATCGGCATCGACACGGGCGAATCCGCCTACTCCGAAGGCCCGTGGGTTTTCAAGCGCAAGGGCACCTATTACTACCTCTACACCCTCGGTGGCGGCGAGACCTACGCCTACGCTTATCTAACAAGCAGAGCGTCGCCGATCGGTCCCTGGACCATCCCTTCGGAAAAAATCATCGCGCAAACCGACCCCGCGGCCGGCATCCACGGCCCCGGCCACGGCTGTTTTCTCAACCCGACGGGCACCGACGACTGGTATTTCATCCACCTCGAGTTCGGTCGCGGCAGCACCAATCGCCAGGTCTTCGCCCAAAAGATGGAGTTCCATGCGGACGGCACGATCAAGCCGATCAAGTTGACCAACCAAGGCGTCGGCGATCTTCGCAAAGATCCTTCCCTTCGCCCCAATCTCGCGCTCGCAGGTACCGCCTCGGCGTCCTCCGTTCGTCCGGGTTGGAATATCAAGTTCACGCCGCCGTCGCCCGGCCGCACCGAAACCTTCGCGCCCGATCTAGCGATTGACGACTCCAATGGCAGCCGTTGGATGGCCGCCGGCGGCGACGCGACGCCATGGTGGCAGATCGACCTCGGCGAGGCACGCGACATCGTCGGCACCGAGGCCTATTTTGTGAAACCCGCAGCCGGCCATGCCTACAAGTTGGAATCATCGCTCGATGGAAAAACCTGGTCGCCCTATGGCGGGCACGAGGATGTGGCGCTACGTTCGCCGCACGTGGATCGAAAATCCACCCGCGTCCGCCATCTTCGTCTCACGATCCTCAAGGGAGAGCCGGGATTGTGGGAATTCCGGGTGTTTTGAAAACCGCGTCACGTGCAATACACCTGCACCGGCCCCACTCCGGAGCCCTGGACGCGGCGGAGCTTCTCTACAGCACGCTTGACCATCACGGCGGCGGCGTAGGCCTCGCCCATGGTGTTGAGAGTCGAAAACCCGAAGCGCAGGCTGCTGCGGGCGCGGGTTTCGTCGATCCCCATGGCCACCTGCACGTGCGACGGCCGGTGCTTGCCGCTCATGCAGGAAGATCCCGCCGAGCACGCGATGCCGGCCTCATCCAACAGAATCAGCAGGCCCGCCGCCTCGCAGCCGTCGAACGAAAGATGACTGGTGTTAGGGAGCCGGTGGCGGAGATCGCCATTGACGGTGACGCCGGAAACCTCCTCCAGCACCTTGCTTTCGAACGCGTCGCGCAACGCGGCGAGCTGGGTCGCGGATCCGGATTCCAGAAGCCGCCCCATCGCCGCCGCGGCCGCGCCCATGCCGACAATGCCGGCGGTGTTCTCCGTGCCGCTGCGGCGCCCGCTTTCCTGACCACCACCTAACAACATTGGCGAAAACGCGGTACCGCATCGGACAAACAGCGCTCCGACGCCCTTGGGACCGTGAAACTTGTGTGCGGAAACGGAGGCGAGGTCCACGCCGAGACCGCGCGCGTCAAACGGGATCTTTCCCACCGCCTGAACGGCGTCGGTGTGGACCGGTAGGCCGAGCGCCTTGGCCATCGCGGCGATCTCTCGGATCGGCTGGATCACTCCGGTTTCGTTGTTGGCGGTCATGATGGAAACGAACGCCGCGCCTTCCAGGCCCTCCGCGAAACGGTCCATCTCGATCCGCCCGCCCGCGTTCACGGGCACCATGATGACCTCGCGCTGCAGTGTTTCCGCGCAGCGGAGCGCCGCGCTATGCTCGATGGCGGAGATGAGTCCGTGCCCGGCGCCCGAGTTTCCATCCAAGGAACGCAACGCGGTGTTGACGCTCTCCGTGCCACCGCCGGTGAACACGATTTCCTCCGGCAGCGCGCCGAGAAACGCCGCCACTTGGGCTCGGGCGTTCTCGATCGCCGCGCGAGCGCGTTTCGCCTCGCTGTGGCTGCCCGAGGGATTCGCGTAACCATCCCGCAGCCACGGCAACATGGCGTCCAACACCTCCGCCCGGATCGGCGTGCTCGCGTTCGCATCCAGAAAAATCATGCCCGGAGTGTCCCCCCATCCGGCCCGGCGATCAAGGAAATTGCCAATCTCCCCAAGATCCGGCTTGCCGGGGACGACCGAATCGGATAGCCACTGGCCCATGAATTATCACATCGCGAAAAACGGCGTCCAGTCCGGCCCCATTTCCCATACCGAGGTTGAGGCGAAAATCCAGCGCGGTGAAATCGCTCCGGATGACCTGTGTTGGACCGAGGGCATGCTCGATTGGCAACCGGTGCGCGTGCGCTTCAACCTCCAGATCCAGCCCGTCGCTCCCGCGCAACAGGCCTACAATCCCTACTCGCCGCCAGTCGCCGGAGCCGCCGCCCTGATTGATCCGGCCACCGGAATCGACATGAATCTCAACTATCATCCGGGTTTCTGGTGGCGCTTTCTCGCCGCCTTCCTCGACGGTTTTATCATGAACATCGCCGGGTTCGTCGTCGGCCTGGTGGTGGGACTCGTCGGGGTGGTCATCGGCGTCGGGGAGGATGGATTGCAGGCGTTCGCCATGCTGATCAGCATCGTGATCGGGTGGCTTTACGAAGCCCTCATGGTCAGTTCCCCCACCCAGGCCACCCTGGGCAAAATGGCCTGCGGCATCCGCGTGACCGATCTGAATGGCGGACGCATTTCGTTCGGCAGGGCAACGGGACGCTATTTCGGAAAATTCATCTCGTCGCTGATCCTGTGCATCGGCTACCTGATGTGCGTTTGGACCGATCGCAAACAATGCCTCCACGACATGATGGCCGGAACCCTGGTCTGGCGGAGGAGATAGATAGGACTGACAGACCGGATCTGCTAGCCCGCACCCATTCGTTTCTCCGCCGTGGAAAACTTCTCCCGTTTTGCGCCTTTGAGCGCGGCGCGATGGTCTCCCGTTCTCTCCCAGAGTTGGATGGGAATTGCCATTTCCGAACTGTGACGGCGCGTGCATGACCGCCTCTGACCGCATCGAGTCAAAAAATCCCCTTGAACCGCCAAGCGGCCCCGAATCCGCGAATCCGCTTGATTCCGGGCCGGGTGCGGCTAGGTTCCGGGCATGAGTGAAACGAGTCGCTGGCGGTGGACGGCGTGGATGGTTGCGGTCGCGGTGGCGGCGGGGGTCCCGTCGTGCAAGCGTCCCGCGGACGCGGCGAAGGATGCCTTGGGCGAGGCGGGTTACCAGCACACGCCGGAGGACTGGCTGCGGGCCGTTCGGGAGGACAACGTGGCGGTGTTGAAACGGTTTCTCGCGGCTGGTTTCGCCATCGACACGCGGGACGCCGGCGGGGATTCGGCCTTGCATGCGGCGGCGGCCTCCGGTGCGCGCCAGGCGGCCGAGTTCCTGCTCAACAAAGGACTGCCCGTGGACCAGCGCGGCGCGGGCGGCCGCACCCCGCTGATGGCCGCGGTGGCCGCCAATCAGCCGAAAATGACACGCTGGCTGCTGCGCCAGGGTGCCTCTCCCAAGCTCAGGGATGAGGCCGGATACACCCCGCTGATGATCGCCGTTCGGGAGAACGCGGTGAGCGTGGTCGGCGAACTGGCGACCGCCACCCGCGACGAACTGGACACCGCGCTGCTCGCCGCCGCACTCGAGGGGCGGGCGGAAATGATCGACGCTCTGACAAAATACGGCGCTTCGGTTTACGCCCGGATGGAAGACGGGCGGACGCCGCTGATGCTTGCCGCACAGAACGGCCACGATGCCGCCATTAAAATGCTGTTGGATCTGGGATGCGGACGGTTCGCGACGACTCCCGACGGCAAAACCGCCGCGGATCTGGCGCAGGCGGAGGGGCATCAGTCCGCCGTAGCCCTGATCACGGCCAAGCCGGTGGCCGACGAACTGGTGCTGGAAACACCGGAGGCGTTGGCCCGGGAAATGGCCACCGCGGTGGATGCCTCGGTCGCGGGGGAAACCGCCATTGCCGAGCCTAACGAACCGATAGACCCGGCCGCCGTCTCCGGCGAGATCATTGCCGCGGGCCGCCGTGAGCCGGTGACGCCGATCGAAGGCCGGACCTTGGCCGCCACAGCAAAAACCCACGGCCCGGCCACCGCGCCCGCCGTCACAAACCCGGATCAACCGGCTCAAGCGCCGGTCGGCGTCAATCTGGTGATGCGCCAATACCGCCAGCGCGAGATCCCGCTCTCAGTGCGCTCGGTGGACGGGGAAACGGCGACCCTGCGGGTGGCGGGCGCGCCCCCCACGGAATATCAGGTTAGGCGCGGATCGGCGGTGCCCGGCAGCCGGCTGGTCGTCGTCGCCGTGCGCCACAAAACGGTGACCCCGAAGGACGAGAGCGAACCGAGGGAACTGGCGGTGGTCGAACTGAAAGACGCGGCCACCGGCGCCAGCCGCGAGATTCTATCCGGCGTGCCGTCCGGCGCGCATGATCCGGTGGCGCTGGTGGAGGACGCCCGCACCGGGCGCCGCTACACCGCCGCGCCAGGCCAGCGGTTCGCCGACTCCGCGGGAAATACCTACCGGGTGGCCGATGTCCGCCCTAACCAGATTGTCGTCGAGGATCTCACCTCCGGATCCGTGCAGACCCTGCCGTTGCGGGGACCTCGCGGTTAGAACCTTGCACCCCACACCCATCCGCACACCATGGAATTCGGAAAAGTCATCGATCACGGAGCGCCCGCCCGGCAGTTTTCGGTCATGCTGCCCAACCGCTCCGGAGCGCTCGCGTCGCTGGTCCGGTTGTTGCGGAATTCGGCGATCGAAGTGGTGGGACTCAGCGTGCAGGACTCGCGCGACGTGACCATCGCGCGGATGATGGTTTCCGACCCCGACGCGACCTCCACGCTGTTTATCGAAAAGGGCATCCCGCACACCGAGTGCGAAATGGTCGTGGTGGGCCTGCGCGAAAGCGGACCGGGGCTGCTGCAATGCCTGGAGGTGCTCATGGCGGCGGAAATCAACGTGGACTTCGCCTACGCGCTACTAACCGAATCCGCCGGACATTCGCTGCTCGCGCTGCGGGTGGAGGATTTCGGATTCACCGTCTCATTGCTCCACACCAGCGGCTTCAAGGTGCTCTATCAGGAGGATCTGAGTCGTTAGACAATCGGCTACCGCTCCTGCCAAGGTCCGGCGAGGGCGCGGGGCGGACAGGCAACCGATTGGATCGCGGGAATGCGGATCAGGTCGCGGCTGCGGTCGGAAACCAGCGGGATGATGCCTTTTTCCAGCATGGCTCCCACGGCTCGCTCGGAGAGCCAGGCTTCGGCGAAGGGCGTGACGTCGTCCCGCCCTCCGGAAACGTGGCGGTGCAGCGGCCGTTCGTCCACCGCGGCGCTGCGGTCGGCCCGCAGCGACCAGCCTTCGGATAGATAAGCCTCGGCAAGGACCCTTCCTATCAGAAACGCCGGATTGCCCCAGAGCAGGAATTCGTGCCACCCTGTGGCGGGCAATTCGTCAAACGGGCACAATCCGATCGGATCGTTGCCCTTTCCGTAAGGTGTCCGCAGCAGATAGCGCGGCTCCGCCAGTGCGAGGAAGCGTGCCGCGTCCGAAGACCGGAGCGCCTCCCATCGGTCCCGACAGTTGTTCGGCAGGTTTGGCAGCCAATCGGCCGGATCCGGCTGACCGCGAAACGCCTCGCACCCGACGAAGCGCGGATCGGCCGCCGCCACCATCGGCGTGCCCGCCGCAGAACAGACCGCCGCCGCCACTTCGAGCGCCGCGATATCCTCCGGCACCGGCGCGAAAGCATAATCGCAGATCACCATGGCCCATGGCCCGTCATCCATCAGCGCGTGCAATCCCGCTCCCGGCTCGCTCCCCGACAACAGGTCGGCCATGAACTCGCCTCTGGAAACATCACAAAGATATATGCTAACATCATCGTCATCGCCAAACCGGTCCGACAACTCGGACAACGCGGTCCATCCGGCCTCCAACCGTTTGAAATCGGGGTGGCCGAGAATCGCCCGCAACTGGCGGGTCATTTCTCCATCCACCTTCTCCAACAACTCCTCCGCCCGATCGCGGGACTGCCCACCGCCGGATCCGAAGAACCCGCGGACGATTGCGTCCACCTCGCGCCCGGTCTCGGACTTTCCGTCCCGGCCCGCCGCCGGTGCCTCAGGCAGCAGGCGGAACATCGCCTCGGCTTCGGCCTCTGCCGCGGGATCGGCGCGCTCGATCCGCTTTCTCAGATCCGCCAGATGCCACAGCGGCCCGCATTGCCGTGCGAAACGGTCCGGATGGAAGTCTTCCAGCCCCCGGAATTTCAACACGTGCGGCGCGTCCGGCTGGTCCAATCCGGGAATCCTCAGCTCCACCCGCGACAGCAGTTTTCCAATGGTGTCCGGATCCACCTCCTCAACCGCACGGCCCGCCCAGGATTCCAACAATCCGCGGCTCGCGCGCCCCCCGAAATCTCCCACCACCGCGATCCGGAACGCGTCCGCCGCCGTTTTTCTGATCGATCGCGGGGAGCAACGGACCGAAGTGGTTAGGGCGACGCCCGTTTCCGGCGCGCGCCCGGCCACCTGCGGAACCGCGGTGGCGGCCACGCTCTCAGCGAACACCTGATAGATAGGAACCGCCTCACGGATGTTCTTGAGTTCCTGCGGCCCCAGGTAATTCACCCGGATCGTCCGCAGATGCCTCACCACATCGTAAACCGTCTGCGAAATACAGATGCCGCCCGGTTCGGCCCGGCCTTGCAGACGGGACGCGATGTTGACACCGTTGCCATTCACGTCGGTATCGGAAACGAACACGTCTCCAAGATGGATTCCGATCCGGTGGCGCAGGATTTCCCGATCGGAACGGTCGATGGCCTCCTCACGCAACGCGTGCTGGATCGCGATCGCGCAGTTCACCGCGTTGGCGGCGGACTGGAAACACACCAACTGTCCGTCACCCAGGGTCTTGAGCAAATGTCCCTGATATCGGGCGATCACCGGGCCCATCAGCGTGAAATCCCGCTGCAGCATCGACAGCGCCTCCCGCTCGTCCTCGCCAGCGCGCAGACTGAAGCCGACGACATCGGTAAACATCACCGCCGCCAGCGAATACTCGCCAAACGGCCAGTCGGAGGGTTGGTTCGATGGATTCATGGTGCTGGATGAAAGGGAGGGAGTGGACGGATCGGCGGCAGGCACCTGCCTTCCCGCATCGCTCCCAGAATCACCACAACGGCCGTTCTGTCAAGAGGATAATGTTATATCTTGAGATAACGAATCAGAAATCCAGATAGATCTCGGTTCGGCGGTTGGCGCGGCGGCCTTTGGGGTCGTCCTCGCCGGTTTCGGTGACGTTGGGGCGGCGCGGTTGGCTCGCGCCCTTGGCCACGGTGACGATCTGGGTGGCGGAAACCCCGGAGGAAATGAGAAAATCGCGCACGGTGGAGGCGCGCCGGGCGGACAGGCTGTTGTTGTATTCCGCGGTGCCCAGGGCGTCGGTGTGGCCGCTCAGGGTGATCTTTTTCCCCGGATCGGCGCGCAGGACATGGGACACGATCTCCAACTGCCGACGGGTGCGCGGATTGATTCCGTCCTCGTCGAACCCGAAATAAAGCGCGAGGGTTTCCCCGCCCTGCGGGTTCTTGACCAGCGGCGAGTAGTGGATGTCGCCCCCGGCCACGCGGTTCGCGTAGTCGGCCAGAAGCTGGTCCAGATTGATCTCGGTGATGATCCAGTTGGCCATCGGCGCCGGCTGGCGGAGGGTGATGGAAAACTGGGCGACGTCGGTGGTGCCGGTGGTCTGCACGTGGGCCAGGTAGCCGGTCGTGTCGCCGCGGCTGAACATCGCCCGCAGCGGTTTCGACTGCCGGAGCCGGTAGTTCCCTTCCTCGAAAATGATGCAAAGCGTGGCGATCTTCACGTCCGACACGGTTTTGGGATCCACAAAATCGCACGCGAACTCAAAATCCTGCCGCAGCACGGCCTGGAGAAACGCGTCGGCCACGCCGAGCGAATCCGCCAGCACCGCGCGCGGGACCGGCTCGCCGGGCGGCGGCGGAAGGGTCAGTTTCTCGACCGACCATTTTCCGTCCTTTTTCAGCAGGTCGAGGTAGATGCGGTCGTGGCCGGCCTCGGCTCCTTCCAGATCGAGGCTCCAGCGTGTGCGGGTGTCCAACTCCAACTCGCCGATCTCGCGGACACCGTCCGGCTGGCGGACCTTGAGCGGGTGGGCTTTCGAAAGCTCCTTGAGCTGGGAAAGCGTTTGGTCGGGGCAGGCATCCTTGCCCACGAGGCGGGCGAAGGCGTCAAAATCGCCGGATTCCAAGGCCTTGGCGATGTTGTTGACCAGCGCGTGCGGATCGGCCTCGGCCACCCCGGTTTTCACCCCGAGGTCGGCGAGCGCCTTCGCGGGATCCTCCGGCGGCATCGGATCCTGCAGGCCGGGGACGGGCGGAGGCGGAGGCGCGGGTTTCTCCGGAGCGGCCGGCTTGGCCGGGACCGCGGGCGGCGACGCCAGCCGCCGGAATCGCTCCAGACCGCCGGTTTTCACCGCCATGATGACCACGGCGGCAATGGCGAGCACGGCGGACAACGCCAGGAAAAAATAAGGAAGTTTCGAACGGTGCATCGTGAGGGCGGGTTGACGCCTACCGGACGGCAGCATCGCCCCCTAAACGCGGAAAAGCGAGGGGAATTTTCAACCAATCGGAGAGTCGGCCCGATGGTTCCGGCCTACGGTTTCCCGGACAACCTGCCAATGCGTTCGCCATCCCGGACACCGACCACGAAACCGGCCGCCCCGCCATGACCGTGGAACGCCCCTGCTGAGAAAACCGCACACCGCCGCCGCAGACCCTCCCGGAAATTCCGGAACTCCCGGCTTGCCGCCCGGCGGCCGGCCTGACACCATGAGCCCATGAAAACGAGCCACGCCCATGCAGGAACCCGCCATCCTGGCCGAATAATACCCGCGCTCCCGCCGGCGCACGCATCATGCGCGCAGGTATTCACCGGTTTTTCGGCATAACAAAACTGTTCTGCCAAGAAAATGAACCGCCTGATTGTTCCTTGCTGCATTGCTTCGTTGGCCCTGATTGCCTGCAATCATCCCGATCGGCACGGCTATTGGGGCAATGAATCGGACATGAAGGGCTACTTTGAAGGGGCAAGCACACAGGAATCAGAATTGAAGGCAGCCAAGGCCCTCAACGAGCGATTCAAAGGATACGAAGTACACGCGTTTGACAACACCGGCAAGGAAGTTCGCCCGTATGCAAACGGTAGGTATGACGAAGTCTATCGAGTGACGATCAAATTTGACAAATCGGATATCACAGCTTCACGCATTATCTTGAACCGGCGCTCACTAACCTATATCTACGGTGAATGAGCACACCTACAAAGGCAGAAAAACTCATGGATGTCAACCTCCCAACAGCTTTTCAATCTCATTCCAAAGCCACCGCATTGACGCGGTGACATCACATCAAACGTTCTCCTTCTAGTTGCTGGCCGGTGCCAGCGCATCTAACGTTCTCTCAATGAATATCGCCGAGTATAGAGCCCTTCTTTCGAGCGCCAAGACGGGCCTCTTGGAGGTGGGCGCTACCGTCAACGAAGGTGGATCGGAATGGTGCTCGTTCGTGGAGGGTTCGGTGGATAGCCGGGGTGTAGAGATATTCTGTTCTGACGATCGGGATGGGGTCACAGTCGACTACTTTGAATTAGGCGAGGCTCTACATGGTGAGTGGGATTTCGAGAGTTTGGATCTCGCACTTGAGGCAGCGACACAATGGTTGAGTTCCGCGATTCTGCCCAAATGAAGAACGGAGAGAACACGTCGTGGGTGGCAACGGCGGATGAGCTCCCGCGTTCGCTTCGCTCAATGAGTCTTGCGCCGCCGTGCCACCACATTTAAAGACCCATATCGTCACCTTCAACCGCAAGGATTTCCTGCCCGCATCCCAATTCGGAATCTCCACTGTAACCCCATCAACCTTTTTGAATCTCCTGCCATGAGCACATTGAGCCTTCGACTTCCCGACTCACTGCACCGCAACCTCAAACAGGCCGCGGAAGCCGATGGCATTTCCATCAACCATTTTGTGAGTCTTGCGGTGGCAGAAAAGCTTTCCGCCATGCAGACCCTCGACATCATTTCCGAGAGGGCCAAAGGAGCATCCCATTCGGCATTTGTCCGGGCGATGTCCTTGGTCCCCCGGGGCGAGATCGTCGCGGGGGACGAACCGCGCCCCAAGCGAAGACGGATCGGGGCCCCGTGACTGATCGTTAGAACAGCCACAAATTCCACACCAATCCGCGTACGTTTCCGTACTGAACACCAAGGAGACAGTCACATTCTTACGCCCCCCCGCCGACCCCGACCTCTCCCGCTACGAACTGCGCGGCACCCCCGGCGAAACCTACGACGAGCAGGACGCCGTGACCCCGGCCACCCACACCCCGGCCGATCCGCGCGAATTCCTCACCGGCTTCGGCCTCACCCAGCCCGGCACCCGCGCCAGCTTCAAGGTCTTCGTCATCCTCGGCACCGGCAACGAGGCCGGCAGCCCCGCCATGACCGTGGAACGCCCCGGCTGAGAAATCCGCAAGCCCCCGCCGCCAGCCCCTCCCGGAAATTCCGGAACTCCCGGCTTGCCGCCCGGCGGCCGGCCTGACACCATGAGCCCATGAAAACGCGCCAAGCCCATGCAGGAACCCGCCATCAAGGCCGAATAATACCCGCGCTCCCGCCGGCGCACACATCATGCGCGCAGGTATTCACCGGTTTTTCAGCATAACAAAACTGTTCGGCTGAAATGAAGAGACTCACATCCTGTGCGACTTTCTTTGGGAAGCGGGTCGTCCCAAAGATCTCCGGATGCGTCGCGGGTCTAATGGCACTCCTGATTTCGAGCCTGGCAAGTGCGATATCAGGATATGTGGCGATAGTGATCGGTTTTCTCGTTGGTGTTCTCGTAGCGTTATTCGCCACCCACCTGAATTCAGAGTATGTGGACGAAGTGCTTGATGACGGGGATCGCCTTGTGATCAGAAATCGAGGGATGGAGGAGTCGATTGATCTGAGGGACATCCGGGTGGTTGTTTCGACCATGATGCAGCCAGCTGGTGTTTGGCTACACCTTCGCCGAGACTCTGCGTTTGGCAGGAGGATCAAGTTTCTTCCAGCTTCTTCGCTCTTTGGATTCCCCAAGCTCGCGAAGTCCCTAAACCTTCGAATCAAACGAGCCGAACAAGGCGCTGGGAAACCCGCTACCCGCCCTGAGCCGAAGTCGGAGAGTAGTGACAAACCTCAACCAGAATCGGAGGGCCGCTCCCGGTAGCGGGTTGCCAGGCCTCAAACGTTAACTATCAGCGCGCGTATGCAACAATCGGCTGCTCCATTTCCTTGGCGACGCGGTAGCGTCGCCTTACTGGTCACACTTTTCCTTCTGCTCATCGCGATTCCTCGGGCAGTGAAGCCAGTTGCTGACCCCTCCACATCACCGCCGACCACACATTACGAGTTTGGTTTGCTTCCAGCCCTTAGCGTAATTGCCCTTTGTGTCCCGCTGGTGTGCATACTTTTTTTGGGAAGACGCTGGCCGTCATTCGAGACTGTCGGATGGATTCTGCTTGCAGTGTTTTTTGTTGGAGGATTCTTTCATTGATATGACATTGACGGCTAACCAGGCGCTGCAGCGAACCCGGCGGGGGCGTCGCGGTTGCAATCGTTACGTCCCGTGCGCCGGGTCGCTGAGCTTGGGTCGTTCGTCTACAATGAAAATCCGAGCGTCCAACCTGTCTTGAACTTCGGATTTCGGGCTGAAGGCTCATCTCCGTCGGCCTGCGCCGCGCAAGACACAGCTTCACCGGCAGGTCGCTGCCCAGGGCGAGCGGATCACTGGCCCGGCTCACCCGAAGGAGTGTCTCATGATCCGGGTCCCGGAAAAAACAACGCCAGATTCCGGGGGCTATTTCGCGGCGGCGGCGCGGTATTTTTCCAACATGCCTTTCATGAAGGCGATGGACTGCGGGTCGCTGTCCGGGTCGGCGGCGGATTTGGCCACGGCCTGCTCGGCGGTGGCGACGGCCTTGGCGAAATCCCCTTTGCGGTAATAGGCGTGGGCCAGCACGAAAAGGGTGTTGGGCGCGCCATTGCTGAGTTCCACCGCGCGGGTGGCGAGGGCGACGGGCACCTCCCAGTCGATATTGGTGAGACCGGCCGGCTCGGTGAGATCGCGGGTCATGGTGTAGAGGGCGTTGTGGTTGTTCTTCAGCGGACCTTCCAGCAGTCTGCGGGCCTCGCGGCAGGCGGCGGCTCCGTCGGTGGACAGCAGCAGGCGGAAGCGCATGCCGCCGATGCCACCCGCCAGTTCCGGATGGGCGGCTTCGAGCTGGTCCAAAGCGGCGAGCGCCTCCTGGGTCTTGCCCTGGGCCTGGAGTTCCTGGGCGGGCTTGAATAGCGCGCTAACAGCGGCCTTCTCGTCCTTTTCCCGCTGGCGTTTGGCGGCATCCGCCTTCATCGCCTCCATATCCAGCGTGCCGGCCACGGCCGCCGCCAGATTCTCGTCCATGCCCTGCCACGGATAGCCGATCCAGGCGATCCTGCCGTCCTTGCCGACGATGAACGCGGTGGGGATGCCCTGCTCGCCGGCCGCCTCCATCCAGTTTTTGGCCATGAACCCGTCGTTGTCGTCGGCGGCGACGATGTAATCCATCTTATCGCCCATCGCGGTGACGAACTTGCCGACGAGGTCGAGGCGCTTCTGGTGGTCGGTTTTTTCCGGCTCGAAGATGCTGATACCGAGGATGCGGGCCTTGCCCTCGTATTTTTTGGCCAGTTCGGTGAGGTGCGGGATGTTCTTTTTGCACGGGCCGCACCAAGTGGCCCAGAACTCGACCACATAGACCTGGCTGGGGTCGAATTTCTCGACCGGCTGGCCTTTGAACCATTTGCCGACCTTGATGGCCGGGGCGGGGTCGCCAACCTTGAGGGCGGGCGCGGCGGCGGCGGGAAAGGCGGCGAGCGCGATGGCGGCGAGGAAGCTGGAGATGCGGTGCATGGTGAGGAGGCTCTTGTTCAGCGAGGGATGATCCCGGATGGTTATGAGCGGCCCGGCCAGGGAGTGGGACAACCGGGGGAGAATTATTTGAAATTATTTCCGGCGAACTGTCCATTGCTTCCGGGATAGGGCCGTCCGGCCCGGAGGCCGGATGACGCCCCCCACTGATCCCGGACGAGCGCAATTTCCGCATCCGGTTCCTCGGGAATGCGGGTTCGTTATGAGAAAGTAGCTCAAAGTGACCGGTCCCCTTTCAAGCACATTCTCACAACAGCGAAGACTGGGGCGTTCCTGCTGCACATCGGCCACCCGCATCACCCTCTTGATGATCCCTACACTCCCCATCCGGCTATATCACCGGCTCAAGCCTCCTCCGCACCGTCACCAAAGCCGCGGCTGGAAAAACCGCGCGCCGCGGCAGCCCCTCCCGGAAATTCCGCAACTCCCGGCTTGCCGCCGGGCGGTCGGCCTGATAGCATGAGCCCATGAAAACGAGCCAAGCCGACGCCGGAACCCGCCATCGCGGCCGAATCATACCCCCGCGCGCGCCGACGCACGCATCATGCGCGCAGGTATTAACCGGTTCTTCGGCATAACAAAACTGTTCGACTCTCCAATGAAGCCATTCGCCGTCTCCATTTGCCTGCTGCCCATATTCTTGTGCGTCTCATACGCAGCCGAAGTGGTCATCAAAGTGGAAGCCAACTCGGCACCACGAGGGCTGTACCTGCTAAGCACGAAGGATAGTAAGAAGAAATACAAGCCATTGGAGCGATTTGAGGAGCAAGAGAAAGGGCTGACGCGGTGGAATGGCATTGCCCCCGGAGAATATCGAGTTTGCCTAAGCCCGGGATACTCTGATTTCACGGGAAATTGTATCGTAGTCTCAGACATATCGGTCAACAAGGGCAAAAACATCATCAACGTGCATCTTCCAAAGGGAAAACTTGAGATTGTAGTGAATTACCGCAATGTTCCGTTACCGAGGAGGAAACCACACTCCAAAGGAATCTTCCTCCGCGTGGATAAGGTTGGCGAAGACGGCCATCTGGACCGTCACTACCGGCAATGGCTCCACACGGATATCAAAGAGGGGCTCAATCGGGGCCGAATCCAATTTCTAGTGCCTGGAACCTACAGGATCACCGCTTTTCACAATGATGTCTATCCGCAGTTTGGTGATGTTGGATACGGAATTCTGGAAGTGACTGAGGAATCTCTCAAAGCGGGAAAAGCAACCCTCGATATTGACAAGACCGTCGAACCAGCGGGCACTGGCCAACCGGCTACCAAGCCCGCTATCAAGCCTTCCGTGAAAGATCAGCCATCAACCCCGACGTTAAAGGATCGCCCTCGGTAGGTGGTGGCAGACCCTCGACGTTCGGCAAATCAAAATGATAAATTGCATGACAATGGCGACGCTTGTTTCATGGGGTATAGATCCGATCGGTGTTGTTACGCTTTTTTTTGCCATCATTGCAATTGGCATGGGAATGTGGGCTCTTTACAAGAGGAGAAAAGAAACCTCATTGGTTGTTTGCTGCTTTTTAGCAGGGATTGCTTGCGTAGGCGTGGCGATGACGGCCTTACAAGTCCTGAAAGTTTCAATAAATAGATTTGATCGCATCCCGGTGGATCCTGTTGATTTGATTAACAACTACACATTTTCTGCCTACCCAGTGGCATGGGTGCTTTTCGGCTGTGGTGCCGGCTTTCTGATGACAGGATTATCACTGGTATTTTCAAAAAACCTCAGTGACAACAATCCAAAATCCGAACCCCAATGATCGCTGGTGAGCTTGCCTCACAGCTATCCGTTGTTGGACGGGCCCATCGTGTGAGACGTGCGGGATTGCCGGGCGGTATTGCGGATTCGATTTGTGACTCGGAATCAGCGTGTTCCGGGCGGGGAATGCGGGAGTAACTTCAGAGATCCTGATCCGAGGCCTTGTTTTCCGCTCCACTGCGTTTGCCGGTCGGAAAATGGTTTGGCACAATCGGGCCAAGAAGCCAGAGACCAGAAACCGGAAACCAGAAAGAAAGCACCATTCATCGACGTCGCTGCCGCCGCGAATTGTGCCAAATCATTTTCCGACCGGATCAGGATGTCTGAACTTGTCTTTGCGATACTTTGGCATCGACGCTCATAGAGCGCCGCTACAAGCCTCTCATCGGCTCCAAAAACTCGCAAGTTACTCGGGAGGCTGATCCGAAAATTCCGGAAACCGCCGGCTGTAAAACGTGCGGGCCAGATGGCCGTTCCTGTATAGACGGGTTATTCTAACGACCGTGCCGTCGGGATAGCTCGCGGGAACGACATCGCGGACATCCTCGGCGTATGCGGTGACCACCTCACGGATGAGTTCGGGGCGGCCGTTTCTGAGCCGATAGACCGCCGCGTTCCAATACGCCACTCCGCCGCTGTTATAGTCGATGAGGGTTCCTTCCTGAGTGTCAACCTCGTCGATTCCCGCGAAATCCGGCGCCGGAACAAACGTTTTCCGACCGGGATCATAAAGCCAGCACGCGAAGATCTCATCCCCGTGGTTTCCCACATCCTCAACGATTCTGATGTCCTTGTAGCCGTCGAAGTTGAGATCGATGGTCTCTATCACCTTTTCCCGGATAGTCCAGGGTTCGAGCGTTTGCGGCTTGTAGCCCTTTGGTCCGCCGCGGATCCCGATGCGGACGACCATCGGGGCATTGGGCGGGCGCTCCAGGGAAATTTGATAGAAGAACGGCGGTAGTTTCGGATGGATCGAAAACGACAGATCGCCGGAAGCGGACGCCGGATCTTCCGCGCCCACCGCGGCGCGGACCAAGGCGATGGAGATCGCCATGGCCGCCGCAATTTGCGATTTCATGGCCGGCCGGTCGCTTTTCCTACGCGGGGGCTCCGACGATGCCGGGGATGGGTCCGTTGTCGCCCGGTTTGTTTTCCTCGGCGGCTTTGGAGGCCGGTTTCTTGCGAAGTTCCTCGGGCACGGGCGGGGGCTTGGGAGCGGTCGGCGGGTCGCGCATTTCACCGAACTCGATGATGTCGCGGACGTGGCTGGCATCGAGGGTTTCGAACTCGAGCAGGGCCTTGGCGATGAGTTCCACCTTGTCGCGCGAGGCGGATAGGATCTCGGTGGCCTTGGTGAACGCCTCGTCGATCAGGCGCTTGATTTCCTCGTCGATGAGGCGGGCGGTGTGGGAGGAATAATTCGGGCGGCGGCCGATGTCGCCGCGGCCGAGGAAGACCGGGGAATCGCCCTCGCCGTATTCGATCATGCCGAGTTTGTCGGACATGCCCCATTCGCAAACCATGGTGCGGGCGAGCGCGGTGGCCTGGCGGATGTCACCGGCCGCGCCGTTTGAAATATCGCTGGTGAAGAACGACTCCGCGATGCGGCCGCCGACCGCGACGATCAGGTCGTCGAGCGCCTCGGCGCGCTGTTTGCAGTAGCGGTCGCCCTCCGGCAGCCACATGGTGGACCCGAGCGAGGGTCCGCGCGGGATGATGGTGACCTTGTGAAGCGGTTGGGCGTGGGCGAGCTTGGCCAACAGGATGGCGTGGCCGGCCTCGTGCCAGGCGGTGGCGGTTTTTTCCTTGTCGGACATCGCCAGGCTGCGGCGTTCGCGGCCCCAGCGGACTTTGTCGCGGGCCTCCTCCATTTCGTCGATCGTGACGGCGGGAAGGCCGCGGCGGGCGGCGAGGAGGGCGGCTTCGTTGACCAGATTGGCCAGCTCGGCGCCGGAGAAACCGGGGGTGCCGCGCGCGACTTTCGAGAGGTCGGTGGCGGCGGCGAGCTTGATCTTGCGGACGTGGACGCGGAGGATTTCCTCGCGGCCCTTGACGTCGGGCAGCGGGATGGTGACCTGCCGGTCGAAGCGGCCGGGGCGAAGCAGCGCGGGGTCGAGCACGTCGGGACGGTTGGTGGCGGCGATGATGATGACGCCCTCGGTGGTATCGAAGCCGTCCATTTCCACCAGCAACTGGTTGAGCGTCTGCTCGCGTTCGTCGTGGCCGCCGCCGAGCCCGTGACCGCGATGGCGGCCCACGGCGTCGATTTCATCGATGAAAATCAGGCAGGGCGCGTGCTTTTTCCCCTGCTCGAACATATCGCGGACGCGGGAAGCGCCGACGCCGACGAACATTTCGACGAAGTCCGACCCGGAGATCGAGAAGAACGGCACATCCGCCTCGCCGGCGATGGCGCGGGCGAGCAGGGTCTTGCCGGTGCCGGGGGAGCCGACCATCAGCACGCCCTTGGGGATCGAGCCGCCGAGTTTCTGGAACTTGCGCGGGTCGCGGAGGAACTCGACGATTTCGGACAGTTCCTCCTTGGATTCCTGAATGCCGGCGACGTCCTTGAAGGTCACCTTGTTCTTGTCCATCGAGAGCAGGCGGGCCTTGGATTTTCCGAACGAAAGCGCGCCGCGGCCGGCCGATTTCATCTGGTGGCGGAAGAGGAAGAATAGCAGAAGCAGGACCAGCAGGATCGGCAGAAACGTCATCACCACGCCGCCGAAGTAGTCCTTGTCGCGCTGATAGCTCGCCCCGTCCTGGATCAGCTTGCCGAGGTCGTCGCCAAGGATGGCCACCGAGACGCCAACCCTGAACTGCTCCGCCTGGAGATCCTTGCCCTTGGCGTCCTTGCCAACGGTCGGGTTGGTGAAAACCTTGCGGGTGCCCGCGATCCGGGCCTGCGCCGAGCCGGGGGTGGAAATGAGGCGGAGCGGATTGGCGGTGTCCGAAGCCTGGACCTGGCCGAGCGCGTAGGCCTTGCGGAATTCCGCGAGGGTGAGGGACTCCGACGCCGGGCCGGTGGGCGCGGGCGGGGTGGCTTCGGCGGTCGGGTCGGCTCCGGGAGCGGGAACCGCAGGTATCGCGGGAGCCGCCAGGGCTCCCTGGGATTCCACGCGGATCTTGCCGCCCACGATCTTATTGATTTCCTCGGCCTGGAGATCGAGGTTCACCGGCACGCTGAAATGGGTGATGATTTCCTGCGAGGTCTCGGATTTCTTCAGTTCCGGGGCGATCCAGCCGCTGATCTTCGCGTCGAACGAGGTGTCCGTGGTAACCACTTTCAGCGGGCGCTTCTCATCGCCGGTCACGATCCGGCCCTGGTCCCACAATTTCTGGAACTCCGAGTAGGAAAGCTCCCGGATTTCCTTGTTGGCGAGCGGATTGCTCATGAAGGCCAGCCCCAAAATCAGGGCGGCCACGGAAAGCAGGATCAGCAACCGCCAATTGAAGCCGCCGGGATCGCCGGTGCCGCGGGAATTGGGATTGGAATTCGGGGAGTTCGGTTGTTCGGACATGATGGAAAACGAAAAGCCGCCACGCGGATGAAAACCCGTCGGCGGGCGGGACATGGTAGGCCCAAAACGCGAAAAATAAACCCCTTTTTTGCGAAAACATGGGGTCAGTCCTCGCATGGTAACATTTTTGCCGATCTGCCATCGGCCGGATTGCGGGGTTTTGTCGGCCCGCCGGTGGTGGCCGATCGGTCCGGACTCCGCCTAACCAAGTTCGGGGCCATCCCGGCATCTATCCAAATCGCCACCTCGGAAATCCGCTGTCGGATTGGCTCCGCGATCCGCGTATTTTTCCAAGTCCCATGCGCCTACCGACCGTCATTCCGGTTTTGCTGCCCGCGCTTTTCGCGGTTTCCGCTGAGTTGCGAACCCAAGCCGCGCCGCCGTCGCTGAGGGTCCGGGTGGACGCGTCGAACGGAGCGCCCTGTCTGCGGGTCAACGGCCAGCGGGTGCGTCCGCGGATGTTCTGGGGTGGTCCGGGATCCTCGCCGATCCGCCTGAAATCCGGCGCGCAGGAAGTTTCGTTCGAGTTTGAGGCGACCGACAGCGCCACGACCGGCACGCTGCATTTCCGCTTCGGCCAGCAACCGGGGACCGTCATGCTGGATGACATCCGCATCGTGGATCTGGCGGGCGGCCCGGAAACCATGCCCGCCAGAACGTTTGAGGACGGTCCGGGCGCATTCGACCGCGACTGGCGGTTCTGGCCCGCGGACCAGGCCAACACGGTCGGAAAAACCGCGGTGGTTCCCGGTGCCGGATGCGGACAATCCGCCGGGCTCGCGGTGACGATTTCCGCTCCACCCGACGGTCGTTGGCCGGATTTCCATATCTATCACCAGCCGAATCTCCGGATCGTCCGCGGGCACCGCTACCGAACGACGTTTTGGGTGAAAACCGACCGACCGCGGGACCTAACGGTCGCCTGTTACCGCCCCGGCGATCCGTTCGTCCATCTCGGCGGCCCGGATGGGGTGTTCGAATCGCAGATCAGGCTTGCGGCGGGCGCGGGGGTCGATTTCGTGAGTTTTCCGATCCCCACTCCGTGGCCGGAGCCGGGCCGGGAGGCCGACTGGGCGGCGGTGGATGCGGCCTGCGCGCGGGTGCTGCGGGCCAACCCGAAGGCGCTGCTGCTGCCCCGGATCGGGATGGATCCTCCGGATTGGTGGGTGCGCGCCCACCCCGGCGAGGTGATGCGCTGGGAGGACGGCCCGCACCGGTCGTGCGCCGTGCCCGCGTCGCCCGTGTATCGGGAAGACGCCGCCCGGTGCCTCGGGAGTCTGGTGCGGCATTTGGAGGAGAAATTCGGCGGTGCGGTAGCGGGATACCATCCGGTTGGCCAAAACACCGGCGAGTGGTTCTACGAAGACACCTGGCAGCCCAAGCTGAACGGCTATGCACCGGCGGATCTAACCGCGTGGCGGACGTGGCTCGCCGGACGTTACGGGAACGCGGCGGCCCTGCATGACGCGTGGGATCGATCCGAGACTCCGGAAACCGCCACCATTCCCACCCCGGAGGAACGCCGGACCGTTCCGGCGGGAAAACCGCTGGACCCGGAGAAATCGCGCAGGCTGCTGGATTGGGCCGCGTTCCAACAGGAAGCGATGGCGGATTGCGTCACCACCCTCGCCCATGCCGCGCGCGAGGCGTCCGGCGGCAACAAACTGGTGGTTTTCTTCTACGGTTATGTATTCGAGTTCGCGGCGGTTCCCACGGGTCCGCCGGTGTCCGGCCACTACGCCCTCCGGCGGGTGCTGGATTGCCCGGACATCGATGTCCTTTGCTCGCCGGTTTCCTACTTCGACCGCGGACTCGGCGAAAGCGCCCCCTCGATGACCGCCGCGGAAAGCGTGGCGCTCGCGGGCAAACTCTGGCTCAACGAGGACGACACGCACACCTATCTGGCCACAGGCAGCCAACCCGGATGCGAACAACACGTATCCAGCCTCGCGGAAACCAACGCCGAACTCGAACGCAACACGGCCCAGGCGGCCATCCGCAATTTCGGCACCTGGTGGATGGATCTCGGCCTAACCGGATGGTTCAACGATCCCGCGATCTGGGAACGGATGGACCGGTTGCGTCCGCTTGACCAAGCCATGCTCGACCATCCCGCGCCGTTTCACCCGGAGATCGCCGCGGTGATCGACGAAACCGCCATGTCGCGCGCGGGCGCCGGATGCGATTCCCTAACCCGCCCCACGATATATGAAATCCGCCGGAGTCTGGGACGGATCGGCGCGCCCTACGGACAATATCTGTTGGATGATGTCGCGGCGGGCAAAGTCAAAGCCCGGATGTTCGTGATGCTGAATCCGTGGAATCTCACCAACGATCGACGGGTCGCTCTCGAACGGGCCACTCCCGGCGCAAAATGGCTGTGGCAGGACGCTCGCGATGGCGGTCCCGCCCTAACCACCCAATCGCTCCGCGAAGCCGCCCGCCAGGCCGGCGTCCACCTTTACACGGCCACCGACTGCAACGTCTGGGCGAATGGCCCGTTCATTTCCCTCCACGCCGCGTCCGATGGCACCGTGGAACTTGATACCGGGAGCCCCGGCCCCGTCACCGATATTCTAACATCGAAAGCGGCGGGAACGGGGCCCAAACTCACCCTCACCCTGAAACGCGGCGAAACCCGCGTGCTGAGGCTGGATGATTTCCCTCGCGGAAAATAGCCCGTGTTTCATCGGCTTGACCTCGGCGGCCACTCCGCCCACGCTCACGCTCCGCCCGTGAAAATCTCCTGTCCCAATCCCGGTTGCGCCATTTCCGTAAACCGCCCCGCCGCGGACTTCGGCCGCCGCGTCGTTTGCCCGGGCTGCGGAAAGGATTTCCTCTTCGCCGAACCCTGCCACACCTGCGAGGACTTCGTCATTTACGACCTCGAAACCACCGGACTCTATCCCGACCACGACGACCTCATCCAGATCGCCGCGGTCCGGTTCCGGGCCGGATCGGTGGTCGCGGACGACGCGTTCTTCAGCTTCGCGAAGCCCCGCCGACCGATCTCCGCGTTCATCGAAAGCTACACCGGCGTGGGCAACCGCCACGTGCGCGACGCGCCTCCGCCCGGCACCGTCCTCGCCGATTTCTCACACTGGGTGGCCGACTCCACCCTCATCGCCCACAACGGACTCCGGTTCGACTCGAAGTTTCTAACCGCCACCTCCGCGCGCCACGGCGGCCCATGCCGCGAAGTCCCCTGCATCGACTCGATCCACCTCTCGAAACTCCTCTTCGGCAACACCCGCGGCACCGGCCACTCGCTCGACCACGTCACCTCCCGCCTCCGCCTCTCCACCCGCGGCATCCGCCGCCACGACGCCCGCGGCGACGTGGAACTGTTGGCCGCCGCCGTCGCCGAAATGCGCTCCCGCCTCGGCCTCGACACCGCCCTCAACGGCCTCCCCCGCCACCCCGCGCGCCTCCCCGCTCCCCACAAGGGGTCAGTCCTCGCATGGTAACATTTTTCCGATCCGGAGATTAGCCCGGACCAAGCCGGAGGTCCAAAAATGTTACCATGCGAGGACTGACCCCTTGTGGGTCTTCCTTGACTCCGGTTGATCCGGGCCTAACTTTGCGGCCATGTCGTCGCCTTTGCCTGATCTTGACGCGTTGCGCATCGACCGCTCGCAGGAGCCGCCGCGCGGGCGGCGCGGCTGGTGGTGGGTGGTCGCGGCGCTGCTGCTGTTAGGCGGTTGCGGGTGGTGGTTCACCCGTCCCGGACCGGTGCAAGTGGAAACGGCGCAGGTCCGCTCGCTGCGCGCGGACGGCGGCGGCGGGCGCACCCTTTTGAACGCGTCGGGCTATGTGACCACCCGGCTGGAGGCCACGGTTTCCTCGAAGATCACGGGGAAGGTTTCCGAGATTTTGATAGAAGAGGGCATGAAGGTGGAAAAGGACCAGGTGGTGGCGAAACTCGATGCCTCAAACGTCGAGGCCGGGCTGCGGCTGGCGGAAGCGCAGTTGAAGGCCGCCAACCTGATGCTCGCGGAGATCGAGCCGCTCGCGGAGTATGCCGATACCGAGCTGAATCGCCTCAGGGGCCTCGATAGAAGCGGCTCGGTCAGTCGCTCGGAACTCGGCAAGGCGGAGGCCGACGCCCGGATCATGCAGGCCAAGATCATCCGCCAGCGCGCCGACATCGCGGTGGCCGAACGCCAGGTGGACGAGTGGAAACAGCAACTCGAGGACACCGTCATCCGCGCGCCGTTCGCCGGAGTGGTCACCACCAAGGACTCGCAGCCCGGCGAGATGATCTCCCCGATGTCGGCCGGCGGAGGCTTCACCCGCACCGGCATTTGCACGCTGGTGGATATGGGATCGCTGGAAATCGAGGTGGACGTGAACGAGAGTTTCATCAATCGGGTGAAGCCCGGCCAAACGGTGGAAGCCACCCTCGATGCCTATCCGGATTGGAAAATCCCCTGCAAGGTGGCCGCCATCATCCCCACCGCCGACCGCCAGAAGGCCACGGTGAAAGTGCGCGTGGCGTTTTCCGCCCTCGATCCACGGATCCTGCCGCAGATGGGCGTGAAAGTGGCCTTCCAGAGCGACGAATCCGCCGCGCCCGCCGGCCGCCGCGAGATTCTAACCATCCCGAAGTCCGCCGTCCGCGAAAGCGGCGGCCGCCACATCGCCTGGGTGGTTAGAGACGGCAAGACCGAACGCCGCGCGATCACCCTTGATCCGTCTCCCGGCGACGACCGGACCGTTCTCGCCGGACTCGCCGCGGGAGAAACCGTGGTCGTCAATCCGCCCTCCGACCTAACCGACGGCGCCGCCGTCACTCCGAAATCCAGCCGATGAACACCGACCGTCCGCCCCTCGTCCGCATCAGCGGCGTCACCAAGAACTTCAAGCGCGGGAGCGAGGAGGTCCATGTTCTGGCAGGGCTCGATCTCGATGTGCCGGAAGCCGAGTTCCTCGCTCTGATGGGGCCTTCCGGATCCGGCAAATCAACACTGCTCAATCTGATAGGCGGTCTCGACCGGCCGACACGCGGGTCGGTGCAGATCGGCGGCGACCGGGTGGACGAACTTTCCGACCGCCAGCTCGCGGCGTGGCGCGCGCGGCACATCGGTTTCGTGTTCCAGTTCTACAACCTGCTGCCCGCCCTGACCGCCGAACGCAACATCGAGCTGCCGCTTCTGCTGACCGGGTTGAACAAGGCGCGCCGGAAGCAGCAAGTCGCCGCCGCGCTGGAAGCCGTGGGTCTCGCCCACCGCGCGCGGCATTTCCCGCGGACCCTATCCGGCGGCGAGCAGCAGCGCGTCGGCATCGCCCGCGCGATCGTCACCGATCCCACGGTGCTGCTGTGCGACGAGCCGACCGGCGACCTCGACCGCAAGTCGGGCGATGAGATTCTCGCGTTGCTGCAATCGCTCAACCAGCGGCATGGCAAGACGATCATCATGGTGACCCACGACCCGCACGCTTCGGCGCGCGCCAGCCGCACGGTCTATCTGGACAAGGGCCAGCTATCCAACACACCGGTCGCCTGACATGAAATACCTTCCCCTTGCCCTGGCGGGACTGCGCCGCAGGAAACTGCGCACGGCGCTCACGTTTCTATCCGTGCTGGTGGCGTTCGTGCTGTTCGCGTTTCTCGGCGCGATCAAGCAGGCGTTCCTGGCGGGTGTGGAGCTTGCCGGCCAGGACCGCCTGATCACGCGCCACAAGGTTTCGCTGATCCAGACGCTGCCGGAAAGCTACAAGGCGCGGATCGCGAACATTCCGGGCGTCGGAGCGGTGTGCCATTTCACCTGGTTCGGCGGGATCTATCAGGATCCGAAGAATTTCTTCGCCACCATGCCGGTGGAACCGGAGGCGTTTCTTGATATGTTTCCGGAGTACGTCGTGAAGGAAGGCGAGCGCAAGGCCTGGCTCGCCACCCGCACCGGGGCGATCGTCGGCCGCTCGACCGCCGAGCGTTTCCAGTGGAAAATCGGCGACCGCGTGCCGCTGCAATCCCCGATCTGGGGACAACCCGCCGGAGCGGCCCAGTGGGAGTTCGAAATCGTCGGCATCTACGATGGCGCAAAGAAGGGCACCGACACCACCGGGTTCTATTTCCGCTACGATTACTTCGAGGAGGCGCGCCAGCGGGAAAAGGGCCAGGTCGGTTGGTACAGCGTGCGCATTTCCGATCCTAACGAAGCCGCGCGGATCGCGGAAAAGGTGGACGCGGAATTCGCCAACTCGCCTTATGAGACCAAGACCGAACCGGAGGGAGCCTTCGCCGCCGGATTCGCCCAACAGGTGGGCGACATCGCCACGATCGTGATGGCGGTGGTGGGCGCGGTGTTTTTCACCATCCTGCTGGTTTCCGGCAACACCATGGCCCAGTCGGTTAGGGAGCGGGTGACCGAACTCGGCGTGCTCAAGGCGCTGGGTTTCACCAACGGGCTGGTGCTCGTGCTGGTGCTGGTGGAATCCTGTCTGGTCGTGACGCTTGGCGGCTTGGCCGGGCTGGGCCTCGCGTGGCTGATCATCACCGCCGGAAACCCGGTCCCCAGTTTGCTGCCGGTGTTCTATCTTCCCAACACCACGCTGGTGACCGGCGCCGCCATGGCGCTCGCGCTCGGAATCGCCGCCGGCGCCCTGCCCGCCGTCCAAGCCATGCGCCTCCACATTGCCGTCGCCCTGCGCAAGGGCGGATGAGCCATTTCACGAACCTCCTCCCATGTCCACGCTCCACCGGATTCTAACCATCGCCCTGTTCAACCTGCGCTCGCTGCCGGAGCGCAAGGGCGCGGCTCTAACCGCCGCGGTCGGCATCGCCGGGGTCGTCGGCGTGCTCGTCGGAGTGCTGGCGATCGCCGAAGGCTTCCGCCGCGCGATGACCGTTTCGGGTTCGCCCGAGGTGGCCATCGTCCTGCGCAGCGGCGCGGACAGCGAGATGACCAGCGGCCTCGACCGCGACGCGGTGCGGACCATCGGCGACGCGCCGGGACTCGCCCGCAACGAGGCGGGCACCCTGGTTTCAGCCGAGTTGTTCGTCATCATCAATCTGCCGAAACGCTCGACCGGGACCGACGCGAACGTGCCCTTGCGCGGCGTGGAACAGGGAGCGTTCGCGGTGCGCGACAAAATCGAGATCGTCGCGGGACGGCGGTTCGAAACCGGGCGCAACGAGATTATCGTCGGCGCCGGGGCGGCGCGGGCGTTCGCCGGACTCGATATCGGCCGCCAGATCAAGATCGGCCAGAACATGTGGGACATCGTCGGCGTTTTCACCGCCAACGGCGGCTTGGCCGAATCGGAAATCTGGGCAGACGCCGCCGTGCTCCAACCCGCCTATCATCGCAACAACAGTTTCCAATCGGTCTATGCCCGGCTGGCTTCGGCGGACGCGTTCCACTCGTTCAAGGACGCCCTAACCACCGATCCCAAGCTCAACGTGAAAGTCGATCGTCTATCCGATTTCTATGCCGAGCAATCCTCCATGGTCACGCAGTTCATCACGTCGATCGGCGTGTTCATCGCCGGGATGATGGCGTTGGGCGCGTTGTTCGGCGCGCTCAACACGATGTACAGCGCGGTGGCAGCGCGAACCCGTGAGATCGCCACGCTGCGGGCGCTGGGCTTCGGCTCCGGGCCGGTGGTGTGCTCGGTGCTGGCCGAGTCGATGGTCCTCTCGCTGGCCGGAGGCGCGGTGGGGGCGGCCGCGGCCTATCTGCTCTTCGACGGATTCCGCGCCTCGACGATCAACTGGCAAACCTTCAGCCAGGTGACATTCTCGTTCGAGGTCACGCTTCCATTGTTAGGACGGGCGGTGGTATTCGCCACCGCCATCGGCTTGCTGGGCGGACTGTTTCCCGCGATCCGCGCCGCCCGCCTGCCCATATCGTCGGGGTTGAGGGAGTGATGGAGGCTCCTTAACCCGAAATCCGAAGTTCGGGGTAGTTTGGACGCCCGGATTACCGCTGAAAACCGCTGATTTCGCTGGGTTTTGTTGGATCAGAAAGACGACACCGGAGGGTGAATCGGCTTCCTGTTGGCTTTTGCAGTCTGCAATACAGCGGCTTCAGCGGTACTCAGCGCTTCAGCCTGGAAAGGAAAATGGAACCGCGAATGGACGCCAATTGACGCGAATTTTCAATGAGTTGGAAAGATCGAATATTCAATCCACCAGGTGAACGGCCCAATCGTCAGAACGCATTCATTTTCAAGCCTCGTCAGCAGAATTTGTGTGAAGAAGGGGGTTCCGGAAGGTCGCCAAGGTTATGATACAGAACGAGTTTGAGCACGTCGAAGGAGCGGTGGCCAAAGCTGCGCGCAAGCGCGACGCGGGCCTTGTGGTTCATTCCCTCGACCATGGCGTTGGTGTACTGTCGTTTCGCCCGGAAATAGTTGAGCAGGAGATCCTCGTGGGCGCGCAGCATGCGGGCGACCTTCTTCATCGGTTCGATCTTCGAGCGCATGGCGCGGGTGGTCCATGCCCTGAGGTAGGCCGATGCCCACGCCGGACTCCGGTAAAGCCAGAAGCGCCGGAAGCTTTCCTTCAGCTCCCATGCCCGCGAGGTCCGGCCGAGCGAGGCGAGCACCGCCTTGAGTTTGGCGCGCGCCTTGCCGCGCACCTTGGTGCCGCGCGTGAGCAGGAGGAAGCGTCCGCCCTTGGCTTCCTTGCGGGCCGCCTTGTCCTTCAGGCGCGACTGCTCGCCGCGGCGCACGGTGTCGAGCGCCTCGTTGAGGTGCTTGGCGACGTGGAACGGATCGAGCACGTTGAGGGCCTGGCCGCAGCGTTCGCGCACGACCTTGAGAAAAGGCTTCCACATGTCCGAACAGACCACCCTGAGCCCGCCGAGGAAACCGGCGCGGAGTTTTTCCAATTCGTCGAAACCCTCGCGCAGGGTGGCCTCGGTGCGGGCGCGGCCGATCCAGAGCAGGCGGCGCGAGCCGCGGTCGATCTGATAGACAAGTGTCAGGAAGTTGAGCGAGGTCTTGCCGCGGCCGTGGTGGAGATCGTCGACGCCCACGGCGGTGACACCGGAAAGGTCGCGGTGTTCGAGGCCCCAGGCGACCACCCATTCGACCGAGCGGCGCACGGCTTCCCAACTGGCGGAGAAGATCTCCGCGGTCTCCTTCCAGGAGAGTCTTCCGGCCCAGCGGGCCAGAAACACCATGTAGGCGGCGGCATAGGGGCTCTTGCCGCGGTTCCATGGCATGGCTTCCACGACGGGCTTGCCAAAGCGCTGGCAGACCACCCGGCGCGGCGCGTAGTGGAGAAACACGGGGATGTTCCAGAGCGGGACGAAATGCCACTGGCGTTGCGGCAGGATATCGTGGACGCGGCCGGGTCGGCCGCAGCAGGAGCAGCGCCGCTTGCGGCGCGGGTCGATGTCCAGATCGACATCGATGCGCGGATCCGGAGCGCCAAGGGTGTGACGGACGGATTTGACGACAAAACCAACAAGGTCTTGCACGTGCCGGAGGAGTGTTTTAACGTTGAGCTGAATGGCGGTTGCGGGGTTGTTTGTTGTTTGACAACCCCATTCAACACCCGCGGCCGTCATTCGCAAGTCCGCTCCACTCGGAAAGCCCGCCGGGTTTTGCCGCGCAAAACCCATACGGGCCTCTCCGCGCGGTCCGCAGCCGCGGTCAAGCGGGCGGGCGATATAAATGCCGGACCGGCGCTGTCACGCCGCCCAAACGCCGGATTTTATGCCGCCCGCCCGCTTGACAGTGGCGAGGAGCGTGCCCGGAACGCCGCCAACCGACCTAACATCCACACAAATCCTGCGGAAGAACCATTTTCAATTCCATATTCGTGTCCATTCGCGTTCATTCGCGGTTTCTAGGTTCAGCGGTCAAATGGGACCCCATGCTAACTATCAACTTCGGATTTCGGGCTTAATCCGCCGGATGCCACCCGGTTCTGGCAGGTTCGGGAAAATTTCCGGAGGTCCCGCGGTTCCCGCTTGCCATGCGCCCGCGCAACCGCCACAGTCGCCCCGTCGCGTGGCACGAGTAGCTCAGCGGTAGAGCAACCGGTTTACACCCGGTCGGTCGGCGGTTCGATCCCGTCCTCGTGCACCAGATTTTTTGGGAAACGCTCAATGGGAGCGTTCCCGCGACACCATCCGGCGCGTGATTTCCAGACACCGTTGTGCGATCACGATGCAATGGATTGCCACAATTCCGATCAGCGCTGGTATCAGATCGATTGCTCCAACTATCCGGGTGGCATTCACCGTTTGAATGTACCACAGCGGAACCGAGATAAGTCCGGATAAACCGAATGTGCCAACCAAAACCCACGCGGTTCTCTGGAAGCGCGGGTCACTCCGATGGAAGAGGAGAGCCAGCAAAGCACCGTATGCCGCGAAGCCGCATAGTGTGGGAATCAGCGCGGTGATGACCAAAGGAGCGATCACACGGGCAATATGGCCGGATGCCAGAAACGTTGATCCGGCAACCAGCATCACGAACACGCCCGGCAGGACCAGCAACGATCCGAGAAAGAGCAGGGCGTGATGGTGAAAGCATAGTATGGCCGCTGGTGTTCGACCGCAATGGGCGGATCTGGGCGCGCGTGTCATCAGTGGCATGAGAGCAACCGACGATAATACCCGAGTGAAACATCCGTGAAAAACAAATGAATTCCGCTGTGGTTCGAGGGAGTCTGCGCCATTTATGCATGGCGCCGGATCACCCGCACTTGCAAAGTTCCCTTCCGTTGGTTATCCACCGCCCGCACGACAACCATGATCTCCCCCGCGAAAATCTGGCCCGACGACCGCGGGCGGCACATCCAGGCCCACGGCGGAGTGGTGATCCGGGTGGAGGGGGTGTTCTATTGGTTCGGCGAGGACCGTTCGCCCGACAAGGATCCGGGCACCTGTCCGGTGGCGTGCTATGCGTCGCGCGATCTGATGGACTGGGAATTCCGGGGGCGGGTTTTCGAAGGCCGCAATCCGGCCGGCATTTCCGGGTTGTGGCAGATCGAGCGGCCCAAGGTGTTTCACGACCGGAAACGCGGGCGCTTCGTGATGTACATGCACATCGACGGCCAAGCGCCGGGGCATTGGTCGCGCTACAGCGTGGCGGAGGTTGGCGTGGCGGTGAGCGACACGGTGGACGGAACCTATCAATGGGTCCGCTCGTTCCGGCCGCTGGGCAAGGAAAGCCGCGACATCGGCCAGTTCACCGACGACGACGGCACCGACTATCTGATTTTCGAATCGCGGCCGGACCTGGCGTTCCACATCGCGCGTCTATCCGACGACCGGATGGACGTGGAGGAAATCGTGGCGACGATCGAGGCGCCCATCGAAGGAGGGGCGATCGTGAAACACGAGGGGATCTACTACTGCGTCGGCTCCCATCTGACCGGTTGGTGGCCGAATGCGAACCCGTATTTCACCGCGGATCGGATCGGCGGGCCATGGGCGGGTCCATTCGATCTCGCGCCGCCGGAGACGCTCACCTACGGGTCGCAATCCACCTATCTGCTACGGATCGCGGGCAGCTGGCGGACGGCGGTTATCTATCTGGGAGATGTCTGGCGGCCCTACGAACTCCACGACAGCCGCTATTTGTGGTATCCGCTGGAAATCGGCGGCGGCAAGCTGGCCCTGAAACCCGCCAAGGGCTGGATGCCGGGCCCGTGGAAAGTGGACGTGGAAACCGGGGAGATCGAATACGGGGATGACTAGTGCATCTTTCTCGTAATAACTGTGCATTTGGATTTATGCGCATTAAATCCGTCATCACCAGAAACTGTCGCAGACACCGTGCCGAATCAGCCACTAGGCGCATCCGTAGCTAGATCAAATGCACACTAACTTCCGAATCGATGCACTAGGGATTATCCGCATGGCCGATAGCCCATGGCGGATAGCACCTCCGATCTTGCCAACCGGCACCGGGCATGGCACCGTTTCCGCGCCATGCCGGACGCCGCCATTCATGCCGCAGGACCTATCGTGGAGCAACTCGGAGAGGTGCTCTACAGCGCCGAATTGCCGAACGGCAAGCGGGTACTCGCGCATCTTTCCAAACCCCTCGCCCAAGCCGGAGCAAAGTTCGCCCCCGGCCAGCGGGTGGTGATGGAACTCACTCCCTACGATTTCGACCAGGCACGGATCATCCGCCCGGCCGACGGGTTGGATGGTTAGACGATCCCGCGGGGATCGAGAATCGCGGCTGGCGCGCCTCGCGCCGACGGCTTAACCCCACCCCACCCGAAGATTCACCGCCAAGACGCCAAGGAGATCGCTGATGGTGGATCGGGGATTCCGGCGAGGACGGCTCCGAGGGTGTCCCACCTACCCCCAGTGCGTGGGTGCCCGCCAGATGGATCGGGCCTCGGGACCCCGGATTTCATCGCAGCATCGCAATTTGGCGGAAATTTGAAAAATTCCCGACATTTTTGTCCGGTTTGGCGTGGAATGTGCTATCTACACCTGTCTTTTGTCCTCCTTTTTGCCAGCGGCGGATTTGCCAGCGACCGACGGATCCGTCGATGTCGGCGGTTGGATTGCGTCCGTGAGGCCGGGGTTGTTGGCGTATGTGATTTCGCTGCTGCCCCAGGCGCGGGAGGAGGCGGAGGACGTGGTGCAGACGACCTGCACGATCCTGTGGGAGAAGCGGGACGATTTCCGCGCGGGTACGGATTTCCGGGCCTGGGCCTACCGCACGGCGTATTTCCAGGTGCTCGCCCTGCGACGGACGCTCGGGCGCAGCAAGGTGGCGGTGTTTTCCGATGAAACGCTCCAGCGGCTGGCCGGAGCCGCTGAGGCGGCGGCCGAGCGTGCCGACCAGCGGATCGAGGCGCTTCGCGAATGCGTGAAGGCGCTGCCTCCCCACGACCGCCAGTTGGTTTCCCTGAAATACGCCACCAAGGTGCCTCTGGCCGAACATGCCCGCCGCATGGGCGTGCCGCCGGACCGGCTCCAGAAGTCCCTTTCCCGCCTGCGTCTGGTGCTGAAACGCTGCATCGAAAGACGCCTCAACCGCCCATGACCTCCTATCAGCCATCCGCGGAACTGCGCCTGCTCATCGATCGCCTGCTCGATGACGGCCCGCTCGGCCGCGCCGACCTCGCGCGGCTGGAGGAGCTGCTGGAGGATGACGCCGCGCTGGACTACTATATCGAAGTGACCCAGCAGGAGGCGGCAATGCTCGCCGTGGCCGGAGAAACACAGGCCCCGCCCGTAACGGGTCGTACCTTCCGATGGGGGCGCGTGGCGTGGCAGGCGGCCGCGGCGGCGGCCATTTTCGCAATCGGCTATTTCGCCGCGCCGACGAAGATCGCACCAACGGTCGGCACGGTGCCGCCGCCGGTGAAATCCGCTCCAGCCAAGATCACCGGCATGGTGGGCGTGCGCTGGACCGATGGCGCGCCGCCGGATTTGATCGGCACGGCGGGTGGTGTCCACCGTTTGGAGATCGAGTCGGGACTCTTGGAAATCACCTACGCCAGCGGCGTGCGGGTCACCTTGGAAGGTCCCGCCCGCTACGGCGTGACCGGCCCGGCGTCCGGATTGCTGGACAGCGGAAAACTGGTGACCGCGGTGCCAAAGGGCGCGGAGGGGTTCCGGATCGATTACCCGGACGGCCAGGTGGTGGATTTGGGCACCGAGTTTGCGATGGAGGTGAAGGAAGGCGAATCATCCGAAGTGGGGGTCTTCGACGGCGAGGTGGAACTGCGCCGGGACGGAAAAAAACCGATGGCCCTCTACGAAAACCACGCGGTGCGCCAGACGGCGGGGCAGGCAGGCGAGCCGTTGCAGCCGGTGCCGCTGGACCGGGCGAAGTATGTAAGGCGGATCCCGTCGCGGGAGTTCGCGTGGGAGATCACATCGGAGGAGCCCCGCGAGATGGAGTTCGATGTTTCCCACCTGCTCTGGAAGGCCTCCGCCTATCGCGCGGTGTTCCGATGGATCAATGGCGTGGATGGAGTGGCCGTCTCGGATGTGGAACTGCGGCTGGATGGGGAGAAAGTGTCCGCGGATCATCACCGCGGCGTTACCGGATATGGACCGCCTATCGTGAGCGATAATATCTATCGGTTGGATGTGCCGGCGGGCATGTTCCGGTCCGGGAAATGGACCCTGCACGCGCGTGTCGAGACCCTGCCGCGCGACCGGATGGGCGACATCGGTCAATCGCCCATCCAAAGCCAGGGTATCCTCCAGTTTGAGGAAGGCCTCGTCACCACCGCGGAGCCCGCCGATTTCGTCGGAAAATGGTCCTACCGCTACATGGGCGACCATTTTGTGCGCGAGTTCCTTCCAGACGGCACCGCGATGCTGACAAAGAACGGCCAAGACCTGCCCGGATGCTTCGCCGGGTGCCGGTGGACGGTGAAGGACGGCATCCTGAGCATCACCATGCCGGGCACCACCGCTTGTGAGGAGCACATCCTCCGCGACCGCGACACCCTCATCTTCATCAATCAGAACTACGAAAACGCCAGCCGGGTCGCTCCCGAATCGGAGTCCGGCACGCCATAATCCCCAAACCCCATCCAACCCACAACGCCTGCATCAACCATGAAGCCCGTGTTATCCATCCGAGCGATCTCCGCGTTCGCCCCCATTGTCCTGACCGTCGGAACCCATGCGGCCACCGTCACCAAATCCGGCACCGGCACCGATCTGGCCGATGGCGCGAGTTGGGGAGGCGCCGCGCCCGGATCGGCGGACACCGCCACCTGGTCGGGCAGCTCGTTGGGGACGGCGTTGACGCTCGGGTCGGACGCCTCTTGGCAGGGAATCAAGGTGACCGCCGCGGCATCCGACATCGCCATTTCCGGATCGGGCGCGCTCACCCTCGGCAGCGGCGGCATTGATATGTCGGGCTCCGCCGTCAATACCGCGCTGGCCAACAACATCGTCCTCGGCGCGAACCAGACATGGAAGGCGGCTACCGGCAAGACCCTGACGGTATCGGGGGTTGTGTCCGGCTCCTCGGGGATCACCTTCGGGCAGGCGGCGACCGTCCTCACCTCCACCACCTTTCTAACCACCTCGGCGCAGGCGCTTTTCAACAACGCCACGCTGGCCGATTTGGTGGCCACCAGCGGCAAACTGGGCGGCGCGTGGATCAACGGCGCGAATCCGCTCAACGCCACCGGCTATTTTCTCAGCAACAACGGGACCACCGCCACCTACTGGCTGGAAGCCTTGGATGGCGGATATACCAAAGGACTGAAGATCCAACTCGACCAGGTGGGCGCCGACATCACCGTCAAAGCTCTGGGCGCGGCCTATGTCGGCGGCAACGCCCTGCCGACCAATTTCGGGTCTTACAACGGCACCGTTGCCACATCCCAGGGAGCCGGAGGCTACGGCGGAAACACCACCACGCTGCAATTCGGCTACGATGCCGCCGGCACGGTCGTGCTGTCCGGCGTCAACACCTACAGCGGCGCCACCACGGTCAACACCGGCACGCTGAAAGCCGGCATCGCCTCGGTGGCCGGCGTGGGTGGCGCGTTCGGGCACAATTCGGCCGTGACCCTGGCCGACCGCGCGGGCGTGGCGATCGATCTGAACGGCTTCAACACCGCGGTGGGCTCGCTCGCCGGCGGCGGCACCACCGGCGGCGGAGTCCTCTTGGGCGGCTCCACCCTTTCCGTGGGCGGAAACAACGGCACCGCCACTCACGCGGGCGTGATTTCCGGCACGGGGGGATCGCTGGTGAAGGAAGGAACCGGCACCCAGGCGCTTTCCGGAGCGAACACCTACACCGGCGGAACCACCGTCAACGCCGGGCGTCTCACCGCCAACTCGAACGCGGCCCTCGGCACCGGCACCGTCACCATCGGTGCCACCGCGGACAACGCCCAGCTCTACCTCGGCAACCGGGCGGACATCAACAACCCCGTCGTCGTCAGCGCCGCAGGCTCCGGCACCGTCGTGATCGGCGCGGACAACAGCGGCAGCGGACAAAACGCCGCGACCTACGGCGGCGCGATGACCCTCAACCGCCCGACCACCCTGAGCGGCGAGGTTTCCGCCGACCGGCTGGCCATCGACGGACAGATTTCCGGAAACGTCGGAACGCTCACGGTCCAGGGCGGCTCCCGCGTGACTTTCCTGTCCACGGCCAACAATTTCACGGGAAACATCGTCATCACCGGAACCGGAACGGTTCTCCAGGCCAGTGTGGCGACTCCCGCGGGTGTGATCCCCGACTCCACCAACATCTCGATCGGTGCCGGGGCCGTGTTCCAGACCGCATCCAGTTCGGGAACCGAGATCGTGGGCGGCATCAGCGGTTCCGGTGAGATCCGCTCCTTCAAGGATACCAACCCCGGCAACATTTTCGGCACCACCCTCGCGATCGGCGGCGGTGACGGCGGCGGTGATTTCGGCGGTGCGATCGCCAACGGCAACGGCACCCTCTCCCTAACCAAGGTTGGCGCGGGAACCCAGGTGCTCTCGGGCACCTCCACCTACACCGGGACCACGCTGGTCAGCGCCGGCACCCTGCTGGTCAACGGCCAACTGGGCGGCACCGCGGTATCCGTCGCCGCGGCCGGGACGATCGGAGGCACCGGCCTGATCGCGGGCACTCTGGCATTCGATGGCGGGTCGTTCCTGACCATCGCCAACATCGCCGATCCTTTGGATGTGGGCGGCAACGTGACATTCGGAGCCGGGTTCGGCATCGACAACCTGTTGGGCTGGGACTATCAGAACGCCACTCCGGCAACCTACACGGTGCTGGCCGGATCCAACATCAGCCTCGGCAATCTCGACAATGTCGGCGAAGAGAACGCCCTGCCACTGCTCAATGGCAATAAGGCCTATTTCCAACCGGGCAGCCTCCAGGTGGTGGTCGCCGTGCCGGAACCCGCCGCCATCTTGCTCGGCGGGCTCGGGTTGCTCGCGCTGTTCCGCCGCCGCCGGTGACCGTCCGCTTTCCGATTCACTTATTCCATCAAAAACCAAATCAAAAAACCACTATGAAATCCAAATCCACCTTCCGCAACATCGCCGCTTGCGCCGCGCTCGGCATCACCCTCACCCTGACCGCCGGGGCCGCCACGGTGACCAAGGCGCCCGCGGGCACCGACCTCACCGCCGGCGCGAGCTGGGGCGGCACCGCGCCCACTGCCACAGACACCGCCACTTGGACCGCAACCTCGCTGGGAGCGGGCCTCACCCTCGGCTCGCCCGCCTCATGGCAGGGAGTCGCGGTAACCGGCGCAACATCCAACATTGATCTTTCCGGAGCGGGCGCGCTCACCCTCGGGAACGGCGGCATTGACCTTGCGCTTTCCACCGTTGACCTCGCGCTTTCCACGCCGGTCACATTGGGTGCCAACCAAATCTGGAAAGCGGCCGGAGGCAGGACCCTAACGGTATCCGGATCCGTCGGCGGCACTGGCGACCTGGCATTTGGAGCGGCCGCGCCAACTGCGAACTTCAACAGCGGATACGTGTCCGCATCAAGTTCCGCTCCCACCACGGTATTCACCAACACCACTCTGGCCAACATTACCGCAGCAAACGGAGTGATGCAGGGGGGATGGATTCCCGCCGCCACTCCCGCCGCGGGCTATTATTTCACCAACAATGGCACCACCGCAACCGTCCAACTCCAGTTCTATGACGGAACCCACACCAAAGTGGCCAAGGTGCAACTGACCCAGTCCGGGGCCGACGTGGTCGCCTATCAGATCTACGCGAAGTACAAAACCGGATACTATCTGGGACAGAATTTCGACGATCCATACGCGGTGACGGGGCTTCCTCCCATCGGGTCGGGCGGATATGGTGTCAATGGCCTCACCGTCAGCATCGGCCTGCCATCCAACGGAACCGTGGCGCTCTCGGGAACCAACGCCTACACCGGGGCGACCACGGTGAACGTCGGCACGCTCACCCTATCGGGCGGCGACGCCATCCCCGACGCCAGCGCGGTGAGCCTCAGCGCCGGCTCCACCCTGCTGCTCAACGCCGGCGAAACCATCGGCTCGCTGGCCGGCGCGGGATCGGCCAACATCCAGAGCAACACCCTGACGGCGGGCGGCAACAACTCGAGCACGACCTATTCCGGAACCTTGTCCGGAACCGGCGGCGCTCTGGTCAAATCCGGAACCGGCACGCTGACTCTAACGGGCGGCAACACCTACACCGGAGGCACCACCGTCTCCCAAGGCACCCTCGTGGCCAGCACCGGAAACAGTCTTGGCACCACCGGGACGCTGGTGATGAATGACGCGAACACCGGCGCAAACAACACTTCGCTTTTCGCCCAGGTCGCGGCCACCGGCGACCTCGTCGTCCCCCACCCCATCACCATTGCCAACCAGGGCAGCGGAACGGTCACCCTCGGCACCAACCGCACCGGGGCCGGCCGCACCTTTTTCAACGGTGAGATCACCCTCAACCGGGATCTCACCCTTTCCTCGATGCTCACCGACCGCACGATGTATCGCGGCGGCATCCGCGGCACCGGAAACCTCACAATCACCGGCGGCAGCCGCACCACGCTCAGCGACGTGATTGCCGAGAACGACGGCGAGGGCACCGCTCTTTACGACTTCACCGGCAATGTGACCCTAACCACATCGGGAACCGTCGTGCAGATCAACAGCAACATGGAGTTCACCAATGCCGGCACCGTCACGGTGGATACCGGTGCCACGCTGCGCACCGCCTACGGCAAAACCCTGGGCATTAACGCGCTCGCCGGCTCCGGAACCGTGACGTCGGTGGCCGGCTCCGGAACCATCATCGTCGGCATCGCCAACGGCGGCTCTACCTTCTCCGGGGTGATCTCCGGCACCGGCGGCGACGCGCTCAAACTCACCAAGGCCGGCAGCGGCACCCAAACCCTAACCGGAACCAACACTTACACCGGTGCCACCACCATCAACGGCGGCACGCTCAAGCTCGGCACCGGGGGGTCTATCAACGGCACCGCCTCGATCACCGTCGCCCCGGGTGCCACCTTCGACGCCACCGACACCGGATTCACCCTGGCAACCGGGAAAACCCTAACCGCCGGCGACACCAATCCCGGCAACGATGTCACCGGAGCGATCGTTTCCCAAGGGACCGTCCGCCCCGGCGGCAACGGCACCCTCGGCACCATCACCGGCGTCACCAACCTGACCCTTGGCGGCACGCTCGACTGGGAACGCAGCGCGAACTCCACCGCCTCCGACGGCATTGCCATCAACGGCACCCTAACCATTTCCGCCGGATTCTCCTTCAATCCCCTCGCGTTGGGCTTTCCATCGGCCGGCAACCGCAGCTACACCGTGGTCAGCGGTCTGACAGCGCCACTGACCCAGACGGACATCGACAATCTTCCGGTTCCTCCCGCCGAATACACCTGGGACACCAGCGATGCCAGCGCGCTAAAAATCACCCATGTGCAGACTGGCTCCAATCTGGCGTGGACCGGAACCGCCAGCGGCAATTGGGATACCAGCGCCACCAACTGGACGGGCGTGTCCGGCATCTATCAGGAGGGTGATTTCTGCACCTTCGACGACACCGCCACCGGCACCACCACGGTTGACATTCCCGCGGATGTGAATCCCGGAGGCCTGTTGTTCAATAACTCGGCCCTAAACTACACCGTGGGCTCCAGCACCGATCCCAAGGCGGGAATCGGCGGATCCATCACCCTGCTGAAACAGGGCAGCGGCACTCTCACCCTCACCAGCAGCAATTTCCACTCCGGCGGCACCATCCTCACCGGTGGGGTGCTCTCGTTCGCCAATGGAGCGATCCCGCCGACCGGAGCCCTAACCATGGATGGCGGAACCCTCCGTTGGGAAACCGGCAACACCCAGGATGTCTCGGCAGTCGTCGCCATGATGAACGGGAAAACCGCCACCTTCGACACCAATGGCAATGACGTGGCCTTTGCCACCGGCATCGGTAGTTCAAGCACCGCCGCACTGGTGAAATCCGGCGCGGGCAAGCTCGCGTTGGGCGGCACCGGCACATGGACCGGCGGCGTGGAGGTCCAGCAGGGAACCGTGGCCGCCAATACCAACGGCGCGCTGGGAGGCAACACCGTCACCTTGGGAGCCACCGCGCAGGATACCGCCCTGATCCTCTCCAACCGCGCGGATATCCCCAACGCCGTCACCGTTTCCGCCGCCGGCACGGGCGCGGTAGTCATCGGCTCGGACAACACCGGCAGCGGATTGAACGCGGCAACGATCACGGGAACCATCACCCTCAACCGGGCCGCCACCTTTTCGGGCGGCGTCTTGGAAGACCGCCTCGCCATCGACGGACGCGTCACGGGGAATGCCGGCACTCTAACCATCGCGGGCGGATCGCGCACAACGCTCCTGTCCACCCTCAACGACTTCACCGGCAACATTGTCGTCACCGGCAGCGGCACGGTGCTCCAGGCCAGCGTCGCCACCGCCGCCGGTGTCATTCCGGACGCCACCAACATCACCATCGACGCCGGGGCCGTCGTCCAGACGGCATCCAATTCGGGTGTGGAAACCGTCGGTGGCATCAACGGCGGCGGTGAACTCCGCTCGTTCAAAGACGCCAACCCCGGCAATCTCTTCGGACCCTCGATCACCATCGGCGGAGGCGACCAGAGCGGTGACTTCAGCGGTGTCATCGCCAATGGAAACGCCGTCCTGAACGTGACCAAAACCGGCACCGGCACCCAGATCCTGCGCGGGTTCAGCACCTACACCGGCAACACCACGGTCAACGCGGGGACGCTCGACCTGAAGGACGATGCGGCCCTCACCTTCCGGATCACCAACACGGCAACCAATACCCTAACCGGAGCCGGCACGGTCATTCTGGATGGAAACTTCGCGATCGACGTCTCCGCCGTCACCGCCACCACCGGCACCTGGCAACTGGAGAATGCCGACACCCTAACCGGCGCCTACGGATCCACCTTCCAGGTCGTGACCCCGGCGGGCGCACCGTGGACCGACGCGGGATCCGACAAATGGAAGACCACCAGCGGGACGCTCGAATTCACCTTCGACGAATCCAATGGAACCCTCACGGTGCAACTGGCCGGCTTCGCCTCGTGGATTTCGAAAACCGAATTCGGACTCGCCCCGGCCGACCAGGACCCCACCGACGATCCGGATAACGACGGCGTGAACAACCTCGTCGAGTATGCCATCGCCGGCCGCAATCCGGCGGTGTCCGATGGGGCGCCGGGATCCTTCACTTCCGGCACCCTCAGCTTCACCAAACGCACCGAAGCCGCCGCCGACGCGAAGATTTCCTATAAAATCGAGGAATCCGACGACCTCGGAGCGACCGATCCGTGGACCGAAGCCCCCGCCGGCCTCGATTACACGAACAACTCCACCACCATCTCCTACACGCTGCCCACCGGCAAGGCCAAGACCTTCGCGCGGTTGGTGGTGACCCAAGCTCCCTGATTCGAAATCTCCAATCATCCGTCCCCAAACCGTCCCCGATGAAACCTACGATCAACCTACTCGCCTATCTGGCGCTCTCCGCCGCCTCCGTCATGCCTGCCATGGCATTGACATGGAACGATACCGGAGCCACTGACAATTGGAATACCACCGACGGAAACTGGGATTCCGGCTCCATGTGGACCAATGGCAGCGCCGCCGGTTTCTCCGGCATCGGGGAAACCGTCACCCTGGCGGAGACCGGGATCACCGCGGGCACCGTCACCTTCTCTGCGGGCGGATACACCATCAACACCAATGGCCAGAATACCACCTGGGCCACCCTGGCGGGCAGTTCCGGCTTCACCAAATCCGGCACGGGCACGCTCACCCTAACAAACGCATCCACCGCCTCCGGCACCGTTGCGATCACCGGCGGCCGTATCACCCTGGGCAACAACACCGCCCTGGGCACGGCTTCCGTCACCCTCAACGGCGGCACGCTCGAACGCAACGCGGCAGGGCAGATCGTGGCAAACGCAATCACGATCGGAGCTGGTGGCGGCACCATTCTCGGCCGCCAGACGGTGGACGACTACACCACCTTTTCCGGCCAACTCACCGGCAGTGGACCGCTGACGATCCAAGGTCTGGTGACGCTTAACAACAACACCAACACCTTCTCAGGACCTGTCACCATCTCCAACGCGTCGTCCACCTATTTTCGCCTCAGCGCGAGCGGCGTGCTGCCGTCCTCCACGGACCTGACCTTCGGTGGCGCCAATTCCAGGCTGCGCCTCGACGGCGGCGTCACCCAGGCGTTCGACTCGTTTTCGGGAACGGCCGGAGAAGTGTTCATGTCCGCCTTTGGCACTTCCGGCACCTCCGCCACGCTCAAGATCGGCAATGACAGCTCCAGCAGTTCGTTTGGCGGAACTTTCTCCAACAACGACGGCCAGCTCAATCTGGAGAAAATCGGCGGCGGCACCCTAACGCTCAACCGCGGCGCCGGCAACGGCGGGCAGATCACCTCGGTGAAGGTCACCGGCGGCAAGCTCGTGCTCGATGGAGCGTCCGTCGGCTTCGATGCGGGATACTTCACCGGAACCCAGAGCTATACCGTCGGCACGGGTGCCACGCTCGAGGTCAACCGCGGCTGGAACACCCGCAGCGCGAATGTTTACAACATCAACGGCGGCACGCTGAGCTTCACCGCCACCGCCGGTGACATCAACTATGTCAACAACCTCAACCTCACCAATGGCACGGTGAGCGGCGGCGAATTCCGCACCGGAAACAACACCCTCGCCACCCACACCTTCGCGGGCGACAGCGGCAGCACCATCAGCTCCTCCATCCGCCTCATCAAAAACGGCGCCACCCAAACCGCGCGTTTCGATGTCGCCAACGGGGCCGCCGCCAACGACCTAACCATATCGGGTCTGATCAAGGACGACGGCTCCTTCCCCGGCTCCACCGTCGAAAAGACCGGCACGGGCACCATGCTTGTGTCGAGCGGCAACACCTACGCCGGTCCCACCCTTATTTCCCAGGGAACGGTCATCACCACCCACAACAACGGCTTGGGCACCGGCGGAACCGTCACGCTCAACAGCACGCTCACCGGAACGAACAGCACCGCGCTTTACGCCCAAACCGCAAGCTCCGGCGACCTGGTTCTATCAAGACCAATCACGGTGGCCAACCAAGGCACCGGCACCACCACCATCGGCACCAGCCGCACCGGCGGCGGACGCACCTTCTTCGACGGGCTCCTGACCATCAACAAGAATGTCACTCTCTCCGGCATGCTCACCGACCGCACCCAATTCCGCGGCGGCATCCGCGGCACGGGCAATGTCACCGTTGCGGGAGGCAGCCGCACCACCTTCAGCGATTCCACCGCCGATACCGAAGGGGTGGAAGGTTCCGCGCTCTTTGATTTTACCGGAAATCTCACGCTCACCGGCGCGGGAACGACGGTCCAATACAACAGTGACATCGAACTGACCAACGCGCCAACCGTCACGGTCGAGACCGGCACCACCCTGCGCAGCGCCTACGGCAAAACCCTGCGCATCAACTCCCTGGCCGGCGCGGGCACGGTCACCTCAGTGGCCGGTTCCGGCACTCTGGTCGTCGGCATCAACGGCGGTGGCGGCAATTTCTCCGGCGTAATTGCGGGCACCGGCGGTGATGCCTTGAAACTCACCAAAACCGGATCGGGCAACCAGATCCTCTCCGGCACCGCCGCCAACACCTACACCGGACTGACCACCGTCAACGCCGGCACGCTGACGCTCGACAAGAACGACGGCGTGATCGCCATTCCGGGCCATGTGCTCGTCACGGGAACCGGCACGCTCGCCACCAGCGCCAACAAGAGCGGACGCATCGCGGATTCCGCCAATGTGACCATCGACGGCGCCGGTGCCTCGTTCCAATTCGGCGACAACCAGAATGACACGATTGCCATCCTCGCGGTGAACAACGGCGGCACGGTCAACATCGGCGGCACCAATTCGAACCTGCGCCCCAATGGCGGCATTTCCTCGACCGGCGGCGGCTCCATCACCATGTCCGCGGGAGGAGCGGGACTCAATTTCAACGGCGCGACGCGGGCGGTCGCGGTAGCGGATAGCACCCTCTCCATCGACGCGCCGATCACCAACGGCGGCCTGACCAAGTCCGGCAACGGCACGCTGAGCCTGGGCAAGGCCAACACCTACACCGGCGCCACCACCGTGAACGCGGGCACCCTGCTCGTCACCGACACGCTGGGTGCCACGGCGGTGACCGTCGAAAGCGGAGGTACACTTGGCGGAACAGGCACCCTCGGCGGCTCGCTGACCTTCGCCGCCGGAGCCAACCTCGATCTAACCGGAGCGTCGCTCGGCCTCTCCAGCACGGATATCCTGTCCGTCGCGTCCGGACAATCGATCACTCTATCCGACTTTGCCTTCGCCGACATCATCGGCTGGGACTACGCGAACGCCACGGACGGAACCTACACCCTTATCAATGGAGGTGGCACGGTGACTTTCGGCGGCTCGACGCCCACGTTTTCCAATCCGTTCGATTTCGGCAATGGCAAGCTGGGCTATTTCCAACAGGGCAGCCTGCAGGCCGTCATCATCCCCGAACCCTCCATTGTTTTGCTAGGAGGCATCGGCGCGCTCGGGCTTGCGATGCGCCGCGGGAGCCAGCGATGATTTCCGCCGCGTTCATCCTGCCACGCCGTTGGTGCGGACGCCTCACCCGATCCCTTTGGCTCGCGGGGGCGGTCTGCGCCTCCGCCTCTCCCGTGATTTCCGAGTTCATGGCTTCCAACAGCACGACGCTGAAGGACGGCAACGGCAACTACTCCGACTGGGTGGAGATCTGGAACGAGGGCGACAGCCCCGCCGATCTGGATGGCTGGAAACTGACCGACTCGTCCAACAACCCGGCGAAGTTCGTGTTTCCCGCGATCACCCTAACCGCCGGACAGCGGCTTGTGGTGATGTGTTCCGGTCGCACGGGTTCGAGCGGGGCTTCGGCCTATGTCGATCCGCTCGGATATTTGCACGCCAACTTCGCCCTTTCCGCGGGTGGTGAATATCTCGCGCTCGTCCGTCCCGACGGCACGAAGGCCACCGAGTTCGCTCCGTCCTATCCGCCGCAGTCCAATGATCTGAGCTATGGCCTCGATACGTCGTCCAACGATTTTGTCGGCCCGGCCACGCAAGTCCGTTACAGTGTGCCGGTCAGTTCGGCGCATGACACCGCCTCGCCCGACTGGCGGGCGGTCGCTTTCAATGATTCGGCGTGGAGCCAGGCCGCAGGACCGGGACTCGGCTTCGAAGCGGGAACCCCGCTCGCCTACTGGCGGTTTGACGAAGGCGCGGGCGCGACCACCACCTCGGATTCCACCGGAAACGGCTTCCACGGGATTCTATCGGGATCGGCTACGTTGGGAAACGGGGGGCAGTCCATGCAAACCGAGGCGGCGGTCGGATTCTCCAACACGCTGGGCAAGGTCACCGTCCCCTACTCCGCCGCGCTGAATCCGGCGGTGTTCACCTTTGCCGCGTGGGTCTATCCGGCCGCATCCACCGGAACCTATCAGTCCGTCATTACCAGTCGGCAGGACAGTTCGCCCGCAAAGGGCTACATCCTTTATATCACGCCATCCAACACCTGGGAGTTCTGGACCGCACGCGCCAACCAAAGCGCGTGGACCACGGCCTCCGGAGGGTCGGTGTCGTATGGCACCTGGACCCATGTCGCGTTCTCGCGCGATGCCTCGGGCACCAACCGGATCTGGATCAACGGCGTGCTGAAAGCCACCGCCACCGGCGCTTTCGGACCCAACACCACCTATCCGCTCCACATCGGCGCAGGCAACCAAGACGGCAGCGGATTCCGCTTCAACGGCCGCGTGGACGACGCCACGTTCTGGAACACGGGCCTCGACACCACCCTCGTCCAACAACACCGCGACGCCACCGGCGGCTCGTTTCCGACGCCCGCGTATGGTGGCCACTATCAGACGAATGTCCAAGCCGCGCTTGAAACGGTCAATCCCGGGCTCTACGCGCGCTACAACTTCAACGTCGCCGATCCCTCCTCGCTCGCCTCGCTCAACCTGCGGATGAAATACGATGATGGATTCGTCGCCTATCTGAACGGCACCGAGGTGGCCAGGGGCAATCTGGCGGGAAGCCGCTCCTATAACTCGGTGGCGGATTCGGATAGGAGCGATTCCACGGCGGTGGTATGGGAGGAGACCGATCTCACTTCCGCGGGGTTGCCGCTTTTGGTGGCCGGGCCGAACACGCTCGCCATCCACGCCATGCGGCGTTCGATCGGCCACCAGGATTTTCTCCTGAACCCGGAACTGAGCGCGACCACGCAGTCCCAGTCGGCTTTCGGCTATTTCGCAACCGCCACGCCCGGAGCATCCAACGCGTCCGTCATTTCGCCCGGACCGGAGATCGCCGATGTATCCCACACCCCGGCCGAGCCCTTGCCCGGCGATTCCGTCACGGTCATCGCCCGCGTGAAGCCCAGGCTGGGGCCCATCCAGTCCGTGGTCCTGACTCCGAGGGTCCAATACAACGCGGAAGGATCCCCGGTCGCCATGACCGATTCCGGATCCTGGCCGGGCGCGACCGATGGTTCGCGGTTATATAGCGTGACCCTCCCCAACTCGGGCGGAGCCGCGGCCCGCCAGATGTTGCGCTATTATCTAACAGCAACCGACTCCGCCGCGCGGGCCTGGCGCTCGCCGTCCATCACGGACACCTCCAACGACGACGGCAAATCCCAATCCCCGCAGTACTACGGAACCGTGGTGAAAGACACCTCCCTCGGCACCCCCGCCATGCCCATCCTCCAATGGTTCACCCAGGATGTGGCCAATTCCGACACCCGCACCGGCTCGCGGGCGTCGTGTTTCTATCAGGGAAAGTTTTATGACAATATCTATGTCCGCCAACGGGGAGGCTACACATCCTGGGGATCGCAGAAGTTCAACTTCAACCGTGGCGACGGGCTGTATGTGGACGCGATCCTCGGCACCGTGGGCGAGGTGAACATGAACTCGGCCGGCGCCGATTCCACCTATCTGCGGCCGCTCCTGGCCTTCGACACCTGGCGGAACTGCGGACACGAGGCATCCGCCGCCCACCTCGTCGCCATGTACCGCAACGGCTCGTTCCAGCGGATGTCCTCGATGATCGAGCAGGTGGACGAAGACCTCCTGGACCGCTACGGGCTCGATCCGGAGGGCGCGCTCTACAAATTCGTGCAACGGATCGGGGAAACGCCGAATGGCAACGATTATTCCAACAGTCCCGCCCTCGGCGACACGCTTTACGGCGTGGAAAAGAAGACCCGATTGACCGAGGATCTCACCGACCTGAACGCGTTTGTGGCGGGCATCAACCAGACCGACGCCACCGCGCGCGACGCCTATCTGTTCCGCCATCTCAACATCCCGAATTTCGTGAATTTCATGGCGGTCCGCAACCTCACGGGCGACGGCGACACCAACCGGAAGAACTTCTATCTGCACCGCGACAGCGACCGTTCGGGCGAATGGCGGCTGATTCCCTGGGACAAGGATTTCACGTTCGGCACTTATTACAACGAAAGCATCGCCAATCCCTGGCAGGCCACCCAAACCTTCTATCACGATCCCGGCGGAACCAACCAGTGGACCGTGCTGTTCGAGGCGGGCTATCAGAATTCCGCAATCCGCGAAATGGTCGCACGCCGGATCCGGCAGCTTGCCGATGCCGTGATCAGTCCGCCGGGCACCGCGTACAACACGACGGTCCTGGAATCCCGTCTGGAGGCGATCCGCGCCACCTTCGCTCCGCTCCCCAACGGGGTGGGCATGTCGTCCAGCTACAACAACCGCTCGGGAATCGACTCATGGCTCACGACCCACCGCGCCAATACCTATCAGGTTTACGGACCCGGCGGCGGCTACAATCTGGTCTCCCCCGCCGCCGCGCCCCTGCCCCAGGTGGACCTCGTTTCCGCCGATCCGCTGCCCGCCACCGGCACCCAGGACCACGAGCACATCCGTCTATCCAACTCCGGCGCCGAATCCGTTGACATCTCGGGCTGGACGCTGTGGAACCCCGGCAAAACCTCGCCGTTTTTCACCTTTCCGCCCGGCACGGTGGTTCCGCCGGCATCGATGTCACCGCTCAACCTGCCATATGTGGTTAGAAACCTGGCCGGGTTCCGTTCCCGCCCCGGCGCGGCGGCGACGGAATTCGTGTTAGGCGAATACGACGGGCAGATCTCGGCCCGAGGCGAAACGATCGAACTCCGCGACGGCCCGCTTTCCGGATCCCGGCTGGTGAGCACCCTCGCCACGCCGGTAACCCCCACCACCGCCCAACAATTCCTCCGGGTTACCGAGCTGATGTTCGCTCCGTCGGCTCCCTCGCCCGCCGAACTCGCCACCGCTCCGGGCACCTCCGCAGGCGATTACGAGTTCATCGAATTGCGGAACACCGGCACCTCCACGCTCGATCTGACAAACTGCGCGTTCACCGAGGGAATCGACTTTGTCTTTCCGCCGTTCAGCCTCGGTTCCGGCCAGAGCGTGCTGGTGGTGAAAAACCCCGCCGCTTTCGAGGCGCGCTACGGCACGGGCTACCCCGTCGCGGGCGCGTTCGGCGGCGCGCTGGACAACGCCGGCGAGCGCATCCGGCTGGAAGACGCCACCGGCGAAATGGTGCTCGATTTCTCCTACGATCCCACATGGTTTCCACCCGCCAACGGCGGTGGCCGCAGCCTTGTGGTTAGGGATTCCGCACCATCCTACGCCAGCTACGATTTCCCCACCCACTGGGCGCTCAGCGGCAGCCCGGGCGGCACTCCCGCCGTGGCCGACAACGGCGACTTCGCCCACCACTACACCGGTTGGCTGCACGACCATTTCACCGCCGCCGAACAAACCAACCCGCTGCTCGCCCAAGCCACCGCCGATCCCGACGGCGACGGTCTTGATAACCTAACCGAGTATGCCTTCGGCCGCAATCCGCGCGCCGAGGATCACACTTCGCTCCTAACTCCCACAACCCTGTCGCAGGGAGGCAACGAGTACCTGACCATCACCTTCGTCCGCTCCCGCAAGGCGATCGACCTTGCCTATACCGTGGAGTCCGCCGAAAACCCCGCCGGCCAATGGTCGCCGGGACCATGGGAGGAATCCTCCGTCACTCCCCTATCCGACTCGGCGGAGCAGGTCACGCTGCGCCACGTCCAACCTACCGGCGCGCCGCGCTGGTTCGCCCGCATCCGCGTCACAAAACCGTGAGACGGCTTCGGACGCGAGTCCCAATACGAATGGGACCCGTTGGAAAGGGAGCTCGTTCAACCCCGGTTCGGAAATTCGGAGAACCTGAGGCGTGCGCTTTCGCTTGGCCTGCCGGAGCGAGACGCACCGGCAACGGTTAGAAGCAAAACCCCGCTTAAAACTTGAAACATCCCACTTGAAACCCTCACCGCGGCATCGGGAAGGCGCGGTTGAAGGCGAAGACGCGGTCGCGGATGGCGGTTAGGGCGGACTCGTCGGCGTGGACGGCCAGGGCGTCGTTGATGAAGTCGGCCACTTTCTCCACATCGGCTTCCTTCATGCCGCGGGTGGTCACGGCCGGGGTGCCGATGCGGATGCCGCTGGGTTTCATCGGCGTGCCGGTGTCGAACGGGATGGCGTTCTTGTTGACCGTGATGCCGGCGAGGTCGAGGGCGTGGGACGCCTCGGCGCCGTTGAGGTTCTTGGTGCGGAGGTCCACCAGCATGACGTGGTTGTCGGTGCCGCCGGAAACGATGCGGAAACCGTGGGACGCGAGGCGTGCGGCGAGGGCTTGGGCGTTTTTGACGATCTGCTGTTGATAGACCTTGAATTCCGGCTTGAGAGCCTCGCCGAAGCAGACCGCTTTGGCGGCGATCACATGCATCAGCGGACCTCCCTGAATGCCGGGGAACACCTGCGAGTCGATCTTTTTCGCGAACTCCTCCTTGCACAGGATGATCCCGCCGCGCGGGCCGCGCAGCGACTTGTGGGTGGTGGAGGTGACGAAGTCCGCGTGCGGCACCGGATTCGGATGGACGCCGCCCGCCACCAGGCCGGCGATGTGGGCCATATCGACAAACAGATAGGCTCCGATCTCGCGGGCAACGCGGCCCATGCGCTCGAAGTCGATGATCCGCGGATAGGCCGAGGCGCCGACGGTGATGAGCGCGGGCCGCAGCGAGCGGGCGGTGGCTTCCAGCTCGTCGTAGTTGATCCGTTCGTCATCGGGCGAGACGCCGTAATGGGTCACTTCGTAAAAGCGGCCGGAGAAATTCGCCTTGTGGCCGTGGGTGAGGTGGCCGCCGTGGGCGAGGTCCATGGTTAGGATTTTGTCGCCGGGTTTCAGCACGGAGAAATAGACCGCCGTGTTGGCCTGAGATCCCGAGTGCGGCTGGACGTTGGCGTGGTCCGCGCCAAAGATTTCCTTCGCCCGATCAATCGCGAGCTGTTCGACCACGTCCACGTTCTCGCAACCGCCGTACCAGCGGCGGCCGGGATAGCCTTCGGCGTATTTGTTGGTTAGAACGGATCCCTGGGCCTCCATCACGGCGGGCGAGGCGAAATTTTCCGAGGCGATCAGCTCGATGTTGTTGCGCTGGCGGAGTTCCTCGGCGCGGATGGCGGCGGCAAGCGGCGGGTCGGTTTCCCCGATGCGACTGCCGGAGGACTTGCAGACGCGGGCCTCGTGGCGGCCGCCCGCGAACGGGGTGGCTAGAAACGCGTCCACAATCGCCGTGGCGGCGGCCTCATCGGTGAATTTCGCGCCCAGGCAGAGAATGTTGGTGTTGTTGTGGTCGCGGATGGTGACGGCTTCCTCGACCGAGCGCGCGTTGGCGGCGCGGACGTGGTGGTGGCGGTTGGCGGCGATCGCCATGCCCACGCCGGTGGTGCAGGCCAGGATGGCGAATTCGTAAGTGCCATCGGCCACGCCCTGAGCCACCGGGTTGGCGACATCCGGATAGTCCATGGAGTCCGGCGAGTCGGTGCCGAAGTCGGTGACATCGTGGCCGCCGGCGCGCAGGTGGTCGGCGAGGGATTGCTTGAGGGCGAAGGCGCCGTGATCGGCACCGATGGCGATTCGGAGTGCGGGCTGGCTCATGGGCGGTGGGAAAGGCGGATTGAAAATCGGCGGGCCGCGTTTGGAAACCGGAAAATCACGCGGACGGCGATTTCCCTGTGGCGGGTTTCACATCCTGGATGATCAATTGCAGGTTGGTGCGGCCGCGGAAGGTGTTGCGGTCCACGGTAAAGGCCACATCCCACGGCGGGTCGGGCAAGGGAGTTTCGCCGCCGCCGAAGTACACCGCATCGTGCTCCGGATACCCCTGGCGGAGGGTGAGCCGCAGGTGGTTGTTTTTCATCCGCAGCGGGGCCCGGCTCAGTTCGACGCCGCGGGAAACGAAAACCGGCTGGGGATTCTGGCTGCCGAAGGGCTGGAGCAGTTCGTAGCTGTCCAGAAACGCCAGCGAGAGGTCGCTGAACGAGAGTTCGGCGTCGTAGTAGAGCCGCGGCAGGCGTTGTTCGGGGGTGGTGTTGGCCAACACGAATCCGCCGAAATTCTTTCTGAAAACGTCCAGTTTTTCCTCGGTCACGGAAATTCCCGCGGCCATCGCGTGGCCGCCGCCGGCTTCCAGGTCGGTTTCGCAGGCGCGGATGGCTTCCACCAGCGACACGCCCTCGATGCTCCGGCCGGAGCCTTTTCCGAGGCCATGCTCGTCGATGGCGATGACGAACGTGGGCTTGTAATACTGCCGCATCAGCCGCGAGGCGACGATGCCGACGACGCCGGGATGCCATTCGCGGGAGCCCAGCACGATCACCGGTTCCCGCCCCGGATCGAAGCCGTTGAGCTGGGCCAGCGCCTGCTTGCGGATCTTGATTTCCTCGCTCTGGCGCTCGCGGTTGTAGCCGTCCAGTTCGTCGGCCAGCATCGCGGCCTCGTCCTCGTCGTCGGTGATCAGAATGGCCAACGCCTTTTCCGGCGCGTCCATCCGGCCGGCCGCGTTGATCCGCGGGCCGATCCGAAAGCCGACGTCCATCGCGGTGGCCTCGCCGCTCATGCCGGTGACCTGCTGCAAGGCGCGCAGGCCGGTATTGGTGGTTTTTGGCAGGATTTTCAGACCATGGCGCACCAGCAGGCGGTTTTCGCCGATCATCGGCACGATGTCCGCGATGGTGGCCACCGCCACCAGATCGAGGACGGATTTGAGATCGAGGTCGGCCGGACGGGTTTTGAGCAACGCGTGCCCCAGTTTGAAGGCCACGCCGGCGGCGCACAGATAGGTAAAATCGTTTCCACACTTCGGGTTGACCAGCGCGTTGCAGGGCGGGCGCTGGCCGGGGAGCGGCTCGTGGTGGTCCACGATCACGACGTCGATTCCATCGGCCCGCAGCGCGGCCACCTCGGCCACCGAGACGGTCCCGCAATCCACGGAAATGAGCAGATCCGGCTTAGGCCCCTCCTCCATGCAGCGGCGGATCGCCGCCGTGCTCAGGCCGTAACCTTCCTGGCCGCGCCGGGGGATGAAAAACCGGGGATCCAGCCCGTAGGCGAGCAGCAGTTTCCGCACCAGCGTGATCGAGGTGATGCCATCCACGTCGTAATCGCCGAAAACGCAGACTTTTTCCCGGCGGTCCACCGCCTGGAGGATGCGCTCCACCGCCGCCGCCATTTCCGGGATCAGAAACGGATCGGCCAGGGATTTGAGTTTCGGGTTGAGGTAGTCGTCCAGCGCCAGCCCGTCCGGCAGGCCGCGCTGCCGGATCAAATGCTCCAGGATCGCCGGAAACGCGCCGTTGGAGCCCGTTTCACCGGAGTGAAAGGGCTCGCCGCGGGCGATCCAGCGCAGGGGCGGGTTGGTTTGGCTCATCAGACCCGGACTCTGGCAGGCACCCGCCACCCGCACAAGCAGGAAACGCATCAAACTGGAAATTGGGGTTAGAAAGCCGCCGTTCTCCGCGGATCCGCTGGTTTTCGGGGGCCGCGACCCGAGTTTCCAACCAACCATGGAGGGGGGTGGCCGAATCCGAAACGGATTCCGACATCCCGCTCCGGGCGCCGGATTTCGGGATCACTCGCCGGCGGAGAGCTGCAGATAGGCCTCGATCTCGCGCGAGGGGTCGTGCGAACGCATGAGGGCTTCGCCGATGAGTACGGCGTTGGCGCCGGCGGCGAGAACGCGGCGGGCGTCCTCCGGGGATTTGATGCCGCTCTCGGAGACGAGGAGGACATCATCGGGGACTTCCTCGGCGAGGGTTTCGGTGGTGGCGAGGTCCACGGCGAAGGTCTTGAGATTGCGGTTGTTGACGCCTATCAGGTCCGCGCCGAGTTCGAGCGCGCGGTCCATTTCCGCGAGGTCATGGACTTCCACCAGCACGTCGAGCTGGAATGTTTTCGCCTCGTCGTAAAGATGGCGCAGCGTGGCGTCGTCGAGCGCGGCCACGATCAGCAGGATCGCGTCCGCTCCGGCCACGACCGCCTCATGGATCTGAACCTCGTGGACGGTGAAATCCTTTCTCAGCAGCGGCACCGGCGAAACGGCGGAGATCCCGGTCAGATAGCCCAGCGAGCCCTGGAAGTATTTCTCGTCGGTTAGAACGGAAAGACAAGACGCTCCGCCGTCGAAATAGCGCTGTGCCTGGCGGAGCGGATCGAAATCCGGATCGATCAGCCCCACGGAAGGCGAGGCCTTTTTGACCTCGGCTATCACCCCGAGGAGTCCCGGCCCGCGGTCGAGGGCGGCGCGGAAGCCGCGGAATTCATCGCGCAGCAGGGCGGCGGCGCGCAAATGGGCGGCGCGGGGCAGCAGGGCTGCCACCTCGCGGTGTTTCGTGGCGATGATTTCGGCGAGTTTGTCGGACATGCGCGGGGCGAGCAAAGCGGAGCCTGCGGCGGGGGGCACGAAAAAAATTTGAAATTTCGGCTTGCATCGGTCGGCGGACCGTGTAGAAACCCCGCACGCGTTCAGCGACGCGGGCGTAGCTCAGTGGTAGAGCGCCACCTTGCCAAGGTGGATGTCGTGAGTTCGAATCTCATCGCCCGCTCCATTTTCCAAAACCGGTGCCCCCTCGGGTTGCCGGTTTTTTGTTTTCGGGCGGCTAATCCTTCCTTGGTTTGGTTTTTTCCTCGGGCGTCGGATCCGGCGTGGCTTTCACCTCCAGGCTCGCGAGTTCGTTGCCCTCCGGGCCGGAAATTTCTACGGTGTAGGCCATTCCGGGTTCCAGCTCGACCTCACGCGTTTCATTCGGTTCGATCACGTGGAAGGTGAAGGAAAGGCTGGCGCCCGCCTGCCCCACGGGCTTTGCGACAAATGCGGTTTCCTCATCGAAACCCACCACGCGGATCACAATCGCGGTCACCTTTCCGGCCTCGTCACGCTTGTAGGTCGCGGAAAGGTGCTTCACGGGTACTTTCCATGCGCGGATGTACTCGCGGTCCGCTTCAATGAGCCGCGCTGCCTGGATCCAGTGGGTTTTCTCGCTTGCCGCAAGCCGGATGAGCGCGGCGGAGCTGTCAGGCTTCTTGTCCACGATCTCACCCTTGATCACGCGTTTGGTTTTCTCGTCCGTCCAATCACGGTCTTCGGCACGGACTGCCGAACCCCACCCCAGGGAAAATACCACCGCAACCAGCGCCAGTCGCTCGAACGTCGTCATGCGCGAGTGTTAGGCCAACGCATCCCTCAGGTCAAGCACCGCTTTCCCACCCCGGAATTTCTCTTGATTGTCAGAATTTCCGAAATACCATGGCGGGGCAATCCGGCATGGCCAGCAAACGCCAAATCACGGTCTCGGGACGGACGTCGCGCAGCAACCAGCGCCGGACGCGGACGTCCTTTGCGGAAATGATGAGCGGTGCCAACCAGAGGGCGCATGAGGTGGCGAACCGCCGCGCCGGACGCCGCGCCCTGAAGTCGATCCACGCGGCGATCGCCGCCACGGACGCGGAGATGGAATTCGAGGGTGACCCAGGATACCCCGGCTTCTGGCGCAATCTGCCGAGAAATCTGATGGGCCTGCCGCTGCTGCCGATCTGTTGGGTCACGTGGTGGACGCTGATGTGGCAGTTCAACTGCGCGGTCGGGGAGAGCTTCTGGCGGTCACCCGAGTTCTGGAACTTCGCGATCGGGGCGGTGCTGATGATCGGATGGTTCTCATCGGGTCTGGCGGAGGAGTTTTTCCTCTATGTCTATGTGCTTGGCCACGAGGTGACCCATGCGGTGTTCGTTCTGTTATGTGGCGGGAAAGTGACCGGCTTCAGCGTGAGCGCCACCGGCGGCTACGTGACGACCACCAAGACCAATCTGCTGATCGCGCTGTCGCCGTATTTCGTGCCGTTTTGGTCGGTGGTGGCGGTGGGGGTGATGCTCGCCATCAAGGGCGCCTACTGGGCCTATCCGGAGTGGGGCGCGCTTTCGCCGCACGTTTACCGGGTTTTCTATCTGGTGTTGGGTTTGACCTGGTTCTTCCACATGGCGTGGACCTTCTGGATGATCCCCAAGGACCAGCCGGACCTCAAGGAAAACGGCATGCTGCTGTCGCTGGTGATCATTTTCTTCGGCAATCTCGTCGTGCTCGCCGCGCTCCTGTGCATGACCCGCAACGGACCGATTCTATCCAATTTCGAGAGTTTCGGCCGCGACTGGCTGCGCTACGCCATCCAAATGGCGGAAACGATCCTTGATTTCGTTAGAAGCACCTGCGAGCGCGCGGCGATGGATTGGAAGGTCTGACGCTTCTCCGTTCCGAGCCGTGCGCCACGCTCAACAGGGGAAGCCCAGCGTGTCGGGATCCGGAATCCTGCCGGACCCGGCCCTCCGATGAAACCGATCATTCCGGCGGGCCGGACCCAAAGGTGCCGGAACGCTCTCGCGTGTTTGCCATCATCAGGATCCCGAACGGGCCAATCAGGCATCAGGCCCTGGGATGTTCGTCCAGCCAGTGTCCCCGCCATGCCGGGCGCTTGGTCAGGCGCATCACATCCGGATCCGGGGATTGTTCCTTGGCGGGATCCCAGGTGATTTCGCGACCTCCGAGCTGGATGGACAGGTGGCCAAGCTGGCAGAGCGAGCAGGTGCGATGACCGTATTCCACATCCTGCATGGTGCGCTCGCGCGACTTGACGCAACGGATGAAATCCTCCTTGTCGCCCCACGCCGGAAGCCGGATGGGGGCGGTATCGAGGTCCGCTAGAATTTTCGGATCGGAAACCTCAACGCTGGGGCCTTTCTCATCGGGTTTGCCCATGTACCATGCCTTGATCCAGCCGTCATCGCCCTCGAAGTGGATGTAAACCTCCTTGCCACCGACCTTGTAGTTGAGTTCGGTGCCGTTGGCGTAGCGGTAATCGACTTCGAAATCGACGAGCACATTCCAGACATTCTGCTTTGGCGGCAGTTCCCACTTGGAGGCTTTGACCCAAACGGGACCGGATTCGCTGGTGCCAAGGGCCATCTGGGCGATGTCATTGAGGTGGGTGCCCCAGTTGGTGATCATGCCTTCGCAGTGGCCGAGCACGCGCATCCAGTGGGGGCGTTCGAATTTCTCGGGATCGTGGACGCGGCGCTGGATGTAGGGTTCCTCGGGACAGGGACCGAGCCACATGTCGTAGTTGAGGCTTTTCGGAATGGGGTCCGCGGTGGTGACGGGAGGTGCGGTGACATCTCCGGCCGGGACGGTTGTATGGATTTTCCGGATTTTGCCGATGCGTCCGTTCAGGACGGCCTGGGCGGCGAGACGCATGTTCGGATTGCCCCGGAACTCGCTGTCGTTGCGGGTGATACGGCCGAGCCGTTTCGCTTCGTTGGCCAGGAGGCGTCCTTCCTCGATGCTGAGGGAAATGGGCTTTTCCACGGAGACATCTTTCCCGGCCCGGACGGCGGCAAGGGCCGCGGGAACATGCCAGTGGTCGCAGGTGGAAACCATCACCGCATCGATTCCGGGGTCCGCCAGAAGTTCGCGGAAGTCGCCGTATGCCTTGCAGCCTTTGTAGGATCCGGAAATGGAGGACTTCGCGTAATGGCTGTCGATTTTCTGGCGGGTGAATTCCATGCGCCAGGAATCCACGTCGGACACCGCGACTACGGTGACATCATCCATGGCAAGGAACGGATCGAGGTTGACTTTGCTGCCCCAGCGCCCGCATCCGATCATTCCGACGGTGATGCGCTTGCTCGGTGAGTTCTGTCCGAAAACACGGGCGGGCAGGATGAGTGGAACGCCGGCCGCGGCGGCGGACATCAGGAAACGGCGGCGGGTGGTGGCGATGGGGTTCATTTGGATGGTTAGGTGGATGGTTCTTGGTGGATCGGCATGCTGCTGGATCAATGGACGCCGAATTTTTTCCAAGCCTCCATCGACAGTCTGAGATTTTCGGCAGGATCACCCTCGACCTTGAATCCCTGAAGACCGATCGGCCCCTTGTAGCCCGCATCGCGGACCTTTTTCACGAAACCGGCGATATCATAGTCACCCTGGTCGAGGCGGCCGAAGTAATTCTTGTTCGCCACATCCATCCCGTTGACCGAGATCAGATAGGCGGATGGAGCGACCTGCCGGATCGTTTCGTCGATGGTATCGCCGTTCTTGGTGACGAACTCATGGCACAGGTTGAAACTGGGCCCCACATTCGGGCGGTCCACGAGTTTCACCATGCGCAGCGATTGCAGCCCGGTGGAGACATAAAATCCCGCGTGCGGATAGATGGCCACCTTCAGGCCATTGGCGGCTGCCTGGCCGGCGAGGTCCCGGACGATTTCCACGCACTCCTTGTCGTGGTTCTTCGTCTTGTCCTTCACCTCGCGGAGGGTCATCCAGATGATGCAGTCGCTTCCCTTGAGCAGTTTGATCGCTTCCTTGAACGCGGGATCGTAAGTTTCCGGCTTGTCCGGAAATGTGTGGAGGTAGAGTCCCTGGAGTTTGATGCCGTGGGTTTTGCAGGCGGCGATCCATGCGGCGAGGTCCTGCGGTTTGGTGTAGTTGTAGCTGATGCCATCGTAGCCGAGCTGTTTGAGTGTGCTGGCTTGTTGTTCGGGTGTCCATTTCCCGCGGCCGACCGCGTTGTCAAACGCGAAGAGGTTCGAGGATTGGGCCAGAGCGAAGGTTTGGGCGGCGAGAAGCAGTGCGAGGATGGTTTTCATGATGAAGCTGGATGGCGAGGCCTCCAATGCGCCGGAGCGGAGCGGAGTCCAACCTAAGACTGCCTGAACAAGGGAAATCTCTCGGGGAAAATTTCACCCGCCAAGGCATCGGGTGATCCTCCAGCGGGAGTTTTCCGATAGATTCGGGCTGATCTGTCGGACATGGTGTGGGTGGCGATTTGTTGGTTTGCCCAATGTCTCGCCGGTTTCCATGAGATCCCCGTCTGCTGGCCCATGCCCCCGCCATATTCGGCGAGAGGAATCCTGAATGCCGGCAGACTCAATGGAGAATCGGACTGAATCAGAATACGGTCCCGTCGATTTCCATTCAGAATCCAACACCATGCCTGAAAACCCCATCCAGAACCACGGAACACGCGCCATTGGCTGCCTATGGTTCCTGATTTGGTGCAGCCTGGCCGGAGCTTCTCCGGCACAAACGACTCTCATTGACGCCACTTTCGACGGCGTTTCCAACGACACGAATCCCAATTTCCAGATCATCTCCAACACACTGGCGGACGGCAGCGGCGCTTCCTGGAATCAGTCAACCGGCTATGTCAATAGGGGAACCGCCACCAACTCCACCGCCGGAGCCGTGTCCGTCACCACCCTCGACATCGCGGCGCTCGGCAGTGATTCGCTGGTGCTCACCGCCGAGGTTCAGGCGGCGTCCGGCCCGCTGTCATCAAACGGCTTGTTCATCGGCTTCCAGGAGGCCGATGGCGGCGCGGGAGCCTTGAACGAACTCTGGAACAATCTCGGACCATCCTTCGGGCTCGTCATCGACGGTGGAAGCCGCGGCGGGCCCTATGTGGTCGCTCCGGGTGGCTTCGGCACCGCGGCTTTCCAACGCAGCTCCGCCTTCGGCACCACCACCCAGTCCTCGGTCAACGACGGCTTCAAGGTCGTGATGACCATCAACAGCAGTGGCTGGAATTTCGAGATCACAGGTCTTCAAACATCCGCCGCCACGGCTATTACCGGAGGCTCCGGCACATGGGCGAGTGTTCCGTTTTCCTTTTCCAACTTCACCAGCGGCATGCGCGTCGCCTTCACCACCCAGGGAAACGGCGGCGGCTCGCTCGATCTGACGGGGATCAAGGTGGTGCGTTCGTCTGCTCCCGTTCCGCCCGATACCGGCCCGCAGTTTCCTTTCGTTGATACCGATGGCGATGGCTACGGCAATCAGGCGGAGATCGCGTTCGGAAGTGATCCGGCAAATCCGTCATCCATGCCGGACCACACTCCCGCGCCGGCCAGGCCCAACATCGTGATCATCTATGCCGACGACATGGGCCTGGGTGACATGTCCGCCTATGGCAACCTGTTCGGCACCGCCAGTCCCGCGGTCACCCCGCGTATGGACGGCCTTGCCTCCCAAGGCGTCATGTTCACCCAGGCGCATTCCAGCAATGCCGTTTGCAGTCCGAGCCGCTATGCCATGCTGACCGGGAAATACAACTGGAGGGAATTTGACGACATCACCAGCCACTATGGCGTGGGGCCCATTCCACAGATTCCAAAGCCTGGCGATGTCACCATTGCGGAGTTTCTCAAGACGCATGCCTATGACACCGCCGCATTCGGCAAATGGCATCTCGGTGGCGCATGGTATCAGCGCAACAGCAACACGCGCATCACTGGCAACCCCACTGATCCAACTACCGTGGATTGGGCCCGACCCATCGAGGGGCACGCCGTGGCGAACGGCTTCGACATTTTCCGCGGTCTTGCGTGCTCGATCAACTTCGCTCCCTATGTCTATCTGGACAATGATCGCGCCCAATACTGGGACAGCTCGCTCAACGGCGGCACGGGTGGATACCGCAACGCCACCAACTCCGATTCATTCCACTATTTCACCACCAGCGAACTCAATTCCACGGTTGTGGGCAACAAGGACTCCCGCGCGGGTCTCGGCGATCCCTCATACCGGCAGGTGGATGCCGATCCGAAGACGATCGGCGATGTCGAAGCCTACCTGTCGCAACGCGCCGCTTCCGGAGACAGTGATCCGTTTTTCGCCTATGTCGCGCTCTGCTCTCCTCACCTTCCTTGGGCGCTGACCGCACCATTCATCGGAGCCGACAGCGCTTCGGGATTTTATTATGCCGACTGGATGCGCGAGGTGGACCATCGGATCGGCCGACTGATAGACGCCGTTGACCGGAACGGATTCCATGACAACACGATCATCATCTTCACCAGCGACAACGGTCCGGAAAAGACCGCCATGTCGCAGAGCCTGGCGCGCGGGAAAGACCCTAACGGGCCACTGCGGGGCAACAAGCGCGATGTCTGGGAAGGGGGAACCCGCGTGCCGTTCGTGGTTCGTTGGCCGGGCCAGGCCGCGGCAGGCCTGAAAGTTGGTGATCCGGTCTGGCAAGGCGACATCTTCGCCACCCTCGCCGCGTTCCTGGGCGACGAACTTCCGGCCACCACCGCGCCGGATGGCGAGAGTTTCCTCAACCTTATCCGCGGCCAACGGAAACCCGGACACTCCCGTGACTCCATCATCGTCTCCTCGATCCGCGGCGACCTCGGCCTCAAGACGACGGACGGCTGGAAGTTCATCGACTCGACCGGCGGTGGCGGCGATTCCAGCTCATGGGACTCCGCCAATCGGCCGATCTCAAATCCCGCGGGCACAGACCAAGGCGTGCCCAAGCAGTTGTTCCGCCTCGCCACCGACCTTGGCGAGAACACCAACCTCATCGCGTCCCAGACCTCCACCAGCCAGATCCGCAGCCAACTCACCCTTCAGACCGGCAAGGACTTGTTAACTTCGCTCGATCAATACCGCACGACCACCACCGCCGTCCTTTTCCCGCGCCGTCCTGACAATGACGGGGACGGGATGACGAACAGCTTTGAAACCCAATTCGGACTCAACCGTGACAGCCCGCAGGACGCTGCCGCCGATCCGGATGGTGACGACCAAACCAACCTTGAAGAATTCATCACAGGAACCGATCCCACCAGCCCGCTTTCCCGCTTTCGCGTCATCGAAGCCAACCATACGGTCACGGGCTATCAGGTTTCCTGGCACTCCGTTACCGGACGCACTTACAAGGTTCATTGGACCACGGATCTCGCGGTTTGGCATCCCTATTCCGTGAAAAGCGGCACCGGCGGCATGCTTTCCGAGACACTCGACAAGGCCGCAATGGACGCTGCCGACGGCGTTGTGGGAAATCTGTCCCGGTGTTTCGTCCGAGTCAGCGCGGCGGAAGATTGACTGCTCCAATCCACCAATATCATATGAAAACCGAAGTCATGTCCTTCGCTCAAAAGATGAATGTCACCCCGAGCCTGTTGAGCCGGCGCGCCGCGATCCGCACGATGTCCGCCGGTGTTCTTCCCTTGATTCTTCCCGGCCGCCTGTTTGGCAAGGATGCACCGTCCCGCAAAATCAATCTGCTGATGCTCGGCTGCGGTCGCCAGGGCTATCACACGAACCTCCCCACCTTGCTCGCCCATCCGAGCGTGCGGGTTGTGGCCGTTTGTGACGCGGACTTGTGGCGGGCCCGGGTTTCCAAGGAGAAAGTGGATGCCACTTACGGCACGAAGGACTGCCGCATTTTCCAGGATCACCGTGAGGCCCTGGAACTCGAAGGCCTCGATGCGGTGATGGTTTCCTCCACGGACCACTGGCATGTGCTGCATTGCCTCGATGCGATCCGCAAGGGGCTTCATGTGAGTTGCGAGAAACCGCTCACCCGCTATCTCGCGGAAGGTCGCCTGATCGCCGATGCCGCCGCCAAGGCCGGAATCGTTTTCCGCACCGACACCGAATGCCGTTCCACCGCCTACATGACCAAAATGGCGGATCTGGTGAGAAACGGCTACATTGGAAATGTGAAACGCATGCTCGCCGCGGTGCCGCGGGAGTCCCCGAAAGTCCCCACCAACATCCAACCGACGAAACCTCCGGCGGAACTCGATTACGATCGCTGGCTCGGCCCCGCGCCTTGGAAGGAATATACGGAACAACGGGTGCATCCCGCCCGCGAAACGCTCGGGCGGCCGGGCTGGATGCGCATCCGGGACTACTCGGAGGGGATGATCTCCAATTGGGGAACCCATCTGCTGGATGTCGCCCAGTTGATCCATGGTTCGGAACGCTCCGGGCCCATCTCGGTTGAAGGCAAAGGGCGTTCGCTGCCGGAAAACAGCGAGTTGTGGAACACACTGACGGAGTTTGAAGTGCGGTTCAAATATCAGGATGGACTGGTCATCGACTATAGGATGGATACGCCCTACCTCAGGGTCGAGGGCGACGAGGGTTGGATCCAGGCTCCTTTCGGGGACGCCAAAGGACGCTTCAGCGTGAGCGATCCCAAGATCCTGCGCATCAGGCTCAAGGAAAGCGACAGCCGCGTGCCCACCCGCTCGGACAAGGCGGACTTCGTTTCCGCCATCCTCGATGGTACACCGGTCATGTGTGATGCCGAGGTGGGCCATCGCACCTGCTCGCTCGGCCACATCTCGAACATCGCCGTCCAGCGCGGGAGACAGCTCGATTGGGATCCCAAGACCGAGCGTTTCACCAATGATGACGATGCCAATCTCCTCCTCAAGGGCAGCTACCGCGGGAAATACGCCCTCGGGTGAAGCCATTCATCTAACACGCCATGCGAACTTATTGATAGGAGGCGTCTTCCTTTGGCGCTTCATGCCTGACGGCAGTGTTCCATGGTGTTGTCCGGTGAATACGAGGACCGGGATACCTACTTGGTGTTGGATCGGATATCATAGACCAGCACCTTCCGGCTCAATGCCAGGAGGGTGTCCTTGGCCTTCACATGGATGGGATGGACCGCGTAGGCTTCCAGCGCGGCTGGCGACTCGAAACGCATGACATAAGCGATGTCGAACGAATCGTCCACCGTCGGGCGCTCCGACGGCAGGGCGGTTCCGGAGTCGAGGAAATGGATGCCTGGGATGGCGCGAAGATCATTGCCCTGCGCCAGCAATGCCTTGCGGTCTTTCTCGCTGCCGGGACTTTTCAGCCATACGAGCACCACATGATCCACGCTGCCGGTCTTGGCCGGAGGAGCGATGGTAGCGCATGAGGCAAGCAATAACAGGGAAAGCGCGGCGATGATTTTCGGAGTCATGGTCAGGTTGGGTGTGGATTGAGAACCGGGAGAGGGATGGAGTCGGCGGGAGCAGGTGGCGATGATGCGGGGTGATGGCAGGTGATGGCAGGGGCAGGCGGTGGGCGAAAGGCGAGTCCACGTTTCTCGATTAGGAGCGGCTCTCCGGCGGCGTTCCAGTGAACTGTGGACGCCACGGTGCTCGAATCCCTGCCTTCCTGTATGTCCACCCCGCCTTGCACCACCTGTTCGCCTCCGATCATGTGCCAGCAGCCGAAGGTTTCGCCTTTGAATTCCATTCTCTTCCAGCCGATGTAGATGTCGCGGTGGTGGGCGTATTCTCCGCCGGGGGCTTTGGTGATGGGTTGGCGTACCTCGGCATCCATGATTTGGAGAATTGGTTTGTAGGTTTGCTGCAGCCGGGCTGGGGAGATAACGTCATGGGCGGTCACATAGCGGCCGACGAGCCGGCCGGCCAGATGGATGTCCACCGCGTCCAGAGTGACGGAACCAGCGCAAAGATTCGGGAGCATGGGCGGGGCGAGAAGGAGCGCTGCGAAAGAAAGGGTGGAAACCGGGAAAGGTAATCGATTCACTAATGGAGTACTGCCGCAGAGGTGGAGTTCTCTCTTCGAACCGTCACCTCGCGGAGTTGCTTAGTAAACTCCCTCCTCGCGGGCGGCGTCGAGCATGGCTTTCACATTCTCGACCGGGGTGTTTTTTTCGAGAAAATCCGAGGCGGCGAAGAGGTAGCGGCCGCCGGGTTTGCCGATGCGGACGATCTCGCGGGTGGCGGCGTCGACTTCCGCCGGGGTGGCGGTTTTCAGGAAGTGGATCTGGTCGAGATTGCCTAACAGGCAAATGCGGTCGCCGATGGTGGCTTTGGCGAGGGCGAGGTCGTTGTCGCCCTGCGGAGGCGGCGAGACGGTTTCCCACAAGGTCATGCCGAGGTCGCCATAGATCGGATAGAAGGCACGGGCGCGGCCGCAGTTGTGATAGATGGAATAGGCGCCCGCCTCATGGATGCCGCGGATCAGGCGCTGTTCGTAAGGAAACACGAATTCCATGAAATAATCGGTGCTGACCGATCCCGCGTTGGCGATGTGGCCCTGGATGCCGATGGCATCGGCGCCACCTTCCGCCAGTGGGAGGTTGTAGGCGATCATCTGCCGGGCCAGGGTGTCCATCAGCGCCGAGTAGAGGTCTTCCTCGGTATAGGGAGCCATCATCAGTTGCTCCATTCCCATCAGATCGGCCGCGTAATTGAAAACACCCGCCCAGCCCCATGGAGCGTTGATCCCGAGATCGCCGGTCTGTTGTTTCCACCGGGCGGCGGTTTGACGCATGACATCCGCGTCCGAAGGTTCGAGGTCCGGAACCCAACAGATGAAGGACTCGATATCTTCCGGCGTTTCCAGCAGGTGCTTGCGGATGCCCGGCATCAGCCCCTGCGTTGCGGCGCCGGCGTCCTGCACGACGCTCTCCATCGTTAGCTGGCGGTCGGGAGTCTGGATTTTCACCTGGGTGACCCAGAGGTCGCCCTCGCGCACCCGGGTGCGCCGGACGGTCCAGTTCGCATGATCCCGGAGCAGAAACGGCGGCGTCATGAAACGATTGTGCTTGGTGATCACATCGAAAGGCAGTTCGCCGGCCAGTTCGATAACCGTGTCCACGCGGTCGAGATGGGTCTTTTCCGGATAATACCAGGCAAGGTATTCTTCCTGAATGAACGGAACCACCGGCACGCGGTCCGGTATTCCGCCGTTGAGAACCGTGAGAATGCGTTCGCGGGAGGTCATGGTGATTTGTGGGTTGGAATTGAGGTTCGGTCTATCAATCGGGAAAAACTGTCAGGCATGGCGTTCGCCTGGGGTGAGTAAGGTGATCCGCCCGTGTTTGATCCACTCGACGACGATAATTCCGCCGTCATTTCTCCATGCCGCGTGGTGGGGACTGTTGAAAAGTCCCGGGATGAGGCAGTTGGCCGGGTCCACGAGCGGCCAACCGGGCAGGTGTCTGGCGTTCGGCTGGGTCCCGAGGCGTTCTATCAACCGGTTGTCCCCATCCAACAGGCTCAGGCATCCGAACAACTCGGTCACGGCCACGCGGCCGCCATGGAAGTCGAAGCCGTTCGGCGAATGCAAGAATTCCTCTCCCCATGAACCGAGAAACCTGCCATCGCGGTCGAACTCCTGCGCCCGGTGGTTGCCGCGGTCGGCGACGAGCACACGCCGGTCCTTGCCCGGACGCGGATCGATGGCCACGCTGTGCGGGCAATCGAACTTGCCGGCACCCTCCGTCCCATCGAGAGAGAATTGATAGTTTCCTTCTCCGTCATAGGCGTGGACCAGATGGGAGCCGTAACCATCGGAGAGCCAGAGGCGGACCGGCCTGCCGTCTTCGGATTCCTCGGCCACCCAGGTGGGAACGAAAGGCGCGTTCTGATAGATCGGGTGATCGGGTTTGGCTAGCCGCTGGACGACGCGTCCTTCCAGATCGACGAGTTCCGCAACACCCAAGCACTCATCGGTCAGCCAGAGATGTTCCTTCCCCTCACGGCGCACGATGGTCAGGCCGTGGGCTCCCGGATAGGTGCCCCAGCGGGTGAGGAGATCGCCCTCGGGAGAGAGGATGAGAAGCGAAGGCAGAGCCTGGTGGAAGAGGACGATGCGGCCGTCCCCGAGGAATCCGACGCCATGCGTGCGCTGGTTTCTGACGCCGAACTCCGGAACGGGGGGCTTGATCCAGCGGTCATGCCAAGTCCAGGGATTGCCGACGGTTGAATGGATGGTTAGCGACGAGTTATGTAACATGTGAAAATGGGTTAGAACGCGTCGTAGGCGATTCGCTCGTTCGGGACGCCGAGGCCGTCGAGCAGGGTCCGTGCGGCTTCGATCATGAGCGGCGGGCCGCAGAGATAATACTCCACCGCGGCGGGATCCGGATGATTGGCGAGATATTCATCCCGCAGCACTTCATGGATCAGGCCACGGTGGGACTGCCAGTTGTCCTCCTCAAGCGGCTCGGAAAGGGCGATGTGGAAGCTGAAGTTCGGGAAGCGGCTGGCGATGTCCTCGAAATAGTCCTGATAGAAAAGCTCCTGCCGCGAGCGGGCGCCATACCAGAACGAAACCCGGCGTCCGGTGGCGAGATTCTCGAACAGATGGGAGATGTGGGAACGCAGTGGAGCCATTCCCGCCCCTCCGCCGAGATAGACCATCTCACGGTCGGTCTCGCGGATGAGAAAATCCCCGAAGGGGCCGGTGGCCTCGACCTCGTCGCCCGGCTTGAGGTTGAAGACATACGACGAACCGGCGCCGGCATCGCACTCCAGCCCGCGCGGCGGGGTGGCGATGCGGATGTTGAAGCGCAGTTGTCCGTCGCCGCGGCCGGGGCAGGTGGCCAGCGAGTAATTCCGGCGTGCGGCCGTGCGGTTGGTAGCCTTGAAGTCGAATACATGATGCGCCCTCCAGGATGCGGCGAAGGGCTCGTCTATCTCAAACTCGCTGAAGCGGATCTCGCGATAGGCGGGGATGTGGATCCGCATGTATTGGCCCGGCTTGTAATCCGGCAAGGCGCCGCCATCCACGGGTGCGAGCACGAGTTCCTTGATATAAGTGGCCACATTCCGGTTGCTCACCACTTTGAAGCGGTGTGTTTTCTCCGCGGCACCGCGGCCGCCGGGCTGGTCGATGTTGATGAAGAGCCTGCCGTTCTCGAGCTTGACCGGATAGGTCCGCAGCGCCACGCAGGCGGGCAGGCGTTGCGGCGAGCCGTCGGTGATGTCGAAACGGCCGTTGTGCTTCGGGCATTCGATGATGCGTCCCATCACCAGTCCGTCCGCGAGGTGGGTGTTGCCGTGGGTGCAGATTCCGTCGGTGGCGTGGAAGGAGCCGTCGTCGGTCCGATAGACGGCAAAGGTCCGGTCCCCGTGGTCGAAGCGCACGGCGTCACCGGGTTGCAACCGATCCGGATCGCAGACGGAGACCCAGCCGTTTTCGGGCGGACGGTCGTTGTCGGCGATGGCGGGTTTAATTGGTTTCGTTCCGACCGGGCGGGCGGTGGCGGGCAGCTTCCGTTTCACGAAATAGCCGGGGTCTTTGATCTGCCGGAGCACCGCCGGGATGATTTCCCTGTAGGCCGCGAGAAGGCTCGGGTAGGGTTCGGGACAGTCGTCCTTGATCAGTTGGTGAAGCTTCGGCAACTGATGATAGGGAACCAGCGGGAACATGTGGTGTTCCAGGTGATAGTTCATGTTCCAGTAGAGGAAGCGGTTGATGAAGTTCATCCGGATCGTCCGGCAGTTGAGCCGGTGGTCGAGCACATTCTCAGCGAGCCCGGCATGCTGGGTCCATCCGAAGACCGGCATCAGCCAAGCGCCATAAATGTTAGGTCCGAGAACGAAAACGAATGGCATCCATGTTTGGAACCGGACGCACAAGGCGAACATCGTCAGATAGATCAAGGCGTAGATCCTGGCCCGCACGAACACCTTGGGATGTTCGGATAGGGGGATGTAGGTCATCTCCTCCGGGGTCAGCTTACCGACACTGTGGATGGCGATGTTGCGGAGGTAGCGGCGGAACGCCTGGAAATTGACACACTTCAGGATCATCGCCCCGAGGTCCGGAGGCCGGGGCACCGCAATCTCCGGGTCGCGACCGACGATGATCGTATCGCTGTGATGGCGGGTGTGGCTCCAGCGCCAGGGCACCGACTCGCGCAACACCATGAAGGAGGCGATTTCATAGAGAAGGTTGTTGAGCCAATCCGTCCTGAACGCCGTGCCGTGACCGGACTCGTGCCAACGGGAGTCGGACGCGGAGGCGTAGAGCAGCCCATACACCATCATCGGCAGGACGGCCCACCCGCTTCCCCAAAGCAAGCAGGTGGCCGCACCGCTCGCCAGAATCAATCCGAAGTAGATAATGCAATCCCTGAGCGCGGGCCAATCCCTGCGCACCAGCAAGCGCCTGAGGTCTTCCTTCGGAATCGGGGATGTGTACCAGTCGGCATCCGCCAGTCCTGCCGCTATCGCCAGTTTGGCATTCTTGCCAACCAGGCTGTAGTCGCTGATGCTGATCGGGTGATTCTCCTTCACACGGGCCGGTGTCGCCTCGCGCGGTCCGAATCACAATCCGATTGACAGCGCACGAGTATTTTGATGAATGAAATTGCTATGCAGACTGGCACGGATCGACATTTGTTTCTGCCGAAAGCCGACCGCTCGTTTTGGCGGTGCGGTGACGATTTCGGCGGTTCTCTCCGCTATTTGGCATGGGGAGGCCGGAATTTCGACACACAGCCCGTTCCGGCGAGCCGGCACGAAGGGTGGGTCTGTGTCGTGATCCAGGAGGGTAGCCCGGAACTGCGGGCCGCATCGGTTTCCCACAGGCTGACGGCAGGCACGCTTGCCCTGATCGGACCGGATTGCTGTTTCGGATGGAATCCCTCCGGATTCGGAACTTGCCGCATACTCCTATGGTTGTGGAATGGATTTGCCGATCCCGTTCTCGCCGGGGAAGCGCGCGACGCGTGCCGCATCAGAATGCTGCAAGGGACTGCCAGAAAGTCGTTGCGGACTTTGCATGACCTCTGCCGGATTGAAGTGCTGGGCCGCAATCCCTCGGTCGGCTACATCGAGGGATGCCGACTGATGTTCGAGACGGTGATCGTGCGGGATGTCCTGGGACCGAGTCCGGCGTCCATTCCGGCGGCGGAGTTCGTCCACCTCGCCGAAAACTGGATGGCGGCGCATCTGGACAGTCGTGAACCGGTCGCACGCCTTTGTGATTTTCTGAACCTATCCCAACCCACCCTCTACCGCGGCTTTCGTGATGAGCTCGGCATCGGCCCACTGGTGCGGTTTCAACAACTGCGGATGGAAAAGGCCAAGCGCCTGATCGCGGAGGACGGGTTAACTGTTAAGGAGGCGGCGTTCCGCCTCGGATACGGCCATTTCAACGACCTGAGCCGCGCCTATCGCAAACACTTCGGGATCTCCCCGACGCAAGACCGCTGATCCCGGTTGGGGAAAGGGAAACGGGACATGCCGTTCCGATGTGGCCTGGCGAAAAACGACGGTCGCGAATGTCCTTGGCGTTGATCATCGCGTGCGGTCGGTCGCGGCCTTGGCTTCCGATTCTCCTTTCCCCTTCGCGGCGGGTCGCGCCGCGTCCACCGGTCTGCCGGCCGAGGCAGCTTCGTTGCGGGCTTTGCTAGGCGGCAATGTCTTTTGCCACGCCAGGGCTTTCGCTGTGAGGTCTTTCACCACATCCGCATGCTCGCCGGCAACATTGTGCTCCTCGCTGATGTCCTTCGGAATGTCGTAAAGCTGCGCACCGCTGCCGTTGTGATTCACAAAGAGCTTCCACGGGCCGTCGCGGATGGCGAGCATCGGCGGCATGTAGTCGTCACCCCAGACGCGGAAGAGCCACTCCCAATGCAACGGCTTCGAGCGCGGGCGTGATTTGCCGAACCAGATGTCGCTGACATCCTCGCCGTCGGGCCGCAATTCGGCGGGCAACTCGACACCCGCCTGCTTGCAGACCGTCGGAAGCCAGTCCACGGCGCTCACGACACTGGTGTCATCCACGCGACCGGCGGCGACGCGGCCGGGCCAACGCAGGAGGCCGAAGGTGCGGACGCCGCCCTCATACATGCTGCGCTTGCGCGCGCGGAGCGGGCCGGTGTTGCCGACGCCGGCGTTGGAGGCGTTGGCGATGTTGTAATCCTCCGCGCCGTTGTCACTGGAGTAGAAGACGATGGTGTTCTCCGCGAGGCCGAGTTCGTCGAGCGTGGCGAGAAGTCGGCCGACCTGCGTGTCGAGGTCGGTCAGCGACGCGCAATAGACACGCATCTGCCTCTTCAGATCCTTCGCCGCGCCGAGATACTCCTGCATCCATCGCCCGAATGCGGGGTCTTCGGCGTGCGGCGCGAGGCCGTCATAGACGGCGAGTTGCTCCGGCGTGGGGTCGAGTTTGGCGTGCGGCAAGAGCGTCCAGACATTGAGATAGAACGGTTTGTCCTTGTTCTCACGCACGAATGCGATGGCGTGATCCATGATGATGCCGGTGGGCTTGCCCCACCAATACGGCTCCCGCGTGGCGTCCTTTTCGCGCAACTGCGGGCCGTTGGAATCAAGGGTGACATGCTTGTTGATGCCGTAAGCGCCCGGCTCCGGCGCGCCGACGCCGCTGCCGAGGTGCCATTTGCCGAAATGGCCGGTCGTGTAGCCGGCTTGTTGCAGCAACCGCGTGATTGTCGGCACTTCCGGATCGAGCCAGTCGGGCATCGAGCGCGCCGCATTCTGCCCGTGCGTGGCGAAATGGCCGTGGACGAGATGCCGCGCCGGATAGTGCGAGGTCATGAATGAACACCGGCTCGGCGAGCAGACCGTCGCGGCAACGTAGAACTGCTTGAACCATGTGCCCTGGCTGGCAAACCGGTCGAGATTCGGCGTCTTGGCGTAGGGATGGCCAGCGAACCGCGCGTCGCTCCAGCCCTGGTCGTCGGCGAGGATGAAGATGATGTTGGGCTTGCGCGTGTCGGCGGCAGTTGAATGTCCGCCGCAAACGCAAAGAGACGCCAAGGCGATGCAGACGATTCTTGTCATGTTCGTTTCATGATCTTCCAGAGTGAGATCTTTCTGGGCGTGCGTGATCAGTCTTTGAGCATGATCGCAACCACCAGCGCCTCCTTGTTAGGGATTGTGGCGGGTTTGGTCACCACCAGGGCTCCGGCTTCCTGTTTCCATGAGGCCTTTTCATCGCTGCCGAGGATGCGGACCGATGCCACGGGCTTATCGAGCAGTTTTGAATCGGATCCGAGTGAAGTGATCCGGAGATCCTTGTCAGGAGAAGCCATGCAAAACGCATAGATCGTCTTTCCGTCCTTCGAGGCGGTGAAGCGGAAGTCCTCTTGCGTGTAGGGCTGCTTCGGCACATCCTTGAGGCCGCCGTGGCGGCCCTTTTCCTGCTCGCGGGTGGTGCTGGGCCCTTCGCCATAGGTTTTCCAGGGTCGGGTTCCGTAGATTCCCTCGCCATTGAGCGCGACCCACTGGCCGATGCCGTCGAGGATGGCCAGCACATCGGGTTCGAGATCGCCTTCGGGCGTCTGCACCACATTGAGGAGAAGGTTGCCGTTCTTGCTAACAATATCGACGAGCATGCGGACGACTTCGCCGGAAGTCATGTATTTCTGGCCGGTGCGGTAATACCAGTCGCCGATGGAGGTATCGGTCTGCCAGGGTTCGGGGCGGATGCCGTCGGCCACGCCGCGTTCGATGTCGCGCACCCACTTGCCTTTGGCGTCTTCCTTACAGGTGTAAACGGCTTGGGTGGTTCCGCCGTTGCGGGCGGCGTTGCTGTTGTAGTAGTGGGTGATGAGCGAACGGCCTACATCGCCGAAGGGCATGCCGCTGTCCGAGTAGAGCAGATCGGGCTGATAGAGATCGACGAGTTCCCTGATGCAGTCGAACCAGCGGCGCTGATCCTCTGGGTTGTTGGTGAGCCAGCCATTGTCATCCGCGGCGCGGGGCTTGTGATAGAGATCCTGGTTGGCGGGATCCGCGCCGTCGTAGGGCACATCCTTCAGCGGGCCGCCTTTGTCTGCGGAATGGCTGCTGCGGAACCAGGTGAAGCTGGCTCCAAGATGTTCGGAGACACCGAACTTGAGACCCTGTTTGCGGGCGGCGTCGGCGAAAAGTTTCACCACATCCTTTTTCGGGCCGACCTTGGCGGCGTTCCAGCGGTGGATTTTGGAATCCCAGAGGAAGAAGTTATCATGATGGCTGCCCATGCTGACGAAGTAACGGGCGCCGGTTTTCTTGTAGAGCGCGAGCAGCGCATCCGCATCCAGACGCTCCGCTTTCCATAGCGGCAGAATGTCCTTGTAACCGAACTTGGATGGATGACCGTAGTTTTTCACATGATAGTTGTAGGCGGCGTCCGCTTTGGCCAAGGGTTTGCCTGTCTTGCGGTCGGTTTGGCCCTCGCCCAGATACAGGCGGCGGGCATACCAGTCGCCCTGGCGCGGGACGGCCTGCGGTCCCCAGTGGGCCCAGATCCCGAATTTCGCGTCGCGGAACCAATCCGGGCATTGATAGGCGGCGAGTGACGGGTCGGTGGGCGCGAACGGTCCTGATGCGATTTCGTCCTTGGACACGATCGGTTTCGCGTCCGCTGGAGTGTCGGCGGCTGTGGCAAGGGTGGCGGGAAGCCATGCGGAAAGCAGGGCGATGGATGCGTTGGTGAGGTATGTTGATTTCATAGGGTTGGAATATGTTGTCTCAATCTGAACGAAACGGGCCTATCCTTCAGCGACCCGGCGGGGCTTCCCCAAGACCCGCCGGCATCAGCGCGGATTGTCCGGAAGTATGCGGCCCGATACGCATGGGAACAATGGAAGTTTTCTGCCAGTGCGGATCGTGATCGGGGTAGCACCAAATGGTTGCCTGCAAATTGCCGTTGGCATCATGGAAATAGCCGTTGTGACCGCCATACCGCAGCGCGCACTGGCGGGGGCCGTAGGGGCCGAACAGATTGGTGGAGACGGCCACCATGCTGTCGTAGCTTTGCGTGCCGTCTTCGTGGACATTCCACTCCGCAGCGGTGAGAAAGTATTTCCCTTGGGATTTGAACAGACAAACGCCTTCGTAGCCGACCGACGGAAAGTTCTCCGCCGTCAGTTGGCGGGCTGGCGAGACGAGCCGTGTCATGTCCGCGGAGAGTTCGGAAATCTCGCCGCCGTGTTTGAGGAGATAGACCTTGCCGTCGTCGTCTTCAAACAGGCTGGGGTCGAAACCCTCGGTCAAGGGATGGTCGGGGGACATCTCGCGCCAGGGCCCCTCCGGCCTCTCGGCGCAAGCCAATCCGATGCCGAAACGATGTTTCGGGGTCGTATGGTTTACCGAATAAACGAGCCAGAATTTTCCCTTCAGATAGTGGATCTCCGGCGCGAAGATGCCGCGCGCCGGGCCGCGTTCTCCGAATGTCCCGAACTCCTTGTTCCAGGTGCCGTCGCGCTCGAAAGTCCATACCCATCCGAGCGACTTCCAGTGGCGGAGATCGGTGGATTTGAACACCTGGATGCCAGGACCGCGCAGCCATGCATCGGGGCCGGGCTTGAGGAAGGCTTCGTCACCGGTCGTTCCGGTTAGATAATAGGCGCCATCCGGGCCCGGGCAGACCTGGGCGTCGCGGATCGCATCCGGAAGAACCGGATCAGGGAAACGCGATTCCGCCGGAGGTGCGGTCCATGGGGCCGAGCGCCACTCGATGTCGAGAACCGGCTCGGCACCCTCCTTGTGTTGGAAATGGATGGCATAAACGTTCCGGCCGATGGACTCGGGCCGGCGGCGGCCGCTCGGGTAATCCATGAAATCGGACGCGGCTTCCGTTGCTACAACCCGCTTCAGCCCATTGACATACACCTCGACCGGCCCGCTGTGGCGGATGCGGAAATACGAGTTGTTGACGGATGCGGCGGTTAGATCCGCCTCCATGCGGATCCATGCCTCGGTGGACCTGGCGTTCCTGATCGCGGCACCGATCTCCCGAAAGGACTCCGCTCTCTTCCACGCGCTGTCACCATGATTCGGCCATGCCCAGAAGCTATCCTCGCCTCCGTCGGGTTGCGTGAGTACATAGCGGATCGCCGGCGTAGGGCTGCCATTGACGAATGCCGGGACAATGAGCGCGAAAGCGGCAGCTAACACAGGAATTTTCATCGAACCAGATGACGGCGGACCGGGTGTGATTTCATGAGCGGTTAGGGTTTGGATCCCGCTCCCAACCGCGGTGCCGAGTGTCCCTGCGCGCGGATGTTTTTGAGAAGCGCGCGGAGTTCCGCCACTTTGCCGGGGTGTTCGCCTGTGACATCGTGGAGTTGGCCGATGTCCTGCTTGAGATGAAACAACTGACCTTTGGCGCCCGCGTTCGTGATGGCTCCGTGTTTCCCGATCCACGCCGGTGGCGGCTGTTTGGAGGTGTAGCCGGATTTGGCATCGATGAGCAGCCACTCGCCCTTCCGGATGGCGAAGTTTCCGGGATTGGTGTTGTGGACGAGGGCTTCGCGCGGGGACTCCTTGGTGTTCCCCTTGAACCACGGGAGGAAATCATGGGAATCCTCCGCCGCATCCGCCGGAAGGCTGAAGCCGGTCGCGGAGGCAAAGGTGGCCATTAGGTCGATCTGGGAGATGAGCGCATCGGAAACGGTTCCCGGCTTGGTGAGGCCCGGCCATTTGATAACGAAGGGAACATGGTGGCCGCCTTCGTAGAGATCGCGTTTGAGTCCCCGGAATGGAGCGGACGACCAATGTCCGAATTTCTCGTCGCGGTTGTAGGCGTAGTTTTCCGGGCCGTTGTCGGCGGTGAATACGACGATGGTGTTTTGTTCAAGGCCCGCATCGCGAAGGGCGCTGAGAATCCGGCCGCAGGAATCATCCGTCTGGGCCACATAGTCGCCGTAGGGTCCCGCCTTGGATTTCCCATCGAATTCCGCGATGGGAATGATCGGCGCATGGGGCGAGGGCAGCGCGAAGAAGAGGAAGAAGGGTTCGTCCTTCCCTTTCCGTGAACGGATGAATTCCTCGCCACGGCGTGTTAGGGTAGGCAGCGTCTGATAGGGATCCCAATCCGAGCGACCGGGACCCGGCCTGCATTCCCAGCCGCCTTCCTTCGGGCTTCCGGTAAAGTCGGACTTGGCAAATGTCTTGTCCGGCGCAAGGGGCAGCCGGTCGTTTTCGATCCACGCGTAGGGCGGGAAATTGATGACATTGTCGCCGAAATAGGTGTCGAACCCATGATCGCAGGGACCTCCGCGGAAGGGCTTTGACCAATCGTAGTCGTCGTGTTGGATCGAGTTTGCGGGTTTCCCGGGTTTGCGGATGGACGCCCAGTCGAAGCCGAGGTGCCACTTGCCAATGCAGGCGGTGGTGTAACCCTGCTTGCGCAGCATTTCCGGCAAGGTGAGGCGGCCGGGAGGGAATGCCGGATCACCGAACGCATCGACGATGCTGTAGAAATCCCGCCAGTGGTAGCGGCCGGTGAGCATGGCATAGCGGGACGGTGAACAAACGCCCGACGAGCTGTGGCCATCGGTGAAGCGCGCTCCCTGCGCCGCCAGGCGGTCGAGTTGGGGGGTGGGGATTTTCGACTCCGGGTTGTTCGCGCCGAGATCGCCGTAGCCCATGTCATCGGCGTAGAGGATAATGATGTTAGGACGTGAAGCGGCGAGCGCGGTGCCTGCCGCTAGGATGACCGCCAATGCGGTGACGGTGGCTCCGATCCGGGAAACCCACTTCCTGCGGCATATGTTAGGTGGTTGAGCGTGCATGATGTTCAGGGGAAGAGTGCCCGGATTCAGTATCTCACATCCGGGGGCACCACCGTATAATTCGATGCGGGACGCCACTTTCTGTCAGGTCCGAGCTCCATTTTGACCAGGCTGGTGATCTTTCCGGGCTGCCAGACGGTGGCATACCACTTGCCGTCGGAGTCCTTGAGGAAGGAATTGTTGCCGGCGTTCTTCACGGCGATGTAACGGTTTCCGTAGGGGCCGTAAACGCTGTCCGCCTCGGCTAGGACGCAGTCGTAGGTTTGGCCGAGCATTTTTCCCTTTTGATCGAAGGAGTAGGTCGAGAAGGCACCGCCGAAATAGTATTTGCCGTTTGCCTTGAACAGGGTGGAGCCCTCGTTGCAGAGGTAGGGGGCGTTGCCGGGATACATGAGGCGGGGTGTGTCGGCGAGGCCGTCGAGCCCCGGCTTGAGCTTCACGATCGACCCGTGTCCGTAGGTTAGATAGGTGGAACCGTCGTCGTCCCGGAAGAGGTGCGGGTCCGGGGCGCTGATGAGCGGCTTGTCGGTGGTTTCCTTGTAGGGCCCGAGGGGATTGTCGGCGACGGCGATGCCGATCTGGAAGATCGAATAGCCTTCGAGACCGTTCTTGGGAAACTTGGTGGCGAAGAAGATGAGATGCCATTTGCCGTCGAACTCGTGGATCTGGGGCGCCCAGATGTTGCGTTCCTGATCGACCGTGAAATAGCGGGTGTTGAGCCAGCTTGCGGTATCGAATTTCCAGACATAACCCATGCTCTCGAAGGGGCCGGATCGGGATTTGGAACGGAACAGTTCGATGCCGTCGTTGATGCCCCGCGCATAGGGAATGGAACCGTGCAGACAGGGGGTGCCCACAATATAATAATATCCATCCGATCCCTTGATGCATTGGGAATCGCGGATGTGGGCGATGTCCAGAACCACCTTGAATTTGTCCGAAAGCACCTTGCCCTTTCCGTCCTGATAGGTTCCGGCATCCCGCAGTTCGACCGGCTTGTCGGATTTTCCGCGCACCAGTTCGACATCGAGCAGGGGTTTGCCGCCGGCTTTGTAGTGGAGTCCGTATTGGGCGGGTTTGTTCACCGCATCCTTGCGGGTGAAGTAGTTGAAAAAGCGGACCCAATGTTTGCCGTCGCCTCTGACATTGGCCCTGAGTCCCTCGCCATTGATGAACGAGTTGATGGTGCCATCGTGTCTGGAGGTGAAGTAGGTGTTGTTATAGTTGTCCGGAAGGGTCGTGGCTTGGAAGCGGATCCAGACTTCCTTGCGGTTTTCCTCCTCCATCAGCTTTTGGAGGGCAACATAGGACGCCACGGGTTTCCAGTCGTCGGTTTCCTTGAAATCGAGGGTGGTCCACGCGAAGCCGGCTTTGCCGCCGGGGTTCTTGAAGGTATATCTCAAAGGCAGCGTGTTTCGCGGGCCGGAGGGTGGGATCTCGCCAACCACGATCTCGCGTTCACCCGAGGGGGCATCGTTGGTGGTTTTCGTGCCGAGTCTCCTGCGGATCTGGCCATTCTCAATGGTGGCGCGATTCTCGGTGGAAGACCATGCCGCCTTGTGGTCCGGGATCAGGTTGAAGAGATCGATGGGAACGAGGAGGGAACCTTCTACCAGGACCGGTGCAGCGGAAAGGTTCTTGGAGGCGCCGTTGACGATGAGCGTGTTGGATCCCGCCTTGAGGCGGACTTCCAGTTCGTGTTTGCGGGCTGTTAGCACACCCGTGGAGGCGTCCCATTCCACGGACGCCCCCAAGGCGCGGAAGGTTTCCGACGCGGGCAGAAAGAGGGTGCCGTTTCGAGAAACGGGATGAGCCGTGAGTTTCACCGTCTCGAACAAGGTTCCGGCACGCACGGTTAGATCCGGGCTCTTGGGGGATGCCGTGAGCGTGGTGACGACCGGTTGGGGTTCGTAGGTCTCCCCTTTCGGGAAATGCGGTTGCTTGGGCATCTTGTCCAAGGCGAAGCCGGTGATGCCGCGGATGTTGTCGATGGAGACCTTGCCGCCGGCGGCGGATGCGCTGATGGCGAGAGTGAAGTCATAGGACGCCTGTTTGAAGCGGCGCAGGTATTCGACGCGCCTCCCGTCGGCTCCGGTGAAGGAGATATAATAACCTTTGAAGCTGGGGTCGAAGTTGATATAAACCTGATGCCATTCTCCGGCCTTGAGGACACCGCGCTGAACGGCGGCAGCACCTTGGGTATCCGCGCCGTCGAAGACTGCGCCGTCCTTGCTGATGCGGGCAAAGGTGATGGCGGCTTCCTTCGCTTGGTTTCCAATGATCAATTCCCCGGCGTCATCAAACTTGAGATTGAAGGTGATGAGGGTGGGGTTCTGGTTTCCCAACTGGCACGGCGCGAGTTTGACGGTGGGCAGGGTGATGCCGGCCCGGGGTCCGCTGAGTTGCAGAACCTTGCTGCCGTCATCGGCGGCGATGAGGCCTTTGCCTTCGAGTTTCACCCCCGATGGCTGGCCGCCGGGTGCGTCATTTTCAAAGCTGATGTCGTAGAGCAGTTTTTCGGTGGGTGCCACGGGTTTCCATTCCTGGGCGACGGCGAAGGCGGTTAGAAAACCGAGCGAAATGACAGTGAGTTTCATGAGAGCGGTTGCGAGAGGGGGTTCAGAGCAGGGGCTTCGCGCGGCGGCAGAGTTGGAGGGCCACCCCCCATGGATCGCGCAGCATCACGAGATGAGAGCCATCGGGCGTGTGGAGTTCCTCCACCCACGACGCCCCGGCGGCGATGAGGCGCTGCGAGTCGGCAGAGGGATCGGTGCTGGCCAGCGCCAGGTGAAAAAGGAGCGGATTCATGTCCCGATAGTCCGGGATCTGGTCGGGTGGATTGCAGTAGATTTCCAGCACGGTGGCTCCGCCATCCGCGAGGAAATGGGTCTGGGCCGGTTGGGGAATGTGACGGACGATGCGGAGGCCGCAGTGTTCCTGATACCACCTGGCGACGGCTACCGGATCCGCGACGTTGAAAGCGACGTGTTCGATCTTCATGATATCAGCAGGATTTATAACCATCCACATCCTTGAAATCCACGACCCGCGTCGTGCCATCCGCGAGGGTGAGATTGGCTCCGATCACCGAACCGGAGGGCATCACCTCGAGCAGTTGGATTCTGCGGATCGGCTGCAGTTGGGCTTTTGTCCAAGGTGTGTCATCGGTTTTGTGAAGCATCACCGAGATCATCAGTTCCATCGGCGGATTCTTGGAAGTGCGCTTGCGATAGGCACCGAGCACGGTGCTGGACTCCGTCTCCGCGTTGAAGCCCTTGTGGACGGTGGCTTTCACCTTGTCCCACCCCGAGTAGGCGAGGAACAAAAGTTGGCGGCCGGGGATTGATGCGGAGAGTCCTTGTGCCTCGCCATGGGTGATCTTCTCCACGAGCGCCTTTTTTCCTTTCACATGGGGGAGGCCGAAGTGGCCTAGGGTCAGTTCGTGTTCGAAGGCGAGGCGGCAGCGGTCCACGCGGACGACGCCGCCGGGGATGGTGATTTCCGCGAGGTCGATGATGTATCCGACGCCGTTGTTCGGAGGTTTGCGCATGAGCAACTGGCGGTAGAGCACGCCGTCGCGTTCGCCGTTGAAGAGGATGCTTTGCGCGGTGGTGAAACCCGCGGTTATGGACGCCTCGTTGTTCACCGCGCGGCCGGTTAGATAAAAGTTGATATCCATTCCGCTGAGGTCGCGCGGATCGAGGCTGCGGAAACCGTATTCCTGCGAGGTGCCGCCCTGCGGGTTGTGGTCCTCCCACGGGAAGTGGGTGTTGAAGACGAGCTTCGAATAGTTGTGATCGTCATCATAGACCTTGCCGGAGATGATTTCCGAGGTGCCGGTGCTGCCGTGGTTGACGAGGGCGAGGCCGGGTTTCTCCAGAATGATGCGTTGGGATTTCTTCCCGAGTTTGGTCCATGCGCCGTCGTGCTCCTTTGCCGTCCAGAAGGGCGAGTCCTCCGGCAGGGCGAGGGCGATGAAGGGGAGAAACATGATGAACGGGCTGGCCGGGCAACTGTAGTTCTGAATCGCGAACTCGCGGTGGCCGTAGAAGCCGAGGGCGGGGATGTCATTGACGAAAAAGTCGTCGCGGGTGAGGAACTGGAGGAGGGAGCCCGAGCAGAGGCGGCGGGCCCAGCCGGGGTCGAGCGGTTTGGATTTCAGCAGGAAGGAAACCGGAAATCCGCCGGAAATCCAGAGCCGGTAACAGATGCTGCGCGCCCACATGTTGATGTAGCCGTCGCGGCCGAAGAAGTTCGGATAGGTGAGAAACAGTTCGTCAAAGCTCTTTTCCAGCACCGCGGCGATTTCCGGGTAGTATTTGTCGCCGAAGGCGCGGTTCCAGATCGTGCCATAGACGACGAAGAGGCTGATGGTGTAATAGTTATAACTTTGTTCCAGATACCAACCGTTGCCGGCGTGATAGGAGGCGATCCAGAGTAGGTGACTCCTGAGCAAGTCATCATCGATATCGTAACCTTTCAGTTTGAGCCATGAGAGGGCGCAGATGTTGAAGAGGCGCCAGTTGTTCTGGGTGGTGCGGTGGTGTGCCCATTTGGAGATGGCGGCGGCGACCTCGTCCTGTTGCTGTTTCGTCCAATGCGGCCAGAGCACATCCGGCATGAGCAGCATCGTCTTGGTCCAACCGCCGAACTCGCAGGTGAACTGATAGGTCGCATCCGGCAACTCATCGGGCATCGGGATGCTGTTGGGGTTTCCAGAAGTTAGCGCGCGGTGGAAGTGGTGGAGGTAGTATTTCCGCAGGTGGATGCCCTTGATGCTGGCATCGGGATCGATGTGGATGAGGGGTGCCGCGAGGTTGAAGGTGCGTTCGAGGGCCTCGAACTCGTGGGAACGGGTGCGCCACGGCGGATCATCCGGTTGCGGGTAGGATTTGCTACCGGGGATGGTTGGAAAAATGATGGGCTGATCGAACGACTTCACATGCTTGAAAGCGCGCTCGAGCACATAGCGGGCGCTGTCGATGTAATGCTGGCGGGTGAGGCCGGTGTGCGGGCTCTTCTTGAAGTCAGGGTTTGCGGGAACGTAGTGCTTTTTCATGGAATCTGGGAATACGACGATCAACGGCCCGAATAATCAGCGGCCCGTCGTCGGGAAGCGGATGGATTGAGGGAAACGCCGCGTGGTCACGGGTTCAGAGTGAACGAGTCGCGGACGAAGCGGGACCCTGGGTGAGGGAGGAGTTGCAAAGTCAGGCTGCCGGCGGAAGTCGATGGGAGGGTGACCGTGACCTTGCGGCTTTGGCCGGGAAGGAGGCGGTCTTCACGGAGAAAGGTGTGACCTTCTCCGAGGACGGACGAGGAGATGTCCTTGCCGTTGAGCACGAACTTGGGAGTGTCTGCGGGTGATGCGGGTTTGGCTTTCAGCACGGGGATGAAGTCCACCCAATTGCTGCGGTTGGTGATCACGAGATCAACGGTTCCCGATGCCGAACGAACCGCGGATGCGGACACTGCTGTGGCAGGCTCGCCTGATGGCGGATTCCGGAGAAATGTCTTTCCATTTCCCGCGTCGATCCAGAGGTCGAGTTCGCCGCTGTCCGCCCTCGCGTGTTTCAGGAGATAATAGCTTACGCCGGTGAGGGTGGAGGTGCCGATACGATTTCCCGACTTGTCGAGGATGGCTTCCGGGACCATGTGGAGCGGGCGCTTGCCGTAGAGGGTGACGCCGTAGAAATCGGGACCGGCTCCGTGATCTTCGAGGAGTTTCACGGTCGTGACCGTGTCCTGAAGAAAGGTGTCCGAGCCTTCGTTGGGGGAGACGATGAAAAGGAACTTGAGTTTGTTTTGGTGGGTCCAGCGGATCAGGTCATAAACCGCCTGCCGGTAGTTCTCGGGGCGGCGGGTGAACAGATAGGTCGGTGCGTCGGAAGAGGTGCCATTGGACATCAGCGTCCAGCGGCGGGTGCGGTCGTAGATCGGGGATGCCCAGCCTCCTGCATCGGCGATGCGGTGGGGTGCCTGCATGGTATAGCTTTCGATTCCGGCCTTGCGATTGAGTTCAAGTCTCTGCTTCCATGATTCCGTTAGATCGCTGGGGTCCTGTTTTTCCGAGCTGTTGAGGCCGTTGACGAAAGTGGCCACCGGCCGAAGCCCCATTTCCTTAACCTCATCGATCCATTCGAGGTCCTGGCGGATATGTTGGGGTCCGCGTAGGCCACCTTCCAGAATGGCCTTGCCGCCTTTGAAATGGGAGCCGAGTTTCTTTTTCCCATCGATGCCGAGCGGGTCCACACCGAGGAAACGGTGATAGAGACCGTCCGCCGTGTCGGCGACATAGGACCATTGGTCGCGGTCCAGCATTTCATCCATGTAGAAGGCGGCGCCGACATAAACCTGATAAGACCCCGCGCCGGGTGTGGGATCGAGGATGCGTTCCTTGGGGAATGGGTTGGACTTGCCCTCGCCGGTGATGCGGTAATCCGCGCTGAAGACGGGGCCCGGTTCCTTGCCTTTGGTGAACGCACGGGCCTTGATGGTCATGGTGCGATCCACATGGACGGTGGTATAACCGATGCTCGGGCTTTTTTCAGTGGGGTCGCTGCCGTCCGTGGTGAAGCGGATCCTCGCGTCCACGGCCGCGCTGGTCACAATGATCCTGCGCGGCGAATCGTAAGCGCCGGCAGGAGGGCTGAAGTCGATGCCAGGGGCCGTCTTGGAGGAATCAAACGAGTAAAGGGTTATATCCCGCTGGGACCCGTCCTTCAAGCGGAGGGTGAGATGGGTGCGACCCTTCAGACCGGCGGCGTAGGCCTTGCTGAAAATCACCTTGCCGCCGGAGACCCTGTAATCCCGATGCTCCACCAGAGGGATGAGCCCCTGCGTGACTTGGAGAAGGGTGGAGCCATCCAAAGGGACTTCAGGCTCCCGCGAGCGTTCCGGGTTCTTGTCATACCGGATCAATGGCGGTTCTTTCGCATCCGATTTTCTAACCAAGGGAGCGGCCTGGGCGGACAGGAGAGACGAAAAGAATGATAACAGGATCACGCCGGATGTCGGAAGTGAGGCTAGAGAGTTTTTCATGGATGAAAGGACGGGGCGGCAAGGATGTTGGTGAATGGGCGTTTGATCGAGGGCCAAACGACGCGGCGGGAGGGCGGCGGCGGAGCGGCTATCACGGGAATTCTGCCGGTGGCGGGTGAATCTCTCGCAAGATCCGGATTTGAAACGGAATCACCGGCGGCTTCCGGAGGGTTGACGGTCTGGCGTAAGGGACTCCGGACCTGATCGCCCGCACGGCGAAAAACATCCGCGGATGTGTCTATCAATCGCAGGCTGCGGATTCGGGTTAACGCGGATCAGCCGCGCTTCCGCCGGAAGCAGAGGAGAATCCCGATGCCTCCCAACAGGGCCGCATCGGGTTCCGGAACCACCGTGAACTGCAAGGAGGTGCCATTGAATCCGAAGGTGCCGGTGTTGCCGCCGCCCAGATTCGTGTAGCTGAAATCCGAGAGCAGGAAGTTGGTTCCCAAGGCTCCGCCCGAAAGATCCGCGGAGCTTTCCCAACTTGCCAGCGTGAAGGTTCCCGTTTCATTGGAACCTAGGAAATCAAAGCGGAAGAATGATCCGAGGGAGTTGTCTTTGATGAACTCGCTGGAACCTCCGGTGATGTTGATGAGGTCGCTCGTGTTAGATAGGCCGAGTTCGAACTGCCAATCCGTCGAGGTGCCTGCCGTGGCCGCTCCCTGCCAGGTCACATCGTTTTGGACTGTTAGGGTGCCGATGCTGTTGCCGGGGGCGAGGATGCCGGAGACGCTCGTGGACGCTGCCAGCACTCCGCCTCCGCCCAATTTTGCGCCGCTGGCCACCGAGACCGCGCCGGTGCCGCTGTGGGTGCCATTGACGATGAGTGCGCCGGCATTGACGCTGGTGGTGCCGGTGTAGGTGTTGTCCGCCGTGAGGGTGGTGGTGCCTGTGCCCGCCTGGGTGAACGATCCGGTGCCGCTGATGACCGCGCCCGCGCCGAGGTCGGTGGCTTGGGAAATGGCATTGTTGCGGTTGATGGTCAGGTTGGCGTTGTTGGTGATCCCACTGGTGGCGGTGAGGCGGCCGGTGGTGCCGCCGTTGCCGATTTGAAGAGTGCCACCGGAGATGGTGGTGTCGCCGTTGTAGGTGCTCGTGCCGGAAAGCGTCCAGGTGCCGGTGCCTTCCTTGATGAGCGGAGCGGTGGTGGCGGCGCCCTGATTGAAGCCGCCGGTGATTTCGCCGTCGCCCGCGCCGCGGAGATAGAGCGGGCGGGTGCCGTTGACGATGGGAGAGATGTTGGCGTCGATGGTGAGCTTGCCCGCGAGACTGGTGATGCTGTGATTGGTCCCGCCGGAGGTGTTGCTGATATTGGCGGTGATCGTGTTGTTGCCGCTGACGCTAACGAGTTGATTGGCGCTGGAGGCGGTGTTGTTGCCTTGGAGAGTGAGAGGCTCGCCGGTGGATATTCCACCGGAGATTTCAAGGGTTGCGGCACCGACGACCGTGGTGCCGTTCGCGGTGGTTCCGAGGGCCGAGTCATTTGTGATCCGCAGCACGCCGGTGCTTACGGTGGTGGCTCCGGAGTAGCTGTTGTTTCCGGAAAGCACCTGGGTGCCGCTGCCGGATTTGGTGAGGGCCAGGACGCCGCTACCGCTACCGCCGTTGTTTTGCAGGATGCCGGAGAATGTTTGCGTGCCCGAGGAGACATTCAGCGTCAGCGTGCTGGTGCCTGCGGAGGCGTTGCCGTTTTCCACAATGCCCGCGCCGCCGGTGCTGCTGAGGCCGCCGATTGTCTCGCTCTGGTTGTTGAGACGAAGGATTCCGGCGTTGGCCCCGGTGCCGTTGAAAGCGGCCACGCCGGTGTCCGCGATCTGGTTGCCGTTGCTCAACTGGACGATGTCGATTCCGGTTCCGTCACCGATCGTCAGGCTGCCAGGGATGGCATTGACGCCGGCGGTTTTGGCGAGCACGAGCGTACCGCCGCTGACGCTGGTGGTGCCGGTGTAGGTGTTGGCGGAGGCTCCGTCGAGGGTCCAGGTGCTGGTGTTGCTCTTGGCGAGGCTGACCACATTGGTTCCGTTGGAGATCACGCCGCTGATCGTGTTTCCGGCCGAGGTTCCGCCCAGGTCGAGGGTCTTCGCCGAGTTGCTGGTGCTGTTCACGGCACCAGTGATGGTTAGAACCGAGGCGACAGGATTGAGGAGAGTGATGCCTCCGCCTCCCGACGCGAGCGAGAGCGATGCGAACGAAACACCGGCGGTTCCGCTGCTAACATTGCCGCCGGCCTGGATGTGGATGGCGTTGGCTCCAACCGACGCGGCGCCCAGAACATGCGTCAACCCCGCCCCGCTGGTGGCTCTGTCCGAAACGATGGTGCCCGGGTTGCTGCTGCTCAAGCCGATGAGATAGGCATCCACCGAGGTGTCGGTGGCGAGGCGCAGGGTGCCCGACCCTGTGGCGGTGGAAATATTGACCGCGCTGGAGGTGGTGAGCGCTCCAACGCTTCCGGCGACGAGGGTGCCACCGCTGATGTTGGTGGGCCCTGTGAACGAATTGCCGCCATTCACGATCCATGTTCCGGTGCCGGTCTTGTTCAGGCTGGTCGCGGCGGTTCCATTGTTAGCAAGGGTCTTCGAAAATGTGTTGCCCCCTGTGTTGGTGCCGCCGAGGGTGAGGGTGCGGGTTTCGTTGTTTGTGCCGAAGCCGATGGCTACCGTGTTATCCAGTGTGAGGGTTCCGGTGCCGGAGGATTCGATGGTCGCGCCGCCGCCGGCTCCGCTGCTGGTGGTGAAGCCGCGGTCGATGGTGACATTCGAAGATCCGATGTAACGCAGCGTGGCGGTGGAAGCGCCGAAGACCAGACTCGTGGCCGCGTTGGCGGATGCCCCGATGGAGCTGTTGGACCCGCCGTTGGCGAGGGCGGCGGCTTCGAGCACGCCTCCGGAAATGGTGGTGACGCCGGTGTAATTGCTGTTCGTGCCATTCAGCGTCCAGGTGCTGGTGCCGCTTTTGGTGACGGCGACGATGTCGTCGGCGTCGCCGTTGTTGATCGAGCCGCCCACCGAGTTCCCGGTGGATGAACCGGCGAGGGCGAGAATTTTGGTGCTCCCGGTGGTGGCACCCGAGCGGGTGACATTGCCGAGGATGGTGAGGGAGGCCGTGGTGGGTGTGAGCGTGGTGGTCAGGGTGCCGCCCGCAGTGATGCCCGCCGACAGGCTCAGGGAGGAGAGTGAAATACCGGCCGTGCCACTGGTGACATTGCCGCCCGCCTCGAAGGTGATGTTGGTGCTGCCGCCGCCCAGGCTGGCCGATCCGAGGGCATGGGTGATGCCGGTGCCGGAGGTGGCGCGGTCCGAGACAACCGTGTAGGACCGGTTGGTGCCGGAATTGAGCTGGAAGGCGCTGACGCTGGTGTCGGTGGCCAGACGGAGGATGGCAGTCCCGCTGCCGGATGTTCGGGTCAGGGTGCCGGACATGGCATCCACATGACCGATCACGAGGGTTCCGGCACTGAGTTCGGTCGTGCCGGTGTAGGTGTTCGCTCCGTTGAGCACCAGCGTGCCCGCGCCAGCCTTTGTGAGCCCGACCGTGCCGTTGATGATCGCGTTGACGGTCGCGGATTGACCGGCGGTGGTGACGGTGACTGTCGGCGTGGTGCCGGCCAGCGTGAGCGTGTCGGCGGCGATGTTGCCGTTTATGAAATAGCCGTCGGAATTGAAGGTCAGTTTGTTGGCGGTGACGCCGGTGCCGGTGTTGATTGTCACTGTGCCCGCGGTGCCGCCGAAGACGGCGTCATTCGTGCTGGCACTTACCCAGTTGGAGGGTGACCAATTGGCGGAGGTCGTGTCCCAATCTCCGTCGCCGCCGTTCCAAGTAAAGGTGGCGGAGCGGGCGGACTGGCTGACGAAAAAGGCAGCGAGGAATACGGCGAGGGTTTTTGATTTCATGGCGATGGCGGGAGGCATATGGCGACAAGCCCCGGATCAAATTTGCCGAAGCGGACGGAATCTCTCGAAAATCGGGAATTATTTTCCGAATTGCCGGAAATCGGAGCGGATACGACGGTAGGGAAAGCTGCCCGAGGAACATGCGGCCCCCCGTGCAGTTGAGGGTTATTTACTATTTTTCCACCTTGAGGCGCGCGAAAACTTTGCCGCCGCCTGATGGGAGGGTGTAGGTGATGGTGGGGTCGGTGTTGCCGGGGCCGTGGGTGACTTGGGCGGTCCAGGGATTCAGGAGATCGGGCGAGGTTTCGATGATATAACTGATATCTGTAGCCAGCGGCGTGCGCTTGGTGAAGGTGAGTGTGAGGCCGCTGAAGGTGCCGATGGCTCCGTTGGAAACGGTGGGATCGAGACCGGCAATGGCATACTCGACCAGGTTGGAGATGCCGTCCTTGTCCGGATCGTCGCTGGGTCCTTGTTGTCCGCCGGGTACGCTTCCGTTGGCGAAGGTGCCGGTGATCCATGACGCGAAGCCGGAGCCTACCAGGAGGGTGCCTCCGCCGGTGAAGGCACCGGAGGGGTGGGCGCTGGTGTAGGGGCCTGCGGGTTGCTGGACACCATTGATGAAGAGCTTGTCCACGGTATCGGTGCCGGCGAAGGCGAGATCGAGGACCGCGCCGGAGGCGATGCTGACGGTGGAGGCGTCGTTGGCGGTGTTGACTTGGCCGAGGGAGAGCGTGCCGCCGGAGACGGTGGTGTCTCCGTTGTAGGTGCTTGTGCCAGAGATCGTCCAGGTGCCGGTGCCTTCCTTGAACAATGTCGCGGTGGTGGCGCTGCCTTTGTTGTATCCGCCGGTGATTTCGCCGTCGCCCGCGCCGCGAAGGTAGAGGGAACGGGTGTTGTTAACGATGGGCGCGACGTTGCCGCTGATCGTGAGCTTGTCCGCGAGGCTGCTGATGCTGTGATTGGTGCCGCCGGAGGTCGTGGTGATGTTGGCGGAAATTGTATTGTTTCCGCTGACACTGACGATTTGGTTGGCGGCGGAGGCGTTGTTGTTTCCCTGGAGGGTGATCGGTTCGCTGGTGGAGATACCACCCGCGATTTCGAGGCTGCCGTCGGTGGGACCACCCACTGTGGTGCCACCACCGGTGGTCCCGAGGGCTGAGCCGTGGGTGATGCGCAAGGCCCCGGCATCCACATTGGTTGCGCCCGAGTAGCTGTTCGCCACATCGAGCACCCAGCGGCCGGCTCCGTTCTTGGTCAGGGTGGTGGCTGAGCCGCCGTTGTTGGTGATGGTTTTGGAGAAGGTGTTCAGCCCGGTGTTGGTGCCGCCAAGGGTCAGAGTGCGGGTTTGGGCGGTGGTGCCAAAATCGATCGCCACGGTGTTGTCGAAGCTCAAGGTGCCCGTGCCGGAGGATGAGATGGAGGCCCCGCCGCCCGCTCCGCTGCTGGTGGTGAAGCTGCGGTCGGTGGTGACATCGGTGGAACCGGTGTAACGCAGGACGGCTCCGGGAGCGCCGAAGACGAGGTTGGATGCGGCGTTCGGGGCGGAACCGATGGAGCTGCCTGTGCCGCCGTTGGCGAGCACAGTCGCGGCAATGGTACCGCCATTGATGGTGGTGACACCGGTGTAGGTGCTGGTGCCGGTCAGTGCCTGGGTGCCTGCTCCGGCTTTGGTCAGGGCCAGGATGCCACTACCGCTGCCGCCGTTGTCCTGCAGGATGCCGGAGAAGGTCTGCGTGCCTGAGGCGAAGCTCAGGGTCAGCGTGCTGGTGCCCGCTGAGGCATTACCATTTTCCACAATGCCCGCGCCGCCGGTGCTGACGAGTCCGGCAATGGTTTCGTTCTGGTTGTTGAGTTGGAAAATGCCGGCATTGGAGCCCGACCCATTGAAGGTGGCGACGCTGGTGTCCGCGATCTGGTCGCTGGCATTGAGTTGAAGGTAATCCAAACCCACGCCTGCATTGCCAATCGTCAGGTTGCCGCCGATGGCGTTGACTCCGGTCTTGGCAAGGATGAGCCGGCCGCCGTTGATGGCGGTGGTGCCGGTGTGGGTATTGGCAGCCGTTCCGTCGAGGGTCCAGGTTCCGGTGCCATTTTTCGTCAGACTGGTGGCGGAGGTACCGTTGTTGGCAATGACCTTGGAGAAGGTGTTCGCTCCCGTGTTGGTGCCATCGAGCGTCAGGGTGCGGGTCTGATTGGCGGTTCCGTAGGCGATGGCCACCGCATTGTCCAAGCCAAGCGTGCCGGTGCCTGAGGAGGCGATGGTGGCCCCGCCTCCCGTGCCGCTGCTGGTGGTGAAGCCGCGGTCGGTGACGACATCGGCGGTGCCGACGTAACGCAGGATGGCTCCGGATGCTCCGAAGACGAGGTTGGTGGCGGCATTGGTGGAGGCCCCGATGGAACTGTTGGAGCCACCATTGGCAAGGCTGGCGACTTCCAGTGCGCCTCCGCTGATTGTGGTGATGCCGGTATAGGTGCTCGCGGTGTTGTTCAGCGTCCATGTACTGGTGTTGCTCTTCGTGACGGAGACCGATGCTCCAGTCCCTGAGCCATTGGAAATCACTCCGTCGATCGCGTTGCCGGCGATGGTGCCATCCAGCTTCAGCGTCTTGGCCAATCCTACAGTGCGGTCCACATTGCCGACGATGGTGACGGTGGCGGTTGTCGGATTGAGAGTGGTGGTGAGATTCGTGCTCCCTGCGGAAAGCGTGAGGGATGCCAGTGAGACGGCGGCCGTTCCGCTGGTGACATTGGTTCCGGTTTGGAAGGTGATCGTGGAGGTGCCTCCGCCCAGGGAAGACGAACCAAGCGTATGGGTAAGGGCCGGCCCAGGCGTCGCACGGTCCGCGACCACCGTATAGGAGTTGTTGGTGCCGGAATTGAGGTTGAAGGCGCTGACACTCGCGTCCGTGGCGAGGCGGAGGATGGAGGCTCCGCTGCCGGTGAATGTTCCGGATAGAGCATTGGCATGTCCGACAACGAGGGTTCCGCCGGAGAGTGTGGTGGTTCCGGTATAGGTGTTGTCTCCGTTGAGAACCAGCGTTCCCGCGCCTGACTTGGTGATGCCTGCCGATCCGGCGACAACGGTATCGATGGTGGCGGAAAGGCCGGTTGAGAGGGTCACCGTCGGCGTGGTGCCTGCGAGGGTGAGCCCATCGGCGGAGTCGTTGCCATTGACGACATAGCCGTCGGAATTGAAGGTGAGCTTGTTAGCGGTGACTCCGAAGCCGGTGTTGATCGTCACTGTGCCTGCGGTGCCGCCGAAGACGGCTTCATCGGCGTTGGTGTTTCCCCAGGCAACGCCGGTCCAATTGGTGGTCGAGGTATCCCAGTTTCCGGAACCTCCGTCCCAAGTGAACTGGGCGGAGCGGGCGGAAGATGCCGCAACGAGAGTGGCGAGAATGAGAGGAAGTGCTCTGGGTTTCATCTGGCTTTGGGGATTTGAGGTTTGGCTTTTCTGGTTTTGGAATGGCAGGAAACCGGCTTTGCGAACGCACATCAGGCGTTCGGCTACCGACGGTTCCAGAACGGATTGGCCGCAATGGATGGGATCTCTCGGTTTATTTTGGATATTTCCGCCGCCTCTCTGCCCGGCAAAGTCCGAATTCCGCCGGTGGAAACTTGGAGGGGCCGGGAAAAGGTGGCTCAGTGGCGGCTGACGCGCCACGCGTCCATCAGCGTCCTATATTTGGCAAGCGTGTTGGGAACTTCCCAGTCGGGCACTTTCCCGCCATTGAGGAAGCCGATAAAGCGCTCGATCACCTGCCGGAAGTGCGCTTCGTGACCGATCTTGTAGGAATCCGGGATCTGCAGCTCCCAGCGACCTTCGGTTTCCTTGACCGAGATGCCGGGGTATCTCTTTGAAACACGCGCAACCGAATCCGCGAGCGAGGCGCGCCAACTGGGATCGGGAGACTTGACGGGCTCGATCGAGAGAACCGGCTTGTAACCCTGGGCGGCGCCCTGCCGGATGTGCAGCACGGCCTTGGTGCCGCGGAGGATGGAGTCGTGCGTGTCTCCCGCACCGATGGGGGGCTCAAAGGCCCATTTCACGGAGACCTTGGCGTGAATGCCGCGGAGGGTGTAGTTGAACTCACCATTTCCGGCAGCTTGGAGCACGCCGTCCGCACCGACGAGTGGCTTCAGGTAATCAGGCCAGGCATCGATCTTCGTGGCGCGGCGGTATTGATCGAGGGTGATCGGCGTGCTCCAGGTGCGGGCCGTGACGATCTTGACATCTTCCGGAATGATGATCTGGTCAGGGAAACATTCCCATTGGATGAGATCCACCAAGTGGGTGGTGACATCCATGATCGCCTCGCCCTGTTGTTTCGGATCGAAGAACCATGGCGTGCGCTGCAGCGGCACTCCGTTCACCAGCTTCGAGTAGTGATGGACGCTTTCCTTGGTGATGGCGGGTTGTTCGGGGCTTCCTTTGACAATATCCCCGAACACCCCGGGTTCGCGTGAGAACTCCCGCTGCAGGATGGTGGTGATCTCGTTGCGTTCCGTCATGATGTCCAGCAGCAGCAGCTTTTTCTCCCCGGCGATGCGGTAGGCCTCCTCGATCAGGGCGAATCCCTCCGGATCGATTGCCATGGGTTTGTCCGCGAGCACATGGAGCCCCGCCTTGACGCATTCGAGAATGTAGCGCGATTTTTTGGCGTTGTTGCCGGAGATCACCACCAGATTGCCCGGCTTTTCGCGCACCATCATGGCGAGATAGTCCGGGGATTTGTGAACCCGGATCTGCCACCGCGTGGGGTTTTCGGAGCGGCGGTTGAACTCCCCGATCATGGCAAGGTGCCGATCCAGTTCAGGGCCTTCCGGCGCATAGACATCCACATCGCCGGAGACGCCCGGAACCATGGTTTTCTGGACGAGCGCCGCATGGAAGTGGCCGGGGTCGAGGGTGATCAGCTTCACCGGCTCAGCGGCAACGGCGGCGAGGGTGCAGGCGATGGAAATGGCGGCGGGTTGGATCATCATGCTCGGGTGGTTCTCAGGCAGGGCAACGGGAGAAACCATCGAATCCGGAGTGCCCGGAAGATCGCCCCCATGCCAACAGTTTGCCGGATGGGGTCGTTTCTCTCGCGTTTCCGATCATCGGGGGGACGGGCGCCTGCCGGCAACGCGCCGGTCCGGAAATCCGGAGCGGAACCGAACCCGGCGCGGATTCTTGGCCCCTCGCGGGGAAATAATTGGAAATTTGATGAAAGGTTGAGGTTTTTCCGGCAAACTCGCCTCGGATGGAAAGCGAAGAACTCAACGCGATACTCGACCGCATTGCCGATGGCAATGTGGACGCGTTCCAATTCGTCGTTCGCGCTTACGGCCTTCCCCTGCGGAGTTACCTCGCCGGGTTGGTTTACCATATCGGCGATGCCGACGACCTCGCGCAGGAAACCTTCATCGCCGCATACCGCAAACTTTCCACATTCCAGCGCGACTCGGACTTCGGGGCGTGGATCCGGGGGATCGCCCGCAATCTGGTACGCATGCACTTCCGCAGTTCGGGCCGGAGATCCAGGGCTTTGGACCGCTTCCGGGCCGAGGCGGCGGAAATCGCGGGCGAGGAACTCGAAGCCGCCGCCACCACGCGCCGGACCGAGGATATCGAAGCGCTGCTGCGCTGCATCACACGGCTGCCCGAACGCATGCGCCGCGCGGTGCGGGCCGGGCTCGATGGCGAGCAACCCGCCAAAATGGCGGCCGAACTCAGAACCTCCGTCAACGCGATCTATCAAATCCATTGGCGCGCCCACCAACTCCTGAGAACCTGCGTCAGCAAAGAACTCACCCGATGATCGATAAGGACTTACAAGACCTTTTGGCCGCATGGCATGGCGCCGACGTGCGAGGAGTGCGGCGCGGGGAATTGCTTGGAAGGTTGCGTGCGGACAGTGACTTCAGGCGCCGTTTCGCGGAGGAAATTGCGATCCTATCCGAAATCAAGGCCGTCCAGTCAACCGTCCCACGCTGGCTGCGGGTGGCGGATTCCCTCGGTTGGGAAACCGTTCCTCCGGACGAAAGCGGAGACGCCCCGGACGATGGCGACGCCGCATTTGAAGCCCGCGTCCTGCAACGGATCAAAGGCGAGTGTATCGGACCGGCGAATACCGCTCCGAGGCGCTTCCGCTGGTGGCCGTATGCGGCGGCGGCATTGGTTCTGTTAGGAGCGACCCTGAAATTCGCGGGGCCATGGCAACGGCAATCCTTGGCAACCGGAGGAGACGCGCCGCAGGTCCCGGAAACCCAGCCGCTGGCCGTGCTGGTGGGAGCGGTGGATGTGTCCTGGCAGGAGGGCGGCAACTCCCCGGGCGTGGGTGACACGCTAACGAAAGGAAAGCTGGGATGCGATTCGGGACGGTTCACCTTTTCCATGCTCAACGGGGTGACGGTTTCCGCCGAGGCACCCGTCGAACTGGATCTCGTGGCCCTTGATTCCGTCGTTTGCAGACGCGGCAAACTGAGGGTGCGCGTCCCCAAGGGAGCGGAAGGATTTTCCGTGAATTCGCCCGAATGCACCGTCGTTGACCGGGGAACCGAGTTCGCCGTGAATGTGAGTCCGGGTGAGCCGACCGATGTGATGGTCTTCGACGGACAAGCGGATGTGTTCGTGGAAAGCAAAGCCAATGGCGGAAGGGTGGGCACATCGGTGATGGTGGCCGAGTCGGTGCGCGTCATCCCGGGAGCCGACAGGCCCCTGAATATCGAGGCCAACCCCCGCCAATTCACCACGATGCTGCCGGCGGATGTCGTTCCGCTCAATCTCCCCGCGAATTACCGGGATCTGGTGCTTTCCTCGAAACCATGGGGGTACTGGCGGTTCGAAAGCGAAATTGGCGGCGTGCTTCCCAACGAGGTCGCGGGAGGACCCGGATTCCGCATGCGGGGCGACATCGGCTTCCGCCAACACTCGCGGAGCAACCGGTCGCTCGTGTTCCCCGGCGAAGGTGGCGATCTCGAAAGCCTGCTGCGCCTCGAGAAACCCTGGCATCCGTCGCCGGTTGCGGGTTACGCCGTCGAACTGTGGTTCGAGGCGGAGAATTTCAGTAACTCCACCCTGGTCTCGCTGCTCTCCACCGAACAGCCGATGCCCCACAACAACCACCACATGGTGTTGGAAATCGTCGCCAACAAACAGGAAATGGGCAATGTGCGGTTTCTCCACCGCTGGCCCGCCGGTCCCTCGCTGGGAGTGAACCTCAATTCGCGCCGGATCTATGTGCCGTGCCGCTGGACCCATCTTGTCGCACAACGCAACGGAGAACGGCTCCAACTTTACGTCGATGGCGAACTGGCTAACGAAACTCCGCTGGACCGGAATCAGTCGATCGGTCCGTGCCATGTGCTGCTCGGCCGGCTCCTGACGCCGGACTTCGGCGCGCCTCCGAACATGCGCCGCCTTTACCGGGGCGGACTCGACGAAGTCGCGTTCTACGATCGACCGTTGTCCCCGGAAGAAATCCGCAGCCACCACGATGCGGCCAAGTGATCCGCCCAGTTCCTCCGCCAGAGGCGACTGCAATTCGCCGCAGGATCCCGGTGGAAACTTTCCCGCGGTCATCCTGAAATTCGGCTGGTTGGATCAATTTGGCTTCATGTCGTGACTTTGTGGATTCTCGAATAATAGCTCGCATTTTACCGCTCCTTTGCGCTAGATTTCTGTCGTGACCGCGATGAGTCGCGGTTGGTGCCTTGTACTTGCATTTTTCCAATGTCCAAACTCACCCTCTCCCAGCTTTCCGGCCTTCTGTTCCGCGCCTGTGACGACCTCCGCGGCAACATGGACGCCTCCGAATACAAGGAATACATCTTCGGCATGCTGTTCCTCAAGCGGATGAGCGACCTCTTCGACCAGGAGCGCGAGGCCCTGCGCAAGGATCTGGAGAAACGCGGTGCCGCCCCGGACATCATTGAGGCCCAGCTCCGGAACCCGGACAAATTCACCTTCTTCGTCCCCGAGGAAGCCCGCTGGGAAAAAATCCGCCACCTCAAGTCCAACGTCGGCTCCCAACTCAACAAGGCGCTCGAAGCCCTCGAAGACGCCAACGTCGATGCCTTGGAGGACGTGCTCAAGCACATCAACTTCAACCGCAAGATCGGCCAGCGCACGCTCGACGACGACACGCTCTCGAACTTCGTCCAGAACTTCGAGAAAATCCCCCTCCGCGACGAGAACTTCGAGTTCCCCGACCTGCTCGGCGCGGCCTACGAATACCTGATCAAGTTCTTCGCCGACTCCGCGGGCAAGAAGGCCGGCGAGTTCTACACCCCGGCGGATGTCGTCCGCTGCCTCGTCGAGATAGTCGATCCCCGGCCCGGCATGTCGGTTTACGATCCTACCTGCGGCTCCGGCGGCATGCTCATCCAGACGCGCGACTACGTCCGCGAGTGCGGCGGCGATCCGCGCGACCTCTCGCTTTACGGCCAGGAGTCCATCGGCACCACCTGGTCCATCTGCAAGATGAACATGCTCCTCCACGGCATCCCCCATGCCGACATCCGGCAGGAGGACACCCTGAGGAAACCCCAGCACAAGGCCGAGGGCGGCGAACTCGCCCGCTTCGACCGCGTGCTCGCCAATCCACCCTTCTCCCAGAACTACATCAAGAAGGACATGGACTACCCCGGCCGCTTCGCCGTCTGGCTTCCGGAAAAGGGGAAAAAGGCCGACCTCATGTTCGTCCAGCACATGCTCGCCGTGCTCAAGGCCGATGGCAAAATGGCCACTGTCATGCCCCACGGCGTGCTGTTCCGTGGCGGTGAGGAAAAGGAGGCCCGCCGCCACTTCATCCAGAAAACCACCACCTTCCGAGTAATAATCCCGCCACCGCCATGTATATCAAAACAATTCAACTGGAAAACGTCCGCTCATTCACGGATTTGAACTTCAACCTGGAGCGGCCTGATGGCAGCTTTGCAGGTTGGACGGTCTTTGTCGGTGGCAACAGCTCGGGAAAGTCCACGATCTTGAGAAGTGCGGCGCTTGCCTTAATCGGACCGGAATCCGGGGGACGCCTGATGGGATCTCCGACCGGCTGGATTCACAAGGGACAATCCAAGGCGTCGGCGGTTCTCGGAATCAAGTGGGATAAGGAATGCGACAAATTCAAAAAAGGGGGTGGTGGAAATCTGAAGGAGACCTTTGAAGCCGGCGTGCGCTGGGTGACGGAAAAGAAGGCGGATGAAGTCCCCTATTTCCGCTCGGTCGAGAAGCGCAACGCGGCCGGTGGCCGGATTCAAACTCCCGAACGCGGGCCTTGGTCACCCAATTCCTATGGGTGGTTTTCCGCAGGTTATGGGCCGATGAGGCGCCTGACCGGCAGTTCATCGGAAGCCATGCGCTACTCGATCAGCAAGGAGGCGGAAAGCCGCTTCGTGACTCTTTTCCGGGAGGACGCCGCATTGAGCGAGAGCGAGGAGTGGCTGCGCCGAATGCACGCGCGAAGCCTTGAATCCGCCAATGACGAGATCCGCCAGGTGCTGGATGGAGTTCAGTCACTCATGGGCGACGGTTTGCTGCCCCACGGCATGAAGGTCAGCCGGATCACGGTGGATCATGTGTTCGTGAAGGACTGCCATGGTGGCCGATGTCATCGCTTACGCAAAGCCGCCATCCGCGGCGAACTTCGGCATCGTCAATGACTCCGAGAGGATTCTCCTGATGATTGACGAAGCACACCGGACCCAGGGTTCGGATCTCGGGGACAATGTGTTCGAGGCGTTTCCCCATGCGACGCGTGTGGCCTTCACCGGCACGCCCCTGATTACCGAAAAGCACGGCAACAAGCGCACGGTAAAACGCTTTGGCGAATACATTGATACCTACAAGCTGCTGGACGCCGTGAACGACGGCGCGACGCTCCGAATCCTCTACGAGGGAAGAACCGCGGACACGGCGCTAAAGGACCGGCACGGCTTTGACACAAAATTCGAAGATCTCTTCAAGAAGCGTTCTTACGAAGAAATCGAGGCCATCAAGAAGAAATACGGAGCCAGCGGCGACATTCTGGAAGCGGAAAAGCGGATCGCGGCCATCTCCCGTGACCTGGTGGACCACTACATCGGCAACATCCTGCCCGACGGATTCAAAGCCCAGGTCGTGTGTCACTCGAAGCTGGCGGCTATTGACCGCGGGGCGGTTCCGCTTGCGGCGCGATATCGTGGATCGGGGTGAGGTTCCCGCGGCTAAGAACTTATCCGTAAATAAATATTGACTTTCCGGGGCGCCGTGCCATTTTTCCGCCATGGCGCAGATCAAATCGTGGACGGTATCGGATGAGTTATGGGAGAAGATTCGGGGACTTGTGCCGCCGCC
>JAFLEH010000024.1 GCA_017301995.1 Verrucomicrobiota bacterium | reverse complement strand
GCGGCGGCCTCCGGCCGCAGGCCCGAACCGAACGCCAGGCGGACCACCTCCCGCGTGTCGGCCACGGGGAAGGAGGCGGTGCGGTCCGCCGCGGACTTGAGGAACGCCCGCGTCTTCGCGGCGTTGAAGATCTCGGTCACGCGCTCCGCCATCGGAATGCTCAGGGAGTGGGACACCGCGATCTTCGCGATGACTTGGGAGGGTTGCGGGCGGGTGGAATTCCCAAAAATTGGGCGCCCTTCTCCCAGTGCCGGCCGCCCCGCGTAAGCGGGGCGGGCGGCACTGGTGGGAGCGCAAGCGACCAGGCGCCCAATTTTTGGGAATTCCACCCGCCCGCAGCACCTCCCTTGTTTTGACGATCCGATGGGATGTCTCAGGAATCGCATCGGAGTGGCCGCCGTGGCAAGGAGAGCCACGCGCGCGGGCTTGGCTCGACGCATGCCTCCATCGTAGGATGCTTCACTCGCCCTTCGCCGTAGGCGGCCGCAAGTCCTTGTGCCACTCGGGGAGAACGTCCGGCAGAAGATCCGCCACGGGAACCCGCAGGGCTTTCGCCAACAGGGCGAGTTCAAGGTCGGACACGCCGCGCACACCATTTTCGATGTGGGACACGCTCGCCCGGCCAATGTCGAAACCGGCCACTCCACACCGCGCCGCAAGCTCGTCCTGGCTCAGCCCGGCGGCGGTACGCAACCGCCTGACCTGCGGTCCCGTCACGTTCCTTGCCATTCGTTTCTGCCGTCCGGACATCAGCCGACAGCAAAGCAGGTTCGCCGGCCCACAATGATACGATAGCGTATCATTTTTATTGACGCCCACCCAGCTTCCGGGCAAACGTCATCGGCGTCGTCAGTTGGTTTCAACAGCCGACGCAAGCCCGCCGCCATTACCTCAAACCACCGCCCCCATGCGCCAAGAGCCTCGACCGAACCGTCCGTCACGGAATCCAGATCATGGTCCGGTCACCGTCGGCGATCCGCCGGTTGGCACGGTTTTCCAAAGCGTCGGCCGTTTGCACCGGCCTGGTATCTCCCGGTTGCTGGCAATCGTCTCTTGCGCGGTGCCGGCGATTTGTCCGCCGGGCGTTCTCGCGGACGGACAGGCTCCGAAACGGGAACTTCCCGAACCGGTTTGGTATTGGCTGAAAGCGGTGGAGATTCCGGCGGACAATCCGCTGCACAAAACCGCTTGGGACTCGAACAGCCCTCCGGACATTCTGGTGGGAGTGGAGCGCAATGGAACCCCAATGGGCGAAACCCTCGTGAAAGAGGGCTGGTCGTGCGTCTATGAGAAGAAATTCGACAATGTGTTCGGCTTCCGCCCCGACCCCCGCGAAACCTACACCCTGAGCCTTTGCGACTACGACCTCCTGGACCCGAACGACAGCATGCTGCAGGTCACCGTGGCTGGGGACGTGTTCGGAGGGGATGAAGTCGTGATCCGCGAGCGGGCCGGCGTGTTCCCGAACAAGGAAAGCCTCGTCTCCGTCACGCTTGTCAGAATCTCCGGGGAGGAGATGGCCGAACTCAGAAAGGAGGCCGGCGAATGAACCAGCCAAAGCCAATTGCATCCATGGCACTCCTCCCGCCGGACATCCTGAGGTCCGCGGTTCTCCGGAGCGCGGCGGCCCTCGCTCTTGCGGCGGTGCTTTCGTCCTGTGGTCGGAAAAAAGAACCGGACCGGATCCGGAAAGCGATGGCCGCCAACCCCGATCCGGTGATCGCCCTCTTCCCTGTTTTTCCCGCACACGGCCCCGGACGATGAAAACTCCCCTGCCGATGCTCCTGGCGGGAGCCTTGGGATTGTCCTCGGGCTGGCTCCTGTGCCGATTTGTCCCGGAAATCGTGGGGCGCGGCGCGACCGTGGAAACATCAGGGGCTTTCGCCGGACTGTTGGATATGTCGGCCTATGCTCTGGAGCTTGGCGACGCGGAAAAGGCAACCGGAATCTTGTCCGCCGCCATGGCTCATCCATCGGCGACATGGGAACAATTCTCGGGCGCCGTCGGGCTGGCGTTGCAAAGGGTCTCGGCCACCGGACCGGACGCGGCGGAAAAGATCGGTCTGCTGGACGCCGCCGAAGCGGGGGTCTCCGCGAGGATGCGCGTGGCCGGTACCGGCCGCGAGGCGAAGGATCTGGCGGCAATGCTGGACAGGATCGGAGAGGTTCGGGAAGTTCTGGTGGCCGACGCCGAGGCGGCGTTGCTCAGACGCATTGGAGAGCATTCCACCGCTCCCGCTGGCGGAGGATTGGCCGCGCTGACCGTCTCGCCCGAGTGGCGCGACTATGTGGCGCTGGCAAAAAGCGGCGGCCGGGACGCTTCTGACGATCCGGAAGAGGTTGTGGAAGCGATTGGCGGGATTCTGCGGGGGATGGCCGAAGGTTTGCCGGAGCGCGGGGATCTGGATGAATTGGCGTGCGAAGAGCCGGCCGACACCGGTACCGGGCCGATCGAGGAACGGAAGGCGGCACTCAACCGGACGCTGCTTGGGATCTCCGGACCCGGCGTTTCCGCAATCGCCGGGATCACCGCCGATCCGTCCTTAAAGGAAAATGTCGAGAACCTGGCCGTCGCCCTGGTCGCGGCCATCGGCCGCTGCGACGAGGCGCAGAAGAGGGCCTACAATCTGTGGGCGCTGGGGCGGATCCACGCGGCCGAAACCGTCCCGTCCTGGGAGGGGGCGCTCGCTCCCGTCAATCCCGCGTTCCTGCAAAACGTCGTGGGCTCGCTATACGCGGACGTTTCCGCGCGCCGGATGCGTGAGGAAACCGATCCGGGCCATCGGGCGGCGAAGGTCCGGATCATGGTCCGCGAGAAGAAGATCACCCCCGCAGCCTTCTGACACAATGCTCCCCGACCGGATCGCGCGCGCCGTCATCTCAGCAGCTCTGGTCTGGCTGGCCGGGTGGTGTCCTCTCGCCGCCGACATCGTCGCGGGAACCCTCATCGCCAAGCCCGCCACCCTTGATGCGGGCGGATTAGATCCGCTGCTTGGGAAGGTCGCCGACGGAATCAATCCGGCGCAGATTGGCAAGCATGGCGGAGATTTCGAGACATACTACGCCCTCTGCGAGCGTGGCAGAGCGGGCAAGGTGTTTGAGGCGGTGGTCGCGGACCGGGCCAACCCCGCCCTGGCGAAAGACGGAAGGTCACTGCTGGTCACGGCGGCGGAGGGAGCGAAGCACGATCCCGCTGATTTGGTGATGGCGGTCAGATCCGAATCGGGCTGGCTTATCACCGCGGAGCGATACCAGCTCAAGCTGGGGTACAGTGCCGTAAAGTCCGCCATCGGCGATGCCCGGTACGCAGGCATGAGGATCGTCACCACCAAGGATGTCGTGGAGGCCATTGAGGAGACAATCCGCAGGGAGACAATCCGCAATGCCGGGCGCGGCCTGGGCTTGTCCCCTGAAGCGGCGGCGCTCAAGGAGGCTCTCGACTCCGGCCGGATTCTCCGGAATCTTCCGGGCGGTGCGCCGCTGCCGACCGAAGCGGAAGTCCTGGCAATCTGCCGCACGCATACCGAAGGTCTCTGGATCAAGCTTGCCAAAGCAGCCGGGTTCGCCGGATCCGCGCCTGGCACAGTTGTCCCGGCCGTTGCCGAGGAGGCGCTCATCGGGATCCGTTTGGCCGCGTCGGGCACCGGCGCGGTGACGGAGGACCTTCTCGCGGCAAACCGGACGCGGAGGTTCGAGGCGGTTTTGGGCCGGACCATGGATCTGGCGGGCCGAGCCATCTGCGTGGCCGATCTGGCCTATTCCTCGTATCAGATGGCGGTGGATTTCCAGGGGCTGCAGTCCGGTGCCATCACCGTGGAGGAGTTCGCCCTGCGCAACGTCCTCCGGGCAACCCGGATGGTTCTGGAAGTGGCGTTTATGGTGGACCCCGAGCCAATATCGAAGATCGGACTGGTCGTCGCCACCATCACCGTCGCCGCCGCGGAAATGGTTGGGGATCACTTCATCGAAGCGGGGCGGAGCGCGAGGGAGGCCGCGCTGATGGAACTGGAAACCGAGACACGCTACGCGATGGTCCGCGAGATGGTCCTGGAGCGCTGAGCCCGAACCCGCGGCGATCGGACCCGGCACCTGATCTCGCGCGCACCCACCCGAACTGGCTGAAGGTTCGGGCACCCCAAATGCCCCGCGGGCGCGATCCCCGGTTGACAGTGAAAAGCACTGCCGCGCGCGGTGACGGCAAAGTTGGAAGACTTGGAAGGCGTTCACCTCTTCGCCGGTTCATCCATCCATCAACTCGTCTGAACCGCCGCACCAGCCCCAATCATGCGCCAAGCCTTTTACCGACCGGATCACTATGTCTGAATTTGTTTGCGTAAGCAACCGTCGAAAACGCAGCCGGAGGCAATGTGGTTCGCGGCGTCCTTGATGTTTTGCTGATCCACGCTTCCGATGTTGCACCCGACGGTACCGTCTCCCCTGGCATCAAATTATTGCCGCCGACCGAAGTGATGTCCGCAGCGTTTGGCTAGGCTTGGGGCGGCCTACGAGGGGCAATGAGATATATGTAGCCAGAAAAATTTTCAGAACCGGACACTTGTCGAGAAGCCAAGCGTGTTCTCCATATCGGCGTCGGAGCGGAAATCCGCGCGCCAATCCAAGCCCAGCCCGAGGTTGTCGCGAACCCGCCAGGTGGCGCCGAGGCCGATGCTAATGGCGTCTTCGTCGAGCCCGGCAGCGGTGACCCGTAGCGGTCGCGCGCCTGTGGCAAAGCGGGCGGTGAGGGCGGCCGGGGCATCGTTGATGCCAGCGCTGAAACCTATCATGCCGTGCAAGGTGATTACATCGGTTAGATCGGCTTCGGCGCGCAGACTCACCTCGGCGAGGGCGCTGTGGTAGGCATCGCCATCGACTGCCAGCGCGATGGGCGCGCCTGGGAGTCCCGCCGTCTCGGCAAATCCCTCCATGTTTCCGCAAACGAAGCGCAAGCCGATGGACGGGATCAGCCGAAACCGTTCGGAATGATATGCCAGGCTGCTTGCTCCCAGATAAAACTCGAGCGCATCTCCATCGACGCCGGAGAATCCTGTGTTTGCGGGAGTCCAGCCGCCGCCGGTGGCGACGATGCTCCCGCGGGTGCCGTCGAATTCGTATTTGCCGTAGGAGATGCCGCCACTCACCAGAGTGTGGGTGCGTTCGTCAAGCAGCGCCTTGGCAAACACGCCAAGCGACCAACCGGTGGCGTCCGCATTGATCAAGGTGCCATCCACAGAACCGGTGTCGGCCGCGAAGTAGCCGCCCGCGCGTATGCGTTCGGAGAACGAGGTGCGTGCGCCAGCGACGAAGCCAAAGTTGTTGATGTCGTAGTCGGCGTGGTTGGGCGAACTGTCGGTGGAGGCGTCGAAGAAATCGATGGCGGCGAAGTACTCCCATGGGTTGGCGGCGGCCGGGACGGGCAAGGCGTTCTTTGATCCGTTCGGATGCGGGCAGGGCGGCGCCTGGATGAATCCGAGCGACGGGGCGTCGAGCGCGGCGCGCTGGTGAGAGCGTGTGGCCTGGATCGCGTAGTCCTGAAAGCCGGCGTATACCTCGGGTGAAAGCCGGTCCAGCACCGCCCCGTTGAGGCCGCCGGGGACGAAGCTGGCGGAGAGAGCATTGAGCAGGTCCGGATTGTTGGCATCGGCCGGACCGCTGGTGATGTCGTAACCGCCGAGTCGCTGGACGACGTTGGTGGTGCCCGGGTCGATCACATCGTCATAGAGCGAGATCCAGACGGACGTCTGGTTGGCGGTGGTGCCCCACAGCGTGCCTTCGCTCGAATCCGGAGGCGCCAGCGCCATCACCGTCCCGTTGTTAGGATTGAACCAAACCGCGCCGTCAAGGTTTTCGGTCAGGCTGGAAAAACTTCCGGAATAGTCACCGGCGGCAACGACCTGGACCGGGACGAACGGAGTGATGGGGCTGAGTTGTCTGAGGTCCAACGTCCCGCTGAACGTGGCGGTGCCGCCGACGGTGACAAGGTCACGGATGCCGGTGCCCAGATCGAGTTTGAGCGTGCCGCCGTAGGTATTGGAGAAATCGCCGGTGACCGCGAGCGAGCCGATCACCTCCGCGCCGCCGGGGGCGACGGTGGATGGGTTGGCTAGATCGCCCTGCCAGGTGCCCGTGCCGGGGCCGGAGGTGGTGAGCAGGTTGAAGTTTTGGGTGCCGTCGGCGACCAAGGTGGTGCCGGCGGAGATGTCGAGGTAGGTGGCGGTGAGGGTCCCGGTGTTGGTGAGGGTTCCACTGGCGATGTTGAACGATCCGGCCGTGGTGCGGCCGGTAATAGAAACGAGACCATTGGCGGTGAGGGTGGTTGCGGAAAGGCGACCGGAGACGGAGGAACCGTCGTTGAGTGTCGACGTGATCGTGCCAAGCGTTCCGATTCCGGCAAGTGAGCCACCGTTGGAAACATAGGTTTTGATGGTGTCGCCCGTGTTCATCAGCAAGGTCCCCCCGTTTGTCAGCGCTGAGTTGCCGAACAGACCGCTTGAGTTGTTGCGCAAGGCAGCGCCGGAGGAAATATTGACATCAAGGACGACGAAGGTTCCATCCAGAGTGAGGTTGCCGGTCTGGACGGCGACATTGCTCGAAGTGATTGTCCCACCGATATTAACCGCGCCGTTGGCGCGAACATCAACACCTTTGATGTTCCCTGCGACGAACGATCCGTCGTTTAGGAAGGAGGTTGAGACATTCATGTTGCCTGCGGCGGGGGCGAGAGTGCCGCCGTTGGACACGTACGAGGACACCGAGAGTCCATTCCCGGCATCCACCGTCCCCGAATTGGTGAGAACCGTGGTGTCCGAAAGTCGGCCTGAGACCGTGAGCAGTATGGCACCGGATTTGACCTCGACCGCCGGGCTGAGCAGTGTGCCGGTGAGGGTGAGCGTGCCCGGCGTGATGGTGGTCGTGTCTGCGGTGGCCGTGCCGTTCAGCGCGACTAGGCCGCTGGTGCTTAGGGTGGCGGCAGCGAGCTTGCCGGAAACGGACGACCCGTCATTGAGGGTGGCGGTGGCGGTGGTTAGAAGGGCGGTTCCGGTGAGGGAACCGCCATTGGAAATGTAACTGGCAATGGTGTCCGCATAATTGGCGGTGAAGGTGCCCGCGTTGGTGACGGCAGCGGTGTCTGCTAGATTGCCTTGATCCACGAGGCTGCTGCCTGCGGCGAGCGTGACGGTGGGATTGGTCGAAATTCCGGTTAAAGTCAGCACGCCGCCAGTCACGCCAAGCGACCCGCCACCGAGCGACCCGGAGACCAGGGTGTTGCCATTGCTGGTGGTGTTGCCGCTGACCGTGCCTGAGACCGTGGCGCCGTCGAGTGCGGCGGTGCCGATGAAGGTGCCGGCGAGGGAACCGTTTGTGAACGTGCCGCCGCCGAGGCCGTTGAGGGTCAGCGGTGCGGCAAGCGTGCCGCCGGTGAAGATAGTGGCGCCGGTGACCGTTAGGGCACCGTTGCCGTTGACCGTGCCCGCGTTGTCGGTGAGGCTGGCGATGGTTTCCGCCGCGTTGATGGCGAGAGTGCCGGCGTTGGTGACGACGGTGGCGGCGGCGAGGCCACCGGCGGCGTCGGTCAGGCTGGAACCCGAAGCGATGGCAAGGGTGGTGCTGGCGAGTGAACCGGTTAGATTGATGGAGCCGGCGCTGACCGTAGTGGTTCCCGTATAGTTGTTTGAGGTGGCCAGCAGCAGGGTACCTCCGCCCGTTTTGAGGAGGCCGTCCGAGCCTTCGATTGTGGTGTTGACGGTGAGGGTTCCGGCCTGGACATGGATGAACGGAGCGGCCGCGGCCGAATCGGGCACCAGGGTGATGGTGCCGGCGTTGAGGGTGTAATCGGCCCCGGTTTGGCTGAGGCCGGCGGCCAGCACGGGATCGAACACGGTGACTGTCCCCCCGATGGCATCCTGGAAGACGGCGACGTCATTGCCGGAATCTGGCCAGGTGGTGTTGCCGACCGCAGCACCGGCGACGAGGTTCCAGTTCTTGTCACCCGGGCCGGTGCCCCAGATGCCGTCGCCGCCGGTGCCGCCGATGTTCCAGTATTGGCCCGTGGCACCGTCGGAGTGGCTGACCACGCCAGAACACGCTAAGGTCACCAGCAGGGGCAGGAAGCGGACATTGCGGCGGACTTTCATGGTTTCACTGAAGTTTGATACGCGTCCGGGGCTGGACACGGAGTTGAGGATGTGTCCGCTGCCCAACAAAGGTCAATCCCAAGTTTTGATCTTCCGACCGCGTTGTTGACAGGCGGGAGTATCGGCCTATTCTGGGCCTCAGAGCCCCATCAATCATGCAACCCACCTTCATTCCGGTTCGCAAGCTGGTCGTTTTGGCCGCGTTTTCCCTTCTGACTCCTGCGTTCGGAGCGGTGGTCACCGCGACCTTCGACTCGGCCGCCACCGTGCCCGTCACCGCCGCCACATACAATGCCAGCGGCAATTCGGTGGATCTCAGTTTGAACTTCGAGCCTGCGGTGGGGACCAACCTGACGGTGGTGAACAACACGGGTTTGGCGTTCATTCAGGGCACGTTCGGCAACCTGGAGCAGGGGCAGGCGGTGACATTGACCTTCGGGGGCGTCCCCTACGGGTTCGTGGCCAACTACTATGGCGGCACCGGCAATGACCTCGTGCTGCAATGGGCGAACACGCGCCTGCTGGCCTGGGGCTCGGGAACCTCCGGTACCCTGGGCAACAACACCGCGATGGACAGCGGCGTACCCGTCGCCGTGGACCGATCCGGCGCGCTGGCCGGCAAGTCCGTCGCCGTGATGACGGTGGGTTCGGCGCATTGTCAGGCACTGACCGCCGACGGCACCCTGACCGCCTGGGGCTCCAATTCCATCGACCAGTTGGGAGACGGCGGCGTGGCGACCGTGTTGGTGCCAAAGAATATCAGTTCCTTCGGGGTTATAGCGGCCAAGCGGGTGGTGGCGGTGGATGCCGGGGCCAGTCACAGCCTCGGGCTGATGTCCGACGGCACCGTGGCGGCTTGGGGTGAGAACGATTACGGATCGTTGGGAGACAACAGCACCAACCGGGCCCCCACGCCGGTGGCGGTGCTGGTGACCGGCGCGCTGGCCGGCAAGTCGGTGGTGGCGGTTGCCGCTGGCGAGCAATTCAGCCTCGCGCTGTGCTCGGACGGGGCGATGGCGGCCTGGGGCAAGAACATCTATGGGCAACTGGGCAACGGCAGTATGACCAAAAGTACGGTGCCGGTGCTGGTGAGCCGGACGGGGGCGCTGGCGAGCAAACAAGTCGTCGCGGTGGCTGCGGGCGGCTATCAGAGTTTCGCGCTGTGCGGCGACGGCACGGTGGTCGGCTGGGGTTACAACAGCGAGGGGGAATTGGGCGCGGGCAACACCACCACCACCCTCGTGCCGCAGGCGGTGGTCACGACCGGAGCGCTTTCCGGCAAGCGGGTCTCCTCGCTTGCCGCCGGGCAAACCCACACGCTGGCGCTGTGCACCGACGGCACCTTGGTCGCGTGGGGTCACAACGGCAACGGCCAGCTCGGTAACGGCACCACGACCCAAAGCGCCGTGCCGATCCTCGTGAGCCGCGCCGGGGTGCTGGCAGGCAAGACGGTCGTCGCAATCTCCGCCGGAAGCACTCACAGCCTGGCGCTGTGCTCGGACGGCAGTCTGGCGGCATGGGGACAGAACAATGTGGGCCAACTGGGAAACAACAGCACGACCCAGAGCACGGTGCCGGTGTTGGTCAATAGCGGCGCGCTGGCATCCGGCGAAATCATCCGGGGCATCGCCGCCGGCGGAAGTTCCAGAGTGAATCTCGCGCTGGTGGCATCGCCGCTGCCGCCCACCGTAAGTTCGCTTGCGGCGACCGGTGTCACCGACTCGGCCGTCACCTTGAACGGCAGCGTCAACGCCTCGGGCGGCACCACCGGGGTGGCCTTCGAATACGGCCTAACCACCGGCTACGGCAGCACGGCGGCCGCCACCCCCGCCACGGTGACCGGCACCACGGCCACGGCGGTGAGCGCCACCTTGACCGGCTTGGTTCCCGGCACCACATATCATTTCCGCGTGGTGGCCACCATCGGCGGCGGCACCGTGAAGGGCGCGGACCGGACCTTCGCCACCACCACCGCCGCGACTTTGTCCGGCCTCTCCCTGAGCAGCGGCGTGCTGAGTCCGGCGTTTGTTAGCCGCACCCTGGGTTATGCCAGCGTGGTCCCGTTTGCCTCGGGAAACATCACCGTGACACCGGTCACCACATCACCCACTGCGACGGTGACTGTCAACGGCGTGGCCGCGACGTCGGGCACTGCCAGCGCGCCGGTGGCACTGGCGGTGGGGAACAATCTCGTTCCGATCGTGGTTTCCGCCGCGGGCGGGGGCAACAGCCTGACTTATACCGTGCTGGTGACGCGGCTGCCCGAGGTGTTCACGTTCGGCTCTGCGACCGACGTGCCGGTGACAGTGGGCGGACTGCTCGCCACCGGGCTGACGGCAAACTTCGCGTTGAACTTCGCGCCGGCGGTTGGGACCCGGTTGACGGCGGTGAACAACACCGGGCTGCCGTTCATCCAAGGGACGTTTAGCAATCTCGCGCAGGGCCAGCGGGTCGATCTAACCTACAACGGGGTTTCCTATGCGTTTGTGGCGAACTACTTCGGCGGCGACGGCAATGATCTGGTGTTGCAATGGGCGAACAACCGCTTGGTCGGGTGGGGCTACAATGGCGACGGGCAATTGGGCAACGGCGGCACGACAAACAGCCCGCTGCCGGTGGGCGCGGACATGACCGGCGCGCTGGCCGGCAAGACCGTCATGGGAGTGGCGGCGGGATCGGGCCATAACATCGCCTATTGCGCGGATGGCACCGTGGTCGCCTGGGGAACCAATACCTGGGGCCAATTGGGCAATGGCACCACCACCTTCAGCAAGGTGCCGGTGGCGGTGGATCGCAGCGGAGTTTTGGCCGGCAAAAAGGTCATCGCCGCGGTCGCCGCAGGGACCCATAGCGTCGTGCTCTGCTCGGATGGGACCGTGGCGTCGTGGGGCTACAGCGACCGCGGGGCGCTGGGTGCCGGGGGCTCGATGGCATACAGCCCGGTGGCGGTGGTCCGCACCGGCGTGCTGGCGGGCAAAACCGTGGTGGCGATCGCCGGAGGGATCAATGGCGTGCTGGCCCTGTGTTCCGATGGCACCCTGGTGGCATGGGGCTATCCAAGTCTGTTAGGGAACAACACCGTTGCGAACAGCGATGTCCCCGTGGCGGTGGACATGACCGGCGTGCTGGCGGGCAAGCAACCGATCGCCATTGCCGCCGGCGATGCCCATGGCGTCGCCTTGTGTGCGGATGGGACTTTGGCCGCCTGGGGTTCGAACGAAATGGGCGCGTTGGGCAACACCAGCGCTACCTTCGCCCGGGTGCCGGTGCTGGTGGACCGCACGGGCGCGCTCGCCGGCCGGACCGTCACCAACCTTGCCACGAACTATTTTCACAATCACGTGTTGTGCGCCGACGGCACTCTCGCCGCGTGGGGAGTGAACAACTATGGCCAATTGGGTAACAACTCGACAACCAACGGCCTGGTGCCGGTCCTGACCAACATCGGCGGGGTGCTTTCCGGCCGGACCGTCACGCGCATCAAAGCCGGCTACGGGCATTGTCTGGCATTCTGCGCGGACGCCTCGGTCGCCGCTTGGGGCGCCAACACCTCCGGGCAGTTGGGCAACAACACGACGACCAACAGTTCGGTGCCGGTGCTGGTCAACCAGAGCACGCTCAGGGCGGGCGAACGCATGGTGGACGTGGCGGCCGGCGGAGGGCACTGCCTGGCCATCGTCGCCATGCCGGCCTTGCCCGTGGTTTCCACCCTGGCGGCAACCGGCATCATGGACACGGGCGCGGTGCTGGCGGGCAGCGTGAACGCGAATGGCAGCGGCACAAGTGTTTCCTTCGAATACGGCCTAACAACAGCCTATGGCGGCACCGTGGCGGCAACCCCGTCGCCCGTGACCGGCACCACGACCACGGCGGTGAGCGCGGCGGTCGGAGGCTTGGTTTCCGGCGTCACCTATCACTACCGCGTAACCACCACCGGTCCGGGGGGCACGCTGGTTGGAAATGATATGATTTTCACCACCACCACGGCGGCGAATCTATCCGGCCTGACGGTGAGCGGCGGCGCGTTGTTGCCGGATTTTACCGGTGCCAATACCAGCTATGCCGTGACCGTGCCGAACGATGTCAGCATGGTTCAGGTGACCCCCGTGGTCGCGGTGCCGACGTCCACGGTCAGAGTGCGCAGGTCGGACGTCGAATCCGGCACCCCGAGCCGGGCGATCCAGGTGACCGTGGGCAACAACCCGATCGGCGTGGTGGTGACGGCCGCGGATGGGATCAATACGATGACGTACACGGTGACGGTGACCCGGTTGCCCGCGGTGTTTTCCTTCGCCGCGCCGACGACCGTGCCGGTGGTGGCGGGCGACTTCGCGGCGGTCGGCGATGCCAACTTCGCGTTGAATTTCGCACCGTCGCCGGGTGCCGTTCTGAAGGTGGTTGACAACACCGGCTTCAACCCGATTCGCGGTTCATTCGCGAATCTCGGGCATGGCCAGCGGGTGGAACTGACCTTCGGGTCGGTTGGCTACGCGTTCGTGGCGAACTACTTCGGCGGTTCCGGCAACGATCTGGTGCTGCAATGGGCGAACACCCGGCTGCTGACCTGGGGGAACGGGGTGAAAGTGCCGACGGCGATGGCCGCGCCCGGCGTGCTGGCGGGCAAGACGGTGACGGCGGTGGCCAGCGGCCAAGGCCACGTCCTGGCCCTGTGTGCGGACGGCAGCGTGGCCGCTTGGGGCAACAACGGCAGGGGCGAACTGGGCAACGGCACCGTAACCGACAGCACGGTGCCGGTGGCGGTGACCACCAGCGGCGTGCTGGCCGGCAAGAAAGTCGTTGCGATCGCAGCCGGCTATGCCCAAAGCATCGCCCTGTGCGCGGATGGTACCGTCGTTACTTGGGGGGGCGGTTTAGATGGGCAGTTGGGGAACGGCACGGTGACGAGCAGCAGCGTGCCGGTGCTGGTGAACCGCAGCGGCGTGTTGGCGGGCAAAACCGTGACCGCCATCGCATCCGGGATGTCTTACAACCTCGCGCTATGCAGCGATGGCACGCTGGCCGCATGGGGGTCTAACCAATACGGCGCGCTGGGCATCGGCAGCCTCGTCAACAGCAGCGTGCCGGCGCTGGTGGACCGGAGCGGGGTGTTGTTGCACCAACGGATCGTGAGCCCGGCGGGCGGCGGCTACCATGGAATGGCCCTGTGCGACGACGGCGCGGTAGCGGCATGGGGCAATAACGGCAACGCCCAGTTGGGCAATGGCGTATGGGTGGACAGCCCGATACCCGTGATGGTGGATCGAAACGGCGTGCTGGCCGGAAAACGGATCATCGACCTGGTCGGCGGCGGCTATCACAGCCTCGCCCGGTGCGCGGATGGCACGCTGGTCGCCTGGGGCACCAGCGACCGCGGCCAATTGGGTAACAACAGCACCTCCAGCACCGCGGTGCCGGTGCAGGTCGTTCAAACCGGCGTGCTCGCCAACAAGTCGGTGGTCGCCCTGGGCGCCGGAGTGTTTCACAGCCTGGCGCTGTGTTCGGACGGCACGCTGGCCGCGTGGGGATATAACGACGGCGGCCAGTTGGGCAACAACAGCACGACCCAAAGCACCGTGCCGGTTTTGGTGAACACCGGGGCGTTGCGGACAGGCGAACGGGTGATGGCGCTCGACGGCGGCACGACCACCAGCGTGGCGCTGGTGGCCTCGCCCCTGCAAACCGCCGCCAGCGTGGCGGCCACCGCGATCACCGGCACGGGAGCCGCCTTGCACGGCACCGTCAACGCCAACGGCAATCCGGTCACGGTGGCGTTCGAGTACGGCCTCGATACCACCTACGGGTCTTCGGTCGCCGGTTCGCCGCCGTCCGCTTCCGGCAGCACCGCCATTGCGGTCGATGCCACTCTCGCCGGTTTGACGCCCGGCACGACCTATCATTACCGGGTGGTGGCGACCGGTAGCGGCGGGACGGCGCGCGGTGCGGATCTCACGTTCACGACACTCAGCGACAACGCGAAGTTGGCCGGGCTCGGGTTGAGCTCCGCAACCTTGGTGCCGGAGTTTGCAAAAGATACCACCGCCTATCTCTCCACCGTGCCGTTCGCCGCCACCGGGGTTACGGTGACGCCGACCACCGATCATCCGGCTGCCACCGTGAAAATCAATGGAGTGGCCGCCGCCAGCGCTGTCATCAATTTGCCGGTCGGCAACACCGCGATCAACACGGTGGTCACGGCGGAGGATGGGGTCACTACGAAAACATATACAATCAACGTGACTCGCCTGCCGTTGGAGTTTGCTTTCAATGCGGCGACCGACGTGCCGGTCACCGCCAACGCCTTTGCCGCCGGAGGCTATCCGGCGACGCTGAATCTCAACTACGCGCCGGTTCCGGGAACCATCCTGACGATGGTCAACAACACCGGTTTGGGATTCATATCCGGTGCGTTCGGCAATCTGGAGCAAGGCCAGCGGGTGAATCTCTCTTATGGCGGAAAAAGTTATGATTTCGCGGTGAATTATTATGGTGGATCCGGCAACGATCTGGTGCTGCAATGGGCGGATACGAAGGTGGCGGCCTGGGGTTCCAACAGCTTCGGCCAACTTGGCGATGCCAATGTCGAACGGAGCTTGCAACCCGCGTTCACCGACGCCACGGGTGTACTCGCGGGCAAGACCGTGGTCGCCGTGGGCACGGGCTATCTGCACAGCCTGGCGCTGTGCGCCGACGGCACGCTGGCTACCTGGGGATATAACATTTTCGGGCAGATTGGCGACGGCGGCACGGCATCCGGCAACGTGCCGGTGGCGGTGGACCGGTCCGGGGTGTTGGCGGGCGAGACGGTGGTCGCGATCTCTGCCGGGCCGTTCCATAATCTTGCGTTGTGCTCCGACGGTACGGTGGTGGCGTGGGGATATAACAACCACGGCCAACTCGGCGATGGCAGCGTGACGACCCGGCGCACGCCGGTCGTGGTCAATCCGACTGGCGCGCTCGCCGGCAAACAGGTGGTCGCCGTGGCGGCGGGCGCTTATCACAGTTTCGCGCTGTGCGGCGACGGCAGCATCGCGGCCTGGGGCTACAACGACGAAGGCGAGTTAGGCAATGGTGCGACCGCTGGCAGCCTGGTGCCGGTGTCCGTGGCGCTGTCCGGCCGCAAGGCGGTGGCATTGGCGGCCGGAACCTATCACACGTTGGCGCTGTGCGCGGACGGCACCCTGCTGGCATGGGGCTACAATCACCGCGGCCAACTTGGCAACGCCAGCACCGCTGCCGGATCTCTGCCGACGGCGATCAACGCTTTCGGGATTCTAACCGGCAAAGCCGTGACCGCGATCCGCGCCGGCGGCACCCACAGCGTGGCCTGGTGCGGCGATGGCACGGTGGCCGTTTGGGGATCTAACCATCTCGGCCAACTCGGCGTGGCGGGTACCGTTCAAAGCACGATTCCCGTCGCCGTCGATCTGACATCTCTAACCGCGATTGCCCCGGTGGCCGGGATCGCAACCGGCGGCGGTCACAGCCTGGCGCTCGGCGCGGAGGGAGCATTGTTTGCCTGGGGCGACAACACCGATGGGCAGTTAGGTGATGGCGGTACCACCAGTCGTGCCACACCGGCAGCGGTTGACTTTGCGGGTTTGACTTCCGGGATTCGGGTGATGGCGGTTTCTAACAGCCACGCCGCGCGGCACAACCTCGCGTTAATCGCATTGCCTGCGGGATCGACCGGTAAAAGCATGCGGCAAACCAGCGCAGGGATGGCATTGGAGAGTGGCGACGATCTCCTCAGCGTGGCATTCGGGGTTGGTGCGGGGCGTTATCCTCAGCCGCAGCGCGAGGGTGATGATTTTGTGATCCGCTTCACCCAGCCTGCGGGTGTAACCGGCATTCGTTACGGCGCCGAGTGGAGCGCGACCATGCAGCCTGGCAGTTGGCGGAATGTGCCGGACACCGGTGTTGGCGGCGAGCACCGATTCGCCATTCCGGCGGCGGGCCAGCCACAAGGGTTTCTGCGGTTGAAGGTCACTCGGGAGTAGAAAATCCCACCGGAGAACCATCGGTTCCGCATGGATTGCGCCGGATTGCGCATGGCTTTGCAAAATCGTCATTTTCTGGACGGATTCTCCTGGGCATGGCTTGACACCTGCGGCATCGCCTAACACAGTTAGGCCGCTTTTGCGCCGCGGAGAATGACATCTCCGCCCCAAACCCCAAAATCCGTCCGCATATGAACCTGCGCCTCCCGTTCCGCTTCGTGGCCCGTGTCTTTCCGTTGCAGTTGTTAGCCGTGGGTGCCGTATGGGCGGGTTTGCAATCCCGGCTCGCGGCCGAGGCGGTCGAAGCCGTTTTCACCTCCGCCACCGCCGTGCCTGTCACGGCCGCCAGCTACACGGCCGCGGGTAAAACGGTGGATCTCACGCTGAATTTCGCGCCGCCGATCGGGACGAATCTCACCGTAGTGAACAACACGGGATTGGAGCTGATCCATGGAACGTTCGACAATCTGGCGCAGGGTCAACGGGTTAATTTGGCTTTCAACGGCATCGTCTATCCATTTGTCGCGACTTATTCCGGCGGCACGGGTAATGATTTGGTGCTGGTATGGGGCAACACCCGGTTGGCGTCCTGGGGGGCGAACACCAATGGCCTGTTAGGTGATGGCAGCGGCATCACATCACGCAACGTGCCGGCTGCTGCCAAGCCGGAAGGCGCGTTGGATGGTGAGACGCTACTTGAACTGACGTCCGGCACCAACTGTGTGCTGGGATTGGGATCGGGCGGGCGCTTGCTCGGATGGGGATCCAATGACAATGGCCAACTGGGACTTGGGCACTCCGATGCGGTTTATTCTCCGGTGGCGGTGCCGCAGACAGGGGATTTGGCAGGCAAGACGGTGACGCGGTTGGCGGCGGGATTCTATCATTCGCTCGCCCTGTGTTCCGATGGATCGGTGGTTGCTTGGGGAAGCAATGCCTACGGGCAGTTGGGCACAGGTGGAGCGGCATCCAATGCGCCCGTCGCGGTGGATACCAGCGGGATTCTCAAAGATCGGAAAGTCATGGCGATCAGTGTGGGAGGCGGTTTCAATCTGGCAATATGCGAGGGCGGTTTGCTGGCGGCCTGGGGCAAGAACGATTCCGGGGAATTGGGTGACGGTTCCACCACCAACCGTGCAACGCCGGTGTGGGTGAACCGCACTGGTGTGCTCGCGGGAAAAGCGGTGGTAAAGCTTGCCACGGCTGGTTCCAGTAGCGTGGTCTTGTGCTCGGATGGTACTCTGGCCGCATGGGGTTACAATGCCAACGGCGAGTTGGGTGACGGGACATTTGTCAATCGGACTACTCCGGTGCTGGTCAGCCGCAGCGGGGTGCTGGCTGGCAAAACAGTGACCGCCATTAGCGGTAAATCGTCCCATTTTCTGGCGTTGTGTGCGGATGGCACACTTGCAGCCTGGGGGTACAACTCCTATGGGGGGCTAGGGAACGGAACCACGACCCACAGCGCGACTCCGGTGTTGGTCAATCGCAACGGGGTGTTGGCAGGCAAGACCGTGACCGGAATAGCGGCGACTATGACCCGCTCTTTGGCGGTATGCGCCGATGGCACTTTGGTTGCGTGGGGTGAGAACGGCGGGGGACTGGGGAACGGCTCCAGCGTGAACAGCAGTGTGCCGGTTCTGGTGAATTCCAGCGGGTTCGCTCCCGACGAACGCCCCATCGCGGTTACCGCCGCCTACAGCAGTTATGCCCTGGTTGCCACGCCGCCCGCGGCCATCCCACAAACGCTGACGGCCACGGGGGTCGGCGATACCACGGCAGTGTTCCATGGCCAGATCAACCCCAATGGCGCGGCTAACACGGTTTATTTCGAATACGGCCTCACCACCGCCTACGGGACCACGGTGGCCGCCACGCCGGGCACGCTCAGCGGCACCGCCCCAACCGCGGTGGAAGGTGCTGTCAGCGGTTTGCTCGCAGGCGCAACATATCATTACCGGGTGGTCGCCAGCGGCACGGGAGGCACTGCGAAAGGGGCCGACCAATCCTTCACCACCAGCGATGACGCATCCCTGGCGGGACTGAGTTTGAGCGCGGGAGCATTGGTGCCCGGGTTTGAATCGCAACTGACCGCTTACACCCTGACAGTGGGAAGCGGAGTCGCCTCAACGACGGTCATCCCGACGGCGCTCCATGCCGATGCCAGGGTGTGGGTAAACGGGGTTGAAACCGCTTCGGGCACCTCAAGCATAACCCTCCCGCTTGGGGAAGGGGACAATCCGATCGCGGTGAAAGTGGTGGGCGTGGGTGGGGTGACGCAGACATATCGGGTGCTGGTGACTCGGTTCCCCGCGGTGTTGGCGTTCGACTCAGACACCAGAGTGCCGGTAACCGTGAATGGCTATCAACCGGTCGGCTCCGAAGTGTCTCTGGTGCTCAATCATGCCCCGGCGATCGGGGCGAACCTGATCGCGATCCGGAACAACGGCGGGGAGGTGGTGCCGGGAACGTTTGACAATCTCGGGCAGTGGGAGGTCGTGTATTTGCCGTACGGCGGGAAGCAATACCGCTTCGTGGCGAACTATTACGGAGGCGACGGTAACGATCTGGTTTTGGAGTCGGGCGGTGAACGGTTGTTGGGCTGGGGCTATAACAGCACTGGGCAGGTCGGGGATGGCACGACCACAGATCGTAAGGTCCCCACTCCGGTGGGAGGTGACGTGCTGACGGACAAGATTCTTGTCCGCTGGGTGGTAGGCAGCGATCACGATTTGGCCTTGTGTGCGGATGGCACGTTGGCCGCATGGGGATACGGTATCTACGGTCAGTTGGGCGATGGCAGCTACGGGACCCGCACTTTTCCCGTGCCGGTGGACCGCTCGGGCGTGTTGGCTGGCAGGACGATCATTGCGCTGGCCGCAGGGACTAGCAGTCTGGCCCTGTGCTCCGACGGTGAAATTGCGGCATGGGGATACAATTTCGCTGGCCAAGTGGGTGACGGCACAACCACCAATCGCTCGCGCCCGGTGCTGGTGGATCGCTCCGGGGTGTTGGCGGGCAGGCGGGTAATGTCGATTGCGACGGGATCTGCCCACTGTTTGGCACTTTGCGGCGATGGCTCGGTGGTAGCCTGGGGGAACAACGACAATGGGGAGTTGGGCGACGGCAGTATGATCGACCGTAGCAGTCCGGTGTTGGTTGACCGTTCTGGTGATCTCGCCGGAAAAACGGTGCTTGCGATTTCCTGTGGGACCACTTCCAGTCATGCGCTTTGCTCGGACGGAACAATCGCCTCATGGGGCAAAAACGACTATGGCCAATTGGGTCTCGGATTGACAAGTGACAGACAACTGCGGCCAGCGTTGGCGAAGATGGTTGGTGCCCTGGCGGGAAGATCCGTGGCATCCGTCGTGGGCAGCGGCGTGCACTGTGTGGCTCTGTGCACCGATGGATCTCTTGCCTCGTGGGGTAACAATTACAGTGCTTCACTGGGCAACGGCACTTCTGGCGCGGATTCCCTCGTTCCGGTCGCGGTTGATCGCAGCGGTGTGCTCGCCGGCAAGGTGGTGACACGGATCGCGGGGCACGGAAATATCGCACTCTGTGCCGATGGCACCCTAGCGATGTGGGGATACAATTATTACGGTCAACTTGGCATTAACAACACCACGAATCAAACCCGCCCGGTGCTGCCCTTGACAACGAACTTGAAGCCTGGAGAAAAGTGGATTGACGCGGTTTCCATGGGTTCAGGGTGCCTCGGGGTGGTCGCCTCACAACCCGTCAACCCGCCAGTGCCAGAGACCCTGGCGGCAGCGGATGTCACCCGCACCTCCGCCACGCTCAATGGGCGGGTCAATGCGAACGGGTTGAACACCCTCGTTAGTTTTGAATACGGGTTGACCACGGCCTATGGATTCAGTGCTCCACAAACGCCGATCACGATGAACGGCAACTCGGCAGTGCCGGTCAGCGCTGGCCTCAGCGGCCTACAGCCCGACCGAACCTATCATTTCCGGGTGGTGGCGAAAGCCGGCAGTCACACGCTGAAAGGTGCCGACCAAACCTTCACGACGAGCGACTCGGCGGTTCTAGCCAATCTATCCCTGAATGCCGGCGCGCTACAGCCCGGATTCGATTCCGACCGGGTTTCCTACGCTGTGACCGTGCCCTATGCCACCACCCGCCTTGCCCTTGCCGCGGTTCCCAAACATCCGGATGCCACGGTGCGGATCAACGGAGCAGTGGTGGCTTCGGGACAGTCCGGTCCCGAATTGGCTCTGGATGTGGGGAATACTCCGGTGGACGTCTTGGTGACCGGAGTCGGCGGCGAGGCGTTGACGTATAAGGTCGTTGTGACTCGGCTGCCGGCATCTTTTGACTTCACCGCGTCTAACGCCGTTCCGGTGACGGCCGTAAATTTCCAAGCGGTCGGTGAGGCGGTATTTTCACTGGGGTTCACTCCCGCGTTGGGGACCGTGTTAACGGCCGTAAATAACACCGGCAACACCCCGATCGCCGGCCGTTTCACCAACCTGCGGCAGTGGCAGACGGTCAATCTGACATACGGCGGCGTGACCTATCAGTTCGTGGCGGACTATTTCGGCGGCACCGGCAACGACCTGGTGCTCCGTTGGGGGCACCAGCGGTTGCTGGCGTGGGGATATAACGGTTCCGGGCAAGTTGGTGATGGAACGACGACGAACCGAGCCACGCCGGTTGCGGCGGGTCTTATGTTAGAGGGTGGCCGGACCGTGGTGGCGGCTGCGAACGGGGGCAGCCATAGTCTGGCGCTGCGGTCGGATGGCGTGCTGCTAGCATGGGGAAGCAACGATAACGGTCAGGTGGGGACGGGCGACAAGATTGCATCGAACGTGCCGGTGCCGGTGGACACCGAGGGGGAACTGGCCGGCAAAACCATTATTTCGCTGGCAATCGGCTCGAGCACCAGCTTCGCGCTGACTGAGGACGGTGCCTTGTTTGCGTGGGGTTCGGGTTATGGCTTGCTGCCGGGGCGGGTGGCGATGAATGGAGCCCTCGCGGGAAAATCGATCGCGTCGTTTGCGGTGGGTTCAAGCCGCCGGTTGGCCCTGTGCGCTGACGGCACCTTGGCTGAATGGTTGGATACCGGCACGTCGGTGTCGTTGAACCAAAGCGGCGCTCTGGTGGGCAAGGAGGTCTGCGCAATCGCGGTGGGAGGCGGGCATTCGATGGCGTTGTGTGCGGATGGTACGTTGACTGCATGGGGGGCGGGCTCCGATGGTCAAGTGGGCTCAACCGAGCCGGCGAATCAGCTAGGAGGGTATCCGTTGCCGGTTGTTGTCTCCCGCAGTGGCGTGCTGGCAGGCAAAACCATCCAATCCATTGCCGCCGGTTCGAATCACAGTCTGGCCCTGTGCACCGACGGCACGCTGGTGTCGTGGGGTGACAACTATTACGGCCAACTCGGCAACGGCACCACCACCGACGCCAAAGTGCCGGGGTTGGTGACCGTTTCCGGAGTACTGGCGGGCAAGACGGTGACCGCGATTTCGGCGGGATCCCAGCACAGTCTTGCGTTATGTTCCGACGGCACTTTGGCCGCTTGGGGCTACAATTATAATGGTGAGGTGGGCGATGGCACGACGACCAGTCGATCAGCTCCCGTGCTGGTGCTCAATGGCGAGCGACGGACCGGGGAGAGGATTGGCAGGTTGGTCGGCGGGCTGTCGTCCGATTCGATGGTGATAACCGCCATGCCACCCCCGCCGGTGGCCGAAAGTCTAGCAGCCACTGGCCTCGGGGACACCGCCGCCACTCTGAACGGCCGGGTCAATGGCTCGGGTGCCAGCACGACGGTCAGCTTCGAGTATGGCTTGACCACCGCCTACGGCAGCACGGTGGCCGGGGTGCCCGCCACGGTGGCCGGCAGTGCCGATACCGCGCTGAGCGCCGCGCTGGTGAACCTCCTTCCGGGCACCACCTATCACTATCGGGTCGTGGCCTCCGGACCGGGCGGGGTGGTGAAAGGCGCGGACCAGACCCTAGCAACCACCGACATCGCCAAGTTGGTGTCGCTGACCGTCGATGGCGCGGCCGCCTTTTCACCGGCCTTTGGCGCCGGCGTTGGGCATTACGAAACCACGGTTGCCAATGCGACCACGAGTGTCACGGTGACCCCGGTGGCGGCCGCCGCCGGAGCCGTGGTGAAGGTCAACGGCAGCGAGGTAGCCGCCGACTCCGCGAGTGGACCGCTGGCCCTGGCCGCCGGATCTAACATAATTGCGATCACGGTGACCGTGGCCGGGGAATCGCGGACGTATGAGGTGGTGGTGACGCGGTTGCCGGCGGCGCTGACGTTTGCGTCCGCGGCCGCGGTGCCGGCGACGGCGGCGGGGTTCTCGGTAGGCGGGCTGCCAGCGACGCTGGGGCTGGGCTTCGCTCCGTCGGCGGGAATCCGGCTGACGGTGCTCAAGAACACCGGAACTGAACCTATTCAAGGCACGTTTGCCAATCTCGCCCAATGGCAAGTGGTGAATTTGTCGTATAACAACATCCAATATCCGTTTGTGGCGAATTACTTCGGCGGCACCGGCAATGACCTGGTGCTCGAATGGGCGGGTCAGCGGCTGCTGGCCTGGGGCCATAACGGCAATGGCAGATTGGGCGATGGCTCAACGGTGAACCGGACGATTCCCGGCGCTGTGGGCGATGGCGCGCTGGCTGGAAAATGGATCGTGCGATCGGTGGCGGGAGGCGCCCACAATCTTGCGCTGGGTGCGGACGGCACGCTGGCCGCCTGGGGCGCCAATGCGAGCGGTCAGTTGGGCACGGGTGACACGGTGGACCGAAGCGTGCCGGTGCGGGTGGACATGACAGGCGTGCTGGCCGGCAAGATTCCGATCTCCTTGGCGGCGGGTGATGCCCACAATCTGGTCTTGTGCAGCGATGGCACGCTGGCGGCCTGGGGACTCAACGACAAAGGCCAGTTGGGCGATGGCACCACCACCAACCGGCCGGTTCCTGTGCGGGTGGATCAAACGGGTGTGCTGGCTGGCAAAGCGGTGGTGGCCATCGTATGCGGGGGCAGTCACTGCATGGTCTGGTGCAGCGACGGCACGCTGGCCGCCTGGGGCGACAACTCCAGCGGCCAACTGGGCGATGGCACGGCGGTCAGTCGTACCGCGCCGGTACGGGTCAACCAGGCCGGGGTCTTTGCCGGAAAAACCATCGCGGCGATAGCCAGTGGGAGCGCTTTCAATCTCGTCTGGTGCACGGATGGCAGCCTGGTCACCTGGGGTGACAATCCGTATGGACAATTGGGCAACGGCACCAAGTTGGATTCGGCCACGCCGGTTCTGGCGGACCGCAGCGGCGTGCTGGCCGGCAAGACGGTCACCGCGATCGCCTGCGGTGGGGCGCATTGCCTGGCGTTGTGCTCGGACGGGACCCTGGCCGCTTGGGGTTCCACCGGGTCCGGTCAGTTAGGGCAGGGCACGATCTATGATTACACCGGCAAGTGGGTGCCCGTGCTGGTGACCCGCACCGGGGTGTTGTCCGGGAAGACCGTGGCGGCCATCGCGGGCGGCAACAGCCACAGTCTGGCGCTGTGCTCCGATGGCACGCTCACCGCCTGGGGCAATAACAACAACGGCGAACTGGGTAACAACTCCACCACCACCACCGCGGCTCCCGTGCTGGTAACCACCACCGCACTGCGGGCCGGGGAGCGCTGGGCTGCCATTGGGGGCGGCAGCAATCACTCGCTCGCGGCAGTCGCCCAACCGGTGCCGCCGGTGGTCGAAACGCTGGCCGCAAGCAATGTGAAGGATGGCTCCGCCACGCTCGCCGGGCGGGTGAGCGGCAATGGCAATACCACCGCGGTGTCCTTCGAGTACGGATTTACCACCTCCTACGGCAGCAGCCTGACGGCGACGCCTGCCAGCGTGAGCGGCACTACCGCAACGGCGGTGAGCGCCGCGTTGGGCGGCCTGCTGCCGGGCACGGTCTATCATTTCCGGTGTGTCGGCACCCTGACCGGGCGGGCCGTTTATGGCGGTGACCAAACCTTCACCACCACCAGTCTAGCCAGTCTGGCCGGTTTGACGCCGGGCGCGGGAGTGCTGTTGCCGGCGTTCGACCCCGGCATCACCCGCTATGATGTCACGCTGGCAGACGCGGAGATTTCTCTAACCCTCGCGACCCTGGCGGCGGACGCGACGATCACCGTCAACGGCACGCCGGTAGAACCCGGTGTGGCAAGTCCGGCGATCGCGCTCAATCCGGGATCCAACACGATCAACGTGGTGGTGACCGGCTCCGGCGACAATTCCCGGACCTATCAGGTAGTCGCCACCCGGATGCCGACGATGATGACGTTTTCCTCGGCGGCGGACGTGGCGGCAACGGCCGGCGGGTTTGCGGTTGACGGCCTAACGGCGGATTTTGCGCTAAACTTCACCCCGGTGGCAGGGACCCGCCTGACGGTGCTGAAGAATACGGGCAACCTGCCGATTCAAGGACGTTTCACCAATCTCGCCGATGGGCAGGAGGTGGTTCTTGAATTCGGCGGTGTCGGGTATCCCTTCATTGCTACCTACCGTGGCGGAGACGGCAACGACCTGGCGCTGGAGTGGAAAAGCACACCCCTGCTCGCATGGGGAGCCAACTCCTATGGCCAACTCGGGGACGGCACAACCACCACAAGCGGTCTGCCCGTGCTGGTGGACCGCAGCGGGGTGCTGGCCGGCAAGACGGTCACCGCCGCCGCAACTGGGGATCTCCACGGCTTGGCGCTGTGTGCGGACGGCACGTTGGCTGCATGGGGATACAATAACAACGGCCAACTGGGGGATGGCACAACTACGGCCCGTCTCAGTCCCGTGGCGGTGGACCGGAGCGGGCTGCTGGCGAACAAGACGATCACCGCCATCGCGGCGGGATCCTCTCACAATCTAGCGCTGTGTGCGGACGGCACGCTGGCGGCATGGGGTCACAATGGCTATGCTCAACTGGGGGATGGCACGACTGCGGACCGCACCCGTCCGGTGGCGGTGAATCGCAATGGAGTTCTGGCCGGCAAGACGATCACCGCCATCGCGGCAGGGGATTCCTACAGCTTGGCACTATGTGCCGACGGGACGCTGGCCGCATGGGGTGACAATTACTATGGCCAACTGGGGGATGGCACGACGCTTACCACATATAGCAGTCCCGTGTTGGTGAATCGCGGCGGAGTGCTGGCGGGCAAGACGATCACTGCCATCACTGTGGGCTGGCGGTGTACATTCGCGCTTTGTTCGGACGGCACGCTGGCGGCATGGGGGATGAACGACTATGGCCAACTGGGAGATGGCACCACAACCAACCGCAGCCTGCCCGTGTTGGTGGACCGCAGTGGAGTGCTGGCCGGCAAGACGGTCATCGCCGCTGCCGCGGCCGATTACCACGGCCTTGCGCTGTGTTCGGATGGCACGTTGGCGGCATGGGGAAACAACTCGTACGGCCAATTGGGGGATGGCACCACAACCAACCGCAGCCGTCCCGTCCTGGTGGTTCGCAGTGGGGTTTTGGTGGGCAAGACGATCACCGTGATCGCGCCGGGGAAATCTCACAACCTTGCGCTGTGTTCGGACGGCACGCTGGCGGCGTGGGGATATAATGACAATGGCCAACTGGGGGATGGCACGACGATCAACCGCCTTCTGCCTGTGCTGGTGGATCGCAGCGGGCGTCTGGCGGGCACGACGGTCACCTCCATCGCGGCGGGCGGCTCCTCATTGGTCGTGGGGGCATTGCCGCCGCCGCCGGTGCCCGAGACCCTGGCCGCCACGTCAGTCACGGGCCGAGGCGCCCGCTTGGAGGGTCGCGTAAGCCCCAGCGGCAACAGCATTGCCGTGGCATTCGAATACGGCCTTACCACCAGCTATGGCAGCACCGTAGCAGCCGTGCCGGCGACGGCCACTGGTACCTCCCCGGTCAGCGTGAGTGCCTCGCTCACCGGCTTGCTGCCGGCCACCACCTATCACTATAGGGTGGCCGTGACCCGTGCGGGCACGTTGTTCTATGGCGAGGACGCTTCGTTCACCACCAGCGATGCCCTGACACTGGCGAATCTGGCCGTTGACGGCGGCTCGCTGTTTCCTGGCTTTGCTCCAAGTCAAACGGTCTATCATCTAACTGCCAAGAGCGAGGTGGCCGGGATCACCCTCACGCCCACCACCACGCAATCGGCCGCCACGGTGCGGATCAACGGTCAGGAGGTTGCCTCCGGGACCGCCAGTGAGACCCTGCCGCTCGCCGTGGGCGGAAATTCCATCGCCGTCGTCGTGACCGGCGACGATGGCGGAACCCTCACCTATCAAGTGACGGCGACCCGGCTGCCGGCTTCGTTCGACTTTCCCTCCGCCAGCGTGGTTCCGGTGACCGCCGGGGCGCTGACGGCGGTGGGCGAGGCGGTGATCTCGTTAGACTTCGCGCCGCCGGCCGGTACGGATCTGACCGTCGTGAACAACACCGGCGTGGCGCCGATCCAGGGACGGTTTGCGAATCTCGCCCAGTGGCAGGTCATTACCCTGTCCTTTGGCGGTCTCGACTATCCGTTTGTCGTCAACTACTACGGCGGTAGTGGCAACGATCTGGTCCTGGAGTGGGGCGACCGCAGGCTGATGGCTTGGGGGTATAATGGTGAGGGCAATCTGGGCGACGGGTCATTTGTTAGCCGCATGGTGGCGGCACCGGTTCTGCCAGGAGTTCTTGCTGGCAAGACGATCGTGCGGGTCGCCGCGGGCGGCGACCACTGTCTGGCTCTGGCCTCGGACGGCACGCTCGCGGCATGGGGGGACAATGCGTATGGGCAACTGGGCGATCACTCGCTCACCGACCGTACGGAACCGGTCACCGTTGATATTTCCGGGGTGTTGGCTGGAAAAACGATCATCGGCCTGGCGGCATGCGGCAACCACAGTGTCGCGGTATGCGAAGACGGCACCGTGGCCACCTGGGGAGCAAATGACAAAGGGCAGCTCGGGGACGGCACCATGGTCGACCGCCAGAAACCGGTGCAGGTGAATCGTTCCGGAGCGCTCGCAGGCAAGGTGGTCACGGCGGTGTCCACCTCCCGGAATTCACAACACTGCCTCGCGCTGTGTGCGGATGGAACCCTGGTGGCCTGGGGAGACAATGCCCACGGGCAATTGGGCGATGGAACGGGTGTCAGCTCACCGCTGCCCGTGCGCGTGAATCAAGCGGGGGTTTTGGCTGGCAAGACCATCACCACCATTGCCGCGGGTCGCAGTCACAGTGCCGTGCTGTGCGGGGATGGTACCGTGGTCACCTGGGGTTACAATCTCTACGGCAACCTCGGCGACGGCACCACCACAGAGCGTTTGGTGCCGACGGCAGTGGTCAGTTCCGGCGTCTTGGCGGGCAAGACCGTGGTGGGGCTGAGCACAAGCTCCCACACCTGTCTCGTCCGCTGCTCCGATGGCACGCTCGCCACTTGGGGGTATGGCAACTACGGTCAATTGGGCAACGGGCAATCCACCTATGCGCAAACCACACCGGTATCGGTCACCAAAACCGGTGTACTAAGCGGCAAAACACCGATGGCCATGGCCAGCGGAACGGACTATCACCTTGTCGGTTGCGCTGACGGCACGTTGGTCGCTTGGGGCTACAACGGGTCAGGCCAGCTGGGTGATGGCTCCACGACCAACCGCAGTACTCCCGTGCTGGTAGCCGGCAGCGCGTTGCGGGCCGGTGAGCGGACCGCCGCCGTGAGCGCCGGGAACTCATACAGCCTCGTCCTGGTGGCCTCGCCGCCACCGCCGATCTTGGAAACCCTGCCCGCGACCGGGTTGGCGGATGCTTCCGCCACATTGCATGGCCGGGTGACCGCCAACGGTACGGCCACCGCGGCGGCATTCGAATACGGTCTAACGGAATCCTACGGGATGACCGCCACCGCCGTCCCGTCCGGCGTCAATGGCACCACCCCCGCGGCGGTGAGTGCCGCAATCAGCGGCCTGCTAAGCGGGACCACCTATCATTTCCGGGTGATCTCGCCCGGTCCCGGTGGCGGATTCGTCGGTGAGGACGAAACCTTCACCACCACCAACATGGCCGCGCTCGCCGGCCTGAGCATGGAGGGAGGCGCCCTTCAGCCTGAATTTTCCCCCAACCAGCGGTTCTATCACGCCTCCGTGGCGAATACCACCAGCGCGGTGACCCTCACGCCGATCACCGCGGATGCGGCGGCGGTTGTGACGGTCAATGGCTCTGCGGTGGACTCCGGTGCCGCCAGCAGGGACATCACGCTGGTTGTCGGCACCACCACCATCACGGTCGAGGTGAGTGGGGCGGGCGGCACGATCCGCACCTATCAAGTTGCGATTACCCGGTTGCCGGCGGGGTTCGAGTATTCTTCGGCCACCACGGTACCCGTCTCGGCGGAGAACTTTGCGGTGGATGGGTTGAGTGCCAATATCAGCCTGAATTTCGTGCCGGCACCCGGCACCCGGTTGACAGTTTTGGAGAACACCGGGACAGCCCCGATCAAAGGCCGCTTCGCCAATCTGGCGCAGTGGCAGGAGATCAATCTCACCTTCGGCGGCATCTCTTATGCGTTCGTGGCGAACTATGCCGGAGGCACCGGCAACGACTTGGTGCTCGAGTGGGCCAACCGCCGCCTGTTAGGATGGGGCTGGAATTACTATGGCGAAGTGGGCGATGGCACCACGCTAGGTTATGTCTACGCCCCAATCCCTGTGGCGGACGGGGTCTTGGCGGGCAAAACCGTGGTGAGGGCTAGCGCCGGCAATCGGTTCAGCGTGGCCTTGGCAACCGACGGCACACTGGCAGCCTGGGGCAAGAATAGCGAGGGCCAGTTGGGCGACAACTCCACCACCAACCGGAGCGTCCCAAGTCCCGTGAACACTACCGGCGTCCTCGCGGGAAAAACCATCATCGCTCTGGATTCGGGCTACGAGCAAAGTCTGGTTTTGTGCGATGATGGTACGCTGGCAGGATGGGGCACCGGTTTCGGCAAAGTGCCGGTGTTGGTCGATCAGGGCGGCGTGCTCGCCGGAAAAACCGTCACCGCCATTTGCTGCGGCGGGTCCCACCAAATGGCCCTGTGCTCGGATGGCAGTCTCGTCGCATGGGGTTCTAACGTCTATGGCCAATTGGGTGACGGGTCCACCATCAGCCGCGCCAATCCGGTGCTGGTTAATCAAACCGGCGTGCTTGCGGGCAAATCCATCGTTGCGATTTCCGGCGGAGGTGCCCACAGTGTCGTGCTTTGCGCCGATGGCACCCTCGTCAGTTGGGGGCAAGGGGATAGCGGCCAGTTGGGCACCAATTCATCCGGCAACAGCAGCGTGCCGGTGCTCGTGAACCGCTCCGGGGTGCTCGCGGGCAAGACCATCACGGCGATAACCGCCGGGGGGACTCACAGTGTCGCTCTGTGTTCGGACGGAAGCCTCGCCGCGTGGGGAACCGGTTCTTACGGCCAGTTGGGCGATGGTTCGAGCACCAGTAGCCTTGTTCCAGTGTTGGTAGCCCGCACCGGGGTTCTCGCGGGAAAATCCATCAACCTGATAGAGTCGGGAAGGAACCACAGCTTCGCCGGTTGCGCCGATGGCTCCCTAGCCGCGTGGGGCGATGGCAGCACAGGCCAGTTGGGTGATGGCCAATCTTCCAGCAGATATGCTCCGGTCCTTGTGAGCGCCTCCGCGCTCCGGCCCGGAGAAGGCTTCGGCGGAGTCGCCGCAGGCGAAAGTCATAACATCGCACTGGTGGTTTCGCCGTCCAAGTCAAGGGTGGAATCGCTGGCTGCCAGCGATGTTGCGGATACCTCCGCAACTCTTAACGGTCTGGTCGGCGCGTCCGGCACAACCGCCACCGCGGCCTTCGAGTACGGCCTGACCACGGCGTATGGCAGTACCGCGATCGCCGTACCGGCGACACTCAGTGGCTCGCTCGGCACTCAGGTGGCTGCCCAACTCACTGGCTTGCTTTCCGGTACCACCTATCATTTCCGCGTGAGGGCCACCGGTCCCGGCGGCACTGCCACCGGACCCGACCAAACGTTCACTACCACGGAGCTGGCGGCGCTGAAGGGACTGGTCCTGAGTGATGGCGCCCTGCTGCCCAACCTGGATCCTAACATTACGAGCTATCACGCCACGGTTGGTCAGGCGATTGGTTCCATCAACCTGACTCCGAAGACCACTCATCCGGATGCCACCGTCACGGTCAATGGCTCGGCGGTTGCTTCCGGTGCCGCCAGCGGGCCGATCGCCCTTGCCGAGGGCAACACCACAGTGACGATCATTGTATCCGGTCCCGGTGGGGCGATTCGAATCTATCAACTTGTCGTCACCCGCTTGCCGGAAACCTTTACTTTCGCCAGTGACAACGCCGCGCCAGTAACCGCGCCGGGATTCGCGATCAACGGTCTGAAAGCCGGTTTCGCGCTCAATTTCGCACCGGTGCCGGGCACTGGATTGACTGTGCTGAACAACACCGGCGCCATGCCAATCGAGGGTCGCTTCACCGGTCTCGCCCAGTGGCAGACGGTCAACCTGAGATTCGGCGGCATCACCTATCCGTTTGTCGCCAACTACTCAGGCGGCGATGGCAATGACCTGGTGTTGGAATGGGCGAACCGGCGGCTGCTGGGGTGGGGCAAGAACGATGTAGGCCAAGTGGATGACACTCTCACCAATCGCACGCTGCCAACTGCGGTGACCGCAGGGGTGCTGGCCGGCAAGACGATCATCCGGATCGCTTGCGGGGACAATCACAACTTGGCTCTCTGCACCGATGGCACCCTCGCCGCCTGGGGTGAAAACGGCACTGGCCAGTTGGGCGATGGATCGACCATGGATCGCTCCGTGCCGATCCTGGTGGAAACTACCGGCGTACTGGCAGGAAAACAGATTGTAGCCATTGCGGCGGGGGCCGGGCACAGCCTGGCCCTGTGTTCGGACGGCACACTGGCGGCATGGGGCGACAACACGGCCGGCCAACTGGGGGATAGCACCAACATAAACCGGTCCCGGCCCGTGCGGGTGGACCTCGATGGTGTGTTGGCGGGCAAGACCATCACCGCTCTCGCGGCCGGCACCAACAACTCCTTGGCCCTGTGTTCGGACGGCACACTGGCGGCATGGGGGCTTAACAACTACAGCCAATTGGGCACCGGCATTGCCGGCACCAACAGTGGCTCCAACATCCCTTACCCGACATTGGTTGACCGCACTGGCGTGCTCGCCGGCAAGACCGTCACATCAATCGCGGTGGGCAATGCCCATGGCCTGGTGTGTTGCTCGGACGGCACCCTTGCCGCTTGGGGCCGGAATTACGAAGGCCAGTTGGGTGAGAATACCACAACCTTCCAGGAAAACTCCCCGGTGTTGGTGAACCGTTCCGGCGTGCTTGCGGGAAAAACTCCGGTGGCGGTGGTCGCCGGATACAACCACAGCCTGGTCATGTGCTCCGACGGCACCCTCGCGGGATTTGGCGACAGCGCCTCCGGCCAATTGGGCAACGGCAGCGCCGGCAGTTATGTCAAGGCACCCGTACTGGTCAAACTCGATACCGCACTTGCCGGAAAAGCCGTCGTGAGCCTGCGGGCCGGTTCGTATCACAACGCCGCGCTGTGCGCCGATGCGTCACTTGTCACCTGGGGTTCTAACTATCACGGAGGCTTGGGCGACGGCTCGACCACCAATAAGACCTCGCCAACCCTGGTCGCCACCAGCACCCTGCGCCCGGGCGAGCGGTTCTTCGCCATATCCGCGGGTCAATACCACACGCTTGCCCTCGTGGCCTCATCGCCGCCGCCGATGGTGAATTCGTTGGCCGCCAGTGACGTCGGCGAGTCGGTTGCCACGCTGCGCGGCGACGTCAACGCCAGCGGCACCACCGTCGAGGTGGCGTTTGAATACGGACTAACAATCAGCTACGGGAGCAGCGCGGCCGCCTCGCCTACCACGGTCAGCGGTGCCACCGCCGTCCCTGTCAGCGCCACTCTGACCGGCTTGCTACCGGGCCTGATCTATCACTACCGCGTCGTCGCCGCCGGTCCAGGCGGCGTAGTCGCGAGCGGCGACATGACCTTCGCCACCACGGACTTATCAACACTGGCGGATCTAACGCTCGATGGGGCGCCTCTCAGTCCGGCATTCGCCCCGGCGACCTTCCGCTACCTGGCGACGGTGCCGTTTGGCACGGAGAATGTCCACCTAACTCCAACAGCGGCCCATGCCGGAGCGACGATTTTGGTGAATGGCGCGGCGACGGCCTCTGGCTCGGGCAGTCAGCCGCTCGCGCTTGCGGTGGGTGCTAATCCGCTGACCGTGACAGTGACCGCGGAGGGCGGCGCGGTGACCACCTACACGGTGGTGGTCACCCGCCTGCCGGAGGTGTTCTCCTTTGGGGCGCCGTCCGCCGTGCCGCTGGTGCTCGACGGGTTTGCGCCAGCGGGTCTGAATGCGGCCATCACGCTTGATTTCGCGCCCCAGCCCGGGGTTTCGCTCACGCTGGTTGACAACACGGGCGCGTCACCCATTGCCGGGACGTTCGCCAACCTCCGCCATGGGCAACGGGTGGACCTCAGTTTCGGCGGCACGATCTATCCGTTTGTGGCGGACTATTTCGGCGGCACCGGCAATGATCTGGTCCTGCGCTGGGCTAACAACCGGCTGCTGGCGTGGGGGAACGGGAGTTATGGCAATCTCGGCGGCGGCTCCGCGGCCGCCCAGGCCAGCCCGGCGCCGGTGCTTGCCACGGGCGTCCTGCGCGGCAAAACGCTGCGGGCGATCGCCACGGGGAATGACTCCAGTGTGGCGCTCTGCGTGGACGGCACGCTGGCGACCTGGGGCACGAACCGGAACGGGCAGTTGGGTACCGGTTCCGGGTGGAGCGAGCTAAACCAGTCGGCAGTTCCGTTGGCGGTGGATCAGGCGGGCGTGCTGGCCGGGAAGATGGTCACCGCGATCGCCTCGGGCTACAGCCACTGCCTGGCTCTTTGCGCGGACGGCACGCTGGCGGCGTGGGGGGTTAACAATTATGGCCAGTTGGGCAATGGTGCCACCACCGATGCCCCGGCGCCTGTGTTGGTGGATCGCACCGGTGTGCTGGCTGGGAAATCGATCATCGCCATCGCGGCAGGTGGCAATCACAACCTCGCGCTGTGTGGCGACGGCACGCTGGCCGCCTGGGGCTACAGCAACAACGGCCAGGTGGGTGACGGCACCACCGGCTACCGGACCACTCCCGTGCTGGTGGACCGTTCGGGCTTGCTCGCCGGCAGGACCGTCACTGCCATCGCGGCCGGTGGCAGCCACAACCTCGCGCTGTGCGCCGATGGCACTCTTGCCGCATGGGGCAATAACAGCAGCGCCCAGTTAGGGGATAACAGCACCACGGCACGCACCACTCCGGTGCGACCCAGAACCGGCGCCCTGGCGGGCAAGACCGTCCGGGCGATCGCCGCCGGCAGCCTGCACAGTCTGGCGCTCTGCAGCGATGGCACCCTGGTTGCCTGGGGCGCCAATACTTCCGGTGAACTCGGCGACGGCACCACCACCCAGCGCCGGGTGCCAACCTTGGTCGATCAAACCGGCGTGCTGGCGGGGCGGACCGTTACTCAGATTGATGCTGGATCGAGCCACTCGCTGGCCCTCTGCGCGGATGGTTTTGTAGCCGGTTGGGGAGACGACTACTATGGCCAATTGACGACCGCTGGCGATGCCCTAAGCCCCGTGGAAATGAGTCGCGGCAGCCTGTTGGATAGCGAACGGGTGACTTCGTTAGCGGGTTTCAACCACAATCTCCTGCTGGCATCGTCGCCGGTGCCCCCGCTCGCCGCGACCTTGGCAGCCACCGGCATTCTCGACACCGGCGGAACTCTCAACGGCTCCGTGATTCCTAATGGCAACTCCAACGTGATCCTCGGTTTCGAATATGGACCGACGACTGACTATGGTTTTAGTATTCCAGGCAATCCCGCGGCGGTTGACGGGGGGGGGACCGTTGCAACCAGCGCTGTCCTCAGCGGACTGACTCCGGGTGTTACCTATCACTATCGCTGCGTCGCCAGCGCGGATGCCGGCGTGACCTTGGGCGGGGATGCCACCTTCACCACCACCACGTTCGGCACCTTGGCCGATCTCTCGCTGAGCGATGGTGGGCTGTCGCCGACATTTTCCAGTCTCCACGGCGATTATGTTGCGACCGTGCCTTTCGGGGTCGAACAACTCGCGGTCACCGCCGTGCCTGCGCACTCCTCGTCCGCAGTCACTGTCAACGGAGCGCCGGTGGCTGCGGGGGCACCTTCGGTACCCATCGCGTTGGCGGTGGGGGGCAATGTCATAGAATTGGCGGTGATCGCTGCGGATGGCCTCAACACCCGCGCCTATCGGTTGACCGTAACCCGCCTGCCGGGAACGCTTGCCTTTGATACGCCGGAAACAGTGCCCGCCACGGCAGCCGGCTTCCGTCTGAGCGGCAATGCGCCACCGCTCTCGCTGGGCTATCAGCCGCAGCCCGGTGGCCGGCTCGTGGTACTCGAAAACACTGGTATCACGCCGATCCACGGGACTTTCGCCAATCTTGCCCAAGGCCAGTCCGTGGCGCTCACCTATCGCGGGACCACCACTCACTTCGTCGTCAACTACTTCGGTGGCACTGGCAATGATCTGGTGCTGGAATGGGCCAACCGGCGCTTGCTGGTGTGGGGCGACAATGCCACCAGCCAGCTCGGCACCGGCACTGCGACCGATCAACCCGCGCCGGTGCCGGTGAACATGGCTGGCATACTCGCCGGCAAAACCGTCATCGAGATCGCCGCAGGCTACCATCACACCCTCGCGCTTTGCTCGGACGGTACCGTCGCCGCTTGGGGCGACAACTGGTACGGCGAATTGGGTGACGGCACGACCGTGACCAGTCAAGTGGCAGTGCCGGTGCGGTTGGCGGGCGTGCTAGATGGCAAGCGGATCATCAAGATCGCCGCCGGCAGCGATCACAGCCTGGCGCTCTGCACTGATGGCACCCTGGTCTCCTGGGGGCAAAATTCACAGGGCGAGTTGGGCGACGGCACCACCATCAACCGGCTTGCCCCGGTGCAAGTCGATCAAACCGGAATACTGGCGAATAAGGCTGTGGTGAAGATTGCCGCTGGCGAGAGGCATTGTCTCGTCCTTTGCGGGGATGGATCGCTTGTCGCCTGGGGAGACAACAGCGACGGCCAACTGGGTGATGGGACCACGACCAGGCGGGTCACTCCGGTGCAAGTCAATCAAACCACGGTCCTGGCGGGCAAAGCTGTGGTGGGGATCGCCGCGGGCGCCATTCACAACCTCGTCCTTTGTTCAGATGGCACCGTTGCCGGTTGGGGCTTCAATTACAACGGTCAACTCGGCACCGGCGACACCAACTCACGATCCGTTCCGGTTGCCATGGTTCAAAGCGGCGTTTTGCTAGGCAAAACCCCGGTGGCGATCTCGGCAGGCACCAACCACAGCCTGATCGCCTGCGCCGACGGCACCGTGGCGGCATGTGGCTACAACGAATACGGAAAGCTGGGAGACGGCACTACCACCGACCGGAAGCTGCCGGTGGTGGTCAACCCCTCGGCGACGCTGGTTGACCGGTTGGTGACCGGCGTCGGCACCGGCTACAGCCACAGCGTCGCCTGGTGCGCCGATGGTACCGCCGTGGCGTGGGGGCGCAATAGCGACGGCCAGTTGGGCACCAACCTTCGGGTTGGCGGCTCCTTGGCGAACAGCCTGACACCGGCGTCCGTCGATCTAACCGATATCATTTCCGGCGAGCGGATAGTTCGGATCGACGCCGGGTTGTCCCACAATCTCGCGCTTTCCGAGTTACCCCTGCCGCAAGCGGCAACCTTTGCCGCCACGGCGGTCACCGGTGTCGGCGGCACGCTTCATGGCAGCGTCAACGCTATTGGGAACCAGGTTGGCGCATCCTTCGAGTATGGGCCGGACGAAACCTACGGCAGTGTGGCAATGGCTACACCGGCGGAGATTACCGGCATGGCGGACACCCCGGTCAGCGCCGTGCTCACCGGTTTGAAGCCGGGGACGACCTATCACTATCGCGTGGCGGCCGCCTGCCTTGGCGGGGTGGCGCGGAGTACCGACATGACATTCACCACGCTGAGCGACAACGCGTGGCTGGCCGACCTCGCCCACGACGGCGGCGTGATCGCGCCGCATTTTGATAGCCGCCGGCTCGAGTACTTCGCTTCGGTGCCGTATGAAACCGCGGCGGTCACGGTGAGTGCGGTGCTTGATCACCCGCGGGCAACCTGCACGATCAATGGCGCGGCCGGCAATGTGCCGGTTCCGCTTGGGTTAGGGGCCAACCGCATTGCGATCCTGGTCACTGCGGAAGATGGGGTGAGCACGAAATCCTATTCCATCACGGTCACCCGGCTTCCGCAGGAGTTTGTTTTCAACACTGCTTCCGACATTCCGCTGACCAGCGAAGGCTTTGCGCCGGGGGGCAATCCGGTCAAGGTGGTCCTCGGCTTCGCTCCAACGCCCGGCACAGTCCTGACGATGGTGGACAACACCGGCCTCGCATTCATCCACGGCAAGTTCGGAAACCTGGCGCACGGGCAACGGGTGAGCCTGATTTATGGCGGGAAGAGTTATGATTTCATCGCCAGCTATCATGGCGGGACCGGCAACGACCTGGTGCTGCAGTGGGCCACCACGGAGTTGCTGGCATGGGGAGGCAACGGATTTGGCCAACTCGGCGACAACACCACGGAGCGCCGCCTGGTGCCGACGCCGGTGAGCGACTCGGGTGTGTTGGACGGGAAAACCGTGCTGTCGATGGCCGGAGGGTATTTGCACAGTCTCGCACTCTGCAGCGATGGAACGCTTGCGGCGTGGGGCTACAATGTGTTTGGTCAGTTAGGCACCGGGCTGGATACAAACAGCTCCGTTCCGTTGACGGTGGACCAAACGGGCGTGCTGGAGGGCAAGGTGGTGGTGGCGATATCGGCGGGACCGTTCCATAACCTCGCTCTTTGCGAGGATGGCACGGTGGTTGCATGGGGCTACAACAACCATGGCCAGATCGGAGACGGCACCAGGATGACCCGGCGGCAGCCCGTGGTGGTGCCGCGGATGGGCGCGCTCGCCTCCATGGAAGTGGTGGCGGTGGTCGCCGGAGTCTATCAGAGTTTTGCGCTGGGCGCGGATGGCACGGTGGCGGCATGGGGCTACAACGACGAAGGCGAACTCGGCAACGGCAGCACGACAGGCAGTCTGGTCCCGGTGTCGGTGGATCGCGGCGGAGCGCTCGCGGGCAAGCGGGTCGCAAGTCTGGCCGTAGGTCGCTACCACACGCTGGCGCTATGCACCGACGGAACCTTGGCCGCGTGGGGCTATAACAAGAACGGCCAATTGGGCAACAGCAGCACCGTGGATGCGTCATCGCCGGTGGTGATCGGCGGACAGGGCGTATTGGCGGGCAGGGTGCCGATAGGCATCTCCGCGGGAGGGTCTCACAGCCTGGCGTGGTGCGCGGATGGCACCTTGGCGGCGTGGGGTGCCAATGATCGCGGGCAGTTGGGAGCGGCCGGGTCTAACCAGAGTTCCCTTCCGCTTCTGGCGGACCTGACCGGGCTCGTGCCCGGTAGCGGAATCGTGGGACTGGCTGCGGGCGGGACCCACAGCATTCTCCGACGGGCCGATGGCCGGTTGGCGGCGTGGGGAGACAACGCCAACGGCCAGTTGGGTGACGCCAGCCTGCTTGCTAGGGCGACCCCATCAACGGTCGGATCGATCACGGGTCACGTGATGGCGGTGGCCAGCGGCGCCGCCGCCCAGCACAACCTGGCCTTGCTGGCGCTTCCGATAGGGAGCGAGGCCATTCAAGGAGATGTTGCGGCCGATCTGGCGGGCGAGGATCTGATTGGTTATGCCTTCCAGACCGATCATTCTCGACCGGGTCACGGACAATTGCCGGAAGGCCGGTTGGTGAACGGAGAGTTTGTGATTGGATTCACCCAACCCACCGCGGTCAACGATGTCATCTATGCCGCCGAGTGGAGCATCACCATGCAACCGGGAACCTGGCAGGAGGTGCCCGATACGGGTAGCGGCATGAATCACCGCTTCGCCATTCCGGCAACAGGAGCCACACGGGGCTTCATCCGGCTAAAAGTCTCCCGAGCGGTCCGGTGAGAGGCGGGACGGAGGCGTGTGAGAAGCTATTGTAACCACGACCCCAAGGAGCGGTGGAGTGATCGAAAGGCTCGCGACAATACGGAAAGTGACCTTCGCGGCTCACTCAGGTTTTACTGTCGGTTTTTCTTGACTCCTCTAGCGATGCAATCTAACCATTTGCGCGCGTGAAACCACTTGGCTACTTCTCACTTGTGTTGGCAGGCATCGCTCTGCTTTTGGTCTCGTTGTCGCACTGGGAGAAACTGACGGATCAATCCTCCGAAGATCCTCCGGCCGGATCGGTGGAGCGTCTCACCTCGGATCGCACACCTTTTGTCACGCCATTGGCAGCGGGCCATCCCGCTCAGTCGCCAGTTGGAACCGGAGGTGTATGCCGGTTGTCAGAGCGCCACGAATTTGCTGTTGGCTCCGCGATTGCTCCCGAACCGAAGCGGTATGGTGAGATCGAAACCACAGACACCTACGAACAACCGCTCCCGGACCGTCAGGGCGTTAGGCGAATTAGGCTGGTTAGAGCCAATTTCAAATATCCACTGCTTCGGGTTGAGGAACAATACGCCTCTGAGGATGGAACCCTCGCTGAACAACCGGTCCGCCGCACGGTGATGGTAGCAGATCATGTGATTCTCTCGATCAAAATGGACATTGACCCCCGTAACGCGTGGATCAGGTTGGAAAAAATGGGATTCTCAGTCGCCGGCACTTTTGCCAAAGACAGCCGACTAATTCGAGTGAAGATACCGGCGGCTTCGGTGGCCGATCTTCCCAAGAGTTTGGCGGCATTGCGAGAGACCGGCTCATTCGACAAGGCGGAACCAGACTATCTTGTCTTCCACCAGCAGGTCGTTCCGAACGATCCTCGGTTTGATGAACTGTGGGCTCATCGGAATATGGGCCAATCCGGAGGAAAATCGGATGCTGATATCAAATCGACGTTGGCCTGGTCGCATACGACCGGCAGTGAACAGGTGGTAGTGGCGGTCATTGACACCGGGGTGGACTACGAACATCCCGATCTGGCTGGTTGTATCTTCGAGAACACCAATGATCCCGTCGATGGTATTGACGGGGACCAGAACGGATATCTTGATGACACCCATGGATGGAACTTCTACGCGACCAATCGGGACCCTATGGACGATCATTTCCACGGGACCCATGTGGCGGGTACCATCGGAGCTAGGGGCGACAATGCCGTGGGTGTGGCAGGCGTTACCTGGCGAACTCGGATACTCCCGCTCAAATTTCTATCATTCGCCGGAAGTGGCGTCACTTCGGATGCGATTGCTGCGATCCGCTATGCGGCGGACAGCGGTGCCCGCGTACTGAACAACTCGTGGGGTGGCGGTGCCTACTCGAATCTTCTCGAAGATGCAATCCGCTATGCGGGGCAGAAAGGTTGCCTGTTTGTTGCCGCAGCAGGCAACGATGGGGCCGACTCCGATACTGCCCCGCTGTATCCTGCGGCCTACGATCTCGACAATATATTGTCGGTTGCCGCAACAAGTGACCGCGACGAACTGGCCGGGTTCTCAAATTTCGGTGGTATATCCGTAGATCTGGCTGCTCCCGGCGTCGGAATCCTCAGCACATCTCCCCGCCTCCCCACCGCGGCGATGACGGCGGAAGGCCTGCCTGCCAACTATGCGACCCTCAGTGGTACATCAATGGCAGCCCCACATGTGTCGGGTGCTGCGGCGCTCTTGCTGTCGTTGGAGCCGACCTTGCCAGCGGTTGATGTCAAATCCCGGATCCTTTCACGGGGGGACCCTATTCCCGCCCTCCTTGGCTTGTGCGCGAGTTCTAGCCGGCTGAACCTCTTCAATCTGGTTGATCCTCTTTGGCAGCCGCGGCCCGCGTGGGTATCGGTCGTCAACCTGCGGTGGAATGAGGATCGATCATCATCCAATCACGACGGCATGGTCGGTCCCTCGGAGCGTGTCGAACTCCAAACCGGGGTTGTGAACGTGGGGAATCTAGTGGCTGAGGGTTCTCAACTCCGCTTTGAGATTCTTTCCGGGCGGGCGACGCTGGAAAACGGGCCTCAATTTCCAATGGGGGATTTAGCTTCCAACATGCGTGGAGCGCCTTCCGTTATGCCGCTGGTCCGTATCCATAGTGACGCGAAAGATGGGGAAATCATCCGTGTCCGCTGTACTTCCATCTGGAGTGGGGCCCGCTCCACCTTTAGGGATCTGAATATTCCGGTTGTGAAACTGTCCAACCTCCAGGCGACGGTTCCCTTGCCGTTCAAGGTAGGCGAAATCTTCAGTCCAACCGATTCAAACCTCGTATATTTTGTCAGCCCTTCTGAATGGAGGTTGTATGTCTTCGATACCGAGACCGCAGCGATAGCCGCCGTTCGTGAACTTGATCCGAGTGATCGCACCGAGACCAACGCTGTAACCGGAGGACTTGCCGTTTCACCCGCAGGCGACCGCCTATATGTTGCCCTAACCGGAACGCAGCGAATTCAGTCATTCTCATTGCCGGAACTCGCGCCGGCAAGTTCCTTTCTTGTCCACTTCGGACCTGACTCCCTGGCAGTCGACTCACAGGGACGTCTATACGCGACCGCCGCCGATGACTGGAGTCCGGTGCGCCGGATTGATGTCGGAACCGGGAGGACCACCGCAACCAGCGAACTTCCACAGAACGGGGGCTGTTTCTACAAGAAGTCGTTGCTCCGGACCGACGAGTCACACGGGCGCCTGTTTCTGGGGGAGCTCGAGCTGCGAACCGAGAACGCTCCCGGGTATGTGAGGGAGTGGGACACGACCGCTGCGTTACCTTTCACTTTGATCGCCAAACATCCGATGGTCAATTATTTCATGAAGGATTTCACCGTCGATGCGCTTCACGAACAACTTCTCACCATCCATGGACCTATCTACGGAGTCCAGGTGACATCGATGGCCAGTGGGTGGTTTGGGGATGTTTGGCCGCTCGGGGATTCATATGCCAAGGCGGTTCACCATCGTCCGGACGGAGAATGGGTCTTAGCCGGGTCCAACTCCCAAACATCTTTGATCCGGAGGTTCCAAAGGGGAACCGGACAAGATCTGGGAACGTATCGGGTGATGCCGGACTCGCCAACTGCCGGCATCAAGGAACGCTGCATTGCCGCAACCAAAAACGGGCGGGTATTCTACATTTCCGAGAGCATTGGCAACAAGCACCATTTGAATCTGATAGGCGCGGGCGCGGTCAGCGCCGTTGTACCGCCAATTCCACCTTTGCCTCCGCGGATCACACTCGACCATGCGGAGGTTTCGGATGCGGTGGGAAACGCGGACAACATCGCAAGTCCCGGAGAAATCGTCAACCTGATTCCCACCCTCCGTAATATCGGAGCAAGCGTCTCGTTACCAGGTCATCTTTCAATTGGTTCTTTGGATGAGCGGGTGGCGTTTCCGGCTGGATCCTCCTCGTACGTTCAAGCTATCAACGGGGGGGCGTCCGCGGTCCAGCCAGCGTTTGCGGTTCGGCTTGATCCGACCATTCCCAGCGGCACGGCGATCGATTTCACTTTTACCTACACATCGCAAGGGGAGGCGAGCGGAGTTTTTGGGTTTCGGCTTCAGGTGGAAGTTCCGTCCACGCCGCCGGCCATGAACCCTTCCACCGCCACTGTTCTCCAGTTCTCGGGGATCGTGGCACATCCAACGCAGAATGTTGTCTATTTGGTGGACTCACGGAACCTGCGTGTGGTCTCCTTTGACACATCGTTTGGCTCGATCAGACGAATAGTTCCTCTTCCGGTTTCCAATCGGCTGATTGATGGTTCTCTGATCAGAATCGGCGCGCCCGCTGTTTCGCCAGACGGCTCCATGCTGGCGGTTGCTATGGGTGAGGCACACGAGGTCCAAATATTCTCCCTGCCGGATCTTGCGCTTGTGGCAGCCCATCCGTTGGATTTTGCCGCAACATCAGTTGCATTTGACGCGATGAACCGAATTCACGCTACCGGTGGCACGATGCCAACCGACTCAGGCTGGAGCATTGAATGTCTCGACCCATGCTCTGGCGAATCGTTGTTCCGCTACGGTCCCGCATCCGGCAAACCCTACTACCTGCGTGTTTCCAGGGATGGGACGTATTTGGCGCTTGCGATCGACACGACAGTCTGCCTCTTTCAGACGGGCGAAGCCGGAGTTCCCGTACCCATCTCATCAATTGGCGCCACAGGCTCCCCCATCACCCCAGAGTTTGCCCGGGATATCGACCTTGATCCGGCAAATGACATCGCCTATGTCGCCAAGGGTGACGGAAAAATCACCCGCCACCGGATTAGCGACGGTTCTGAATTGGGGACTTGGGCTCTGCCCGCAAGTCGGGGCTGTGCGGCAAGAATCGCGCCCGGCAACAGGCTTTATGGTGTGAGCGAATACTGGTATGGCGGAGGGGTGCGGGAATACGACCGGACATCTGGCACGCCACTCCACGACACGTCTGTTAGCCGGGGAGATGTGATAGATCGAGGTCTTGAGGTCACCAAGAATGGTCGGGTGGTCATCATATCACGAGCATGGAATGGTAGTTCGACCAATGCCAGCGTGGATGGCTATGACTATTTCGTGAGCATGCTCGGAGCGCCCTGCGATCTCTCCGAGCCTGGCGAATCGCCGCTTCAACTCACGTCGCTGGTGGTCTCCGATCCTCCGCCGGGCAATGCGAATGGTAATCTGGAACCCGGGGAAACCGTCTGGGTGGTGCCGACGATCAAGAATGTCAGCCAGCAGCTATCAGGAGTCATTGCCGCCGTCCTTGTCAGTTCAAATCCGGCTGTCAGCATAGGCGTCCCGTCCCTGGTGTCTGTTCCGTCCCTGGATCGTCTTGAGTCGTCCACCCTGGTTCCGATGCCTGTTTCAATTGGCGCAGGGGTCGGTGATGGGGAGAACCTTGGCCTGATCCTCTCGTTGTCCTACGGAGGTGTCATCCAGCAGATACCCCTGCGTCTTTTCGCCAGCCATTCCCAAATCGCCCACACCCCCGCGGATTTCGTTGTTGGGGCGATGCTGGGGCACCCCGCGAAGTCCATCTGCTACGTGCTTGATGAGACCCACCGTAGAGTTGTGGCGATCGACACCCGGTTAGGCGCCATCATAGCCTCGGCTCAGCTTGTTTCCGATCCGAAAAGTTGTCAACTCGCTCTTTCGCCGGACGGAAACCATCTGTTTGTATCACTTGGCGCAGCTAGGTTGATTCAGATTCTCTCCGCTGACACGCTGGCAGCGGTTGATATGCTTCATGTTGGCATGGATCCAGGAGGCATTGCCGTAGGCGCGGACGGAACAATCTATGCAAGTGCGATAGGCAGGAGTGATTGTCTATGGAAAATCAACTCTTCGACTGGGGTAGGGACACCATTTGGAGGCAACAATTACGCGCCCAATGTGGTTCTGAGAACAACTCTGGATAGCGCGCGTCTCTTTGTTTTTCCCTCGCCCGGCGTAAAGATCGACCGCTACAACCTCGAACCACCCGATGCCCCTGTCCGCGACGCCAGGTTCGCCTATGGATCCGATAATGTGAAAGACCTCGCCATTGATGACCAATTGAGCCGCATTTATCTCGATACCAACGGTGGTATCCAGGTAACCGATATGCGTAATGGGCATTCTGGCGCTATTTGGCCGTCCGGTGTTCCCTATGGAAATGCCGTGGCGTTGCGTGCCGGCAGCCCATTTGTTTACGGAGCATCTGGCGATTCATACAATAACCGTATTCGCCGGTATGACCGTGCGACTGGATGTCCAGTGGCGGATTTTCCGGTACCCTATCCTACAGTGACCGATCGCGGGATGGCCATCACTGCCGGCGAGAAAGTTGTGTTCGCAAGCAAGAGCTTTACCGGGATTCCTCAGATCGGTATCGATGGCTATTTGTATCGGATTGGCATCATTGGGGCGCCATCCCTTGATTTGGCCCAGAGTCGGATACAACCCAGCGTCGATTTGGGGATGGATAGGACGGTCGATGTTTCGTCATCCTTGCAGATCACTCCGGCGGTGTGTTTTGGTGGTGCGGGTGAAGGGATCGCTCTATCATGGAGGTCTATCGAAGGACCGGGGACGGTTGTTTGCTCAACACGGGAGGGATCCACCACATTGAGCTTTTCTCACCCGGGGCGCTATCATCTTGAGTGCGAGGCGGTTATGGGTTCCCTTCACGGCACTGATCGCATCTGGGTGAATTCCACCTCGATTCCGCGCATTTCCATCACGTCCCAATATCCGGATGTGGTGTATCATCCCGGCGCCGTGGGAGGCTTTGTGATCCACCGGGACGGTAATCTGACCAAGGCTATCAACGTCAACCTGTCTATCAGTGGAACCGCGATTCCCGATTACGGATACCTGGCACTTCCAAATGTGATTACCATTCCTGCGGGCGAATCCCTTGTGAGACTGCCAGTCAAAGCATTGCGTCGTCCATTCAGGGATGGGGAGACGGCCGAGGTTGCGGTCGCCGCAGGAGATGGATACGAGCCTGGAATTGCCTCGTCAGCATGGGTTCGGTTCACCTACACTTCATTCGATCGGTGGATTGGAGGTCACAAGGGAGCCAGGCCAGATCTCAAGATCGAGCCCACCGGCGACAATAATGGCGATGGTGTCAACAACGTTCTGGAGTATATCCTTGGTCGCAATCCGTTGAATGCCTCGGCCGGGCCTCCATTGGTTGTGGTCCCTGGTTCGGTTGGGGAGGAGGTTCAGTTTCAGTATCGTGCGTACAGGGCTTCTGGGGCTTCAATCGACGTGCAGTTCTCCCCCGATCTCCGCGATTGGTACTACTATTTGGGGAACGAGCCAGCCATCATCGTAACCAACCGAGTGCTCCATGATGACTACACTGAAACGGTGACATTCATATTGGGAGCAAAGGCCAAGATGCATTCTGGAAGATTCGTTCGGCTTCGCACGAATATGTCCTACTCCCAATAGTGACTGGACAATCTTAAGCTTGGACTCACTCCTGAAGGATACCAACGATTGCTGGCATCCTGTCGAATTTGACAGGATGTCTTTGTTATTTCACCTCTGCTGACCCGGTGCTTCAAGCCTCCAAGACCCAATGCATGGTGCGGGATCGTTCGATAATCTTAGGCGCCCGGGGTCCTTACCCGCCGCTTCAGGAACCGACGGTCACTTGGAGTCCAGCGAATCGAGAACTTCCCGGGCATCGGGATGGTTGTGGTCGGCGGCTTTGCGGAACCATTCGCGCGCTTTTCCGAGATCCTTGGCGACGCCAAGACCGTTCTGATAGCACCTGCCCAGATTGAACATGGCTTCCGGCACGCCGAGTTCGGCGGCCTTGCGGAACCATTCCGCCCCTTCCTCCAGATTCTTGGCGGTTCCGGTCCCCTGTTGGCAGCGGATCCCCAGATTGATCATGGCGCTGACGTTCCCGATTTCAGCAGCCTTGCGGTACCATCGGACGGCCTCCGCCTCGTCCTTCGGGGTTCCCTCGCCCTTTTCGGTACTGATGGCCAGATTGAGCATCGCTTTGGCAAATCCACGCTCCGCGGCCTTGCGGTACCAACGGACGGCTTCCCCCTGGTCTCTGGAAACCCCGTTGCCATAGTCATAACAGCACCCGATGTTATAGATTGCCATCGGGTCGCCGAGGTCCGCCGCTTTCAAATACCACTTCATCGCCTCGGCCGCATCCTCCGGGACCCCGATCCCGGATTCGCAGCAATAGCCGTAGTTGCGCATCGACGGCGCGTGCTTTTGTTCAGCCCCTTTCCGGTACCACATCGCGGCCTTTTCCGGATCGGGTTCCACTCCGCGTCCGTATTGATAATAAGCGCCCAGTTCGTACATGGACGGGCCGTGGTTCCTTTTCGCGGCGGCCAGGTGCCACTGATGGGCCTTGCCGACGTCCACCGGCACGCCGATGCCTTTGTAATAGGCGTTCGCGATGGCGTTCATCGCCTCCGCGTTTCCGGCCTCGGCGGCCTTGAGGTACCACTCGGCCGCTTTGGCGGGATCCTTTTCCACGCCCCGGCCGGATCGGTGCAGGAAGCCCATGTTTCCCATGGCCTCGGCGTTTCCCGCCTCGGCCGCCTTCCCGATCCAGCGGGCTGCCTGGCCGTAATCCCGCTCCACGCCGCTGCCGTCGTAGTAGCACTCGCCCGCAAACCGCATCGCCGGCACCAGTCCTTTTTCCGCTGCTTTGAGAAACCACCCTGCGGCGGCCTTCGGGTCTTTCGGGACGCCGCTTCCGTTGCGGAGGCATACCCCAAACGCCAGCATGGACTCGGCATCCGCGGCCTCGGCCGCCTTGCGGAACCAACTTGCGGCGGTGGCGGTGTCCTTGTCCGCGCCCTCCCCTTCCAGCAGGCACTTCCCGAGCATCCGCATCGCGGGGATGTCGCCGCCATTCGCCGCCAATCCGTATAACCTAACCGCCTCGGCCGGATCGCGGGCGGTGCCTTTCCCGTTGAAATGGAGGTTGCCCAGATTCCGCATGGCCCTGGCGTTTCCCCTGTCCGCCGCCTTGCGATAGCACTCCAGCGCCTTCGCCAGATCGGAGGGCGTGCCGGTTCCCGTTTCATGACAGACGCCCAAACTGGCAAAACCGTCGGCGTCGCCGGCTTCGGCCGCCGCCTTATACCAGCGGAACGCCTCCGCGGCATCGACCCTGACTCCGGATCCGTCGGCATAGCAACGCGCGAGTTGAAACATCGCCCGCGCGTCCCGCGTCTCGGTTGCCGCCCGGTAATATCCCACCGCCCGCTCCTGCTCCGGTTGGAGCGCGCCGTCGCCGGAGGGCATGCCCAACGCGCGGATCGCGGCCTCGCGTTTCGCCCGCTCCCCATGTGCCCGGACGGCTCCGACGGCATACCAGCAAACCACCGCGATCACGGCCAGACCGGCAGCCAGCCATAGGATCGAACGCTTGCGGACGGGGCGGGAGGACTCCCTATCGGATTCGGTTGGCATGGCAGGAATCGGTTTGGATGGGTGGCGGGTTTTAGGGAGTTTGCGGTTGGCGGAAAACACCGGGACGCACCTGCGGTTGGGCACCCGGATCATGCTGGCCTCCGATCGTGGCGGCAAGGCAATTCCCGTCCGGCGGACGGTTTGCCAGACGCGGGCCATCGGCCGGAAACCCAAAATCCAGCCCCGGATAAAATAATTTCCGACCGCGACGTAATTTGTCGCGGTGGGTGGATATTGTTCCGGTCTCGGGCCATGCCACGCCACCCGGAACCGGCGCTCCGGCCCCTCATCCATCCAACCCTAACCGCACACCCATCATGCCGCGCAACAGTCGGGAACCCACACTCGCCCGCCAGTGGGAACTGCTCAAGCTCATCCCCGGACAACGCCCGGGCCTCACACCGCGGGATCTTCGCGAGCGCCTCGCGGCCGCCGGCCACGATGTCACCAAACGCACGGTCGAACGCGACCTGCGCGAACTCTCCGTCGTCTTTCCGCTGGAGTGCAACGATACTTCCATCCCCTTTGGCTGGCATTGGCGTGCCGACGCGAGCTTCGACATTCCCGGCATCGCCCTGGCGGAGGCGGTGTCGCTCGGTTTGCTGGAAGACCTGCTGGGCCAGTTGGTGCCACCCGCATTCACCAGCGCGCTGCACGGACGCTTCAACGCCGCCGCCGACAAGCTCCGGGGCCTCTCCCAAAACCGTTACGCCAAATGGTCCGACCTCGTCCGCTATGTGCAACCCGGCATGCCGTTCCTGCCACCGGCCATCCATCCCGGTGTGCTCGAAACCATCCAGGAGGCCCTGCTGGGCCGCCAACAGATCCGGGCGGTCTATCATTCCGTCGGCGCGAGTGAGGCGAGGGAGCGTGTCCTGCATCCGCTGGCTCTCATCCAACAGGGTGCGCGCAGCTACCTGCTGGCCACCTCCTCCGATCACCACGGACCCATCCAATACGCGCTTCACCGCTTCCAAGACGCCACCCTGTTGGAAAAGCCGACCGTCATCCCCGCGGGGTTCTCGCTAGACGGTTTCCTCGCCGCGGGCGGTGCCCAGTTTGGCCAGGGAGCCACCATCACCCTGAAGGCCACGGTCAGCGACGATCTGGCCAACATCCTGCGGGAAACGCCTGTCTCCCCATCCCAATCCCTCGAAACCCGCGACGGCGTCCACACCCTCACCGCCACGGTCAGGGATTCGTGGCAGCTCGGCTTCTGGCTGCTCTCCCAAGGCCCGGCCATCGTCGTTCTCAAACCCGCCGCGCTGCGAAAACGCCTGGTCTCCGCCCTAACCAAGACTCTCGCGGCCTACACGGATGACTAGACCGGCCCGCGCCAGCAAACAGAACCCCAGCCCATGCAAACATTCCAACCCGGCGACCGCGTTGTCGCCATCAATACCGGCCCCGGCCCTATCAAGGCACTCGTGCTCCACGACTCCCATCCGTTCCTGCTTCCGGACGGCCCCCTCCGCCAGGGCACGATCTATCATGTAGCCGCGGTGTGCACCATCCGCGACGGATCGCAAGGCATCCTGCTCACCGGACTGCGGGTCCTCTGGCACTCGCGCGAGGTTCCGTGGAATCCCGGCCGCTTCCGCAAAGTCGGCGACGACCGGTCCATGACATCCGCCAAATCCCGCCGCAAACAACCCGCCGCCGCCCGCCAGACCCGGAAACCCGCAAACTGAAATCCAATCCCGGCCATGATCCGCCGCTCGTTCTTCCAGATCATATCAGGATTGCTTCTGCCGGTCCCGTTTTCGCGGGGCTCGTCTCCGTCTTCGGACACTCCTGCCTGCGGGGCGCTCCCGTTCGTTCCCGATCCCGAATGGCTGCGGGAATGGCATCGTATTCCCCGCCTGGAGATCCGGGAGGACGACCTGCCGCATCACAACGACCGGCAACAGCGCGAGCTTGCCGCCACCATTCTCCGTCACATTCGCGGAGGTGCCCCGTTTGCGTTCCGTTATCAGGGCGGCTCCGATCCGGGGATTATCCGCCGGGTGCTTCCCACCTCGCTGTTCTGTCCGGACTATTTCAGCCATTACGCGTACGTGACGGACGACCCCACCGGAGTCCCCGATCTGGCGGACACCCCGATCTATTTCCTCGGCTGGTGCCAGGACCGCAACGCTCCGCGCACCTTCCGCCTTGATCGCGTGTTGCCCGCCTGACCCGGCGCGCGGTTCGCACGCCCGTGGAAAATTCCGATATCCCCACTGAACACAACCAAATCAAAACCGAATCCATGAAATCAGCAAATCAACTCGCCCGCGCGGGCGTGATCGCGGCCTGCCTCGCATTTTCGACCCATCCGTCCAAAGGAGATCTGGCGGGAGACCTGGCCCCTCTCACCAAACCGGATCTCGTGGCAGCCAAACAGGCGATCGCGAATCTCAAGGAAACCGCTTCCCGGCAAAGCGGCGCGGAGAAAGTAGGGACGGAACGCCTGTCCACCAGCGTTAGAAATCTTTTCACCGCCGAATTCCGGGTCGAATCCCAAATCAAGGAGTCCGAAAAAGCCGAGGTGGAGGCCACCAAGCAGGATCAGCTTTCCCGCGACTGGCTCGTTCCCAACGCCTTCGGAAGCGTCAACGAAGTCGCATCCCGGGCGGCGGCGGTCAAGGCCAAGGAGATCAGGGAAAAAGCCGCGCAGGCGGTTGTGGCGGCCCAGCAGAATCTCCGGCTGCAGTTGCAGGACATGGACACAATCGTCCATGACTACCTGAACACCCAGAACTTCGGAGTCGTCCTGATCCTTGCTGACACGATCAAGAGCATCAATGAACGGTCCATGCCGGAACGCATGTTCAATCCGTCGTTCAGCGAGGAAGCCATCGCCACAATCCGTGGTTTCATCCAGTCGCGTTCGGATTGGCTATTGACCGCGAAGAATGCCGAGGAGGCGGGAAACTTCGAGGAGGCGATCCGGTATTACGCCAAGGCTCGCGATGTCGGCGGCAAGAGACGTTGTGCCGCCAAACTTGCCGCGGATCTGGAAAAACAGGACATGACGGGATCCGCCATCGACTATTACGAACTGGCGGGTGATTTCCAAAAGGCCGCGGCTCTGCGGAAGGCGCATCCGGATCTGCGGGCTGACAAGTTCAGGGAACTCGGGGCGGAGGATCTATACGCGAAGGTCTCGCCTTGCTGCGTGCGCGTCCTCAACGGAGGCGGCCTCGGGAGCGGGTTTTTCTTCCAGCGGGGAGGCTACATCCTAACAAACCGGCATGTGGTTTCCGACAAGGGGCCGATCACCGTCAAACTTGACGACGGACGGTCGTTCGAAGCCAAGGTCATTGCCAAAGGAGGTGATATCGATCTGGCGATCGTGAGAATCGAGCTCGCGGAACACGACACGATCGGCTTCAGATCCGTCGAGGATGTGAAAATCGGCCTGCCGGTCTCCCTGATTGGCTACCCGGAAATAGATATGCCGACCGCAACGCTGAACACCGGTCGCATATCCAATACCGACCGGATATTCAGGAACAATCCGGTCTATCAGCTCGACGTGTCCGCGAATCACGGCAACAGCGGAGGCCCGGTGGTCGATCAGGCCGGACATCTCGTCGGCATTCTTACGTTCGGACTCAACGATTTGGACAAAGACAGATTCAACTTCGCGATCACCGGAAAAGCCGCGAAAGAGTTTGTGGACAAGCACCTGAAATAAGAGCGATTTTGCGCAATGGGGTGGGCAGGAGGCGGCTTGAGCCGAAAGAGCGCCCCGGGGATTTTCGGGTACTTGGGTCCTCGTATACCTCCGGGCGCGATCCCCGGTTGACAGTGAAAAGCAGTGCCGCGCGCGCTGACAACGCTGCCCGAAGCCGCGCGCATGCCGTCGATTCGCCGCGTGTCGGCGGATGGCAGCGCCGCTTTCACCAGCGGAGGAAACCATTGCGGCCGGAATCCGCTGTGGCAAACCTGATGCGAATCCCCGGACTCCGCCCGTCAAGGCGGCGGCAGCCTCGGCACACCTGAGCGTAGCCCAATACTCCACCCGAGTCTCCAACCGATTTCCCTTGGCAACAATATGCTGCTCACGGCGGATCACGGCTTTCTCTTCCAACAGGAGCCACTCGACAAGGGTGACTCCACCGCCCTGCCCGAGGCTGCCGAATGGATAAACCGAAACCGGCGTTTCGCCATTGGGCGCGGTATCTCCGAGTCCGGTGCAACCAAGATCTTCGATGCTTCCCAGCTTGGCCTGCCCGGGGACTGGTCCTGCGCGTTCCCGGTTTCTCTTGGCCGCTTCCCGCTTCAGGGCTCCGGCAAACGCTATGTCCACGGTGGCTTCAGCCTACAGGAAGTGGTGATCCCGGTGGTGCATATCAATAAGTCCCGCTCGGACGACACCGGCCGGGTCTCCGTCGAGATCATCCGGATGCCGGCCAAGCTCACAACCGGTCAGATCGCTCTTTCGCTTTATCAGGAAAAGCCGGTCACGGCCAAGCTGCTGCCCAGGGCACTGAAGATCGGGGTCTATGCCGCTGACGGCCAGGCGATTTCCGAGGTAAAGGCCATCACTTTCGACTCCAGGGACGAGGAGGCGAGAAAGCGCGAGATGAGCGTGGCCCTCGTCCTCTCGAAAGCGGCGGACAATCACAACAACTCCACCGTTGAGATTCGTCTCGATGAAACATTGCCAGGCACAAATCAGACCGTGACTTATCGGTCTTATCCGATCAAACTACAGAAACCATTCGCCACCGACTTCGATGAATTCTGATATTCCCAGCCCTGAAAACGACGACGCCTCGCAAGATCAGCCGCTCGCTGATTTAGTGGATTTTTCCCCACCTCCCGTGGCAGGATTGGATCGAAAAATCCTGGACGCTTTTCCCGGATTGGTCGTCCGCAAGGACCTTACCAAAGGGCTGAAGCAGAATGCGGTCGTTCCCACCTACGTCCTTGAATATTTGCTGGGGCAACACTGCGCTACGGATGATCCAACCGCCATGAAGGCAGGCCTTGAGTCGGTGCAGAGGATCCTGGCCAAGCACTATGTTCACCGGAATCAGGCGGCGCTGGTCAGATCCACCATCAAGGAGAAGGGTCGGCACAAGGTCATCGACAAGCTGACCGTGGACCTCAACGACAAGGGCGGATATTACGAGGCGGAATTCACCAATCTGGGAATCAAGAAGGTCCCGGTGGCGGATGATTTCGTCCGCCGCTATCCGAAGCTACTGGTGGGCGGGATCTGGTGTATCGTCGATGTGGTTTACGAAGTCCCCACCGATCCCAAGGCCAGCCCGTGGACTATCGAGACCCTCAAGCCGATCCAGGTGGCCAAGGTGGACTTCGAGGAATTCCTGGCGGCACGCCGCAAGTTCACGACCGAGGAATGGATGGATGTGCTGATGCAGAGCATTGGCTTTAATCCGGAAATGTTCACCCGGCGCGGCAAGCTCCTCACCCTGATTCGCCTGATTCCCTACTGCGAGCGGAACTACAACCTGATCGAGTTGGGTCCCAAGGGAACCGGCAAGTCGCATATCTACGCCGAGTTTTCTCCTCACGGCATGCTGATTTCCGGTGCCGAGGTGAGTGTCGCCAAGCTGTTTGTGAACAACTCCAGCGGCAAAATCGGCTTGGTTGGATATTGGGATTGCGTGTCCTTCGATGAGTTCGCCGGCAAGGACAAGAAGGTGGACAAGTCACTGGTGGACATCATGAAGAACTACATGGCGAACCGGTCGTTCTCCCGCGGGATCGAGCAGCTTTCGGCGGAAGCCTCGATGGTTTTCATGGGCAACACCAAGAAGTCGGTGGCCTACATGCTGAAGCATTCGCACTTCTTCGATCAACTGCCGGACAAATACATCGACTCCGCATTCCTCGACCGTCTTCACGCCTACAGCCCGGGATGGGAGGTCGCGCCGGTCCGCAGCGAACTTTTCACCAGTGGCTACGGTTTTATCGTCGATTACATCGCCGAGATTCTGAAACACCTTCGGAGTGAGGATTTCACCAGTAGCTACAAGGATCATTTCGAGATCGTCTCCGAGACCTCCATCCGCGATCAGACCGGCTTCGAGAAGACCTTCTCCGGGCTGATGAAGATCATTTACCCGCATGGGGAGGCAACTCCGGATGAAATGCGGGAACTCTTGCACTTTGCGATTGAGTGCAGGCGCCGGGTCCGCGAGCACATCCTGAGGATCGACGACACCTTCAAGCGCCACGACTTCATCTACCGCACGCTTTCAAGCGGAGAGAAGGTGACGGTCGTGACACCGGAAGAGATTCAGTATCCGGCGTTTTCCGCCCCGAGATTGATTCCGCACTTGGAGGATCTGCCTGACCAAGACAACGAGACGGGGGAAGAGCAGGCAGCGAGGCCGGCTTCCGCAGCGAGTGAGGCCGAAGCCCTCCCTGCAACGGGCCATGTCGTTGTGCCTGAAAATTCGAGGGGATGGAGTTACAAGCGGCTGTTCGCCTCGCACCTCGCGGGCGCAAGTGAGATCACTATACGGGACCCCTATGTGCGCATGTTCTTCCAAGTGCGGAACCTCATGGAGTTCCTCCAGATGGTTCATGAAATCGTGGACGAGGGAGACGAGGTGAAGGTCCATCTCGTGACCCAGTCGGACCCTGACTCGTGCGTCAAACAGGAGGAGAATCTGAATCAGCTTGTCGATTCCTTCACAGGCTCGAAAGTGGCATTCAGTTGGGAATATGACCACGGCACAAATTTCCACGCCCGGAACATCACGACCGACACCGGCTGGAAGATCACCATGGACCGTGGACTGGACTTCTTCCAGAAATACGAGACCGGGGCATTTTCTCTGGAGCAGGCAATTCAGGAAGCCCGCCTGACCCGTGGTGTTGAAATAGCCTATCTCAGGATCTGAAGTTGGCGTCTATCCTTGCCTGCAAACACCTCCCGCATCCTAACCAACGCGAGGGTGTCGAGGTGGCAGTAGGCGAGGAGTTGGCGGGCGAGCCGGTGTTTGTCCTCCGGCGTGGCGGACGGGGAAACGGCCTCCTGATAGGCCATCTGCGCCATACCACCGTCCCGGACGCCGTCGAGGTCGCCATAGGAGAGATCCGGGCAAAGCGCTGGCAGCACCGCCTTGAGGCTCCAGCTTCCGTGCTGGCAGGGGTGATAGTATCGCCGCCGGGCGATGGGCTCCAGATCGACGATGCGGGCCTCGATCGCGAGCAGCGCCTCGGCCCGGCCGGGAACGCGCTGGGCCAGCTCGCGGAGGATCCGCCGCTCGAACCTCGCGTTGTAAACGAATACCGGTCCGCGCACGCCGCACGCGGCCATCAGATCGGCCGCGACCGACGGCGACGGATCATCTCCGGTCAGATCGAGAAACGGCATGTGGTCGAGATTTCCGTCCTCGCCGAGTCGGTGGACGCTGAACTGGAACGGAATCTGCTGATAGGGACGCGTCCCTTTCCACACCGGCACCGCAAAACCGATTGTCTCGAAGTCGAGGAAGTAGCAGGGAAATCCGTATCCCGCCAGATCCGCGGCGGCACCCTCCGCGTCGAAATAGGGTGTGCCCGTCACGCTGCAATCCCTAACCCGCCGCTGGATGTCGGTGAGCCAATCATCGGGAACCTCGCGCAAGTCCGCAATCCCCGCCTCCTCGATGGCGGCACGCCTCCATCCGAACAGCCGCGGCAGGCAGGATACCGGATAGACGGCCGGCTCCGTGCCGGGCTGCGGCCCCGTGCAATACGCTCCGAACGGACACGCGAACGGGCTGCCGCAATGGGGACCGACCGCCCGCGCGGGTTCGTCATCCCGCTCCGCGGTCTCCGCGGCTCCCTCGATCCATCCTTTCACCTCTCCGGCGCGCGCCAGGCATTCCTCCGTTAGATCGACTTCGCGGAAGATCCCGCTATAATCGCCTCCGCCCGGATAGACGAAGGAGTTGTCGATATGGGCCACGCCGGCGGACGCCAGCGGCACGCCGGCTGATGTGGCGATAAAGACCTGCACGGCGAGATCGTCGCGTTGGTAATCCTTCACCGCGGTGGACGCCTTTACCTCGATCATCCGCCAGCGCAACGCGCCTTCCGACCGGTCGGGCAGCATCACATCCGCGTAGGCAAGGGCGCCCGGAATGGTGACGCCGGCCTCGAACACCGGACCGGTGCCCTCCGCCAGCAGCGCGGCGCTCAGCGCGAGCGCCGGACCGTGGCCCAGACCTTCGATGTCCACCGTGACACCGCGCCCATCGGGATCGTGAACCTTCCGGGCCACATCGCCCACCTGAAAGCCGATGGCGAACGCGGCTTCCGAACCGGAGTCGTCGCGGAGTTCGGGCTTGTGGATTTCCAGCCAGAGGCGTTTCGGACACTGGCGATAGGCGAGGATCTTGGATTTGGAAAGATTGCGCATGGACGGTGATTGGGGTCGGTTGAAGCCATGCTAACCCCCACCCGCGACAGAATACGACGCGTCCGGCCGAATTATCCCGGATTTCCGGCACCACCCTTGCGGAGTGCCCGCCGGATGCCTACCGTCTACCGCGAAACAGCCCCTGTCATATGCCGAAAGCCTCCTCGGAATCCGCCGTCGTCCGCCAATGGGAGATCCTCAAGCTCCTGCCTTCCGAACCGCCGGGACTCACCGTGTCCGCCATCCGCGAGCACCTGATGGCGGATACCGGCATCGGGGTGACCAAGCGGACCGTGGAACGGGATTTGTCCGACCTGTCCATGGTGCTTCCCCTGTGTTCCAACACGAAATCCAAGCCCTACGGATGGCACTGGCTGCCCAATGCCAAATGGGAGTTTCCCGGAATGACCTTCGCGGAGGCCTTCGCGCTGGGATTGGTGGAGGACATCCTGCGCGCGGTGGCGCCTCCCAGACTGCTCGGCACGCTCGCCCGGAGATTCGAACTGGCGCAATCCAAACTCCGCTCGCTGCCGGGAAACCGGCTCGCGAGGTGGCGGGATCTCGTCCGCTACATTCCGCCCGGCCCCGCTTTCCTTCCGCCGGCGACCGACAAACGGGTCAGCGCGGCGATCTATCAGGCATTGCTGGAGCGCCGGAAAACCGTGATCCGATACACCCGCTTCGGTTCCGATGAGGCGAAGTCCCACACGCTGGACCCCATCGCGTTCATCCAACAGGGCACCCGGCCCTATCTGCTGGCTGCGTCGGCCCACGGGCACCCGGCGCTTTATGCCATGCAGCGGATCGTCCGCGCGGAAGTCACGGACCAACCGGCCGAACCCCCGTCCGGATTCTCACTCGACCGGTTTCTGGCCGAAGGAGGCATGGCCTTCGGCGCGGAGAAATCGATCAAACTGAAGGCCCGGATCAATGACGAACTCGCCCAAATCCTGGATGAAACCCCGCTGAGCGACGACCAGCGGATCACCTGGCGCGGAGGCGAATGCCTTCTCACGGCCACCGTCCCCGACTCCTGGCAACTGGTTTTCTGGATTCTCTCCCAGGGCCCGCGCATCACCGTCACCTCGCCGGTCCAACTGAGGAAACGCATCCGCGCCGATCTGGAGGCCGCGGCCGCCAGCTACCGTTAGACGGAGCCGGGTTTGCCCGGAGAAAACGGACCACCGTGTGATGGGATTTCCATGCGTCTTATCCTGTCGCATATCCGTGCCACACTTGCGGCATGTCCCAGAACCAACCGATCACCCTCAACGCCGCCGAATTCGCGTGCGCCAAAACCCGCGCCGCAGAGCTTCTTGCCGACATCAAACGGAAATACCCCACCCTGAAACCGCGCGCGGTGCTGACCATCCCGCCGGACCAATGCGATCTGGACGCCCCGCCCGAGACGATCCTCCGCGAATGTCCCGCCATCCTATCCAACAATCTGGCGAAGTCCGAACTCAAGCATCTGCCCCCCCTTTCCAAGCAAGAGGCATCCGCTGAACGGGAACAGCGCGCCAACCGGATCCGCGAGATCTCGGCCGGCCTCCTCTACCGCGGCGACGCCCTCGTCGAACTCCGCTTCGGCCATCTGGACTATCCGAAAATCCGTGAACTGCAGACCGACGAACTCGTGGACCGGACCAGAACCCCGGTGTCAGGCGCTTCTATCAGGATTGTGCTGGGCTTGCTCTTGGACTTCCGCTGACCTGAACTCAAACACCTTTCTTTCGCTGTCCCACAGCGTCCAGGTCGGGTTGGGGTTTGAGCCTCTCGGTCTCCCCACCGATCCCGTGGTGACGGCGTAGGCCACCCCGTCCTCAAGTTGGAACCCGCTGGTTTCCTTTGGTTCGTTGGCAGGATCCCCTGGCAGAGAAAACCATTCCTGCCGGTGGGTGTGTCCGAAGAAGCCGATGGCATGTCCCTGGCGCTTCATCAGATCGAGCGTCAGGCGGGCGTGTTTCGAATCCAACAGATAGGGCCAGCCCTCGCCGCCGTGCAGCGCCGCATGGGCGACGATTGCTCCGGGTATTTCCAACACGCGGGGCAGCGACGCAAGCCACGAGACATCCCCCTCGTCCAGTTCCTCCAGCGCCCGGTGGATGCCGTTCCACACCGGGTTGTTCCGCGACGCCTCCCGCGAGGGGACTTGTGACGGCTGGCGCATGGCCTGCAGCATCATGGCCTCGTGGTTCCCGAGCACGGATGTGGCACCGCGTTCGCGAAGCATCCGCACGCAGGCGGCGGGTTCCATGCCGTAACCCACGATGTCGCCACAGCAAACGATCCGTTCCGCGCCCAAACGCTCCACCTCGCCCACCACCGCCGTCAACGCGGCGAGGTTCGCATGGATATCCGGAAGCAGGGCGATGAGGGGCATGGTGCCTTGCCCCATACGGAGACGGCGGGCGTGATCTCGCATTCCGGTTTTCCGGAGGTCCTCGGGGGCATGGCGGAACGGCAGGGTGGTTCCGCCTAATCCGGGCATGCGCCGGATCCCGCGGATGTCCCCGGATATCCGGAAACTTCCATCCGGGTTGGACCGGGACTAGCAAATCCCACGTGAAACTAACCGGATTCCATCACGTGTATCCCACCAACTTTTTGCTTCAAATTGTTCTTGACGGGGTTGCGAGATCTGACAAAAATGTTGCGTTTATGATCGCGTGCCAGATTTCGTCGTATGCTGTTTTCGGAAAGTGTCGGATCGTTCGTTTGTTGGGTGCGCTTTCCGGTTGTTTGAGAAGAAGTTGGATCGCTGTTCTGCTGGTGGCCTGCCACGCCGGAGCCCAATCGATCACCATTCAGGATGCGTCGTTTGACGTGCGTTCGCTCAGCGCCGGCGCGTGGAGCAACACGATCACCCCGTGGCAGGAAACCGGCGGACCCGGAAGCAGCAACGGGTTTGTCGAGTATATCAGCGGGTTTTCCGCCGATGGATACAACCACCTCGGGATGGCCCTCAACCACAACGTGTGGCAGGATCTGGGTGTCACCTATCAAGCCAACACCCGCTACACCCTAACGGTGGCGGTGGGCAACCGCAGCGGCCAGACGCAATCGTCCAACCAGAGCCGCTACATTCTCGCGGACAGCGCCGGCACGACCTACGCCACCGGCACCTACAACGCCTCCACGGTTTCCGTCGGGACCTTCGCCGATGCCACGCCGCTGGTGTTCGAGACCGGGAGTTCCCAGGCGGCCGTCGGCAAGACCATCCGCATCCTGCTCCAAGCGGGAGGTGCGGGGCGCTCGCATTTCGACAAAATCCGGCTGACGGCGGCGGCCATGGCTCCGCCCACGGCGACGACCGGGGCGGCTGGCAATGTAACGGATGTTTCCGCCACCCTTGCCGGAACGGTGAATGCGAACGGCGCGAACACGGCCGCGTCGTTCGCCTATGGCCTGACCACCGCATACGGCGGCACGGTGTCCGCCACGCCTTCATCGATTAGCGGCAGCTCAAGCACCGCGGTTTCGGCCGCGCTGACCGGTCTGGCCCCGGGGACCACCTATCATTACCGGATGGTGGCCACCAGCGGCGTGGGGACGACCTACGGAACCGACCGCACTTTCACCACCGAAACCCCGGCGTATCTTTCCGCCCTGTCGGTGAGCGAGGGTACGTTGAGCCCATCGTTTTCGCCAACCGTCACGGCGTACGCCGTGCAGGTCCCGCCCGCCACCACCGGGATTCGTCTGACACCGGAAACACAGAGCGCGGGAGCCACCATCCGGGTCCAAGGCATGGTGGTCGCGTCCGGCACAACCTCCGACTCCATCGTAGCGCCGACGGGCAACACCCAGGTCACCATTGGCGTGACAGCGGCGGGGTCCAATTTCTCCAAAACTTATGTGGTGACAGTCATCCGCCCCGCGGAGTCGTTTGTTTTCACTGCCGCGAATTCCGTGGCAGTCACGGTGCCGGGATTCGACGCCACAGGACTGACGCTCACGCCGTCGCTGGGATTCGCGCCCGCAACCGGCACCAGCCTCACCGTGGTGAATAACACCGGACCGGGATTCATCAGGGGAGAGTTTTCCAACCTGACGCAGGGGCAGCGGGTGAATCTCACCTATCAAGGCGTGATCTATCCATTCGTGGCGAACTACTATGGCGGCACGGGCAATGATCTGGTACTACACTGGGCCTACACCCGCCACTATGCCTGGGGCAGCCTCACCTACTCTCTTTACGGGAATGGAACGATGAATTACAGCTCCGTTCCGATCCCCATTGCCCAGAGCGGAGCGATTGCGGGCAAGACAATCGTTTCACTGGCAAGCGGCAAAAAACACCGGCTCGCCCTATGTGCCGATGGCACGCTGGCCGCTTGGGGATGGGAATATAGCGGTGCGGTCAAATTGACACCCGAGGCGATGAATGAGTATGGGGCGCTCGCAGGCAAGAGGGTGGTGGCGATTTCCAAGGGTGAGGAATTCAGTCTGGTGCTCTGCGCGGATGGAACGGTGGTCGCATGGGGTAGCAACGTCAATGGCCAGTTGGGCACGGGCAACACCACCTCCACCCTCGTGCCGACGGCGGTCTCTGGCGGCGCGTTGGCAGGCAGGCAGGTAGTCGCGATCGCCGCCGGTTCGGCGCACAGTCTCGCGTTGTGTTCGGATGGGATGCTGGCGGCTTGGGGTTCCAACACGAGTGGCGAATTGGGCGACGGCACCACCACCGCGCGAAGCTTGCCTGTGGCTGTGAATCAGAGCGGGGTATTGGCGGGGAGAACGGTGATGGCCGTCTCGGCGGGGAGCGGGCACAGCATGGTGCTCTGCTCGGACGGCAGAATCGCGAATTGGGGCTGGGGGTCTTACGGCGGAATGGGCAATGGTACCACCGCCAACAGCAGCGTGCCGGTTCTCGTCACCAACACGGGCGTTCTCGCGGCCAAAACGGTGACCGCCCTCGCCGAAGCAAATAACTATTCGCTCGCGCTGTGTTCCGACGGAACCATTGCGGGCTGGGGCTATAACGGCTTTGGCGGCTTGGGAAACGGAACCTACACCAACACCAGTGTGCCCGTCGCGGTGACCGCCTCCGGCGTGCTCGCAGGCAAGGTGCCGCGGACGATAGGTGCCAACTATGCAAGTTTCGCATTGTGCGAGGACGGCACGCCGGCCTCATGGGGAGATAACCAGCGCAGCCAACTTGGGGACGGCACATCGACCAGCCGGAACACGCCCGTAGTCGCCTCCATGGCGAACCTGGTGGCGGGTGACAAGCTCACGGGTCTGGGCTCCGGATGCACCTCAGAAATCACGATGGCGCTTGCGGCAGTGGCTCTTTCCACCAATAACGAGCTTGCCTCGCTGTCACTGGACGGGGCCGTTCTTGATCCGGTGTTTGCCTCCGCCACCACGGCCTACACCGCCAGATTCGCGCACGATGTGGCCGCGGTGCGCGTCACCCCGGTTACCGCCGATCCCAACGCGACGGTTACCATCAATGGCGCCCCGCTCGCTACGGGAGCCACCAGCGCGGACATTCCCACCGTTTCCGGGCAGGTGATCACCATTCGGGTGACTGCGGAAAACGGCACGGCGAGAACCTACACGCTGACTCTGCGCGGGGATGCCTCGTTGGCCGCCCTGAATCTCGACAGAGGATCCCTGCTGCCTGCGTTCTCCCCGTTTGTCAGGTCGTACTCGGTGGCATTGGCGACCAGTGACGCGTCGCTTCGGATTACGCCCGTGACGGCGGATCCGGCGGCTGCGGTAAAGGTGAGCGGAACTCCGTCCGGTGCGGGAGGAGTGGTGGTGCCATTGGTGTACGGCGACAATCCGGTATCGGTGGCGGTGACCGCGGGCGATGGCACGGAGTTGGTCTATCAACTCACCGTATCCCGGCCCGGCGGGGTGAATTACACCTACGTCTCCGCCTCGGGAGTGGCGGTGACCGCTTCCCAATATGTGGCTGCGGAAAATGTTATAACGTTGGCGCTGGGATATGCTCCGACAGCGGGCACGACGCTGATGGTGGTGCGCAATGCCGGCGATGATCCGATCACCGGGCGGTTCACCAATCTCGACCATGGCCAAATGATCGAACTGGCCTATAACGGCATCACCTATCCGTTTGTGGCGAACTACTTTGGCGGCACGGGAAATGATCTGGTGTTGCAATGGGCCAACACGGCGGCATACGGGTGGGGGGAGAACAACAATGGACAGTTGGGCAACGGCGGGTTCTACAGTTATGCCACGGCGGAAGCGGTGGACATTCCAGCGGCGCTGCAGGGCAAGACCCTCTTGGCGCTGGCAACTGGGGGTTCCCACAGTCTTGCCTTGTTCGCGGATGGCACTCTCGCCTCGTGGGGTGCCAATGCCCAGGGCCAATTGGGCAATGGCACGACCACTGATTCGGCCGTGCCCGCGGAGATTTCCCGGTCCGGGATTCTGGCAGGGCGGCGGGTGGTGGCGATCGCCGCGGGTAGGGAACACAGCATCGCCCTGTGTGAGGATGGCACGTTGGCGGCGTGGGGTGGAAACTCGAGCGGACAATTGGGCAACGGCGCGCTGGCCCCGAATTCACTGCCGGTGGCGGTGAAGCGGACCGGAGTTCTTTCGGGCAAGACCGTTGTGGCGCTGAGCGCCGGCCGTTGGCACTCGCTCGCGCTCTGTTCGGACGGAACTGTGGCGGCATGGGGACTAAACTCATCGGGTCAGTTGGGTATCGGGACAACCACTGGCAATCTGGTGCCGGTGCAAGTGATGTTCGGTGGTTCCCTTGCGTCCAAACGAGTGGCCGAAGTCGGTTGCGGGGAGGTGTTCAGTGTGGCGCGTTTCACGGATGGCTCGGTCGCGACATGGGGCGGGTCAGGTTATTACCAATTGGGGGATGGCACAACCACCCCCCGTCTGGTTCCCACGCAAATTCCGCAAACCGGCGTGTTCGCCGGAAAATCGGTGACACGGATCTCGGTTGGCAACGAGCACAGTCTTGCGCTTTGTTCAGACGGTACTCTAATTGGCTGGGGAAGGAGCGAGTCCGGCCGTCTCGGCAACGGCAGTTGGGTGACGGTTCCGGTGTTGGTGAGCACGACGGGTGCCTTGAGTGGAAAAACCATCACGGATTTCGCGGCAGGTTACTCCCACAGCTTGGCGTTGTGTTCGGATGGCACACTGGCGTTCTGGGGAGTGATGACGGGGGTAGGGGGAGAAATATCCACCCCATCCGCCGTGCCACTTGCCCCGATGAGTGGGAACAAGGTGACTTCCTTAGCAAAGGGCGGGGCAGGAGGTCACGCGATTCTGCTGGCCGCCGCGCCGACCGGCACCGCTTCCACGCTCGCGTCGCTCAGCGTGGAGGGCGGGGTGCTCGACTCGGTTTTCTCGGCATCCACCACCGCGTATGGCGTGTGGGTGGCGGCCGGGGTCACAACCCTCCGGGTGGTGCCGAATGCCGCGGATCCGAATGCCACGGTCACGGTCAATGGCAACAGGGTGCCTAGGGGAGCCGCGAGCGAACCCATCGCCGTGGCGCCGGGCAATACCTCCATTTCCATCCGGGTAACCGCCCAGAACGGAGTGTCGTCCACCCAATACACGTTGGTTGTTAGAAACGACTCCTCGCTGGCGGGATTGTCAATCAGCGCCGGCAGCCTGGAACCTGCCTTTTCGCCGTCGGTCAAGGCCTATCAAGTGGTGGTGCCCGCATCCACGGCGGCGATCCGCGTGACCGCGGCCACGGGTGATCCGGATGCCACGCTGACCGTCAACGGCGCCGCGGCAAGCCCGGGGCAGCCGTCGGAACCCGTCAGCCTGAGCGCCGGCGCTAACGCAATTCCGGTGGTGGTGGCGGGAGCGGGAGGGAGCACCGAAAGCTACGCTCTAACAGTAATTCGGCAGACGCCGATCAACCATGTCTTTGTGTCCGCCACCGATTCGGTAGTCACCGGCGCGGGATATAACGCGACCGGCAACACCGCGCAGTTCGCGCTTGGCTTCGCGCCTCCGGTTGGCACGGTCCTGCGGGTAATCAACAACACCGGACTGGATTTCATCCGCGGGGAATTTGACAATCTTGCCCACGGCCAGCGCTTGGATCTGACCTACAACGGCATCACCTATCCGTTTGTGGCGAACTACTTCGGCGGTACCGGCAATGATCTGGTGCTGCAATGGGCCAATGTGCGGGTGGTGGGCTGGGGAGCGAACGGCTGGAACCAACTGGGTGCCAGCGAGAGCACGGGAAGCAAGCTGTTGCCAACTCCGTTGGCCGCGCCCGGGGTTCTGGCCGGCAAGACCGTGACCGCCCTGGCGGGGGGGCGGTATCACAGCCTGGCCCTATGCTCGGACGGCACGCTTGCGGCATGGGGACACAACAGCATCGGCGAACTCGGCAATGGCACCCATTACACGGACGAGCCGGTTCCAGTGGCGGTTTCTAGCTCAGCCCTCGTTGGCAGGAAAGTGGTGGCGATCGCGGCGGGTGAAACATTCAGCATGGCGCTGTGCGCGGATGGCACAGTGACCTATTGGGGGCACTTCTTTTACAACTATACCGCCAGTTTTGAGGGTATCGTGCCGACCGTCCTACCCTTATCCGGCGTTCTGGCCGGTCGCAAGCCGGTTGGGATTGCCGTTGGCGCGGGATGTTTCTTCGTGCGTTGCGCGGATGGCACAGTGGTCGGTTACGGGAACAATGATTCGGGAATCTTGGGCAACAACAGCACCATGGATGCCGTCGGCATCTCGCCGAATGCCCGGGGCGCGCTGGCCGGGAAACCTGTTTCGCTGTTGGCCGCGTCCGGCCACTGTCTGGCCACGACCGCTACCGGCGGGCTGGTGGCCTGGGGCGCGAATGTCTCGGGTCAGTTGGGCGACGGCACCACCACGGCAGGCCTGATTCCGGTGGCGGTGAACTCAGCGGGAGTGCTTGCTGGCAAGACGCCTTCCCAGATTACGGTGGGCACCGGATTTTCTTTGGTTAACTGCACTGACGGCACTCTGGCCGCGTGGGGATCTAATAATTATGGCGAACTGGGCCGCGGAACGACGGGATCGAGCAGTCTGCCCGTGCTGGTCTTTCGTTCCGGGGTGTTGTCCGGCAAGACGGTCTCCGGAATCATCGCTGGTTCCAATCATGCGCTGGCCACCTGCACGGATGGCACGCTCGCGGCATGGGGTTACAACGCCGCCGGCCAAGTTGGTGACAATTCCACGACCAATCGAAATGCGCCGGTGCTTGTCAGCACCAGCGGCTTGATCGCAGGGGAGCGGTTTGTGACCGTTGGCGCCGGAATCGACCACAGTCTCGCGATTACCGCACTGCCGGTGCCTCCCCGGGCATCGACTCTGGCAGCCACCGAAGCGATGGACATGGGCGCCATTCTCAACGGTTCGGTGAACGGTCAGGGAAATGCCACCAGCGTTTCATTTGAGTACGGTCTAACCACCGCCTACGGGGCCACGGTTGCCGCCACTCCGGCGACCGTCACTGGCAGCACGGCCACCGTGGTGAAGGCCACCCTCGGCGGCCTGACGTCCGGCACCCGCTATCATTACCGGGTGGTTGCCAATGGCCCGGGTGGCGTGGTTCGCGGCGAGGACCAGACGTTTGACACCACAACTTTGGCCAATTTGGCCAACTTGGCGCTCGAAGGGGCGGAGGTGCTGCCGGCACTCGACTTATCCCGATCAAATTATTTCGCGACCGTGTCCCACGGCATCGCACAGGCACGGGTCACGCCGACCTGCTCGGACGCGGGCGCCACGGTCACGGTGAACGGAACCGCAGTGATTTCCGGCGCGGCGAGCGAGCCGGTGGCCTTGGGTGTGGAAAACACGGCGATTTCCGTGGTGGTCACGGGAAGCGGCGGCAACAGCCGGACCTACACGCTGACGGTGACCCGTTTGCCGGAAACTTTCGTGTTCGACACTTCCGCGAGCATCCCGGTCACTGCGGCCGATTTTGCCGCCACAGGTGACGCGCCCGACATCGTGCTGGGCCACGCGCCGCAGCCCGGAGCCATCCTTACGTTGGTGAACAACACCGGGCTTGAGCCGATCGCGGGGACGTTTGCCAATCTGGCGCAAGGAGAGGTGATTGATCTCACCTACAATGGCGAGAACTATTCGTTTGCGGCGAATTACTGCGGTGGTACCGGCAACGACCTGGTGCTGCACTGGGCGGCGATCCGGTTGATGGCGTGGGGAGGGGGCAATTATGGCCAGCTTGGCAACGGCGGCACAGTCGGCAGTTGGGTGCCGACGCCAGTCGAAATGAGCGGTGTGCTTGCGGGCAGAACGATCATCGGGATGGAGGTTCACGGGATCCAGAGTGTGGCGTGGTGTGCCGACGGCACCCTCGCGACCTGGGGCGCCCGCTACAATACCAGCGGGGGGTCGTACAGCGTGATCGGCACCACGCCTGTGGCGGTGGACCGGACGGGAGTGCTTGCGGGCAGGACGGCGGTTCGAGTTGCCGTCGGTCAAGCCCACTGCATGGCCTTGTGTGCGGACGGGGCCTTGGTCGCTTGGGGTAACAGCTTGCAGGGGCAATTGGGTAACAATGACACCAGCAATACCGTCAATCCACCGGTGCTGGTGGATCGCTCGGGAGTGCTTGCAGGAAAGACGGTGATGCACATCGCCGCGGGTGGCGAGGCGAGTTTTGCGCTTTGTTCCGATGGCACGCTGGCCGGTTGGGGCTCCAATATCTATGGTCGCCTGGGTAACGGCGACAGCAGCGGGGTGGCGAAGGTGCCGGCGCTGGTGAAGCGGGTTGGCGCGTTGGCTGGGAAGACCGTGACTCGCTTCTCCGCCGGAACCTATCACTCGCTCGCGTTGTGCTCCGATGGCTCCCTTGCTGCGTGGGGACATAACAACTACGGGCAATTGGGCAACAATTCGACCACCGACAGCGTGCCGGTGCCGGTGGCGGTGGTGCAAACCGGCGTGCTGGCTGGCAAGACGGTGACTGCCATTTTTGCGGGCTACGAGTGCAGCTTCTGCCTCTGTTCGGACGGGACCCTGGCTGCCTGGGGGAACAATGGCAATGGCCAGTTAGGGAATGGCGGAACCACCGGCAGTAGCGTGCCGGTATTGGTGACCCGCACCGGAGCGCTGGCAGGCAAGACCATCTCCTCGTTCACGGGTAACCCCCATTGCCTTGCCTTGTGCACGGATGGCAGCGTGATCGGATGGGGATCCAATTCCAGTGGTCAATTGGGGAACAACAGCACCACGAGCAGCACTCTGCCGACGGTGGTGGCAACCGGCAGCCTGGGCGCTGCCGAGCGGTTTGTGGCGCTGGATAACGGCGGTGAACTCAGCGTCGCCCTGGTCGCCTCGCCGTCGCTTCCGGTTGCCAGTTCCCTCGCTGTCACCGGCATCACCGATACCGGCGCCACTCTCAACGGCGAGGTCAATGCCAATGGCACCGCCAGTACCGTCTCGTTCGAGTACGGCACCAATCCCTCGTATCTCACCACCGTGGCTGCCACGCCGGGATCATTCGCGGACACCGGCGCCACTCCCGTGAGCGCGGATCTGACCGGCCTGCTGCCGGAAACCACCTACCATTACCGGTTGGTGGCGACGAACGGCACGATGACCACCCGCACGGAAGACCGGACCTTCACCACCAGCGGCGAGGCGCTTCTTGGCGCGCTTTCCCTTGATGGCGGGCCGCTGATGCCCGCGTTCTCACCGCACCGTTTCGACTACGATGTTACCGTGCCGTTCGCCACCGGCAGCGCCACGCTCACCGCGGCGGCATCTATGCCCGGGGTGTCCGTCACCGTGAACGGAGCGCCCGTGGCATCCGCCGGGCCGGTCGCGTTGGCCGCGGGAGGCAACGCCATCCGGATCAGGGTTGCGCCGCCGGGCGATTCCTTTGCCAACATCTATACGGTGAATGTGACCCGCCTGCCGCAAGCCGTCCGTTTCGAAACGGCTGACCAACTGGGCATCACGGCATCCGCGATCGCGGCCGGTGGGAATGCGCTCGCGGTGGAACTCGGATTCGCCCCGCCGGCGGGTACCGCGCTCACAGTGGTGCGGAATCACGGCGTCGGGCCGATTCTCGGTCAATTCACCGGGCTTGAACAGGGCCGGACGGTCTATCTCAACTATGGCGGCACGATCTATCCGTTCGTCGCCAACTACTGTGGCGGTTCCGGCAACGACTTGGTGTTGGAGTGGGGCAATGTCCGCTTGGTGGCGTGGGGATACAACGCCAACGGGCAGTTGGGGAGCGAGACCCCGGCCACCAGCGCGATGCCGCTGGCGGTGCGTGCCGCCGACGCTCTGGCCGGCAGGATGCCTCTCGGTGCGGTGGCCTCCGATAACAATTCACTGGTGTTGTGCGCCGATGGCGGGATTGCCGCTTGGGGATACAACTACGAGGGCCAACTGGGCAACGGGACCACGCGCGCGTCCGCACTGCCCGTGGCGGTGGATGCGAGCGGTGTCCTGGCAGGCAAACGGGTGATGGCCATGCCCGGGATGGCGGACCTTTCCACCCATGTGTTGTGCGACGACGGCACTGTGGCGTCCTGGGGATATAACAGTAACGGCCAGTTGGGCGATGGCACCACTTCCAATGCGAGCGTTCCAGTGAGGGTTCCGCCCGTCGGCGCGCTGGCCGGCAAGCGGGTGGTGCAAGTGGCGAGTGCCAGATCCCACACGCTGGCGCTGTGCTCCGATGGCACGGTGGTGGCCTGGGGCTATAACGGCTACGGCCAGTTGGGCGACGGTTCCCTTGCCAATGCAATCGTTCCGGTGAGGGTGCCGCCTGTTGGCGCGCTGGGCGACAAGGAGGTCAAGGCCGTGGCCGCAGGGGACAACTCGAGTTATGCGCTTTGCTCGAATGGGACCGTGGTGGCCTGGGGATACAACTCCAGTGGCGAATTGGGCGACGGAACCACCAATTACCGGAGCCTGCCCGCGGCGGTAAGCCGAACTGGCGCGCTGGCCGGCAAAACCGTGACCGCGCTCCAGGCGGGAGGTGCCCATTGCCTGGCCCTGTGCTCCGACGGCACACTGGTGGCTTGGGGTGGCAACGGCTATGGACAGCTTGGCGACGGCACCACCACCAACCGCACAACCCCGGTCACGGTGGACCGCAGTGGCGTCCTGGCCGGTAAAACGGTGGTCGCAATGAGTGTCGGCGATAGTTTCTCAGTGGTCTTGTGCGCGGACGGCAGTGCCGCCGCCTGGGGCCGGAACAACTCCGGTCAGCTCGGCAATGGCACTACCACCAATCGCTCCGTGCCCGTGCTGGTCGATGTTTCCGGTTTACCGCTCGGCGAACGGTTGATCGGTGTGGATGCCGGTGCCGCACATGTTTTGGCCCGGGTGGCCATGCCGCCCCCGCCGACGGCCACCACGCTCGCCGCGAACGGGATCACCGATTCCGGTGCGGTCCTGAACGGACTGGCCGGAGCCAATTGCGCTGTGGATCCCGTATCGGTCTCGTTCGAATACGGCACCTCCACCGCTTACGGCGCTACGGTGGCCGCCAGTCCCGCGACAGTGGCAGGGGCCGCTCCCTCTCCAGTAAGTGTACAGCTCACCGGAATGCCTCCGGGGACGGTATTTCATTTTCGCGTGGTGGTTTCCGGCGCCTTGGGTGTAACCAAGGGAGAAGACCGGGTTTTCGTCACCACCGGCATGGCGACATTGACCGGACTGTCGACGGATCATGGAAATCTTGTCCCGGCGTTTGTTCCCTGCGTCGGCACCTACGATCTGACCGTGGTGCACGACGTGGCCACCATTTCCATAACTCCGGCAACCGCACACGCCGGAGCATCCGTCGCGGTGGATGGTGAGCCGGCGGCCACGGGAACCGCCAGTGCGCCAATTCCGTTGGAAGTGGGCGCGAATTCGATCACGGTTACGGTCCGTCCCCCGGGAGGGGGAGCCGGTTTGACCTACACGTTGAATGTCGTGCGCTTGCCCGCCGTCATGGCGCTAGGCTCCCCTGCGGATGTGCCATTGTCGGTTGACCGTTTCGCGCCTGCCGGCACGAACGCGGAGGTGGGTCTGGGGTATGCTCCGGTTCCTGGAGCCGACCTGATGTTGGTTAGAAACAACGGGGACGTTCCGATCCGGGGAGAGTTCGCCAATCTTGCCCACAACCAGAGGATCGAGTTGACCCATGCGGGGGTGCGGTATGCCTTTGTGGCCGACTACCGCGGCGGCACCGGCAATGATCTGGTCCTGCGCTGGGCGGACAGTCGTTTGGCCGGTTGGGGAGCCAACAGCTACGGACAACTCGGCAACGGAACCACCGTGTCCGCCGTCCGTCCCGGCTTTGCCACCATGCCCGACGCATTTGCCAACAAGACGGTTAGGGAGGTGTCTCCAGGCGGGTTTCACACACTGGTGTTGTTCACGGACGGGAGCCTAGCCGCGTTCGGGAACAACGGCAGCGGACAGCTTGGCAATGGCACCTCGAGCACCTCGGCCACTCCGGTGATGATATCCCAGTATGGAGTGCTTGCCGGAAAGCGGGTGGTCGGAATAGCCGCCGGATCTAACCATAGTCTGGCCCTGTGCTCGGACGGCACGCTTGCTGGGTGGGGATACAATATTAGCGGGCAGATTGGCAATGGCAGCACGACCAACTCTTTGGTTCCCGCGGCGGTGGACCGCGGCGGCGCGCTGGCGGGAAAGACCGTCACGGCCGTCGTCGCGAGCGGAGATTCCTCCATGGCGTTGTGCGCCGATGGCACGGTCACTGCCTGGGGCTATAATGGCTACGGCCGGTTGGGCGACGGTACCCAAACCTCCCGCTACACTCCGGTGGCGGTCGACCGGTCAGGGGTGTTGGCCGGCCGCAAGGTGGTTTCGATCGCCTGCGGAAGTTCCCACTGCCTCGCCTTATGTGATGATGGATCGCTTGCCGCCTGGGGCAACAACGGCAGTGGAAATCTGGGCGACGGCTCCACCACCAACCGGAGTGTTCCCGTTCTTGTCAACATGTCCGGCCTTCTCGCCGGCAAGACCGTGACCGCTATTGCGGTCGGAGGCAACTCCAACATGGCCCTGTGCGCCGACGGTTCGCTCGCGGCTTGGGGCTCCAATTCGAACGGTCAGCTCGGCAACAACAGCACCACGAACAGCAGTCTCCCGGTTAGAGTCGAGCCAAGCGGCGCGCTTGCCGGTAAATCCGTGACTGCGATCGCCTGTGGACTGAACGGCAACAGCTACGCGATGACCGCCGATGGCGGGATCGCCGCCTGGGGTGCCAACAGCGAGGGACAGCTCGGCAACGGCACCACCACTGCCAGTCTCGTTCCGGTCGCCGTGGATGTGGCGTCGCTCGTTCCCGGAGGGCGGGTTACGGCCATCGGCGGCGGCGGCTCCTTTGTCCATGCAGTGGTTGCCATCCCGCCGGCACCCGCGAATTTCACCACGGCCACGACCCTGGCCGCCAGCGATATCACCGATGCGGCGGCATCGCTCAACGGCACCGTGAATGCCGCTGACGGCACCGTAACCGTCGGCTTTGAATACGGGCGCACCGAAACCTACGGATCGTTTGCCGCCGCCACTCCCACTCCGGTGTCCGGCGCGTCGGACACCCCGGTGAGCGCCCGCCTGGAAAATCTGGCGGTCGCCAGCAGTTATCATTTCCGTTTGGTCGCAACCGGGCCTTCCGGCGTCGTCCGCGGTACCGACCAGATCTTCACCACCGGTGATGCGGCCACCCTGGTTGCGCTCGGTTTGAGCGCGGGCACCCTTGATCCCGCGTTTGATCCCGGAATCCCGGACTACGCCACGGCAGTTTCCAATGAAACCCGGACAGTCACGCTCACCCCGCGGGCAAGCCATGCCACGGCCGCCATCAGGGTCAATGGCGATATCCATGTCTCCGGAACACCCACCGCGCCCTTGGCCTTGTCCCAGGGTGACAACCTCATCCCGATCGCGGTGGATGCCGGCGATGGCGTCAACTCGGCGATTTACCGCCTCAGTGTGGTCCGCCTGCCCGCGGAGTTCGTGTTCGGCTCTGGCACCGACATTCCTTTGGAAACCGGAGCGCTCGCGCCCGGCGGACTGCCGGTCACAATCAAACTCAATTTCGCGCCGGTTCCAGGGGCACGCCTGATTCTGGTGAACCAAACCGGTTCCGGTCCGATTCGCGGCGAATTCTCCAACCTACCCGATGGCGGTCGCGTCTATCTCACCTACGGCGGCAAGAGTTATGATTTCATCGCCAACTATCACGGCGGGGATGGCAATGACCTCGAGTTGGTTTGGGGTGCCACACGCATGGTGGGTTGGGGCTCCGCAATGAATGGAGCCACCTTTGGCAGCCCCCAGCCCGCGCCATTGTCCGATGAAGGCGCGCTGGCCGGCAGGATGGTTCTCGCGATGAGCGCCGCCGGCAGTCACGGCGTGGCCTGTTGCCTGGATGGATCGGTGGTCACTTGGGGTAGCAACGATTATGGACAGTTGGGCACAGGCTTGTCCGGCAGCGGCGCGGTTCCGGTCGAGGTGGACCGAACGGGCGTGCTCGCCGGCAAACGGGTCATTGCGGTTTCGACCGGAGGCACCCACGATCTTGCGCTGTGTTCGGACGGGACGCTGGTGGCGTGGGGAGCCATCGGCCCCGATTGGGTTTGGTTGCCCAGGTTTTTCTCTAGCGGGGTTCCGGTCGAGGTGAACCAAACCGGGGTGCTGGCTGGCAAAACGCCCGTGATGATCGCGGCAGGAGGAAATCACGCCGTCGTGGTTTGCGGGGATGGCACCGTGGCCTCATGGGGCATGGGCGGTTTGCTGGGCGACGGTGGTTCCGGCGATGCCACAAAGCCCGTTCTGGTGGATCGTTCGGGGGTGTTGGCGGGCCGAACCCTGGTGGCGCTTTCCGCAGGAGGGAAGCATACGTTGGCTCTTTGCGCGGACGGCACCCTCGTCGCGTGGGGAATGAATGATTCCGGCCAACTGGGCAATGGCACGACCACGGCCGCCGCGGCACCCGTTGCGGTGGATCTAACCGCTGTGCCGGCCGGAAGCAAAGTCGTCGCGATCAGCGCGGGTGGATCCCACAGTTTGGCCCTGTGCAGTGATGGCACCCTGTTGGCCTGGGGTGGGAATGAGAGCGGCCAAATCGGCAATCTCGGAACCACCGACCAGACCACCCCTGTCGCCGTTTACTGCTATGGGGAGTTGGACGGACGCCGGGTCGCGGCAATATCCGCCGGCGGATCTCACAGCCTGGCCCTTGCTGAGGATGGAGCCATCCTTGCCTGGGGGGAGAACTATTACGGGCAACTCGGCTGTGGCGACACCGTCGATTACCCCGTTCCCACCCCCGTGGCGGCCGGGGTGATCGGGAGTGGCGACCGCCCGATCACGATTGCCGCCGGTTACTACAGCAGTGTGGCGTTGCTGGCAACGAGCCCGTCGCCGGTGGCCCTGACGCTGGCTGCGGACGGCATTGGCGACACGAGCGCCACCTTGCGCGGCCATGTTGGCGGCAACGGCAGCAATGTCACGGTTGCCTTTGAATACGGATTGACCTCGGAGTATGGCAAACGGATCGCCGCGGTTCCGGCACAGGTGCCGCCCTCCGGCGAGTCTCCCGTGGAGGCTGGGATCGGAGATCTGGAACCAGGACGGATCTATCATTTCCGCGTGGTCGCCACTCGGCCAGAAGGAATGGTCCGCGGTCAGGACATGACCTTCACCACCACCCTGCAATCGACTCTCGCGGAATTGCTTTTGGATCACGGCACCCTCTCGCCGGCATTCGCGTCGCACGAGTCCGAATTCGCCGCCACCGTGGAGCCCGGTGTGGATTTCGTCGCGCTCACGCCGGTGGCGTCCGCCGCTGGCGCGGGGATCCGCGTGGGAGGAACCGTGGTGTCTTCCGGGTCCGCGCATGCCATTCCGCTTGTGGTTGGGGAGAACCGGATCGAGATCGAGGTAACCGATCCCGGCGGTGGCAGCGCCCGTGTCTATCGGTTGGCGGTCACCCGTCCGCCGGCCGCGTTCCGTTTTGATGATCCGGAAACCGTGGCCCTGGCCACCGTTGGCTTTGATGCGTCCGGTCTTACCGCGAGCTTCGTCCTCGGGCACGCACCGGTTCCGGGCAACCGCCTGACGGTCATCCGGTGCGCGGGTTTCCAGCCGATCCTCGGGCGCTTTGCCAACCTTTCCCAAGGCCAGCTTGTTACCCTTTCCTATCAAGGAGTGGACTATGCCTATGTGGCGGACTATTTCGGCGGCACCGGAAATGATCTGGTGTTGCACTGGGCCAATACCCGCCTTTTGAGTTGTGGGAGCAATGCTTCAGGATTGCTGGGTTTGGGCAAGGACGACACCACCCGCCGCACCATTCCCACTCCGGTTCTGGACTCCGGCATTCTCGACGGCAGAATTGTCACCGACGCGAAATGCGGATACGGCCATACCGTCCTGCTTTGCTCCGATGGCACCGTGGTGACATTCGGCTACAACTCCAACGGCGAACTCGGACGCCCGACCGGCACCATCGGTGTTCCCGCCAGCGTCAATGCCGCCAGCGTACTCGCGGGCCGCAAAGTGGTGATGATCGCGACCGGCTCCAATCATACCCTCGCGCTTTGTGAGGATGGCACCCTGGTCGGCTGGGGAATCAACACCGCCCTCCAACTCGGCAACATCGGCGCCACTAGCGCGAGCGTTCCGGTGCTGGTTCCCATGACCGGCGCATTGGCCGCCAAGCGGATCACCGCGATCGCCGCGGGTGGGTCGCACTCCCTGGCGCTCTGCTCCGATGGCACTGTGGCCGCGTGGGGTGCCTCGAACGACGGCCAAACGGGAACCGGTATTTCGGGCTATCTGGGGACTCCGACTCAGGTGGATTGCTCCGGAGTGCTGGCCGGGCGCAAGGTCGCCGCCATCGCCTCCGGCGTTTCCCACAGCCTGGCATGGTGCACGGATGGCACACTGGCCGCATGGGGCAACGGCGATCTTGGCGAACTCGGCAACGGTTTGTCATCCGACTCGGCCGTTCCAGTCAGGGTCGATCAGACCGGTGTCCTAGCGGGCGGTTCGGTGGTTGCCATCGCCTGCGGAGATCACAACTCAATGGCGATGTGCTCCGACGGACGGATCGCGACCTGGGGCCTTGGCGCATCCGGCGCGCTGGGCAATGGCGGCACCGCCAACGCCCCCGCGCCGGTGGCGGTCGATCTAACAAGCTCGTTTGCGGGCGCGCCGTCGGCTGGCGTGTCCATTGGCACCGGTGCTGCGGCATGGAGTCACGGCGGCACGCTGCGTGTTTGGGGGGGCAACGCCGGCGGCCAGCTCGGCGATGGCACCCAGACGAACCGTCCGCTGCCGGTTGCGGTCAGCGCGGCCAACCTTGAGCCGGAGGACCGCTTCGCCGCCGTGGCGTGCGGTTACCAGCATGCGGTGTTGCTGGTGGGACAGATGCCCTCGCCGCCCCGCTTGACCCCGCTGCCGGCCGACAATCTGACGGCTTGGAGCGCCACCTTGCGTGGTGCCGTCAACGCCCGGAGCAACAACGTCGGACTGTCATTTGAATACGGCCTTACCCCGAGCTATGGCGGTTCCACAACCGCTCTTCCAGGCATGGCATCCGGCAAGACGGACATCACCTTGGCGGCCCCGATCACCGGATTGATCCCCGGTCGGACCTACCACTACAGGTTGGTGGCATCCGGTCCTGGCGGAACCACTCACAGCGAGGATGTGACCTTCTTCACGGCGGGTCACGCGCCGGCATTCGCCGGATACGCGGCTTCCACGCCATGGCAAACTCCCGCCACCATCGCACTCCGGAAAATATTAACCAAAGCCTCCGATCCCGACGGCGGCGCGATCTCCATCACCTCCGCCGGTCCGGTTTCGGCCAATGGCGGGGCCGTGGTCCTGCTGGCGGATTCCGTCCGCTACACGCCGCCTGACGGATTCTCGGGAACGGACACCTTCACCATCGTCCTAACCGACGAAGGCGGCGCCTCCGTCACCGGAACCGTCACCGTCCAAGTCGGTTCGGCACCGAATGTTGGAACGCCCGGCGCCAACGCCAATCCGCCGAAGTTGGCCACTCTTCCCGGCGGAAAGATGGGTCTATCCTTCCAAGGGATTCCCGGTAGGAGTTATATCATCCAAAGAAGCATCGGTGGGCTGGACGACTGGCAGACCCTTGCCACCGTCACCGCGGACGCTACCGGAAAAATCTCCTTCACCGACGAAAACCCGCCCCCCGGCAGCGCGTTCTACCGGTTGGGCAGTCCTTGAACGATCCATCCCTGCAAATCCATCCATGAACAAACGCCTTTTCTCCGGTCATTTTGCGGGAGCGGTTTTCCGGATCGCCGCATGTGCGATTCCGACAGCCATGATGGGCATGGCGGAAGCCGCCGAAATTGTTGCGAACTTCACTTCCGCCACCACCATTCCGGTCACGGCCGCCAGCTACACGGCCACGGGTAACACGGTGACGCTTACGCTTAATTTCGAGCCTCCGACTGGAACCAACCTAACGGTCGTCCGGAACACCGGGCTGGCATTCATCCAGGGGACATTCGGCAATCTGGCGCAAGGCCAGCGGCTAAATCTCAGTTATGCAGGAGTTTCGTATCCGTTCGTGGCGGATTACTTTGGTGGCACCGGCAACGATCTGGTGCTGCGTTGGGGCAATACCCGGACGTTCGTGTGGGGCAGAGCGTTCGACACTTTCCCGGCTGTGCCAATGGCCCAGCCACCGACTGGCGCGCTGGTCGGCAAATCTGTTTTTTCCCTGGTGGGCGGAGCAGCCCATTGCCTGGCATTGTGCGACGACGGCAGCCTCGCGGCGTGGGGGCGGAACGAAGGCGGTCAGCTTGGCAATGGAACCTACACAGGCAGCGCGATTCCCGTTTCCGTCGTGACGACGGGAGCGCTCGCGGGAAAACGGGTGGTGGCGATTGGCGCGGGTTTTGGGTTCAATCTGGCCTTGTGCTCGGATGGCACTTTGGCGGCCTGGGGGAGCAACTATAGCGGTCAATTGGGGAATGGCTCCTACACCACAAGTAATGTTCCTGTCGCAGTATCCACGAGCGGCGCTCTCGCAGGCAAAAAGGTCGTGGCAATCAGTGCCGGGGATAGCCACTGTCTGGCGCTGTGCTCCGATGGCACGCTGGTAGGTTGGGGCAGCAATGGTTCCGGCCAGCTTGGCAACAATAGCACCACGGACAGTACGACTCCTGTGGCGGTTCTCCGAACCGGCGTGCTGTCAGGCAAAGCCGTCAACTCCATCACCGCAGGCCGGGCTCATTCATTGGTCCTTTGCAGTGATGGCACACTGGCGGCCTGGGGCTTCAACTGGTATGGCCAACTCGGCAACAACAGCGATACCAACAGCAAGATTCCCGTGGCGGTTGTGCGAAGCGGCGCGCTCGCCGGCAAAACCGTCACCGCCATTGCCGCAGGCTACGATTTCAATCTCGTGTTGTGCTCGGACAATACGCTGGCAGCTTGGGGATCCGCCGCCGATGGGGTCTTGGGATCGGATGTGGCGAATAACAAAGTGCCGGGCATCATTGCGAGAACCGGAGCGCTGGCCGGAATGACGGTTCGTTGGATCGCCGCAGGATCGGGTAGCGCGTACGCTTGGTTCGACGACGGCTCGCTGGCGGCCTGGGGTGCCAATTACGGCGGGGTGCTCGGAAATGGCTCCACCTCCAATAGCCCGACGCCGGTGGCGGTAAACTCCACCGCTCTGCGTTCAGGGGAGCGGATCCGCCAGATATCTTCCGGAACCTGCTCGCCGGCCATCTGGGCCACAGTCAGTTCACCCGTTTCGAATGACGCCACCTTGGCCGGATTGAGCGTGAGTTCCGGCATCATCAAACCGCCCGTTAGCCCAGAAAGCACCAGCTACGTCGCAAGTGTGATCACCGGCACGACGGCGATTTCCGTCACGCCGGTCGCCACTGATCCACTCGCCGTCGTAACGGTCAATGGGATTGTGGTGCCCGCGGGTTCGGCCAGTCCGCTGGTGCCATTGCCGACCGCCGCCATCGTCATCCGGGTCATCGCGCCGCGCGGAGCTAGCAAGGAATACACGGTGACGACTCAGGGCGATCCACGGTTGGCCGGTTTGGCGCTAAACGGGTGGTCACTCAGTCCGGCATTTGTCTCAGACACACTCGACTACGCGGCTTGCGTCTCTGCCGATACGACCTCGGTGGCTCTCGCTCCTACGGCGGTCGACGGCGCGGCGACGATCACGGTGAATGGTGCGCCAGTCGGGTCCGGCACCACCAGTGGGCAGATCTCACTCCCACCCGGAATCACTGATCTAACCGTAGAGGTGGTGACTGCTGGCGCGACTACGGCCTATCGCGTCCGCGTATTGCGGCCCGAGCCACTTGCGGTGACATTCGACTCTCCGGAAACGGTGGGAATGCGCGTGGCAGGTTACACCGCCACCGGTAACACGGTTTCTCTGGCACTGAACCACGCGCCGGAGGCCGGCACGGCGCTGAGGGTGGTTGACAACACCGGAACGGACTTCATTCGCGGAATGTTTACGAATTGTGCTCAGGGACAATTGTTAACGCTTGGCTATCAGGGCGTGAATTACCGGTTTGTCGCCAACTACTTTGGCGGCACCGGCAATGATTTGGTTCTTCAATGGGCGGACAACCGGGTATTCGCCTGGGGCCGCAACTATAGCGGGCAACTGGGGAACGGCCTGACTTCGGATCGGCAATCGCCCTTTCCGGTGGTAGCCACCGGGGTGCTGGCGGGCCGCACGCTCGCCGCTATCGACGCGCGATCCAGCCATTCCCTTGCCTTGGGGGTGGATGGCAAGCTCGCGGCCTGGGGTTCCAACGATTCCGGTCAACTCGGTAACAACTCGACAGCCGTCGCACGCGTGCCAGTGGCGGTGATTTCCACCGGGGTACTTGCCGGAAAGATGGTCGCCGCCGTGGCGGCCGGTGGTGACGGAAATCTGGCACTTTGCAGCGATGGCACCTTGGTCACCTGGGGCAACAACAGCCGGGGGCAGCTTGGCAACGGCGGAACAACAACCGCCTATGCTCCGGTGGCGGTCAAGCGCGATGGTGTGATCGCGGGTCGGGAAGCCGTCGCCATCGCCAGCGGTGGCAGCCACTGTCTCGCCCTGCTGGCGGATGGCACGCTGGTGGCGTGGGGATTCAACGAATCCGGCCAACTTGGCGATGGCACCCAAATCAACCGGTACGAGCCGGTGGCGGTCGATCAAAGGGGGATCTTGGCCGGACGTACGATTACCGCCATTGCGGCCAACACCAGCGCCTCTTACGCCTTATGTTCGGACGGTGTGATCGCCGCTTGGGGAAACAACGACTCCGGCGAGCTTGGCAATCCCGACTGGACGCTCTCCACGGTACCAATATTAGCTAGAACCGCTGGTGTGTTGGCCGGAAAATCGGTGGTGTCAATGATCACCAGGTCCTCGGCCGTATATGCGCTCTGTACGGATGGTTCCCTGGTGGTCTGGGGCAGCAACTGGGAAGGCATTCTCGGCGATGGCACCACCAACAACGCCCTGTTGCCGATCGACATCACTCAGCAAGGAGTCTTGGCCGGACGCCGGGTAGGAAGGATCGGCGCCTGCACGACTGCGGGATACGCCAGTTGCTTGGACGGCACCTTTGCCTCCTGGGGCTACGATTACGACGGCCAACTCGGTAACGGTGACAAGCCCGCGAGCCTGGTTCCAGATCTGGCGGATGTTGCGGCCTTGGGGCCGCGCAACCGGATCACCGCGCTGGCGGGCGGCCTGACTCACGGCATGTCCCTTGTGGCCACGGCGCTATCTGACAATTCGACTCTGGCAGCAATCACACTGAACAACGGAACCCTCAGCCCAACCTTCTCCTCCGGTACTTCAAACTACACCGTCAGCCTCCCAAACTCCGCCACTTCCATCACGGTCACGCCCACCGCCACAGATGCGAATGCTGCGATTCGACTCAATGGCGTTGCAATTGCCTCTGGCGCTCCGTCGCCGGTCGCATTGGGGCAAGGCCCCATTTCCATTGCCCTGAAAGTGATCGCTCAAAACGGAGCTGCCACCACCTACACCATCCGGATCAAACGCGCATCCGTGTTCTCAGGTTACACCGCTACCACACCCTATCAAACCCCCGCCACTGTCGGCCTGCCTAAACTGCTGGCCAAAGCCTCCGATCCCGATGGCGACGCGATCTCCATCACCCCCGCCGGTCCCGTTTCGGCCAATGGCGGGGCCGTGGTCCTGCTGGCGGATGCCGTCCGCTATACGCCGCCTGACGGATTCTCGGGAACGGATACCTTCACCATCGTCCTAACCGACTCCGGGGGAGCTTCCATCACCGGACCCGTCACCGTCCAAGTGGGTTCGGCACCGAATGTTGGAACGCCCGGCGCCAACACCAATCCGCCGAAACTCACCACGCTTCCCGGCGGAAAGATGGGTTTATCCTTCCAAGGTATCCCCGGCCGGAGTTATGTTGTCCAACGAAGCATCGGCGGGCTGGACGATTGGCAGACCCTCGCCACCGTCACCGCGGACGCTACCGGAAAAATCTCCTTCACCGACGAAAACCCGCCCCCCGGCAGCGCGTTCTATCGGTTGGGCAGTCCTTGAAACCATTCATCCAACAAACATAAATAACATGAAATCCATCATCCCCGGCATCCTGTTTCTTGCTCTGCCCGCAATCGCGTTCGGCGGCGGTTCGGCCATCACCCTCACCCAATCTTGGAGCGGCACCCTGGCGATCCCGGACAACAGCGGCGTGGGCGCTTCCAACACCGTCACCATCATCGCGCCCGTCCTCGATCGGATCGAGTCCGTAACGGTGGCGATCGAACTGGAAGGCGGATGGAACGGCGACCTCTACGCCTATTTGGTCCACGACGGGACCCTGGCAATCCTGCTCAACCGCCCCGGCCGCACCGCGCTCGACGATCTGGGATCGGGGTCCGCCAATCTGATCGCCCTGTTCGACGATCTCGCCGCGGGCGACGTCCACATGCTGCTTCCCGGTTCCGGCAACGCCACCGGAACCTGGCAGCCCGACGGCCGGAATATCGATCCGCTGCTGGCGCTCGACACCACCCCGCGTGTGAAAATGTTGGACGGTTTCACCAATGCCAATCCCAACGGCGATTGGACGCTTTTCATCGCCGACCAGAACCCCGGCGACACCGCCACCTTGAAATCCTGGACCCTGAGCGTGACCGCCGTGCCCGAGCCGTCCACGGGCGTCCTTGCCGCGCTCGCGGTTGGCTGTTTTCTGAGACGTCGAAGAAGCTGTTGAACCGGATGGCCCGGTGGCGTGTTCAGGCCTTGTTCGAAGCCGTGGCTCCGTTCAGATAGAACGTTGCGTATGGGTCCTGAAGAAACGACCCGCCACCCGGACCGGTGACCAGGTCCCGCGGACGTTGGAAACCTTGTTTACGATCCCCTCCGTGATCTGCCCGACTAGAATGAGCAGCGCCCGGTTCATCGCCTCCACCCGGCCGACGCCCGCGCACGCGGTGACGGGTGCCGGAACCTCGGTGCGTAAATCCCAAGCCTGTGGTGGAGACCTTTTGATAAAATGAACGTAAATTCAACGATCCGGACCTCAGAATACCATCTAACAGCTAAAGTCGGGATAAGCGATCCCGGCGGTGGATCTTACAACGAACCTGCGTTGAAAACAGGACCGGCACCTCAGGGTCCCTACACCAGAGCCTGTCCCAGAAGCGCGAAGCGCATAAATCACAGGGTGTTTCGGTAAAAAGATTATATTCTCAGCCCCCAGTGGACTCTCAGCCGAGAGGCACTGGGGACAAGCTGCGCCAACCACAAGTGAGTGGGTTGCACTCCGTTGAATGCCCCATAGCTAAAAAAACACCCCATCAATTTCCCCCGCCTCCCGCCAGCCCGGTGATGGGCTGGCGGGAGGGTGTTTGCCGGACGCGTGGGCCTGACGGGGAATCAGGCGGCGGCCGGTTGGGTGGCGGGCTGTTGGGAGTTGGCGTGGTGGATGGCGGATGAGGCGTGGCAGCGGGTGGGCATCAGGACGCAGAGGGTTCCGTCCGGGGCGGTCAGGAGCGTGGCGCTCATGCCGTCGGTGAACCGCAGTGCGGAGCCGATCGCCAGGACATCGGCGAAGTGGGCGGGATCGTAGGCGATCACCGGGACCTCGCCGGATACCGCGGCCGGCACCCGGATGGAGACGGTTTCGGAGTCGGAATCGGAGTCTTCGAGGGTGATGCCGAGCTGGCCGGGTTGGTCATGGCGGAGCACCACGGACCCGCGCCTGCCCGTGAGGAAAAGACGGATTGCTCCACGCCGCCGGTCCTGTCCATCCAGATCGTTTGCGTCTCGCCTGTATCCAGGTCCAGTTGCTGAGGATAACCCCGAGACAGACCCGGCAAGCTCCTTGGGCAGATTCAGATCGAATGCCGGATGCGGACAGATTGGCCAGGCCTGTGGCGCGCCCATCGCGTCTAATTGCCGGCGCGCCTCACGGCAGGACTTCTGGGGACTTTGCTCGGGTGCCGGGATCATGTTCGCTGCCTTTACCTACCGGAATTCGACCAATGCTGACCAATCCGCGATAAAAATAACCACCCGGTCTCGATTTCCTTCCCTCCGAGTCGGAAGAAGCCGCAACGAGGTCGCTCCCGTGGAACCGAGATCCGCTTTCTCCATCGCTGCCGAACGTCAGGAGGCAAGACGGGCTGTCAGACTCAACCGACCGGATGATCGGACCATGGCGTCAGCGGGCGGGTTTCAAGATCAAGGCGAAGCCGCCTCCGGGCTCCATGCGGGCGGTGATGGGTCGGCCTTTGGCTAGCGATGATCGGGCGATGTCGAGTTTGGTCTTGTCTCCGGGGACGTCGGCGAAGGTGACGGTCTCCCATTTGCCGTCTGATAGAAAAGCGGTGGAGATTTCCCGGGATACCCGCACATCGGTGCCATTGATCGCGGCGACCCACCAAGAACTCCCCGAACGGCGGGCGATGATGGCGGTTTCGCCGATCCTGCTGCCGGGCAGCACGCGGGTTTCATCCCATACGACCGGTTTGTTGCGGATGAAGTCGAGGACTTCCGGGCCCTGCGCCCGGTAGGTTTCCAGGCTTTCCGCCCAATGGTTGATCGGCGAACCGAAGACGACCGACGTGGCGAGTTGCGATCCCGCGGTGGTCTTGCCCATCGGCCCGGCGCGGAAGACGGTGGGGGTGAAATCCCCCGGCCCGGTGACGAATCGGGTGAATGGCAGTGCGGCGAGATGGGTGCGGGAAACATTGCCGCCCTGCTCCATGCCATAGATGCCCTCGCGGGTCATCCAGTTAGGCCACGCGCGTTCCTCGCCCGCGGGTTTGTTGGCTCCGTGAAAATTGATCATGATGTGCCGGCGCGCTGCAATCTCCAGACAGGATTGATAGAACGAGAGGCGTTCATGGCTTTCGCTTTCCATGAAGTCGATCTTCGCGCCGACGGCACCGGCCTCGGCGAGGTTCTTGAAGAACTCCTCGCGCGCCGTCAGATCGCGGATGCGGTCCCAATGCTCCCAGACCATGATCTTGACGCTCTTGGTCGCGGCATAGTCACAGATTTCCCTGAGGCTCCGCCATTCGTCGTGGCCGTCGCGGTGCCAGCCCATCTTCTTTTCGCGCCAGGGGTCGTCGATCACGTAGTAGCGGCAGTTCAGGGAAGCGGCGTCATCCACATAACCGCGGATGCGCTCCCATCTGGCGGTTTCATACTGGCCGAAACCCCAGGTCCAGTACGCGCGGCCGGGTTGGATCCACGACTGGCCACCCTTTGGGAACAGCTTGGGATCGGCCGGCGGCGCGACGTTGTAAACGATGCTTTGGTTGACCAGCGCGTCGAGATCATCCACGGCGATGACCACGCGCCAAGGCGTGGCGATGTCGCCATCAAGTGCGAACCCCTTCGGATCGTCCTCGAAAATGCCGGTGAACATGCGCCCGCGCGGGCCGAGCGTCATGCCGCTGTAGCCGAAGGTGTCCACCTCGGTGACGCAAGCGAATCCTCCGCCGGGGAGTTCCACGGTTAGGGGCATTGTCACGGGGCGGGACGGGGACTCTCCCTTGGCTGGAAACGACACGTAGTTCGCTTCGTAGCTCACGGTGTTGTGATGGCTCCAGCAGACGCTTCCCTCCGGCACCACGAAGGAGGTGGCCTCACCTCCGAATTTTCTAACGCCTTTTCCGGGCGCCAGATATCGCCAGGCCACGCCATCATCATAGGCACGAACGTCGAGGGTCCATGAAACACCGGAAGGCTTGCTCCGCAGCGCGATCCTCAAGCCCTTGCAGCGGTCCAGAAGATTTCCGCCGCCGAGCGGGTTCGGATAGGTGGTGTTGGTGGTGTAGGTTTCCACTTTCCCGATCTCCGCGTCGGCTCCGAGGTCCTGGCCGTCGAGCGTGATGCCGAGCGGTGACGGATCGAGCGCCGGTTTCCCGCGGCGTCTCACTTCGAGCGCGAGCCGCCCGTCCGACACGCCCACGCGGGCGGAGACTTTTCCGTTGGGACTGGAAAAGGCGGTCGCTTTCGCGGGAGCGGAAGGGAACGCGCCCGTGTAATGGGGCAGAACGACGGACCATCGCGGCATGAGGCGCGGGGCCTCGCCCGCGTGGATGAAGCGCGCCTCACACCAATCGGCATGGTCGCAGTTCATGCCATCGCCGGCGTCGGTCACCCGAAGCTCTATCAATCGCACCCCGGAAAGATCCACGTCCACGTCTCTCGCTGCATCGCCTTTGCGGAGCACGCCGCTATCGAAGAGCTTCCGGTCGTCGCCGAAGACCTGGAATACCACGCTGCCTGATTCCTGCGGACCGTCATCCGCGCCGACCTTCGCCCTGAACCGCAGCGGGGATTTTCCATCCGCGCCGAAGGTGGCTCCACTCGCGGCGTGGGTGCCGATGCCGCGTCGATAGACAGTGCCTGCGACGGTGAGCGGTTTGTCGGAAATGGACCGGCTCGCGCGGGTGTTGGAGAATCCGCAGGTGATCTCATTCACCTCGTATTGGTCCAGCCAGGTTTCCGAGGCTGATAGGATTCCGGAGATTGCTATGAAGACTAAGAGCTGCCTTGCGATCATGGTGGGAGGGATACAGCCTCAATTCGCGGCCACTGTCACCTTCAGACGGGCGAATTTGGCGGAATCGCCATCCTTCGGCACCGAAACCGTGATGATATCCGGATCCCCGCCGTTTTCCGCAATTGTCACGATTCCTGATCCGGTGGCTCCGATGGGCACGGAGGCCCAACCAATGAGGTCGCTGCCGTATTCGACCGAAACGGACACATCCGGGGTCTCAGAGCTGTCACTGCGGCGGAAAGTGAAAACAAGGTGGTCTCCCTCAGTTGAAGCGGACGGGAGCCCGTCGCGTGAGGATGCGGAGGGATTGCCACCGATGACATATTCCGCCGCGTTTCCGATGCCGTCCCCGTCCGGATCGGCATCGGCGAGAGCATCGTCTCCGGTTAGGGAGAAGCCGCCGATCCACGAGGAGAATCCCGATGCGGGCGGATCGGATAGGACGTTGAGCGTTCCCTGGCCCTCGAAGTGGGCATCGTCCTGATGGGCTGCTCCGGAACCTGACGCGCCCCACGTTCCCGCGGCCACCTGTGCGCCGGCGATGACGAGTTTGTCCACCGTGTCCGACGATCCGTGATCGAGTCTCAGTTTCGCGCCGTTCGCGATGGAGACCGTCGATCCGTCGCCAAGGTCGGCGCTTTGAAGGATCAGCGTGCCGGCGTTCACCGTGGTGTTTCCGCCGTAGGTGGGGCTGGCAACGGTCACGGAGTTTACCCCGGTCTTGATGATGTTCGCGGTGCCGGAGATCGGGCCAGTTAGAACGATGGGACCCCCGATCGCATCCAGGGTCACATTGCCCGCGAGCGTGATGTTTCCGCTCCATGTGCCGGTCAGCGCGGTGGCCGCGCCGAAGGTGCCGGAGCGGAGCGTTCCGCCGCTTTCGATGGTCACGGGTGTGGCAATCGTCATGGCCGCGCCGAAGTGACCGACGGCTGCTCCGGATTTCACGAGCACGCTGCCGCCGCTGCCACCGAAGGCATTGGCGGTGCTTTCCGCCCATGCGTGTCCGCCCTGGATCACATAGTGGATGACCGATCCCGAAGCGTCGCCGCGCACGGCCATCGGATTGTTGCCGATCTTGGTAAGCGTGTGGCCATTGCCGGTGATGGTTCCCTGATGGCCGATGTCGAAGCGGCCGCCGTCGTTGCCGATCACCGAATCGGCGTTCAGAACCAGATCCCGGATGCCGGTGGCGGAGAATACGTCCGCGCCTGAATTGATGATGGCCGGTTCGCCCGAAGGCCCGGGACCGTTCAAGGTGTAGGTGTAGATCGAACCCGGTGCCTTTCCGTTGAGATCCACACGCGCGCCGTTGGCGATGGTGATGCCCGAGGACGCGCCGAAACTCTTGTTGTTGAGCGGTTTCAGAACACCGGCGTTCACGTCTATCGGACCGGTGAAGGAGCTGTCGGCTCCGCCAAGTGAGACCGTCGCGGTGTTGTTCACGGTGATGCTAGCGGTTCCTCCAAGACCCGAAGGAGAGGTGAACGATTGGATCTGATAGTCCCGGCTTCCGTTGAACGTGACATCACCCGGATAGATCAACCCGTTCAGAACCACCGAAGTCACGGTGCTGGAGTCGTCGAAGGTGACACTGTCGTTGTAGATGAAATCGGCGGGGTTCGCCCCATCGAGGAAATTGTACTCGCCGAACAGGGAACCGTTGGCTTCCCAGTATGAACTGTTGGTCCCGGTCCACACGAGGCTTCTTCCCAAGGATGCGGGACCGATCCGGAGCACGCCGGTTCCCTCGAAGAAGTTGTCATCCTGATAGATCGCGCCCGACGCGCTGGAACCGTAGGTCCCGACCGCGGTGAACTCGGTGCCGTTCAGGACGATCTTCTTTACCTGGTCCTGGCCGGAATGGCTGAGTCTGAGTTTCGCTCCCGATGCGACGGAGACCGTGCTGGCATCGTCGATGCAGGTGTTTGCGACAGTCAACGAACCGGCGTTGACCGTGGTATCGCCGGCATAGGTGTTCACGGCGGACAGCGTGAGGTTTCCCTCACCGGCCTTGGTCAGTCCGCCGATGCCTGACAGAACGCCGCTGATCGAGGTTTCGTTGCCGTTGGTGTCGAGTTTCAAACCGCCCGCCTGGAGATCCAGATAGGTTCCAAGGAAGTAGTTCGCGTTGTTCGCGTGGGGAAGGACCTTGACGGTGCCGCCGTTGGCACGGAGCACATTCGCGGTGGACGAAGCCGCGATGGATGAACTCCCCTTTCGGATGGATCCGGCGGCGATGGTGCCGCCATTCAGATTGATGATGCCAAAGACCGCCGCGGACGCGTTGTTTCCGCCAAGGACGACGGTTGAAGTGTTGAGTTCCGATGTGTCGGCGATGGTCAGTTCGGCGAACGCGCTGGTTCCGGTGGTCGCTCCATACTGGCCGATCACAAACGTGGCCGAAGTGGCATTGAAGACCGCGGAACCGCTCAGATTGACATAGGCCTGTCCGTTTCCGCTGCCCGTGTTTGCCAGATTGAGCTGGGCGACCGAGTTCGCGTTGAAAATCCCGCCGGTCATGGTGATATAGCCCCGCGCTCCACCCGCCACTCCGACGTTGAAACTTGATCCGTTGTAGTTCACGGTGCCGGCGCTTTGGATAAGCCGGGCGTTGGAACCGTTGCCCCATGTGAACTGCGAAGATATATCGAGTTGCCCGCCGTTCATATTGTAGGTCGGGTTTCTCGAAGCTCCTCCACCACCGAAATTGAGTGTGCCCAGCGATAGGGTGCCAGATGTGTGGTTGAAAACCGTGGCACCGCTGGTGACATTCAGACCAAGCGTGGCGAGCGAGGTCACCGGGCTCGAACCGTCGTATCCGATGACGGACCCGGTTCCGTCGGACGTTACGATGTCGCCATTCACGGGAGCGATGCCGCTGGCGAATTTGGTGGAATCGTAAAGATTGCCGCTGCCGCCGGCCGTCCAGACTTGGGTTGCGGCATGGAGTGGGGCGCAGGTCAGAATGACGAATGCGGCTAACAGTCTTGATGAGGATCGCATGTGTGGGTTAGGTTTCATGAGGAGCATTGGTTATGTGAAAGGCGTCGCCCGGGCGGGCCGCCGCTTGTGCGCCAGATCGGGGAACGTCGCTTCCTGGGGAGATGAAGTTCGATGGCGGATTCGGCGGACTACCGGCGGCGGCGAAGAACCAGCAGGGAGCCCATCAAGCCGAGCAAAGCTCCGGCGGGCTCGGGGATTACCGTTAGGACACCGTTGGACTCGCTGAATGAATAGGTGGTGGCTCCGGAAACAGCGGACCAACTGTCTGATCCCGAATCATAGGCCAGATTGACCGCGCCAACGGAAACCGACGAGAAGGTTCCGGCGACGGAGCCCGCATCAAACAGGTTGTAAGCCGCGGCGAGCGAAAGATCATAGCCATTGTAGCCGATGATGTTGAGCGCGCCCCCAAGCGTGAGCGTGCCGGAAACGTTGGCTAAATCGTAGTCCGTGCCCGCGGTTGCAGCGCCGCCGAGTTCGAAAATGGAGCTTCCCGCGAGAGTCAGATCGCCTCCGAAGCTCATCGACCCGGGGCTGTTTCCGATTGCAAGCGTGCCGTTTACCGTGGCGTTCCCTCCAACCGTGCCGGCCCCCGAGAATGTCGCTCCAGAGGCCACCGCGAGGCCTCCCGTGATGGCGCCGTTGTTCACCAGAGTGCCCCCCTCAACGGTGGTTAGTCCCGAATAGGTATTGGATCCCGACAGGGTGAGCGTTCCGTTGCCCTTCTTGGTCAGACCTCCGGATCCGGACATGTCGTTGGAGATGCCGGCGTTGTTGGAATTCGTGTCGATTTTCAGCCCGTTTGCCTGGAGATCCACGAAAGTCCCGAGAAAGTAGTTCGAGTTGTTGCCATGGCCAAGGACCCTGACCGTGCCGCCATTCGCATGGAGGACGTTTGCGCTGACCGACGCGGCGATGTTGGAGTTGCCCTTGCGGATGGAACCCGCAGTAATGGTTCCTCCATTGAGATTTATCACCCCATACACGGCTGAGGACGCGTTGTTTCCGCCAAGCACCACCGTGGAAGTGTTGAGTTCGGAGGAGCCGGATAGAGTGACGGTGGCGAACGAATTCGTTCCGGTGGCCGCTCCGTATTGACCGATCACAAATATGGACGACGTGGCGTTGAGAACCGAAGATCCGCTCAGATCCACGTGGGCCTGTCCGTTTCCACTGCCGGTATTGCCGAGATTGATCTGCGCGACCGAGTTCGCATTGAGAGTGCCACCGGTCATGGTGATATAGCCCCTCGCACCGCCTGCGACTCCGACGTTGAAACTGCCGCCGCTGTAGTTCACGGTGCCCGCGCTTTGGTTGAAACGGGCATTCGATCCGTTGGCCCAGTTGAACTGCGAGGTAATATCGAGTTGTCCGCCGTTCATGTTATAGGTCGGGTTTCTCGAAGCCCCGCCGCCGCCGAAATTGAGGGTTCCCAGCGATAGGGTGCCCGATGTCTGGTTGAAAACCGTGGCACCGCTGCTGACGTTAAGACCCAGTGTGGCAAGCGAAGTCACCGGACTGGTGCTATTGAAGGTGATGTTGGACCCGGTGCCATCGGATGTGACGGTGTCGCCATTCACCGGGGCGGTGCCGCTGGTGTATCTTGCGGCGTCCTGCAGGTTTCCCGTTCCTCCGGCGATCCACGATTGGGTTGCCGAGTGCGCCGGTAGGGAAAAGGCGACAATCAATGATAGAAACGGAACGGAGCCGAAGTGCTGGTGCTTGGATTTCATGGAATAGGTTTGGTTAGGAGGCAGGGGCACCGCGCGGGGACGCGCCTCACAGGGTGACGCGAGCCAAGGCGGAAATCCGGGGGGTACCCTGCGGCTATCCGCATTCCGCCGCAATCGCATGAAAATGTGATTTGTCCGAAGCGCCCCACCGGGACGCACGATCACCGGCCCTTTCCGAAATACTTGAGCACCGCCCCGGTGCGCGAATGCACATGGAGTTTCTCGTAGATCTTCCGGACATGCGTCCGCACGGTATCGAGGCTGACGCAGAGTTTGCCGGCGATTTCCTTGTACATCGAGCCTTCGGCAAGCAGTTGGAGCACTTCCCGTTCGCGTTCGCTCAACACGTTCGGGTCCTCCGCCGGTGGCTGGTGGTGGAAGAAATTGACGACCCGGCGTGCGATTTGGGGCGACATCGGCGATCCTCCCTGGTGGACCTGGATGATCGCATCAACAATTTCCCGGGCGGGAGCGCGTTTCAGGATGTAGCCGCTGGCGCCTGCCTTTAGGGCATCAAAAATGGGGGCGCCATCCTCATAGGTCGTTAGAATAAGACAAAGCACGCCGGGACAGGATTCCCTCAGGCGGGCAACGAGTTCGATGCCGCTCATTCCGGGCAAATTGATGTCCACCACGGCCACATCGGGCGGATCCTTCCGGATTGCCCGCAGCGCGTCTTCCGCGGTGGTGAAGACTCCGTGGCATTCCACGCCGGATCCGCTGATACCGATGTAGTTCCGCAGCGCTTCGGCATACGGAACAACATCTTCGATCAGAACGGCACGGATGGGCGTGGTCACGGGATTTGCTTGGTTTGTTGGGTCAATGGAGCGCGCATCTCCACTTCGGTGCCTCCCTCCGGAAGGCGGCGGACGGTGCAGGAACCGCCGATCATCGCAAGCCGCGAAAGCATGTTTGACAAGCCTTCTTTGCCAGGCCCCTGATAATCGTCCGGCAGCCCGCATCCGTCGTCGGTTAGCCTGATGGTGAGCACGGACGCTTCGAAGCGCATGAAAAGCGAGACCGAAGCTGCGGAGGCGTGTTTTGCGATGTTTTGCAGGGCCTCGCGAAACGCGAGCGTGATTTCGTGGCGGACCTGGGCGCGCACCACGATGTCCGGCCAGTCGAATGGCGCGTCGAGGCGGCAACCCACGTGAAGGGGGGAAAGATAGCTTGTCGCCAGATAGGAAAGGTATTCCACCAGACCAGCGAGCGTGTCATTGAGCGGGTTGACCGCCCAGACGACCTGATCCAGGGCATCAACCGCCTCGCGGGTGTTTGCGGCGAGGGTCTGCAAGCTTTGCCGCGCCTCGGGTGGCAGCGGATGCCCGTGGAGGATCAGGTCCTGCATCAGGGCCAATTGGGAAAGCCTGCCACCGACTTCATCGTGCATGTCGCGCGCGATCCGCCGTCTTTCCTCGACCAGCGCGGTCTGATAGGTCCATTCGGCGAGTTCCCTCGCGCGCCTTCTGCGGTTGAGGATGTGGATCAGAAGAAAACCCACCGCAAGGCTACTGCCCGCCATCGCGGAATAGAAGGCAGGAGTCTGCCAAAAAGGGGTGGGAATGGTGATGGGAATGCTCATCAGGCTGGAATCCCACTCGCCGTCGGTATGGCCCACCTGAGCTTCGAGAAAGTAGCTGCCCGGCGGCGGATGGGAGATTTCCACGGACAGATCGCCGGCTTTCAACCAATCCTGATGCAAGCCGCGCAGTCGCCAGCGCAGCGGCAGTCTCTCGGGCAATCCGGGCCCGGAAATAGCGAGCTTCGCAGTGAGCACCGCGGTTCCGAATGGGACGCGCAGGTTTTCTCCGAGAGGAAGCCCGCGTCCATCCGCCTTGATCGAAACCGGTTTGGCGGTGATGGTTTCAAACACCTCGACCTCGGCGAGTTGCGGCGAAAGATCCACCGGATTGTCGCTTGAGATCCGCAGATAGCGCCCGCGAAACGCCCCCTGCTCGGCTACCCTCAGGACGTCGATGTCCCCCGCCTCCGGGTGCGAACCATCCGCGCGGTCGATCATTTGCCAGACCGGTTGGATGCCGGCCTCCGGCGGCCGGTCATAGAGTTGCACAAGCACACGTGACATCCGGTCCAGGCCATAGCCGTCGCCGCGCCCGCGCAACGCGATATGGTCGATCTGGCGGACGGCCCCCAGATCAATCTCAAAGTGGAAATCCGGACCAAGTCCGGCGTCGGCGGGGTGGGCATAACTGCCGGGAAGTCCGTCCGTGAGCAGACTTGCTGAGCAGTCCGCCCACAATCGGTGGGACGCTTTCACCGGGCAGCCGAGGGCGATGTTGGTGGATCCGGTTAGGACCGCTTCCACGCGGAACTCAGTCAGGCAGAAGTCGCGGTATTCGTTAGGTGCCAGCCGGAGTTCGCTCGATCCGGGTTTTCGGTAGGGAACGACTTCTATGCGAAAACCGGTGACCGCACGCCGCGGGACCTGCACGCGCAGTTGGAAAACGGCATCGACGAGCATGTTGTCCCCGCTCCCGGAGACCAGATAGCCGTCACCGGATTCTTCCAGTGTGGTTCCCTGTGCCGAACAACGCAGCGGTTGGAGACGCTGCCAGTTTCCATCGAGCGATGGCTCGGCGTCCGTGGTGCAGGATAGCGCGAACTTGCCGAAAAAACGCTTCGGCATGCCGGATAGAAAACACAGCGTCACATCGAACGCCTCCGCGGTAACCGGCGCCGCCGTCCGGATCACCAGCTTTTGTTCCTGGTCCACCCGTGGAAACACCGACCACCCGATGCGTCCGGAGTCATGACCGTCGATCACCGCGGGAACTCCTTCGACAGGGCGCTCGGCGTAACTCGGGGTCGCCGATTTCAGTGGAACCTTCGCCCCGGAGGATGCCGTCGGCAGGAACGCTACCGCAGCGAAAAAAACGGCCCGGCACTGGCGGGCACGGAGGAAATCCGCGACCGCATTGGCTTTGCTTCGGTTGGTTGGTTGTTCCGGTTTCAAACGAATCCGCGTTGGGTGTCGGCGGTTCAGGTAACGCGGCAGGCCCCTCAGGCGTCTGACAAGCGGCGGTCCGCGGGAGCAAGTCGCGGTGTGGGTGTACAATCGAGGGCGTCGCACGACCTTTCAAGGCCAGCGTGGTGACGCCCAGCCACCAGTTCAAGCCCATTCTCCGGCATCGCCAGAGCGCGGGCCGAATTGCGAGAGTTTCCGATCCATGCGGAAGCCCGGCCCCGCGGTTTATTGACCCGGGATATCGCGGTTTCCATCGTCCTTGGGTAGGTTCTCCGCCGAATCGGCATGAATTTCCGGATCCTCCAAAACTAGATTTGCCAGAGCGGTAGACGCTTCGGCCTCCTCAAATACCGCTGCGGAGGCTCCGAGTTGCTCCAATTCCTCCCGCTCGCGCAGATAACGCGCCCGGACGATAATCCGCACGCTTTCGCTTAGGCTACGCCCGGCCGCAATGACGGCGGCCCTTTGTGATGCGTTCGGCAGTGTCACCACAAGGTGCGAGGCGTCTCGCAACCCCGCCTGCTCCAGAACGCCCTGATTGGTCGCATCGCCGAAAACCGCGCGTTGGCCGAGGGCGCGGAGTTCCATGACCGTGTCCATATTCATGTCGATGACCACGATGGACCGTCCGGACTGATGCAAAACCCGGTGGACGGAGCGTCCGACGGGACCAAATCCGACAACAACCGCAAGCGGTCCGCCATCGTGTATGAATGTGCCGCAACCGGTTTCCGGCGAACGGATCGCCACCATCCGGCGATCCGCCCGCGCGTTGAGCAGGCGCCAGAGCGCCGGGTTCTTCTCCAGCCACCGCTCGATCATCGGAAGGGAACGGAACAGCAGTGGATTCAAGGTTATTGAAATAATGGCGGATGCCACCAGCACGTTGTGCCCCGACTCGGGCATCAGGCCGTGCTTGCGCGCAAGTTCGGATAGAATGAACGAGAATTCGCCGATCTGCGCCAGACCGATGGCCACCGTCAGGGCGATCCGCACGGAATGCCCCAGCACGGCTACGATCAACAGCGCCGCGAGCGGCTTGGCGATCAGGATGATGCCAAGCGCGGACAGCACCATGAGCGGTTGTTCCAGTAGGAAGCCAGGATCGAAAAGCATGCCGACCGAAACGAAGAACAACACCGCGAAGGCATCCCTGAGCGGGAGCGCGTCTGCCGCCGCCTGGTGGCTGACGGGCGACTGCGCCACCACCATACCGGCGAGGAATGCTCCAAGCGCCATTGACGCGCCGAAGAAGATATAGGACGCGGCGGCGATGGCGATTGAGAACACCAGAACCGTCAGCGTGAACAGTTCCCGCGAACGGAGTCGCGCCACCTGGACCAGCACCCACGGAACGATCTTCGCCCCGGCCACCAGCACGATCGCCACAAGCACGGCTAGCTTGAACAGGGCCGTTCCAAGCGTCAGCCAGAACGCTCCGGTCCCCGGAGTCGCCTCGCTTCCGGCGTTTTCGGCTTCCGCTCCCAGCACCGGAATCAACACAAGCACGATCACGGTGAAAATGTCCTCGACGATGAGCCAGCCAACCGCCACGTGCCCCTGCCTGGAACCGAGGACATCGGCGTCCATCAGCACTCGCATCAGCACCACGGTGCTTGCCACCGCCATGGCCATGCCGAGAACCGCTCCCGTTTTCAGGGGCATTCCGAACGCCGAAAAGACGAGCATGGCCGCAACCGTGGCGATGAAGCTCTGACCGACCGCCCCCGGGATGGCCACGTTCTTCACCGCAAGGAGATCCTTGAGGTGAAAGTGGAGCCCCACCCCGAACATCAGCAGGATGACACCCACCTCCGCCAATTGTTGGGCCAGGTGGACATCACCCACAAACCCCGGAGTGTGAGGACCGATGAGCACCCCGGCCAGCAGGTAACCCACGATGGGGGACAGGCGGAGCCTCTGGGTAAGCAACCCCAGCAGCCATGCGGCGGTGAATGCCGCGGCAATGGTGGAGATAAGGGGCAGATCGTGCATGCTCCCAAGCTAACGGCCATCGGACGTGGAGTCAAATCCATGACTGTCCCGCCCCACCGTTTCGTTGTTAGGCAAGCTGTGGCGGATTCCGGCGCTCGCGGGCATCCCAGGCAAGTTCCGGTCGGTCGGAAATCCACCATCACACGGCCAGCGGATCTCGATGCGGAGCAGGTGGTCCCCGGAGAGGCTTGCGGCGCATTTCCAGCCGAGCAATCCCGCGCAGGCGCGAACGATCGAAAGCCCGAGACCGGCATGGCCGTAGCCGGCCCGGGCCGGATCCTTCCTCCAGAATTGCTCGAACAGGTGGTCCAGATCCGCGGTTTCCAGCCCGGGAGCCGGGTTGGTTACCGCAAACAGGCCGGCACCCGCCTCGACTTGGACCATGGACCCCGGCGGCGAGTGTGAGACCGCGTTGTCCAGCAGGTTCTGGACGATGGCCATCCAAAGCACGGGATCGGTTTCGATCCGCTCGTCACCTACCCGCCGTTCGATCCGGATTTCCCGCCCGGCGGCCTTGTCGCCCGCCCGCGCCAGCGGTTGGGCGAGGGATTCCGCAAGGTCCATGCTCTCGCTAACGACAGTGATGCCTCCGGCATCGGCCCTGCCTAACATGGAGAGTTTTTCAAGCAACGCGCCGAGTTCGCCGGTCGCGGCGACCATGGCCTCGAAGTGTTCGCGGGTGGCCTCCTCGGGCCATCTTGCCGCAAGTTCGGCCATACTCCGCAACTCGGCCAGCGGAGTGCGCAGCTCGTGGGCGGCATGGCTGCTGAACCGCCGCTCCCTTTCGAACGAGGCCTCCAGTCGTGCCAGCCACTCGTTGATCCGGAATGCCACGGGCTTCAGTTCCACAGGCAGCTTGGCGGGGTCGAGACGCTCGTGCAGCCGTTCCGGCTTCAGACGCGAGACGTCGGAGGAAAGCCCGTCCACCGCCCGCAGACCGAGATTGAGGTTGCGGCGGATGACCGGCACCATCAGCAGGAGAGCGGCAACCGCAGCCGCGCACAGCACGGTTCCCAACATCGTCAGATCCCGCAGCAGCGCGCCGGTGGGACTGGCGACGATCAGATAGAGATCCTGATGGCGCCCCTTCTTGTCACCCTTCGGATAGAACCTCGACACATAGAACCGGGCCAACCTCCCGTCGCCCAGCTTGCCATTGAAAAGGCGCGGCACATCATCGGCGGGGACCGGAACGTGCCCGATCCCCGGTGAGTCGGCGCGGTCCGCCGCCAAGGATGGTGATGACTGGAAAACACCTCCTGCCAAGCGCCTGATTTCAAAATAGTCGTCCCCGCCCTCCCCAAATCCGGCGAACTCATGGACGATAAGGTCGATTTCGAATTGTTTGCCGTCGATCTCCGAGGCGGTGATGAGTGCCCTCGCCTTTGCTATCAGAGTTTCGTCGAAGCGGGCGTGCAACAGATGGCGCATCGTGAGAAACACACCCGCGCCGGTCGCGATGAGCAGGGCCGCCATGGCCACGCACATCGACCATGTCAGTCTGTGGCGGATGGAACTCATGGATCGATGACATAGCCGAGTCCGCGCCGGGTTCGGATGACCGGCAAAGTTCCCGGCGGCGAAATCTTGCGGCGCAACGAACAAACGGCCGAGTCAACCGCGTTGCTCAGCGGTCCGTCGAGTTCGCCGTAAAGCCGGCCCTCGATCTGCTCGCGGCTTAGCACCTGGCCGGGCCTGCGGGCGAGGCATTCCAACAGGGAGAACTCACGCGCTGTTAGCGCGATATCCAGGCCGTTCCGCCGCACCGTCTTGGCCGCGGTGTCGATGACCAGCGGGCCAACCGACAGCACCGGGTCGGGCTGCGCGTAGCGGCGGCGGACCAGCGCCTCCAGGCGTGCGACGAGTTCGGCAAGGTCGAACGGCTTGGTCAGATAATCGTCCGCGCCCGCTCCGAGGCCGCGGACCTTTTCAGCGACTCCATCCAGGGCCGTGAGCAGCAACACAGGGGTTCCGATGCCGTCGGCCCGCCATTCATGCAGCAATGCCAGTCCGTCCACTCCCGGAAGCATGCGGTCGAGCACGATCGCGTCGTAGCGTGAGGCGCGGGCCATGACATTGCCGGTGGGACCGTCATCCGCCAGATCCACGGCATGCCCCATTCGCGCGAGCGCCTTGGCGAGCGTTTCGCGGAGTCTGGGAGCGTCTTCGATGAGGAGGAGTTTCATTCGATCCGGCGGAAAATTGCGCCGTGTTTGCCCACAAAGCAATGGCCGCCCGCGTTTGGGGCAAGATTTACAGCCACCGCTCATCGTCGCGTAATCTTCGGACCGCATTGATGCCTGCGAACCTGTTTACAACCATGCTAATTCCATCCCTATCCGTTCTGCCCATATTCGTCTCCGCCGCCATGACGCTGGCGCTCTCTCCCCCATCATTCGGCGATTCCGCATGGCGGATGGAAACGCTGCCGGACCCATGGACGATGCGCGGATTCGCCAACTCGCTCGATTTGAGCGGGATCGCGTCGTCAACCACCACCCAATGCCTGGTGGGCAGCGACGAATCGTTCCACATCCAACCCGGGATCATCGACCGCGGCAGCCGGACCATCCGCTCGCTTCCGTCCATTCCCCTTCCGATCGAACCTGGCGTTCGCAAGCCCGAGATTGATATCGAAGGTGTCGCATATTCCGTCCGGGAGCGATCCTATTTCGTGGTGGGGTCCCACGGCGTGGGGAAAAAGAAAGGGGATCTTCAGCCATTGCGGCACTCGGTTTACCGGATTCCGGTGAAAGCCGACGGCGGGGTCGACAAGGCCGGGATCCGCCGGATGAGTCTCTTGCCGTGGCTGGAACGGACACCGGAGTTGGCCGCCTATGTGGGCAGGAAACTGCAGCACAACGGCTTGAATATCGAAGGTCTGGCCTCATCCGGAGGCCGTTTGTTCTTCGGTCTCAGGGCACCCAACAAAAACGGTAGAGCGCTGGTGATCGAGGCCAGTCCCGATGATCTGTTCGGCCGACATGCCGCACCGTTGAAAGTGCATGCGCTGGCCATCCCGGATGGGCGGGGTATCCGCGAGATCGCCGCCGTGCGTGACGGATTCATCCTGCTAACGGGAAACGCGAGCGCGGAGGCATCCAAGAAAATCCCGGTCACGATGGCCCCCGGGCCGGACAACCGGTTTGAACTGTGGCACTGGAACGGCCTTGACGCGCGACCCGGCAGGATATCCCCCCTTCCCGACAACGGTGGCAAAGCGGAAGGTCTACTGGTGCTGGACGACCCCGCCGGGCATGTGGATCTGCTGGTTGTGTTCGACGGCTTGGCTGACGGGCGACCGCTCGCCGTGCGGGTGAGCAAGCCACATCGTTAACCATTGGCATCGGTTATTTCCACCGATGGCATAAGGCCCCTGAACGCGCCAATTCGTGCAGCTAAAAAAAGACCCCGCCATTTTCCCCGCCTCCCGCCAGTCCTTTGATGGACTGGCGGGAGGGTGTTTGCCGGACGCGCGGGCCTGATGGAAAATCAGGCGGCGGCCGGGTGGGTGGCGGGGGGAGCGGTGGCGTGGTGGATGGCGGATGAGGCGTGGCAGCGGGTGGGCATCAGGACGCAGAGGGTTCCGTCCGGGGCGGTCAGGAGCGTGGCACTCATGCCGTCGGTGAACCGCAGCGCGGAGCCGATCGCCAGGACGTCGGCGAAGTGGGCGGGATCGTAGGCGATCACCGGGACCTCGCCGGAGACCGCGGCCGGCACCCGGATGGAGACGGTTTCGGAGTCGGAATCGTAGTCTTCGAGGGTGATGCCGAGCTGGCCGGGTCGGTCATGGCGGAGCACCACGGACCCGCGCCTGCCCGAGAGCGAGCGCAGCCAGGCGATGAGCCCGGGCCGGTGGGCTTCCGGGATGACGGCTTCCGCCGTGTGATCGGCGGGAATGACCTGCCGGTAGTTCGGATAGATCCCCTCAATGGTTTTCGCCAGCAGGGTGTGGGGACCGGAGCGGAACATCACCCGGACCACGTTTCCGTCGGAGGTTTCCTGGCAGATGGCGGCATCGCGGGTGGCGAAGTCCGGGTGGACGAGCACGCGGGCGGCGGCGCTGGGCAGGATGAACGGGTGACCGGAGAAACGCACCGGCGCCAGCGCAAGAGTCCGCCCGTTGGTGGCCACAAGTTCCCCACCCCGGTCGGGCGTGAAGAACACGCCGTTGAGGACGTGACGCGTGGGGTCGGTGGAGGCCAAGCCGGCGACCCGACCCAAGGCGACGAACGTCTCGCAGGGCAGGTGTGCGATGGCACCGCCCGCCGACGGCCGCGCCGGGAACTGGTCGGCGGGTTCGGGCCGGTGGACGGAAACGGCGTTCATGCCGGAGCATGGAACGGTTAGCGTGAGCTTCGGGCCGTCCGGAGTGTCCTCGAAGACGAAGTGCGCGTGGGAATGTTTGTCCCCGGCCGCGGCGGCCTTGAGGGCTTCCGCGGGGATGAGGAAACGTCCCGGCGCGAAGGGTTCGATGACGGCGGGGAGCCGGGTCTCAAGCCAGTGGTCGAGATCGGTGACGGCCAGGGTGAGCCCGGCGGCATCGACGGTGGCGAGCACATGGTTGAGCACGGGAAGGCTGAGCCGCGCGAAGCGGATCCGGGTGAGCAGCTTGCGGGCCGCCGCCAGATCGGAAACGGAGATGGTTAGGTTCATGGGGGAGTAGGGTTATTGGTTATTTGTTATTTGTTATTTGGGAGAGAGACGGAAGACGTTGAGACAGAGGACGGAAGACTGGATAGAGCGAGAGGCGGGCTTTCGCGCGGAGTCTTGCTCTCTTGTCTTGATTCTTGTCTCTTGCAGCGAAGCGGTCTTGTGTCTCCCGGACGCGTCAGCGTCCGGGCTTGATGTAGGCGTTGACGCCGACGATGACGGGCAGGCCGTTGACGGTGGCGGCGGTGGGTTGGTTGCCGTTGCTGCTGGCCACCGTGAGCGTCTTGCCGGTGGCGGACGGACGCGGGGCATGCAGCGGGATTTCGATGATGAGGGTGTTGTCCTTGATGGTGGCTTTCATGGGATGGAGTTATTGGTTATTTGTTATTGGTTATTGGTTATTTGGGAGAGGGCAAGAGGTGGGCCTTCGCACGTGCCCTTGCTCTCCTGGCTTGATTCTTGTCTCTTGCGGCGAAGCGGTTTTGGGTCTCCGGCGTCAGTCCTCCTGATCCTGCCAATGGAGGATGCGGATGTCTCCCTCGGCCACGCCGAGGCAGTGGATGTCGTCGAGGGTGAACGGAGCGTTTCCGGGAGAGAATCCGCCATTCCAGTCGGATAGACACTGTTCGCGTCCGGCGAGGATGGCGGATTCGAGATCCGCGGCCTCGACCGGGGCGATGTGGGTCGTTCCGATCTGGTCGCCCTGCTGGCAGAAGACGGTGAAGGTGGGGAGAGGTGGCATGGGGTGGTGGAGTTATCGGTTGTTTGTTATTTGGGAGAGGGCAAGAGGCGGGCTTTCGCGCGTGCCTTTGCTCTCTTGTCTGGTGTCTTGTCTCTTGCAGCGAAGCGGTCTGGTATCTTCGAAAAAAAATGGGCCGCCACGGGGGATGAGTATGGCAACTCCGTGGCGGCCCTGTGTTTCCCCGGCGGCGCTTGGGCGTGTCGTGCCGCCGGGCTTGCCTCGTCGGTCCTGTGCGGGAGCGGGGATAGGGTTATCGGTTGTTTGTTGTCGGTTATCAGGGGGCTTGCGCGCTGATGACCAATGGCTACTGACCGTCGGGCTTGTATTTCAGTTGGTCGGTGACGCATTCGGCGGCCGGGATGTCGGCGCGCGGGCCGAGATAGACCGGTTGGTAGATCGCGCCGCTCTCCCTGAACGCGTATAGGTATTTCACATCCACCACAGTCCCCAATTGGGGAATGGCGTGGTTGGGCGGGATGGTGACATTGCCGGCGGATACCTGCTTGGCACCATCGTGGAGACCCAGGGTGACGCTACGTTTGGCGTTGATGCCGGTGACGATGAACGACGCGGCTTCGACGAACTTGTATTTCAGTTGAGGTCCGCCGGATGCCGGGCGGCCCGGCGCGAACGGCGCGTCCATGCGCTTGAGGACCACACCCTCGCATCCGGTGTCGCGGCAGTTGCCGAACATCCGGCGTTTGTCGGCCGGATCGACGGTGGTGGCCACGACATTGATGCCGGGCAGGCTGTCGCCGCAGAGGGCGAGCAGGCTGTGGTAGCGGTCCAGATAGCCGGTGGGCCGCAGGTCGGTGCCGCCGAGTTCCAGCAGGTCGAAGGCGTGGAGCGTGTCGCCCGCGGCCTCGCCGTCGATGAGCAGGTCGTGGCCGATGGCGGCCACCGCGTCGCGGATCGGTCCGGGGATGGAGGTTTCCAGTCCCCGGCGGTTGATGCCGGTGATCCGGAGGCCCTGTTTGTGGACCAGCAGCCGGCGGCCGTCGTGCTTCTGTTGGAGGCAGTGGCGGTCGTCGTCCAGCAGGCGCTCCAGTTCGGTTCCGTCAACGGGATTGAGGAGCTGGCAGCGGATGCCGGTGTCGGCGCCCTCGTTGCCTGTCTGCTGATAGACTGGCGCGTTGGTATTGGCGATGGGCCGGTAGCCCTTGGCGACCTTGGAGGCGACGAGCTTGTCGAAGACCTTGGTGGCCTCGGCCATGGACACGGGAGCCGTGGTCTTGGTTCCGGTGGTCAGGGTGGAGCCGCGCCGGCCGTATGCGAAGGTGACGATATAGCCGTCACCGCGCGGTTCGATGGCGGCGTGGTATTCCTTGTCGGAGTTGCCTTCGCGGAAATAGAGCGAGGTGGAGTTGAGGGTGGTGGTTGGAATGGGGGTTGGCATGATGGTGGGGTGTTGGGGTTGGTTTGGTTGGTTGGTTGTTGGGTTGGGGGTGGGTTTTGGGGAGATGGGACGGATGGGACGGATGGGACGGATGGGACGAAGCGCCCATCACCGCCACAACCCGGACTGCGGATTGCGGCGGCGTTGATGGGGTGGATATGGGATGGTGCCGTCACGCATGCCGGCTTCCGGTTGTGTCTATCAGCCCTCGCCGGTGACCCGCCGTCCGTGGCGTCGGGCGGGCGCGCCTTTCGATCCGGCCTCGCGGGCGCGGCCCTTGGCCCAGTGGCGCAGGGCGGCGATGCGGCCGTCCATCAGTTGGGCGATGGGCACGGTGTTGGACATGGCTTCCAGAATGTCCTTGGGTTTCGGCTCCCGGCCTTCGGCGTAGGCCTCGTGCAGGGCGTCGATGAACACCGCCTCGATCTCGGCTCCGGTGTATTGCTCGCAGGCGCGGGCCAGCAGCACGGTGTCGTAGTCGGTGGGCCGGCGGCCGTGGCGGGCGATCACGATGTCCCAGATCTGCGCGCGCTCCAGGGCGTCGGGCAGATCGACGAAGAACATCTCGTCGAAACGGCCCTTGCGCAGGAACTCGGGCGGGAGTTTCGAAACGTCGTTGGCGGTGGCCACGACGAACACCGGCTGGTCCTTTTCCTGCATCCAGGAGAGGAACGAGCCGAACACGCGGGCGGAGGTGCCGCCGTCGGTGCTGCCGCTCGACTGGCTGCCGGAGAAGCCCTTTTCGATTTCGTCGATCCACAGCACGCAGGGCGCGATGGCGGACGCGGTCTGGATGACCGCACGCAGGTTCGCCTCGCTCTGGCCGATGACGCCGCCGAACACGCGGCCCATGTCGAGGCGCAGCAGCGGCAGGCCGAAGGCTCCGGCGGTGGCCTTGGCGGTCAGGGACTTGCCGGTGCCGGGGATGCCGACGATGAGCAGGCCCTTGGGCGCGGGCAGCCCGTAGGCCTTGGCCGATGCCCCGAACGCGCCGGAGCGCCGCACGAGCCATTCCTTGAGCAACCCGAGTCCGCCGATATCGTCGAGGGAGGTGGTGGCCGGGACGACTTCCACCAGGCCGTTGCGCTTGAGGGTGCGGGCTTTTTCTCGGGAGACGATGCGGTGGTCGATGCCGCCGGATTCCACGACGGAAAGCGCGAAGGCGTTTTCGGCCTCGGTGGTGGTTAGACCGAGCGCGGCCTGGATGGCGGCTTCGCGGATGGCGGCGTTGAGGGTCTTCAGCTTGGCCGATTTCATGATGCCTTCGAGCACGGTGCCGAGGCGGGCGGCGTCGGGCAGGCTGAAATCGACATGGGTGATATCGTGCTCCAGTTCGGGCGGCAGCTTGAGGCGGCAGCCCAGCAGAACGAGCGCGTGGCCGTTGGCCTTGGCGACGCGCAGGGTGTCGCGCAGGCGGCGGACCAGCGGCGGGTCGCTCCGGTCGAGGTAGAGCTGGAGGTCGCGCATGAGCACGACGTGGCGCGGGGATTCGGCGGCGAAGAGTCCGTCGAGGAGCTGGAGGGCGTCGAGCGGATCGTAGCACTGGGTGGCGCGGTTGTCGGCCACATCGACGAGGCCCTCGGTGGAGGACCATGCGTGGAGGCGGCGTTCGAGAGCGGAGCACACGGCGGCGATTTCCGCCTCGGCGCGGGCTTCCTCGGGAGTGACAAGCGCCAGTCCGGGATGGCCGGCGCGCAGATAGGTGGTTAGGGTCATGGGGGGGTGGAGTTATATGTTATTTGTTATTGGTTATTGGGGGGAGGCAGACGCAGGACCGCCCGCCTTCCGGCTCGCTTCAAGACCCAAGACCCAGGATTTGGAGCAACAGGAGCGCGACGCTCTTTTCTTGCTCTCCTGTCTTGACTCTTGTCTCTTGCAGCGCAGCGGTCTTGCGTCTTGAAGTCTTGAGTCTCCCGGTCTAACGACCGGGATCGAGGTTGCGCTTTTCCCATTCCAGGCATTCGTCGCGGGAGGGATGGGAAAAGAGGAGCTTGCCGGTGGAGGCGCAGCGGACTTTCCACTCCTGCGAACGGTCGCAGAAAAGGATCACGCTGGCCCGGCGGACATGCAGCCGGCCGAGCGAGCGCAGATCAATGGCATCGGTGTAGAGACAGTCGATGCGCCCGCCCGGCTGGATGCGGAGGGTGGATGGAGTCATGGGTCAATGGTCAGTGGTCATTGGTGGAGATCAGACGCATTCCGGTTTGGAATTTGGTGCTTCGTGCTTCGTGCTTTTCACTCGCCTCCGATTTCCAACCGCTGCTGGTTTTCCTCCAGCAGGGACTGCCGGCGGTATTCGGGTTTGCGGACGCGGGTGGTGGCTTTGCCGAGGGCTTCCTCGATGGCCTTGGTCGCGGCTTCGCAACCGTTGCCCTGGAACCCTTCGGCCTCGACGGTGATCGCGCCGGCCGGGGATACTCTGACAAGAATGCGGCGGCTCACAGGACACCTCCTTCCAAGGTCAGAAGGATGGAGTCATCGGCTTCCACGCGGCGGGTCACGCGCAGTCCGCGTCTGGCGGCCTCGCGCGTCGTCTTGTGGACGCCGTAGATCTGGAGCAGACGGCCGTAGTGCGGGCCGACCTCTTTCGCGACGTGGCCGTCCCACCAGTCGGTGGTCAGGCCGTAGGTTCCGTCGTTTTCCTTCGAGGGTTCGACGGCGATGTCGTAGGGGCCTTTGAGTTTGATGACATGGGGGGCCTTGCGGGTGAGCCCGGCGTATCCGCGGCAGACGGTGTCCGGCACGAGGCTGACGCCGAGTTCGGCGCAGGCGTCGGCCAGGGCGTCGAGATCGCGGATCTGGGTGTGGATGGTGGTGAAGTGGGACATGGGTGGGGGAAGTTATTTGTTATTCGTTATTGGTTATTGGGGGATGGAAGTTGGTGGATGGAAGTTGGCGGATGCGCGAAGGGCGGCCCCTTTGTTGGAGGGCCGCCCTTCGCGCGGGTTGCCGGAACGTGTCCGGCCGGGGGGATTGTGTTGGAGCGGGTGAAGTGGCTTCGGGAGTGGATGGAGCGGGATGGGTGATGGGGATTTCAGCGGGAGGAATGGTTGGGGGAAATCAGGCTAGACGGGAGAATGACAGCGTGGCGTGTGATGATTTGATGACTGTGCGGGAAGACCGGGCGCGGAGACGCCCGGAAAAGGAAACGCCCGCCGGGCGGGATGCCGACGGGCTGGATTGCGGGTTTCACCCGACGGCCGCGAGCCTGCGTCCGCCGAGTTGGCCGAAACGCGAGACGATGTCGCGCGCGTCGCCTCGGGCGAGCTGCACCGCGGTTTCGCGAAGGCGGTTGAGGCCCTCGGTGAGGGTGGCCGCCGCGCCGGGTTCGGTGCGGTAGTCCTCCGCGCTGCGGGTGAGCAGGTCGCGGCGGAACTTCTCTAGCGTGTTCTCCAACTGCTGGTCGCCCGCGAAATTGAGCGAGCGGAACGAGTCGATGAACGCCGAGAGCCGGTTGAGCGTGCGCTGGTGGACGCCGTTTTCCGAACCGCTGATGGTGGCGAGCACCTCGCCGGCCAGCCGGGCGGTTTCCTCGCGCAGGGAGGTGACGCTTTCGCGGATGAAGCCGTCCAGGTCGCTTTGCAGGCGGCGGGTGGCGTCCTCCGCGATGCGGCGTCGGTCGTCCGCGGCCTCGCTTTGGGCCAGGGTTTCCGCGGCTTCCAGTTGGAAACTTTCCGGCGCCGCGATCTGGAACAGCCGGGTCTCGAAGGCGAACCGCCGGGCGATCTCCCCGGCGGGCGGGAACGACTGCTCGATGGTCAGGATCAGGCGTTCGGCGCTGCCGTTGAGGTGGCGGGCGGCCTCGCGCCATTCGGCCATCGCGTTCTCACGAAGCGGACCGTAGCCGGCGACGAAGTCGAGCGTGGCGCTGCGGAACTCCTCATGGAGTCTGTCGAGCTTCTCCTTCAGTTCGCCCAGCCGGGGGTTGGGCACGAAGCGGCCGATGCCGCCGAGGAACGGAAAGCTGGCGCTTTCCACGGTGGACTGCACGCGCGACTCGATGAGGGCGAACGCCTGGAGGGCGTCGCGCGGGATGAGCCGCTTGTGGCCGAGCTGGATGAGCCGTTCGGAAACATGGGCCGGATCAAGGCCGAGGTCCTCCGGGCTGAGCCGCTTGCATCCGCGCCAATAGCGCACGGAGGTGGCGACGAGCACGCCGCGGCGGCACACGGCCTCCAGCAGCGGAAGTTGTTGGGTGGGGGTGGGATTCATATCGGTGGGATGGTTGGGGTGGTTGGGGTTGGGATTGGGTTGGTTGGTTGATGGTTGTGTGTGGCGGGTGGAGACTCCGGTCGGCGAGCCGGCCGGAACTTCGGGATTCAGTGCGTGCGGTTGAGAAGCCAGATGGCGGCGAAAACACCGGCGGCTATAACCGTCCAGGTGTGCCCGTCCGCGATCTCGAGGGCGATTCCGACAACCGCGAGCACCACGAGGATTTCAGCCGTGGGGCGGAGGTTCATGGGATGGTGTGTGGCGGGTGGGTTCACGGACGCCGGTTCGGATCACGCTGGATCACCCGCGCTCCCGGCGGCGTCCGGACCGGGAGCTTGGAGGATGGACCCGGCGGAGGGGACGGACCGCCGCGGGAGAACCCGCCGCGGAAATGCCGTTGGAGCGGCGGCGAGAGAGCGAGACAGCCGATGCCGGCCGCCCCCAGCCCGCAGAACCCGGCGATCCGCCAGGTGCGGAGCCGTTCGGCCCGCGTCCGTTCTTCCAGCTTCCGGGCGACTTCGGTCCGGATGTGGTTTTCCATCGCCCGGCGGGACGCCTCCCCGTCATCGCCGCACCCGTTGAACCGGAATACGGCGATGCAGAGGACCAGCAGTCCGATCCACGCGATCGGGGCGCTCATCCGGGGAGTGTCCTTTCCGTGCCCGGCAGGGTCATGGCCGGGGTCCAGCGCATGCAGCCGGATTTGAACCGGCACCACGCGCAGTGCATCGACGGCTGGGGATGGAAACGCCCTTCCGCGATGCCGAGGACGGCGGTTTCCAGCAGCGCGGTGACCCGGCGCTTGCGGTGGGTGTCGGCCGGCGGGGACTGGACCCGGATCACCTGCGGGACCTTGGTTTTCACCAGAAACACCAGGTCGAGCGAGGGCGGGGTCACGCCGGTGGCGGCCTCGATCAGGAGTTGGTAGGAAACAAGCTGGATCTCGTGGTCGAAGGCGGCTCCCCAGGGATCGGGCCGGGAGGCGGCCGATTTGAAATCGACCGGGGTGTAGTCCGACGCCACCAGGTCCATGGTGCCGGCTAGCGGCACGGACAGGCCGGGGATTTCCTCGCGCAGAGGAACCTCCACGGCGCGCGGCATCCCGGCCAGGCATTCGGGGGAGTCGAGATAGGCGGCGACCATGCGCAGGCCGTCGAGACGGGCCTTTTCCCGGTCGGCCTCATCGTCGAAACCCACGGGGCCCTCGTCGCGCTCCAGTTCGTGGAACGCCTTGCCGAAGGCGGCGGCGACGGCTTCCGGGGAATCGTCGCCACCGCGCCAGCGGGCGAGGTGGAAGGCCTGGAGCGCGGCGTGAACCGCTTTTCCGAGGTGGAGGGCCGGCGGCACGGGCTTGCGGACGCACGCGATTTTCTCGAACCAGAACCGCAGCGGACAGCCGAGGTAGTTCTTGGCCGAAGTGGGGCTGATGTGTCCGGGAAACGTGCCGGCATGCGGGGCGAGGCCGGTGGCGAACGGCGGCTCGCAAGTGGCTGCGGCGGTCATGCGGCCGCCCTCCCGCCGGTGCGTCCGCGGTAGGCGGAGCCGTTGGTCTTGGTGGCGGCGGCCTGCCGGGACCGGGATGAGCCTCCGCCGTGGGTGTCGAGCAGCTCGTCGATGAGCCCGGAGGCTTCCATCTTGTCGAGCAGCCGCACGCCGTGGCCGAAGCGTTCGACGGCGAGCGCCTCGATGGCGTGCTTGTCGAGCCGGTGTTCGTCCACGAGTTTCAGGATCAGGTCGCGCTGCTTGTCGGAGCACTTCCAGCGTCCGTCGAGCGGCGTGGCCGGTGGTCCGGGCGGAGGGTTTTCCGGGGTGGCATGGGTGCCGGTGCTGGTGCCCGTGCCGCTGTGGCCGTTGGTGGCGTGGGCTCCGTTGCCGTTGGCTCCGTTGCCGTTGGCGTCCATGCCGTAGTCCAGCGGCGGAACGAAGCCGGTTTGCTGGACGCGCGCGTCCACGTCGGACTGGAGGAGTTCGTAAAGCCGGGCGGATGCGGCGGGGATGTCGTCGGTGGACACCAGTTCGGTTTCCACGGAGACGCTATATTGGTGGGATGAGAACCCCGGCAGGCCGAGGCGTTTGCTGTAGTTGGCGATGAGTCTGATGGCCATGGGAATGAATTGGGGGGATTGGGTTGGGATGGAAAGGGAGAGGCCCGGCGGATGGGCCGGGCCTCTGGGGATGGCTGTTGGGGGTTTCCGGCGCGGCGGTCAGGCGGCGCTGGCGGCGCCGGTTCGCTCGCGTTCGTCCGGGTCGAACGGACGGATGGCGGCCGGCTGGGACGATAGGGCCAGCGACGAACGGATCAGTTCGTCGGCGAGCCGTGTCATGGGCATCCGGCGGCGTTGGCCCTCGCGGTAGAGCGCGCGGACCACATCGTCGGAAAGCCTCGGGGAATACAGGGTGCGGGGCATGGTGGTGTGGGGTTGTCGGGTTATCGGAAGGTTGGGGCATGAACGGAAAAGCCCCGCCTGCGGAATGCGGCGGGGCAACGGGATCCGCCGGTCCGGAAATCCCGGCGACGGACGGAACAAGAGCGAAACCGCCCTCCCAAAATATTATGGCCGATTCAAGCCGAAATTGCACCTTCCGGAGGCAATCGCGCCGACGACAGGATACTATCAGAAACAACCTTGGGGAAAACTCCGATTGCAGATTCTTTAGCAAATCCTAATCGAACAAGTGTGCGCGAGGAACAAATCGTCTAACTGATATTTCCACTACTTCTTCCACGACCGACCCAAAAATCAACCTGTTTTATCCTGTTTCAACCTGTCGCAAGCGCTTTCATATATCCGCATAAGTCACTAAAAATGAACACAATGCGACAGGATGAAAACCGAGAAAGTCAGATTATGAGTCCCCTGCTCTAACCGCTGAGCTACAGGCCCTTCTAGGGAAAGACGGCGTTGTCGGACTGGTTTCCACAACTCCTTGCCACCATATGGCGTGGGGATATTGCAACACCGCGGGGAATGCTTGTGCAACCAAATAATCCAATACCTGACAATCCGCCCCCGAAAAACGCCGGCAACGTCGGCAGCTTTGGGCCTTTCCGTTCCACCAAAGTCGGAAGTTTTCCACCCGCCCGCGTGTTGCCGGAGAATTTCCGCGGCGAGAACCTAACACGATTGATCCTCCAGCATCCGCCGCATCACGATCACATCCAGCCAACGGCCGAATTTGAACCCGGCTTCGGGAAGCAGACCGCAATGTTGGAAACCCGCGTCCTCGTGCAGCTTCACGCTGGCGGCGTTCTCGCCGTCGATCATCGCGATCATGACGTGAAATCCCCGGCCCGCGGAGTGTTCCACCAGTTTCTCCAACAGTTGCTTTCCGAGTCCCCGGCCCCGGTAGGGCGCCGACAGATAGAGCGAATGCTCCACGGTGCGGCGGAACCCCTCAAGCGGCCGGAACTGAACGTATGTCCCGAAACCCGCCAGGGTGCCGTCGTCGTCCAGCAGCCCTATGACCGGCCATCCGGCGGCGCGTTTGGCCTCCAGCCAGTCCACCATGTAGGCGCGGCTCCGCGGCTCATTCTCATACAACGCGGTCGTGTTGGCGATGGCATCGTTGAAAATGACGCGGATGGCTTCCAGATGCTCGCGGCCGCAGTCGATCCACTTCATGCGCGCCAGCATATTTCCTCCCCGCCCCGGCGCAACCCGGAATGTGCCTTGACCCTGATATCCGAAGTTGAAGGTAGTTTGGGTGCCCGGTTCAGCGGTTCAATGGGCGCGAATCGCGGTTTCAATTTCGGATTTCGGTTTGAATCCGCCGCGCGGCCGCGCTATCGCTGCCGCGGGCATGAGGAAAATCATCCACATCGACATGGACTGCTTCTACGCGGCCATCGAGGAGCGCGATGACCCGGCATTGCGCGGCAAGCCCGTGGCGGTGGCGGGAAAGGACCGGCGCAGCGTGCTCTGCACCGCCAATTACGAGGCCCGCAAATACGGCTGCCGTTCCGCCATGCCGGTGTTCAAGGCACTCGAACTCTGCCCCCACCTGATTATCACTCCGGTGCGCTTCGACCACTACCGCGCCGTCAGCGCCCGGATCCGCGCCATTTTCGGACGTTTCACCGATGTGATCGAGCCGCTTTCCCTCGACGAAGCCTACCTCGACGTCTCAGCCCTGCGATCCGAGGGCTCGTCGGTGGCCCGCGAGATCCGCGCCCAGATTTTCGAGGAAACCGGCCTCACCGGATCAGCCGGGATTTCCGCGAACAAAATGATCGCGAAAATCGCCTCGGACTGGAACAAACCGAACGGTCAGTATGAAGTGAAAGCCGAGGACATTCCGGGGTTTGTGGCGCCCTTGCCGGTGAGCCGGCTGTGGGGTGTGGGCCGCAAGACCGCGGAGAAACTGGCCGCGCTGGGGGCGACGACCTGCGCCGAACTGCAGCGGTTCGACCGGGTGGAGTTGTCACGCCGATTCGGAAAATGGGGCTTGGAACTGTGGGAGTTGTGCCGGGGGATCGACGACCGGCCGGTCACTCCCGACCGCACCCGCAAGTCGCTGAGTTCGGAAACAACGTTTTCCGAGAACATCGGGATTCTGTCGGCGCTGTTGCCACCGCTCCACGGCATGGTCGAAGGTTTGGCCGAGGACCTTGCCACCCATCATGCCGACCGGTCGGTGCGCGGATTGGTGGTCAAGCTGAAATTCGCCGACTTCGAACGCACCACCGCCGAGCGCGCGGGGCATGCCCTCGACATGGAAGCGTATGAGGAGTTGCTGGCGGAGGCTTGGAAGCGCGGTGGGGGGCGGTCGGTGAGGCTGCTGGGCGTCGGCGTCCGCTTCGAGGAACCGAAGGAAGACGCGCAGATGGAGTTTTTCGGCAACGGTTGAGGCCAATAGCCGAGATCCAGCCGCGGATAAGAGAATGGGAAGCGCGGCGTGCCGTCCGCGGTTTCGTGTTCCTTTCCAGAGTCCTTGAAACGAAAAAGTCGTGCTGGTTAAGTCAAATTCTTGTCTGGTCTCTGATTTCTGGTTTCTGGGGTCTGAGGCGCAGCCTCGCTAGGATAGCTCCAGTCTCGACAGAGCGACCGCCAGCACGCAGACGCCACCCGCCACCAGCGCGGTGAGCAGCAGGCCGTTGCCTTGATAGGGAATCGGGAACAGTACGGAAATTTCGGGTTGGTCAGGCTTATAAAAGGCGCGGAATTCCGGACCGGTTTGCGGGACGCCGTTGACCGAAACGGTCCAAACGGGCGGAATGTCGCCATCGGGTGAGGCGCGGTCTCCCTGATAGTTCAAACCTCTCACCCGGTAGGTGTAGCGGACAGTGTTCAGGAAGGTACCTATTCGCGAACGGCCGGTCCTTGTTTCTGTAGGAATGGTTCCGTGCATCGAGTACAAGGCGTCGATTTCCACGGGAACGGACGGCCATTGTCCGATATCCCGATAACGAAATTTGTTAAATCCCCAGCGCGAGCCGCTTGCGATGGAAATGACCGCGCAGAGGATTGCGAACGCCCATCCGGATCGACCGTCTCGCGTCAGCGATCCTACCAATTTCCGGATGAGCGCCAACATGGGTTAGGTTGCTTGCTATTTCGCTTGTTCGGCCAGGCCTTCCTCGACCACATCCCGATAGATGGTGATGGCGCGGGACTCCATTTTCCGCAGCTCCGCGCGGAAGGCGGCGATCACCGCGCGGCGTCTGTCGGCCTCCAGGGCCGACATCACTTCCGGTTTGGCGGATTCGAAGGTCCGCGGTTCGGCGGGTTTGCGGCCGGTGACTTCCACGAGGTGCCAGCCGAGCTTTGTTCTAACCAGCGTTGGTTCGTTGGCCGCCAGCGCGAACACCGGCTCGGCGAAATCGGCTGGCAGGCGTCCGCGGGTCATCCACCCCAGAGCGCCGCCGCGTTCTTTGGAGGCCTCGTCCTCGCTCAGTTCCTTCGCCAGGGCGGCGAAGTCCTTGCTTTTGCCGCGCAGGGCGGCGAGCGCCTTTTCCAAAGTGGCCTTCACCTCGTCGGAGGGACGTTCCAGCGTGGCAATGAAAACCTGCCTGGCTTCTATCCGCTCGGGGAGCGCGAGCGCGTCGCGGTGTTCCTCGAACCATTTGCGCGCCTCGTCCTCGGTTACCGCCGCCTTGGGGCCGATGCGGGACTCCACGTAGCGTTCCTGCTGGATGCGCGCGGCCAGGCGCTCGCGGAGGTCCGCCTCGCTGCCGAGTCCCTGCGCGGCAAGCGCGGCCGCGAGTTCCTCCTTGGTGGCGAAACGTTCCGTGAACCGCCGGTAGCGTTCGTCGATCTCGGCGGGCGTGAGTTTGAACGACTCCGCGTTCACTTTCACTTTCATCCGCAGCAATTCGTGGTCGATCAGATCGTCGAGCGCGGCATATCTCATCAGCTTCCGCGTTTGCGGTGTTAGATCGGCGGCTTTCCGGCCGTCGGCCCACAGGCGTTCGGCCACCGCGCGATCGAGCTGCCGTTTGTCGAGCGGGTTGCCGTAAACGACCGCGACGATGCCGGCCTCCCGGGCGCGGGCGATCGCTTCCGGCGAGTTCGGGTCGGTGCTGCGCAGCTTGCGGCTCAGCGGTCCGTGGCAGAAATGGAGGTCGCAGACCAGATAGGCGAAGACCGCCCCGTAGATCCCGAGCCGCAGTGTGAATTTACCGATCGGACTCATGACATCACTGATAACTCATAACTGATAACCGATAACTCATCTGATCTCGACCGTCGCTCCCGGCCGGATCAGGGTGGGCAGGCGGATGGCATCCCAATTGGCGAGGCGGATGCAACCGGCACTGCGGGCGCGGCCGATCGTTTCCGGATCCGATGTGCCGTGCAAGCCGATTCCCGGGCGGCTGGTACCGTTCCAGATCACGCCGACCGGGCTGTTAGGACCCGGTGGAATCACCAGCGAATCCGAATCATCCCCGCGCTTGCCGGTTTCCAACAACTGCTTGTCGTAGCGCCAGACCGGCAGCTCCACGCAGTTGCGGATTTCCCAGGTTCCCAGTTTGATGAACTTCGGCTTGCCCGGGGTGATCGGAAACGAGGCGATCAGCCCGCGGTTGGCTGGACCTTTGGCAGGAGGGGCGGGTTTCGCCACCTCCGGAGCGGGGCCCGCCGCGGATGCCGTGGCGGTCGGCTCCTCCACCACCAGCGCGGCCGGAGTGGCCTCGAAAATCCGCATTTGGTTGATCTTGGTATCCACCACCACATGCCGCTGGCTCAGCGCCTCGTCGGCCGGATAGTTGGTGCCCTTGATGTCCTCGAAACGGAAGGCTTTCACGTTTGGCACGATCACCGAGTCGCGCGCCTTGAGGTTGTTGATCTTCTTGTCGCCGTTCAGTTCGGTTAGATAGGGGACATCGGTGTGATAGCGTTCGGACATCAGCTCGGCCACGCTGCGGTAGCTCATGCGCTTGAGTTTCGACTGGCCCTTGCGGTCGGTGAATGGCACGTCCGGGTTCACCCAGTCCTTGGACCAATCCGGGACGAGTGCGACGGCCAACGGGCTGGGCACGGCCTTTCGGGCGGCGGTCATCACCGCGCTCCAGTCGTCGAGCGGGTGGCCGTTGACTTCGTTCCACGAGCGCACGGCCAACTCGGTGAAACGTCCCGGCTTGCCATCGATCACGCCGGGTCCGAATTTCGCCTCATCGAGGAAAATCTGGAGGCGCACGGCGTCTTCGCCCTGGGGTTTGACATTTTCCGCGACTTTCGGGGCTTCGGGTTTGATAGGAAGGTCGGCCTCGCCCTCAAGCGGCAGCGCGCCGCGGATCGGCTGGATTTCGGGAGGGGCGGGCGGTTTGGCCGGAGCGGATGGAGCCGGTTTCAACACCGCCGGAGCGGGAGGGGTGGCTGGGATAACCGGCGGCTTGGCCGGGGCGGCGGGTGGCTGGTCCAGCGGGAGCGCGCGTTTCACGGACGGAGGCGCGGGTGTGGGCGGCGCGGGTGTTTCCTCGACCGGCAGCGCACGTTTCACCGGCGGCACCGAGGACGCGGTTTGCCCTCCGGCCAGGGTGGCCAGAAGCAGCAGGACAAAAATCGGGGGCTTCAACATCATCGATGCAACGTGTGGGATTACGGGTGTGTTAGAGCAAATCCTTCAAGCCGTCCGGCAATGGCCGCGGGCACTACCGCGCCGACGATGATATCATCATTTTCGTATTCGGTGGAGAGCACCTTCGCCTCGCGGTGGAGCAGGCTCACCAGATCGGCGCGCTGTTGGGGTATCCGATAGGTTTTGCGGCGAACCCGCGCGGCGAGCTGCACGCAGCAGGCCTTGAGCAGATCCTCCATGCCCGCGCCGGTGGCGGCGGCGGCCACGATCGCCTCGGGAAACCGCCGGCGCAGGTCGGCCAGGCGCTCGGGATCATCTATCAGATCGGTCTTGTTCAGCACCACGACCACCGGCTTGTCCTCGGCACCGAGTTCCTTGAGCACTTCGAGCGTGGTGTCGTGGAAGGTGGCTACCTCCGGCGAGGTGGCGTCCAGCACATGGATCAGGAAATCCGCCAGCACGGCCTCCTCCAGCGTGGCCTTGAACGCCTCCACCAGCCGGTGCGGAAGGTTCCGGATGAAACCGACCGTGTCGGTTAGAAGGAGCGGTTGGCCGTCGGGCAGCTCGATGCGGCGGGTGGTGGTGTCCAGCGTGGCGAACAGCATGTCCTTGGCCATCACGTCGGCGCCGCTCAGGCGGTTGAGCAGGGTGGACTTGCCCGCGTTGGTGTAGCCGACGATCGCGGCGTGCGGGGTTTCGAAGCGTTCGCGTTCCTTGCGCTGGGTTTTGCGCTGTTTGCGCACGAGTTCGAGTTCCCGCTTGGCGCGGTCGATGGTCATGTGGGCGAGGCGCCGGTCCACTTCGATTTGTTTTTCGCCCATGCCGCGCGAGGTGCCGCCGCCGCCATCGCCGCCGGAGCCGGCCGTTTCGCGGTCGAGGTGTCCCCACATCCGGGCGAGCCGCGGCAGGGCGTATTGCATCCGCGCCAGGTCCACCTGGAGGCGTGCCTCCTTGGTCCGAGCCCGCTTGGCGAAAATGTCGAGAATCACCTCCTCGCGGTCGATCACACAACAGTCGGCGAGCTTTTCCCACTCGCGCTGCTGCGAGGGAGCCAGGCCGTTGTCGATCACGATCACGTCGCACTCGTGAGCCTTGGCCAATTCCGCCACTTCGGCGGCCTTGCCGGTGCCGCAAAGCAGTTTTTTGTGCATTTCCCGACTGCGGGCGAGCACCGACTCCACCACCTCGATGTCAAGGGTGCGCACCAATTCCCCGAGTTCCTCCAACAGGGACTCGGACTCGTCGGCATCCCGCGGGTCGAAATAAAACCGCACCAGCAGCGCGCGTTCGACCATTTCCGGCTTTTGTCTAACCTCAAACATCCGCGCGGACCGTAGCACCCCGCCCTGGCGCGCGCGATGCGAATTTTCACGAATCGCGGGATTTCCTTGCCAAATCTCCCGGGCAGCGCATTGCGCGGCGCCGTTTAGGTGAACCGCTCATGGGCCTCCCGCGCCAGATCCTCGCCGGCGCGCCCCTCCGGGATCGCCTTGCGGACCTCGGTCAGCCGGTTTTCCACCTCCGCCACCAGGACATCGGAGTAGATCGCCCGGAGGCGTTTGAGCAGTTCCGCATCGGAAAGCCCGCCCTCCGGCGTCGGCGGGACCTCCAGCAGGATGTGGTTGCACATCAGCACCCAGGCATGCACCCGCCAACCATGGCTCACTCACACCTTCGCCAGTCGGAACAGGCATCCCTTGCGGTCCTCGTCATTCCCAAAAACCACTTTGCCGCCGTCACCACGCGCCATCAGGCTTGTCCCGCCATAGCCGGTGGCGAAGGCGGATGGTAAACCGCTCCCGCATATTGGTATCGCAACGCCCTCGGCATGCCCCGCTATCACCATTTCCCTAAAATTGGCAGGCATTTTGTTGAAATGCGGCACCTGACCGCATTTGTGCGGCTGCTGGAGGAATACACCGTTTGAGCGGGGGCCGGGGCACCGCCCGCGTTCCGCCCGGTTAGGTGCGGCGGCGTCCCGCGAACTCGGGATGATTTTGCCCGCCGGATTGTGCTATTCTGATGGCGGTTGAAGCGGGCGCGGGAAGCGTCCGCCGAATGCCGCAGCCGCAACCCGTTTCTGAAACCCGATGAAAAACCGCTCCATCCTCCTGTTGCCGATCCTCGCGGTCGCTGTTGTTTCCACCACCGGCCTGCGGGCCGCCACGCTGTATTGGGACGGCACTGACACCGGCCCCGATGCCGACGGCGGTGCGGGAAATTGGGAGCCGACCACGACCAATTGGGACGACTTTTCCATCGCGGGATTCGACGCCGCCTGGCCGGCGCTGACCACGGGCGATGATGACGCCATTTTCGGCGGTGTCGCCGGGACCGTGACCATCGATTTCGCCGGAATCACCGCCAACGACCTCACGTTCGCCACCGCGAATTACACGGTCAGCGGAGGGGTGCTCACCCTCAACTCGCTGGATCCGGACGGACCCGATCCATTGCCGGCACCCGCGCCGGTTATCACGAATGCCGTCACCGCCACGATCAGCGCCAGCCTGGTTGGGACCGCCGGCCTAACCAAGTATGGCAACGGCACCCTCGTGTTGAGCGGCAACAACAGCGGCCTCGGCGGTCCGCTCACCGTGACGGGCGCCACGTCGGGCAACAACGGCGGCATCAGTTTCAACGGCTCCGCCGCCATCGGCGCGTTTTCGCTGATCGACGTGCAGAACAACAGCTTCGTGAATCTGCAAGGCTCGGCGATTCCGGCCACCATCCCGCTCAAAATCGCCGGGGGCGGCGGCACGGCGGCACCCCAGGGCGCCATCAAGGGTGCGTCCGGGATCAGCACCGTGGAGGGGCCGGTCAGCATCGAAAACGCGGCGGTTCGGGTCGGCAATCTCGGCACCTCGCTGACTTTCAACGGCCCGGTGACCGCCGCCGCCGCATCCGGCTTCGGCTTGGTGATCCGGGTGGCCGGCAACCAGGGGGTGATCTTCACCAACTCCGGCAATTCCTGGGAAGGCCTCACCACGCTCGGCGAAGGTTCGGCCTACTTCCATCCCGGCACGCTCCCGACCACCACCAATCTCGTTCTGGCCGGTTCGGGCAACACCTGGCTGGAAACCAGCGGCAGCATCACCCGCGGCATCGGAGTCGCGGCCAACCAGATCCAATTCAACGGCACCGCCGGCCGGATCAACGGCTTGTCCGCGCGCGGCGGCGATCTAACGGTAAATTTCGGCGGAGCCTCCACCCCGCTGGTCTGGGGCCTCACTCCGAACTTCAATCCCGGCGCGCTCGGGCTCGCCGGAGCCAACGCCACCGGCACCCTGACCTTGCAGAATCCCATCGACCTCAACGCGGGCACCCGGATCATCGATGTGGCCAATGGCACGGCGACCGTCGATGCGAGAATCACCGCCGCACTCACCAACGGGCAGCTCAGCAAGACCGGCAATGGCGTGTTGGCGCTGGCGGCCGCGAACTCGTTCACCTCCACCATGGTGTTCGGTGCCAGCTCGACCGACCGTGGCGCGATCCGGGTGGAGCATAATCAAGCGCTTGCCGGCATCACGCTGGTGGACATGAACGCGGCGGTGAACTCCGCGGCCCGCGCGCGCATCGAACTGACCGGAGGAGTCACCATCACCGGCACCGACATCCGGACCGGCGGCCACGGCGATCAGGGGAATGCCGGCGCCGTGCTGGCCAACTTGGCTGACGACAACACCTGGAGCGGAGTGATCCGCATCAGCAACACCGGCGGCTCCTACGGCATCCGCAGCGATGCCGGCACTCTAACGCTATCTGGCACCCTACAGAACGGCATCGGCTCCGCCCGCGATTGGAACCTCGGCGGCGGCGGGAATATCACGATTTCCGGCAATGTGGTGAACGGCGGTGCCGGCGGCCTCAGCCTTACGAAATTCGGCTCCGGCACCCTCAAACTCACCGGCTCCAACAATACCTACTCGCTCGGCACCACCATCACCGAGGGCACGGTGCAGGTGGGCGATGGCGGCACCACCGGCAGCCTCGGCACCGGCCCGGTCACCAACAACTCGGCGCTCGTGTTCGACCGGACCGGTGCCCTCGCGGTACCCGGCAATCTCTCCGGCAGCGGCACCCTCACCAAGCGCGGGGACGGCGCGGTCACGCTCGCCGGCACCACCATCGCCCACAGCGGTGCCACGGCCATCGATGATGGTGCGCTCATCATCACCGGCAACGCCTCCGGCGCCACCGGCCCGCTCACCGTCGGCGATGGCGTCGGCGCGGCGGACACCGCCATCCTCGGCGGCACCGGCCCGCTCGGGGCCTCGGTGACCGTGGCCCGCGACGGCGTGATCGCGCCCGGGACCTCGGCCGGCACCCTGACTGTGTTAGGAAATGTCGCCGGCACCGGCGCGCTCGCCATCGAACTCGACGGGGCCGCCGCCGACCGGTTGGTCGTGGCCGGCAGTCTGGACATTTCGGCGCTGAAGCTGCAACTGACGACGCTCGCCGCGCCCACCCAACCGGTATATGTGATCGTTGACGCGGCCGGTGCCATCACGGGTGCCGCGTTCGCCGCGATCAGCGGCACGGTGCCCGCGGGTTACGATTTGGTCTATGGCTACGACGATGGCACGGACGCGTTCAACATCGCCCTGGTGCGGAACGCCACTCCCTATCAAACCTGGGCCGGCGCGACCCACGGCCTAACCGGAGTGGACGCGCTCCCCGGCGCGGACCCGGACCACGACGGCCTTGACAACGCCACCGAATTTGTGTTAGAATCCGAACCGAACCCGGCCAACGCCGGCGCCAATTCCGCCACGGCGGTGCCGCAGGTGACGGTCACGGCGGACCGGCTGGTTTTCACATACCGACGCGCCGATCTGGCACTAACCGAACCCGGAATCTCGATCCAGGCGGAATACGGTTCCGACCTAACCGGCTGGACGCCTGCGGTGGCCGCTCCGGGCGGGATCGCGATCACGGTCACCGACGACGGGTTCGGAGCCGGGGTGGATCGGGTGGAGGTGGCGATTCCGCGTGCGCTGGGCACCGGTGCGGGGATGTTCGCGCGGTTGAGGGTGACCGTACCGTAACCACCGACGCGGGGTGGCGACAGGGAGCTGCGGGACCTGGGGTCATAAATTGGGTCCGGTATCGCATTTCAACATTTTCTTTAGTTTTTCCAGTTCTCCGGTTTGAGTCACGCTCTTGCCGCAGACCACCACAAGACGGCTCACAGAGCCGGAATTCCCCATCGCCAGTCGTTGTGCAATCCACGGATTTCCAACCGCCGTGCGTTCTCTCAACAGTGCCGCAACCAGGACTTTTTCCAACTGTCTCATCAGCACCCAGGCATGCACCCGCCAACCATGGCTCACGCACACCTTTGCCAGTCGGAACAGGAATCCATAGCGGTCCCCGTCATTCCCAAAAACCACTTTGCCGCCCTCACCACGCGCCATCAGGCTTGTCCCGCCATAGCCGGTGGCGAAGGCGGATGGTAAACCGCTCCCGCATATTGGCATCGCAACGCCCTTGGCATGCCCCGCCATCGCCATTTCCCGAAAATTGGCAGGCATTTTGTTGAAATGCGGCACCTGACCCCGTTTTTGCAACGGTCCGCCCGAGGCGCGAACCCAGCGAACTTTCACCCGAATCACGGCGGATTTCTGGAAAGCCGGAACCCGTTGACTTGCAATGAGAAGTGCCGAATCCGAAAACGGGAGCCACTCGATTGGCGGAAGAGTCAACCGCTGAACCGAGCGGATGCGAGATAGACTGGCGCGAAGCGGCAGCCCCGAAGGGGGACCGCCGGAAGGCGGGATCAACCGCAGAGAACCGCTGAGGTCGCTGAGAATATCGGAAAACACAGCGTTTTTCAGCGGTCTCAGCGCTTCAGCGGTCAAACCCGCTGTTCCGTGATTGTGCTTCCGATCCCCGCAGGATGTTCGTGCAAGAATCCGCCGTGCACCCGAATGCTCCGGGACGTGACAAACTGCATCGACTCTTCGGGCTTGATCCAAGGTCCGCCGCAACCGGCCCAGCCCGAGCTGTTGTGCATGGAGATCATCATCCCCAACCGTTCGGCTTCGCGGGTGGCGTGATCCATCATGTCGAAGAACTGCGGAGCCATCTCCCGCATCGGCCCCGGCGGACCGCCACCGATCGTCTGGACCAAGGCCCCGTTGATTTCCACCCGGTGCATCGCCTCCAAGTCCGCGGTGATGCCCTCCTTGGTGACATTGCCGTTGATCCACTGCCAGTAAACCTGTGGCTTGGCGGATTCCGGCGGATTGGCAAACGCGCCGGCGAGTGCATCATCGACCCTTGTTCCCGCGCCGGATTTTCCATCGTCCGCAACAGCAACGCCGGACGCCACCAGTGTGGCCGCCATGGTAGCGAAACTCACGCTCCGGGATTTCTTATTGCCAGAAAATTGCTTTTCCGGGTTGGCGCGCATGAGGGGCTGAAGAGCGGTTCGGAGACCGGGAGAAAAAGGGGAGACAGGAAAGGCGGAACGATTGCCGCAACTTTTCCCTTAGCGCGGCGGGCAGATTGGTCATCGCGTCGAAGGAAGCGACCTTCTTTTTCCACACCCATCCGAGAATCTGTGCCGCGCGGAACGACGGTTCGCCCGCCTCTTTCAACCATGTGGCGAGAGATCCGGGTGACAGGCCTGTGAGGGGTGGCAGCGACATGGACGGAAACGCACTCTTAAAGGCGAATTCTGGATTTTCAAGGCGTATCGGTCGAGGCTCTGCTCACCGGCTGACTTTAAGCCGCATGAATCGATGCGGGGAGTTTGTGATGGGCGTGTTGTCCTGGACCGTCACCAGCCAGTAATCACCTTCGTCGGTGCGCGACAATTCGGTCGTCGCCGGCAGCCATGAGCCCCCGCCAAGGGATTCGCCGGACTCGACGGTGAAGGTGAGATCTGCCGCCTGCTTGTTTTGCCGGTAGGTCAGGGTGAGATACCCTCCGTCCTTGTCCGGATAGGGTAGATCGGCGGTGCCACAAACCTTCGGCTCAAGACCGAGCGCGTATTTCATCAGGTTGCCAATGCCATCGCGTGCCGGATCTGCCTGATCCCCGCTGATTGCTGGATCCGTGAGCTCTTCTGACGAGAATTTTTCTGTGCACCAGTTTATAAATGTAGTCGTCACCACAAACTCTGTTTCGCTGGTGGCAGCGCCCAATTGCGCAAGCACTCGAATCAAACCGGATGTGACTCCACCCGGCACAGTAGCGGTGATTTGCGCATCCGAATCCACGAAAAACGATGCGCTCACACCGCCGATAGTGACGGAGGTGGCATTGAGAAAACCGCTGCCGGTGATGACGACCTGTGAGCCGACAGGTCCGCTGGCCGGGCTGAAGCCTGAGATGACGGGCGGGAGACCTTGCGACACGACAACGGTGTAGGTAGTTGTGCTTCCGTCCTCCGCCGTCACGGTATAGGGCACAGGGCTGCTGAAGTTCTGCGCGGAACCGGAAAGCGGGAAAACAGTGGTGTTGGGGCTAACCTCAATGCGAGGAGTCAATGCTGTTACATTTGTCCCTTCCGGCACAATCAACGTTATCATTTTATTCTGCTCATGGATGGTGCCAACGGCAAGTGTGTCGAAAGCGGTCGATCCGCTTGTTTCATCGAGTCTCCAGTTGCCAACCCGCCCGGTCATGCATGCATCGTCATTGGAATGGATTTGCGCGATCTCCTCCCCGGACAGCGCCCGGTTGTAGATTTGCACTTCATCCATCAGACCGGAATAGGAGCCTTGGGATGTGTAACCGGTGTGATAACCGTCGCGGGAGATCCACACCGGGTCCGTGCTGCCCCTGGCAGGACCGGTTGCGGTCGTTGAGCTGCCTGCTTGAATTCCATTGATGTAGAAGGTGACCGTCGCGCTGTTTCCCGAAAACGAACGGGTAACGGCAACATGCTGCCACACGCCAGTGCTGATGGTTCCGTTGGCGGAAAAAGTCGGATACTGGACATTTGTTCCGAAGTAGTGCAGGACCAGGCCGCCACCATTTGTAATGTAAAGCTCATAAGGAGTGGGACGGTTTGCGGATCGCTTGGAAATCAATGCGTATGCGGGATCGGCTCCACTACAGGTAACGGAGTTCGGTTTGATCCACATCGCGAGGGTCAGGTCGCCGGTGATATTGAAAGGATCGGGTGAAGGCGCGGGAACCGTCACATATTTTCCATTCGACAGGCTGAGGCCATTGCCATACCTGCCCGTGACCCATGCGGGGGTATTGATGAGGCTGCCGCCATTGCCCGTGGTCAGTTTGAAACTCGTGATCGCCTTCGGTGAAGTCGATGCGGAGATGCCGGTGCCTGAAACACCCAGCGTGTTTGATCCGCTGGCGGCGTCCGAGTTGACCGTCACCGTTCCACTGTAAGCGGCCGCCGCGACCGGCGCGAATGTCACTGTCACATCCTGGCTTCCGCCTGGCGCAATGGTTCCGCTCCACGCGCCACTGAATCCGGCCGGGTAGGTGATGCCCGTCAGGGTCAAGACCGCGTCGCCGGTGTTTGTAATGGTCATGACCGCCGTGGTGGTCATTCCCACTGTCACATTTCCGAATGCGAGATTTCCGCCCAGCTCAATCACGGGCGTCCGAGGCTGCACCGTGACAGAAAAAGCATCCGCATGACTTTCCCCGTCATCGTCAGTCACCGTCAAAGTCACCGCATAGGTGCCCGCAGCGGCATAGACATGGGAACCATGGACCGTGTGAGAATTATTATCAACGACTCCGGCTTCGACGGTAGTGTCACCCCAATCGATCGTTGCCGTGTGCGTGTCGGCGGAACCGGCATCTGTGAAGGTTGCCGGGGCAAGCGAGACCGTCTGACCTTGTTTGACCGTCTGGTCGCCCCCAGCCTCGGTCACTGGGTTGGCGTTGCGCACGACCACGGTGAATGTCTCCGAGTCATTTGCCCCATCATCATCCGTCACCGTCACGGTCACCGCATAGGAACCGTTGTCGGTGTAAACATGGGAACCGCTGACCGTACCCGCCCCCTCGTCCACGACACCGGGCTGTGGTTCTCCGCCGTCGCCCCACACAATCGTTGCGGTGTGCGTGTCGCCAGAATCGACGTCAGTATAAGTCGCCGGGGCAAGCGAGACCGTCTGGCCTTCATCGACTTCTTGACTGGATATGGACTGAACCACCGGCGCGCTGTTGCCCACGGCAACCTGGAAGGTATTTGTCACATCCGCCGCCGCGTTCCAGTTTCCGTCGCCCGCCTGCGCGGCCAGGATGGAGACCGAACCGGCCCCGGTGAAGGTGAGGGTTGTGCCGCCGCTGATGACGGCCGGCCCGCTGAGCACGCTGAACGAAACCGGCAGCCCGCTCGAGGCTGTCGCCGAGAGTTCGACCGTTTCCGTCGTCAACTTGTCGCCGATGGCCGCGAAGGTGATGGTCTGATCGGTTTTCTGATAGGTGAACCCGGCAGTTTTGGTTGTCACCCCGCAACTGGTGGAAGTGACCACCACATCCCCTGTGCCGGGCGTTCCCGCTCCCGCGGTCACCACCACCTGGGTGGACGACTGGCTGACGATGGACGCCGGCACGCCGCAGAGTGTCACGCTCGTGATGTCGGAGCCGTTGCCGAGACCGGTGCCGCTAATGGTCACTTGATAGCCGCCAAGCCGGGAGCCCGCTTGGGGACTTACGCCACCCGACAGACCAAACCCCGTGTTGGGCGAGGGAACATTCGTCTGGCCGTAATCATTGTTACCCCAGGCGACGATGCTGCCGTCGGACTTGAGACCCAGAGAATGATAATACCCCGCCGCCACGGCCACAAACCCCGTGTTGGGCGAGGGAACATTCGTCTGGCCGTTACCATTGGAACCCCAGGCGACGATGCTGCCGTCGGACTTCAGGCCCAGAGAATGCCGATACCCCGCCGCCACGGCCACAAACCCCG
>JAFLEH010000023.1 GCA_017301995.1 Verrucomicrobiota bacterium | reverse complement strand
TCGCCGGGCTTGTCGCCGGGTTTGTCGCCGGGCTTGTCGCCGGGCTTGTCGCCGGGTTTGTCGCCGGGTTTGTCGCCGGGTTTGTCGCCGGGTTTGTCGCCGGGTTTATTGTCCTCCTTGAGTTCCTTTTTGAGTTCGGCGGCTTCCTCCTTCGCTTCTAGCAGTTTCCGCAAGCGGGTGGCCTGAAGGCGTTCGGCCTCGTCGTGAAACTCCCGCGCGAGTTGGCCGAGTTGTTTGGCGGCGTTGTCGGCAAGCTGGCGCTTGTCCCCGGGGTCCGCGCCGGGGTCGCGCTGCAAATCCCCAAGCCGCTTGAGTTCGTCCGTCAGGCGGTCGAGATCATTGCGCGCGCGGAGTTCCTCCAGACGCTTGGCGGTCTCCGCGTCTTCGCCGCCCTTCTTGGTTAGATCCTCGGTGATTTGTTTGAGGATGCGGTCGGCCAGTTCGGTGTTGCGCTTGGCTTCGTCCGGATTCTCGCCCGCTTTGTCCGGTTTTTGGTCGGATTTTTCCGGCTTGTCCGGTTTGCCTTTGTCATCTCCCTTTCCAGGCGCGTTGTTTTCCGCCTGCTGTTCCTCGGGATCGTTGTTGTCTTTGTCCTCCTGGGCCTTCTCCGCCATCTTTTCCATGGTGTTAGGCAGTTGGTTGAGGTCCATCGAATCGAGGAAATCGGCGAGGTCGAACAACGCCGCGGCGGCGTCAGTTAGAACAGGGGCCGCGCCCGCGGGATCCGGGGTGTTGACCGCCTGATCGGCGGCTTTCATGAGCTTCTCGGCCTCCGCCATGAGTTCGAGCGCGCCATCGCTGCGTTCGCAGTGGGTGACGATGGCCGCGAAGAGTTCGCCTCCATCGTAAACGGCCACCTCCTGTTGGCGGCGGGTAGCGGGCAGTTTGTCGGGGTCGGGCGGCTGGAGTTGTCCGCGGACGTCGAGTTCCTCCTTGGCGAGGCGTCTTGCCTCGCGGGCGAGTTCCTTGATGTCCTTGGGCGGATCCTCGGGCTTGTCGCCCTGGTTCCCGTTGGCCTTCGCCAAATGTTGGATCAGGCTTTTGCGGAGTTGGAGCAGGGCGGCGAGCGCGGTATCGCCCTGATCGAACGCACCTCCGAGATTGGGAATGAGAACCGCCCTAGCCGAATCCCGCATCTGGTCGCCGGCGGCGGAAAGCAGCGCCATGTCATCGGCGGTGATGGATGGGGCCGTCTTCCATTTCCGCTCCATTTCCGCGACACTGCGGTGCAGGGTGTCCTCTAGCCGATAGAGTTGGTCCAGGCGGTCCTTGGGCGGGACAACCGCAGCCTGTTGGAAACCGAACACATCGGAAGTATAAGTTCTCTGGCGTTTGATGATCTCGTCGAGGCTTCCGATGAGTTCCTTGATTTCCTTGGCCTTCTTGCGATCCGCCTCGTTCTTTTTGCCATTCTGGCCGCCGGGCGGCGCCGCCATTTCGCCATCGAAAACCGAACGTTTTTTGAAATCGCGGATATCGATCGAACGCAGCGCGGACACCGCGCGCGGCCCGCCCCGCGGCTTGTGGTCCAGCGCGTAGGCATGCAGCCTCACGTTGTCGCGGATCGAAAGCGGCACCTTTTCCAACATCGCGGTCACCACCTGGTTGAGGTCGCGTTTGTCGTTCGCCGGGACGGTTTGTTCGAGCACCCATTCGCGGTTTCCGGCGGCGTCCAGGATCAGCCCCACTTCGGCGAGGCCGAAGTCGTCGCGGGCGCGGATCCTAACAGGAAACTCGGTGACCGACGTGGCCTCGCGATCTTTGGCCGGGTCCAACAATTCCACCACGGGGAGCGCATCGGGGACGCCTTCCAGAACGTAGCGCCACGAGTCCGTCACGGCTCCCGAGGCATCGTAGATGGTCAGAGTGCCCTGTCGTTTGCCGGCGGCGCAGGTCCAGACGGGGTTGACCGTGTGGCTGGCATCCGGCGTCAGATCCGCGGGTGGATCGCCCTCCACCTGCCATTCGGTGCGGGCGGGTGGGGCGCTGAAAACGAACGCCCACGAGATCTTCGATCCTTCGACCGCCTTGACGTCGCCGCCCTGGGCTTTGAGCGGCGGCAGGCCGGTGTAGGCGGGAAAGCCGGTAACCACTTCGGCAGACGTGAGCCTGGGAATCACCACCCAGGGGATCGTGACCGGAGGCAGTACGGCATCTCCGGCGTAGGCCCGGACCTGGAGCGTTTCCGCGTGATCCGTGATGATATGGTCAAATCCCGATCCATCGCCCAGCGGTGTGAGTTCCACCTCCTTCCAATCCGAATTCGCGGTGCGGATCTCCAGCGAGGGTGTCGCGTGGCGTCCTCCGGTTAGAACGATGACGCGCGCCGGATGCCGGTCGTCGTGAAACCGCGGAAGGTCCTTCCATTGCAGGGTCGTGTAGGTTTTGTTGGAAACCCCGGCCAAGCGGCGGATCGCCAGGCTGTAGTCGGTTCCCCGCGTTGCCAGATAGAGAGTCAGAACACACAGCATCGCCACGCAGGCCGCGGCCAGCCGGGTGAAATGCGAGGGAAGCAGCGGCGCCGGATCGAGCGATTCCAGGACGTGATCGCTGGAGCGGACCACCTCGCCGGCGAAGACCTGGTATTCGGTGGACGGCCGGGGTTTTCCGGCACCCGACTCGATTTCCAGCGCGGTGCGCAGCCGTTGGCCGAGGGCGGGGTTCAGCGTTTCCAGGTCCGCCGCCGATTTGGCGGGGTCCAAGCGCCGGGCCCTGCGGAACGCGAACTGCAGGAACGCCAGGGCCAGCAGCGCGGGCGCCAGCAGGCGGAGCGTGATCCGCCATCCGGGTGTCAACGGGCGCGAGACATCCCACCATGCCATGCCGAGCAACGCGGCGATGCCGAAGGCGAGCAGGACAAGGCCCGCGAGCATCGCCGCCTGGGTGCGGCGTTTGCGGGTGATCCGGTTGAGGAAAGCGACGGTATTCATGAAACGGCGGGTTTCGGCTGCCGGGTGGCGAGCCAGGTTTCCAACATCAGCATGGCTAACAAAACAACAACGGCCCACGGCCACCATTCGCGCGCCCGGCTCACATCGGGGGCTCCATCCGGCGGCGGGGGAGCTGACGGAGCGGCCACCGCGGGATCCGGCAGACCATACGCCGACCGGAACCGCGCCACATCCGCGGAGCCGGTTGCCGATTCGGATGGACTGGCCACCACCAGATCCACGGTACCGTCCGGCATCGAATACGATCCGATCCTCCGCTTTTCCGCGAGGCCCGGATAGATCACACGCGCCTCCGAAGGGCGGTGGTCCACCCCTGCCAGATAACCGAACAGATTTTTCACAAACGGCACAAAGACCGGTTCGCGCGGAAGATCGTTCCAATCGCGGTTCAGGGGATGGAGCAGGACCATCACCCGGCCCGCGTCTCCCGTCCGCGGCTTTTCCAACAACAATGGCGCCGCGTTGTCCAGTTCCAGCAGCGGCTTCCATCCGTGGCCGCTGTCGGGCGTGATGCGGCACTGCCACGGCAAATCCGCGAGGTTGCCGTAGTCCTTGTTGGAAAACGCGGCGAACGCCGGATGGTCCCGCTCGAAGCGCGCGATTGTCCGCGGATCCTTGTTTTCCTGATAGCGCCAGCCTCCGGGCAGCAATCCCGCGGCGGCCAGCGGCTTGAGCGATGCCGGCGCGCCATCCGCCGCCACGAAGATCACCGAACCTCCGCCCGCCACGTAGTCCGTTAGGGCGGCGGCGGTTTGCGGGAGCATTTCGCCCACCCCGCACAAGGCCACCGCGGCGTACGGCGTTAGATCCGTTAGGCCGCGTTTGTCCTCCAGACCGAAACACGTCTCCGGCAGAAACGGCGACAGCCCGTGGGCGGCTCCGGACGCCGCCAGCGCCTTGCCGATGAAATACGGTTGCCCCTCGAATGGCGTGCCGCCGGGGCGTCCGTCCACCAACAGGATCTTCCGCCGCGCGGCCCGTGCGAACGCGAACGGACGTGCGTTGTCATCCGGCCAAGCGTCGCGCGAACGGACGGTGACCGAACCGCGGACGATCTCGCGCGGCACCGGAAAACGGAACACGCAGGTGGATTTTCCGGGCGGCAGGGTTTGGTCGAGCTTGAATCCCTCCGCCTCCAGCGAAAGGGTGAGGGGCTTGCGGACGGATGGCGCCGCCACCCTAACCGACACGTCCATTTCCCGTTCGGCGAACGGCGTGAGCAGGTTCACGGCGGCCACCGCGGCGTTGTTGGAGTCCTTCTCCAACAGCGGGATGACCTCCACCGGTATCGAGGGCGGCCAGATCAGCGGCACCGCGGCTGGAAGCTGCGAGGCCGCGAGATGGGAGATCAGCACCACGCGTCCGTTCACCGTGGGATTCTGCCGAAAATGATCGAGCGCCCACTTCAGCGCGGCGGTCGTTTCGGTGGGCGCGCCGGGTACCGGGAGGTATTCGTCCGGCCGCGACAACGCCTGAACGCTGTCGGCGAACGCCATCAGCGTGTAAACCGGCGACCTGCCATCCCGCATGACCCTGGCGGCCTCGGATCGCGCCATGGCGGCCATTTCCTCCGTCACGCTGCCCGAGGCGTCCAACAGGATCACGGTTTCTCCGGCGGGCGGAGGATTGGTTCCGGTGCCTGGCAAAAACGGGCGCAGAAACACCAGCGCCAACACCGCGAGCGCCGCCATCCGCAGCAGCATGAGCAGGATTTCCTCCAACCGCGCGCGGCGCTTGCGGGGCACCGACGACACCCGCAGGAAGCGCAACGTTCCGAGATGCATCTGCCGGTAAACCCTGCGCAGCGAGAGATGCAGCAGGACCGGCACGGCAACGGCGCCAAGCGTCCATAACATCCCGGAGTTCAGCAGTTGCATGGATGCTATCTGCCAGAAATCCCGGCCCCGGTCAAGCGGGTGGTCGGGAAATATTATGTCATCCCCCGCATTTTCCGGTTGCCACCCGGGTTGGGCATGTTAGTGGTATCGGTCATGCCGCGCTGGGCAATGTTCGCACTGGTGTCCCTGGTCATGCCGCTGGCGGCCGGGCAAACCGCGCCGCCACCGCTGGTCTGGGTGTTCAACGGCATTCCCGGCGACGACCCGCACAAGGTGTTCTACGAAAAAAACCTGGCGGCGCTCAAGGCCGCGCTGCGCGACCAACATGGCATCCCCGAAGCGGATATCCGGATCTACTACGGCCCCGAACGCAGCGGCTACGCGGGCATCTGCACCCGCGAACGGGTGCTCGAACAATGCGCCGCGATCACCGCCCACACCCGGAAACCCGGCGCACGCCCGGTCTGGATCATCCTGATGGGCCATGCCAACGCCTATCCGGCCGGCGCGATGTTCAACCTGGCCGGCCCGGACGTCAGCGCCAAGGAATTCGCCGCCGCCCTGGCCGACGCCGGGCCCGCCACTCCTCTAACCGTGTGGATCACCACCACCTGCGGCGGACCGTTTCTCAAAGCCCTCGCCAAACCGGGCCGCATCGTCGTCAGCGCGTCCAATCCCCAGGACGCGGAAAACGAAACCGAGTTTCCGCACGCCTTCGTCGGCGCGCTGGCGGATCCGGCCACCGATGCGGACAACGACCGGTTTGTTAGCGTGACCGAGCTGTTCGTCGCCACCAACGCCCGCGTGCTGAAAACGTACGAACAGGGAGGGTTCATCGTCAAGGAGCACGCCCAACTGGATGGCGACGGCGACGGCCGCGGCACCAGCCGGCCCGCGGCGATCGATGCCAATCCCGCCTCCCGCCAGGGCTTGCCCGGCACTTCCGGAAAATTCCAATAACCGCCATGAATCCAACCGACCTAACCAGCCTCTGTTCCCGCGCGCGTGACGAACTGCGCGCCGAAATGCGCAAGTGCATCGTGGGACAGGACGCGGTGGTGGAACTGATGTTCCTCACCCTCCTGTGCAACGGCCATGTTCTTTTGCTAGGTGTGCCCGGCGTGGCCAAGACGCTGATGAGCGCGGCCATGGCCAAGGCGCTGCAGCTCGAATTCCGCCGCGTGCAATTCACCCCGGACATGATGCCCGCCGACATCACCGGCGCCGAGGTGCTGGAGGAGGACGAAACCAACAAACGGTTCCGCCGGATCGTCCTGCCCGGCCCGGTTTTCACCAACATCCTGCTGGCCGACGAAATCAACCGCACGCCCCCCAAAACCCAGGCTTCGCTGCTTCAGGCGATGCAGGAACGCGAGGTCACCATCGGCCGCGAAACCCATCCGCTCAAGCCGCCGTTCATGGTTCTGGCCACCCAGAATCCGCTGGAGTCCGAGGGCACCTATCCGCTTCCCGAAGCCCAGCTCGACCGCTTTTTCTGCTGCGTCCGCGTGGAATACCCCACCGCCGAGGAGGAGGTTTCCATCGCTCTCAACGCTCCGGCCAGCCGCTTGGGGGAAATCAAACCGGTGCTCGACGCCGACCGGATTGCGGCCATGCAGCAGGCGGTCCGCTCCGTTCCGGTGGCCACCGATGTGGCGCGCTACGCGGTGCGCCTCAGCGGAGCGACGCGGCCCGGTGAGGGAGGCATCGCGGATGTGGCATCCTATCTGGAATGTGGCGCCAGCCCGCGCGCTTCGCAGGCATTGGTTCTGGCGGGCCAGGCGCGGGCTTTGTTGGAGGGCCGGGCGCATGTGGACTTCGCCGATGTCCGCAGTGTGGCCGCGCCGATCCTGCGGCACCGGTTGGTGCTGAATTTCCGGGCCAGAGCCGAACGGGTGGAAGCCGACCAACTGGTGGAGCGCGTGTTGGAAAAGGTCAAACCCGCATGAGCCTCGGTGGCGGCATTACCCGTCCGGCTCTCGATGATCCGGAAATCTTCCTCGCGGCCCAGGACCTCGAACTGGTCGGGCGCGGGTTGGCGGACTCGCTGGTCCACGGCCGCCACCGCGGCCTGCTGCGCGGCCACGGCGTGGAATTCCACGCCCACCGGCAATACGAACCCGGCGATGATCTCCGCCAGATCAACTGGCGGCTCTACGCCCGCCAGCGGAAACTTTTCACCAAGGAAAGCCGGCGCGAATTGCAGCGGCCGGTCCACATCCTGTTGGATACCACCGCGTCGATGGCGGTCGCCCATGGCGGCTGGTCGAAATACGCCTACGCCGCCCGTATTGCCGCCGGACTCGCCCAACTCGCCAGCCAACAGGGCGACAACCCGGGGCTCTGCCTGTTGGATGGCGGACGGATTTCCACCGCGCTGCCGCCACGCTCCGGAAACACCCATACCCGCGCGCTGTGGGCGGAACTGGCGCGAGCCGCTCCGGGCAGGGAATCCGGCGTCGCCACGGCGCTGGTTTCCGCCCGCGACCTGCTCCGCCGCCGCGGATTCGTCGTCGTTCTATCGGACTTTCTGGAGCGCGAGGAGGAAATGTTGGATGAAATGGTCCTGCTCCGCCAGCAAGGCCACGAAGTGCTCGCCATGCAGGTGCTAGACCCGATGGAGGTCTGCATCCCGAAAAAAGGCGACTTCGATTTCATCGATCCCGAAACCGGCGAGCGGGTCCGTCTCAGCGCCGAATCGTATTGGCGGGAATACGAGGCCGCCACCGCCGCGTGGCGCGCCGCACTCGCCAACCGCTGCCTCACCCACGGGATCGTCTGGCACAGCGCCACCACCGCCGAACCCATGCTCCGGACCATGGCCGATTGGCTGCGACCCTGGTGATCGCGCGACACCGAACATGAAATCATCCGGTCATTTTTCCACGCGGCGGACGGAGGAGAATCGGACCATCGCCCGTTCGCGGTCGCCGGTACCGCCGAAGGGATGGGTTGGAATCACTTCGCACTCGACGCACGGTCCGCTTCCTGCGGCAAGCTTGGCTGTTAGGTGAAAGCCGTCGGGAAAGTCGTCGCCGTCCAATCCTCCCTCGGACCGGGCCGTGATGGCGCCCGTTTTGGGATCGCAGGAGACGATGACGGATTGCTTGAACTCATGCCATGCCGACCAGTTACCCCGGCCGTTTCCCTCGCTGTCATCGGGCGGCGGTGAAACCATGTCTAAATTTCCTCCGCACGGCACCGCGGCGTGCCGTCCGCGGGCGCTGAAGGTGATCCGGGTTTCACCGTAGCCGTAGCTGCCGTCCACAATGGCGTCGGAAATCACCACGGTTTGCACGAACAATTGGTACCATCGCTTGGTTCCGTCCACCGTGGCTTGCTTCCATCCGCAGCAATCGGTATCGAACCGCGAGCCGTTGATGCCGGCATGGCCAAGGACGGCCTCGCATTTCATCCAAAACGATCCGGCCGGAACCGTTTTGCGGATCGGAACGGGGAGCGGACGGGCCGTTTCACGGGGCGGTGGCGCGTTTGGGACGGGGCCCGGGAGGTCGGTGCCGTCGTCGGATGTTTTTCCGGCGCCGGTCCTCCACATATATGCTAACAAGACAATCGCGGCCAGGAGGATCGCCGTGGCGGCGAGGTTTGCGCTATTTCGGAGGGTCAACATGGCGGAAGGCGGTTCGCTTCATCTGGTGCCGGCCTTTTCCATTGCGGCGGCGGCGGCCTGCGGATCGGTTCTGCGCCATGCCATCGCCACCCGCTCGGCCGCTAGGCGGCGGATCTCCGGATCGCTGATCGCCGTGACGAAGGTCCATGCCTTGGCGGGCGCGCCTTCGGCAAAATGGCGGGCCAGGGCGGCCAACCCCTCGTCGGCCGGGAGGCCTTTGGGCGCTTGGGAAAGCCATGTGGCCGCCGCTTCCGGATCTTTGCCGATCCATTGATTCATCACGATCGCCATTTGGTCCGGATGAACCGCCTCCGGGTTGGCGGCCGCAACATACTCGGCCGCCTGTTGGGGGTGGTTGCCGGCCCAGTTCCGCAGCAGCGCCGCACGCGCCGGCTTTGCCAGAGAAAATTTGTCATTGCCAATCCCCTTGGCAAGCGAGGCGAAGTTCGAATCGGGCGGTGCCGCGGCCATCACCGATGCCATGCCGGTGTTGTCGATTTTCTTCGGATAGCCAAGTTCCTTGTAAACGCGGATCGCTTCCGCCGGATCCTTGCGGGCGAGGGCTCCGCAATGGCCGTAGAGAAATGCCGCGGCGGTGCTGTGGTCGGCCATCCCGTAGAAACTCTCGAAAAACGCGGCAAATCCCTCCGCGTCGAAAACCTCTCCGGCCGAGCGGCTGAGGCGCGCCCTGATCGCGGGATCGGAGATGGTAGGAAGCCATTCGAGCGCCGCCTTGGCTTGTGGTCCGTCAAACAATCCCGCCGATCCCCCGGCAAGCAACCGCTCGCGTTCGTCCATGACTCCGGCCGCGGCGAGAAACTGCATATAACCTATCAATTCCGATGTCGGACCCAGCCTGGCCACGGCGTCGGCGCTGATCGCGCGGAGAGCTTGCGAGCGTTCCGGCGACGGACGTCCGGCGATCGTTTTTTCCACCTTGGCGGCGATCTCACGGAGTGTTTTCTGGCGCACGGCCTTGTGGGAATCCGGCGGCGGGCTCTGCGCGGGCGGGGCGGACGTTTCCTCCGCGGCCGCCGGTTGCGGCGGATCGAATCCGTCCGTCTCTCCGGCCGCCGTTTGGGCTTGCCACATCCGGTATCCGATGGCCGCGGCGATCACCAGGATGGCGGCCGATGCCAGGTTCACAATGAGTTTCGTCCGTTTCATGATGTGAGCGGTATCAGCGCGGATAGGTTTTGTTGAACCGCCTTTCGAACTCGAGGATCCAGCCGTCCGCCTCGCGGACCAGATCGGGGTCGGTTAGCTGGCGGCGCGCCCATTCGGCACCGGCCATGTCGTTGAGGGTCATCAGGGACGCCTGCATGAAACCGGCGATCGCGTTCTGCTTTTTCCAACCGGGCGGCAGGGTTGTGATCCACGCTTTGGCCGGGGCATGCTGATAGGTCACGAATCCGCGGATCGCCACCCGGTGGAGGTCCGCGGTGTCCCTGCGTTCGGGGAGGATTGCGGCCCATTCCAGCAGGGTAGTGTAGTCCCTGGATGCGATGGTTAGGTTGTGCAGCCTCACGCAGAGCGTTTGCTGGCGCTTCGGCCAGTCAGGCGTATTGACGACCTCATCGAGCGCCGCCAGATACGGCCCCACGTTTTTCCCCTGTTTCTCGCAGATTCCCACAATGGCGTCTTTTCGCAGCTCCTCGGGCAGCGATTTCAGCGCGTTTCGGGCGGTCGGGTAATCGGCGTCCTTGAGGGCTTCCGCCAGCGCCTCGCCGAGGCACGCGTGGTTGACGGCAGGGGTCTTGAGTTCCCGGAACGCGTAGATTGCGGCACCCAGGTCGTTTTTGGCGAGCGCCATGCAGCGCCCTGCCAGCAGCGGTTGCTGGCAGGCCGCGTGGAGGGTGCCGCCGAGGGAATCGAGGTACTCCTTGAAACCCAGCGCGCCGAATCCTTCCCCCGCGCGGATGCAAAACGCGTTTCGGATCGCGTCGTCCTTCACGGTCAACATCCGGGTGCGGGCCTGATCGGCCTTCGGTCCGCTGAACAGGGGCCGCAAACCATCCGCCAACAGCCATTCCCGCAGGTCGCTCCGGCCCACGGACGCCAGAAATATGAGAAAATCGGCCATCTCCTCGCCGGTTCCGAGTTTTTCCACCGCTTCCCCGCACCAATCGCGAAGCCGCCGGGTGCGGTCGGCGGCCAAGGGATCGCCTGCGAGAGTGTTCCAACGGGCCTCAAGCTCCACCAGCGCCTTGCCGGGGTCCGCCGGTTCCGCCGCAGCCGCCAAACCGAACGTCGGGGCGGATAGCAGAACGAGGATTTGTGGAACACGCATTTTCTGATAGATCATGGGCTGTGATTTAGGGTGACATCACTCATCAATCGTCAATCAAACGGGGTCGGGATCATGGCAGGTCCGGATGGCGGGCCCGCCTACGGCGCGGAATTGAACTCGTTCCAGGCCTTCATGGCGGCGGGATTTCAACGCGCAGGATACAGGATTGTCAGATTCCGCCAAGCCGAATCCGTGCGGAACCCCGGCGCAAATCCCCGGTCATCCGGCGGTTGGAAAAAAATCAAAAAAAATCTTGCCAAGTCGGCCGGGGTGCGCTTCCCTTCCGCCCGCGCCGCGACAAACGACCCGTTCGTCTATCGGTTAGGACTCCAGATTTTCATTCTGGCAAGAAGGGTTCGACTCCCTTACGGGTCGCCATTTTACGGCACTGAAAACCTCCGCCGCAGCGGAGGTTTTTGCGTTTCCGGGCGCTTTCCGGATCCGGTTTCGCGGGTCATACCGCCCCCCCGGCTTGCGCATCCGGCCGGGATGTGTTTGAATAAATCCGTCCCCGGATCCGTACTATCCGGCGGTTCGAATTGTTTTCCACTCCCATGAAGCTCATTTCCTCGCTCTGCCTCGCCCTGATCGCAGCCGTCACCACCGCCCCGGCCCAGGTGCGGGTGGATGCGGACGCGTTTGGCGGGAAGCTCGGCGGCTGGACCAAACGCGACAAGAAAGCCGCCGAATACGTCCTTTCCGGCACCACCTATCGTACCTACAAGCCGGAAATCAGTCCCACCCCGGACGGCGGGCTGTTCGTTTCCCTGCGGATCGACCATGTCCGCGGCTGGCTGTCGTCGGACGACCACGCGGTGCTGGAGGTTACGGTTTCCGCGAAGGGAGAAATCGAGTCGGCGCAGTCCACCATCGCGCTTCAGGGCAGGTCGGTGACCTCGGACCTCATCCGCAGCGGGACGGATGCCGGCCAAAAAATGGTTGGAGTGGACCGCGCGGTGCAGATCGGGACCGATCTGGTGGCCGATGTTTCCGCAAAGCTGTTGCGTGAGAAGCTGGTGGAACCCGGCCGCGTTTCCTACCCTGCGGCGCTGCGGCACAATTACAATCTGCTGTTCCAAGCCGTTCGCGTGGATCCGCCGACCCCGCCCGCGCCCGCCGCTCCGGTGGCGCCCGCTCCGGGCGGCGACCAGCCCGCGCCCGCAACTCCGCCGAATCCCGAGCCGCCCGCGCCGGCTCCCGAAACACCCTCCGGACCGCTCGTCCCCGCCAAACCCGCGCCGAAGCTTGAGATCAACGGCCCCGGACAGGCCACCAAGACCGAAATCCCGGCCAAAAAGTGACCGGCGGTCGCGTCCGCAGCCGTTGATGAGGCCCGTTAGGCGGCTTCCGGTCTATCAGACTTCCGCGCCGGATGCCCGTTGGCGGCGACCGTCAACCAACAGCGGGTTTTCGAACACACGCAATCCGCCTGCCGGACCACGCCGGTCAAAATCGCGCTTGCGCCGTGGCGGCCCCGGGGGTTTGCTCCGCGGCGGATGGACGCGCGGCGACACCTGACCCCACGATGCGGACGGCTGGACGGCCTGTCGCCGATGGACGTGGCCGCACGGCTCGGGCATTTGCCGGGCCTGGTGTTTTTCGATTCCGCGGGAAATCTGCCTGAAACCGCGGCACGGCCGATTTCGGTCATCGCGGCGCGTCCGCGGCGGGTGCTGGAGGGAAAAATCGACTGCCCGGCGGATCTGGATCGTCTTCGCGGGGCGCTGGAGGAGGGAAAACGGGACGCGCCGGCGGCGGAGGTTCCCGCCGGCGGCTTGTGCGGATGGGTGGAATACGAGGGCGGGTTCGTTTTCGGCGATTACCCGGAAATGCTGGTGTATGACCACCACGAGGGCCGCTGGTTGGAGACAGGGAAATTGTCCGGCTCGCTCATGGAGGATGGCATGAGGCCGGACCCAGTCGGGTTGGGGCCGTTCGAGCCGCTGATGGGCCGCGAGACGTTTCTCTTGGGCGTGGAGCGGATCCGCGAGTGGATCGCCGCGGGCGACATCTATCAGGTAAACCTCACCCAGGCGTTTTCGGCCACCGTTTCCGGCGGATCCTTGTCAGGCCTCTATCAATCCCTGCGCCGGGCTTCTCCGGCGCCGATGGCGGCCTGGCTCTCGCTCGCCGGAATGGAGATTCTCAGTTCCTCGCCGGAGACCTTTCTCAAGATTTCCGGCCGACGGATCGAAACCCACCCGATCAAGGGCACCCGTCCGCGTTTTCCCGATCCCGCCGAGGACGCGCGCTCGGCACGGGAATTGCGGGAATCCGCCAAGGAAACCGCGGAGTTGGTGATGATCACCGACCTGCTCCGCAACGATCTGGGGCGGGTTTGCGAATTCGGGTCGGTCGAGGTCGCGGCAATGCTCCGGCTGGAGACGTTGGCCCAAGTGCATCATCTGGTTTCCACGGTTACCGGCACTCTGCGCGAGGATTGCGACGCGTTGGCCGCCCTGGCCTCGTGTTTTCCGGGCGGCAGCATCACCGGAGCACCGAAACTCCGCGCCATGGAAATCATCCGCGAGCTGGAAACCGTGCCGCGCGGCGTCTATTGCGGAGCCGTCGGATGGCTCGATTATCAGGGTGGCTGCGCGTTCAATATCCCTATCAGAACGCTCGTGCGGCGGGGAAACCGCGCCAGCTACCACGTCGGGGCGGGAATTGTGGCGGATTCGGATCCAGTTAGAGAATACGAGGAAACCCTCCACAAAGCCGCCGGAATCCGCCTCGCCATCGAGCGTTGGCGAACGGACCCCACCGCTATTTAGGATTTCTTTCACAAATTTCTAAGACCTCCGCATAAAATTCGTTGTTTTTTTGAAATCCTGCTTGTCGTCCGCAGTTTTATCCGCAGAATCCCGCCCGCAACAACCTTCACCACCATCGACCCGATGATCAATAAACTCGCCAACCGCACCGCCCGCATCACCACCGCCGTGATGACCACCGCCCTGCTCACCGCACCCGCGCTTCTGGCCCAGGAAGCAGGCAAAGCCGCCCCAGTCAAACGCACGGTGCTCCAAGCATGGGTGCTCGACGGCGGCTGGACCATGATCTTCATCGGTGCCGCGATTATCGGCTTCATCGCGCTGACCATTTACAACTTCATGACCCTCACCAAGGCGAAGTTCTGCCCCACCGATCTCAAGATGGCTCTCATGGATCACATGGCCAACTGCCGCGTCCGCTCCGCCATCGAGCTGGCCGCCTCCCATCCTTCCTATCTCGGCCGCATGGTCGCCTACGCCCTTCCTAACATCGACGCCACCCGGACCGAAGACCTCGGCCGCGACCAGATCGAAGATGCGATGGCCGACTTCACCACCAACGAGAACCGCAAGATCATGACCTGGATCAACTTCCTCTCGGTTATCGCCCAGGCTTCCCCGATGCTCGGGTTGCTCGGCACCGTTATCGGGATGGTCGGCGCCTTCGGTACCCTGCGCGACGTCGGTTCCGCCGACCCGTCGATGCTCGCCGGTGACATCTCCGTCGCGCTGCTCACCACCCTCTGGGGTCTGATCAACGCGATTCCGACCATCATCGTTTTCTACGTGCTGAAAAACCGCTTCGCCAATCTGGTGGCCGAGTGCGTGCACGCCACCGAGGAAATGATCAACGCCGCCGTTGCCACCGTCAACGCGGACACTCTCTACGCGAAGATCCCCGAAGGCATTGCCGTTTGATGGTGAACCCGGATGCGGTGTGGCGGCTCCGTGGCTGCCGCGCCGCCAACCCGCCAAACAATTCTCACCCCCAAACATCCCATGGCTTCCTCAAAATTAAGGGCTGCGGAAACCGCCGATGACATCAACGCCGAACTCGACATGTCGCCAATGATCGACATGGTGTTCCTGCTGCTGTTGTTCTTCCTCGTCAACGCCACCGCCATCATCGTCCGCAACGACCCGAGTGTGAGTCCGCCCGTGGCCTCCGCAGGGAAGAAACAGGAGGATGGACGCGGACGTATCGTGATCAACGTCCGCAAGGACGGAACGTTCCGCGCCGAGGATTTCAACATCATCCTTCCGGGTGAGGTGGAAATCGCCGATTTGGTGAAGAAGGAAAAGGAAAAGATCGTCATGCAGGGTGTCAACCCGAAGCTGCATTTGCGCGGTGACCGCGAGGCGCTCTTCAAATACAGCCGCACCGCGATCAAGGCCGCCGCAACCGCGGGCGTTGACCAGGTCGTGTTCACGGTTTATCCCCGTAAGAAATAACCCACTCTCCCTCCACCATGTCCCGCCACAAGAAATACGACGCCGTCGAGGAGGAAAATGCCGCACTCGATATCTCGTCGCTGATTGACGTAACGTTCCTGCTGCTCATTTACTTCCTGGTCACTTCCGCCGTGCAGGTCCGCGAGACCGACCTCGGCATGAAACTCCCGGCCGCGATGCCCGGAGACAAGCAACCGGTCATCGAGCCGCTGTTCATCAAGATCGACGCCAGCGGCATCATCTACGCCGGAGTCGGCCCTGGCCAGCAAGTGCTTGATTCCGACCCGGCCGTCCGCGACCTGCCGATGCTCTCGCAGCAGCTCGACATGTATGCCAGCGCCGCCCGCTCGGCCAACAGCACGCCGCTGGTCCAGCTCTGGGCCGACGGCGGTGCGATCACCCAGCGGGTCATCGACGTGATCAACGCCCTCGCCGCCAAGGAAATCCAGTCGGTGACCTTCACCGATCTGGTTGACTAGCCAGGCCGCGTTTTCCGGTATATATTTCCCAAGATTCCGCGTCGTCGGCCGTTCCCTCCACGGGGCCACGTCCGGCGACGTTCCGGTCTAATCGCCCAAATCGCTTTACAACCCCAGCCACCTGAAAATCCTATGAACCTCACCCGTCCCACCGCTTCCGCCCTCAGCGGCCTGCTGGTCGCCTCCATGGTTGTCACCGTCCCCGCCCGGGCCCAGGAGGGCGACGATCTCGGCGGCATGGTCTCGAAATCCCTCGCCGCGATGAACGCGGAGAAATGGGAAGAGGCGCTCGCCATTCTCGATGCCGCGATCAAGCGGTTCGGCAAGAACCCGCAGCTTTTCGGGCCCCAATTCGGCGTGCTCTATTACCGCAAGGGCATCTGCGAAATGAAGGTGAAGCGCTGGGGCGAGGCGATGAAGTCGTTCGAGATCTGCTACCGCGATTTCCCCAACCAGGGAGCGAATGTGAAATCCGGCGGCGGTAACGTCTATCACAAGAAGGCGCTGCTCAAATGGGGCGAGGCGGCCATGGGCGCGGAGGATTGGCAAACGGCGATCCGCCAGTTCAAGAAGTACCTGGAGGAAAAGGACAAATCCGAGGAATACCCCCGCGGCACCTTCCAGATCAACATGGCGATCTGCCACTACCGTCTTGGGAAGATCCCGGAAGGCAACACTTTCCTCGAAACCGCCATCAAGAACAAGAACGACGCCGCCTACAACGTTCCGGAAGCGGGTATCGTCGCGGCCTTCCAGGCGCTCGTCGCCGCCGTCATCGACAAGAGCAACGAGCAGGCGCTCATCGACTTCATCGCCAAGAACCGCGCGGACATCACGCTGGAACCCTACGAGATGGGCGATTTCACCAAGCTCTACATGAAACTCGCCGCCGATGCCATAGCGGTGGACATGGAGCGCTCGGCGATATTGCTCTATCAGTTGATTCCGACCACCGAATCGTCGGTTCAGGACACCAAGCAAAAGATCGCGGCCCTTAGCTTCCGACCGGGCATCAAGGACGGTACGCGGACTCTCAACACCAAGACGCTGCAGGACACCCTCAAGGGTCTCGAATCCGACATCCGCGCCAACAAGCTGCCGGAGATCACCAAGCTGGCCGCCGCGGCGTTCATCCACGAACAGGACGGCAACACCCGTGGCGCCTACGCGGCCTACGAACAGCTCGAGCTGTATTTTCCGAAAGCCGAAAAGCGCGAGGACAATCTCTACAATCTCGTCCGCACCGCGTCGATCATCGGTGAGGTCGTCAAGACCGAGCAATACGGCCAGAAATTCCTCAAGACCTTCCCCAATTCCAAATACGTTCCCCAGGTCCGCCGGATGCTGCTTTCCTCGCTGTTCTACGAAGGCGAATACGCGACCTGCATCGAGGTGGCCTCAGCCATGATCGGCAGCTTGGAAAAGGGTTCCAAGGAACATGATATCTGCCTCCATGTGTTAGGTGGTTCGTATTATTATACCGGCGAGTTCGACAAGGCCCAGCCGCTGCTGGACGAGCACGTCGAGCGCTACCCGGAGAGCCAGTTTACCGAAGCGGCCCGCTACTTCCAGGCCTCCAACCTTTCCCGACTGCAGGAGTGGAAGAAGTCGGCTGCCCTGCTCGACGCGTTTTTCAAGAAATACCCGGACCCCAAGGGCAACGTCTTTTTCCCCTTCGCGCTCTACGACCGCGCCAACTGCCACTACGCGCTGGACGAATACGATCCCGCGCTGGAAAAGCTCATCCGGCTTGAGACCGAGTTCCCCAACGCCGAGGTTCTCGAAATGGCCTACAACCTGAAGGGCAACGTCCAACAGTCGCTCAAGAAGCCCGAAGACGCCGAGAAGTCTTATTTGGCGGCCCTCAAGCTGGCCGAGACCCGCGGCAACGACAATGTTTCCGGCGAGGCGCTCTATTACCTGGTGGTGTTGCTCGGCGAGAAAAAGAAGGACGCCAAGGAGATTCCGCCGCGCCTCAAGGACGCGGTGCCCTACGCGGACAAGTTCTGGAAACAATACGCCAAGGACTCCATCTACAAGGCCCAGGTGGCCGTGGCCCAGGTGGCCGCGCTCGACTCCGTGGGCCGCGGCGAGGAAGCGCTACAGACTCTCGCCGGCGTGATCACCGAAATGGCCGGCAGCGAAAACACCTCCGGTCTCGAGGCCGTCATCAATTCCTATACTGAAGCCTATCTCGCGAAACACAAGCCTGAGGAACTCAAGGAGCACTACTACAACTTCCCGGGCATCAAGGCCAGCAACAAGGAAGCCCGCGCCATTCTCCGCATGGCGGTCGTCGGCGTCTATGAGGAAATGGGCAAGAAAGGCAAAGAGGCGAACGAAACCGACGAGCAGTTTGAGGCCCGCAAGCGCGCTTCCGCCGCGATGATCAAGGTGCTCTTCCAGGAACTGAGCGCCGAGTTCAATCCGAAGGAACTCACCAACTTCATCCTCGTCCGCGTGGGCGACTACATCCGCAAGACCGCCAATTACAAGGAAGCGCTGCCCTATTACGACGAAGTGATCGGCCGCACCGACCAGTCCAACCGTTTTGCCGCGCTCCTCGGCCGGGGCGATGTCTATTCCCGGTCCACCAATGCCGCCGACCTGGACAAGGCGATCGCCGACTTTGACCGTGTGATCACCGATTCCCAGGACAAGGCCGAACGCGAGGGCGCCGTGTTCACCAAGATCAAGGCGCAGATGGCCAAGAAGGATTTCGAAAAGGCCACAGAGACCGCCAAGTTCTATCTTGATCGGGACAAGAACGGATTTAGCAAGAACACTTCCGAGGTGGGAATGATGCTCGCCCAGTGTTACGATGAACGCGGCGAAGTCAACGACGCCATCGCGATGTATGTGAAAGTCTGGTCCGCCAACATGGGCTTCGTCAAGGTGTCCGCTCCGGCGATCAAGCGCTGGATGGAAATTTCCTGGAATCGCAATCTCCCCGAGCGGACCGAGGCCGGAAAAGTGGTCGTTGGCGACCGCCAGGGAGCCTACAACGGCGGTGCCAAATACATTGATGCCACTAGCCGCCCGGATTTCCAAAGCAAGATGACCGACGAGGACAAGCCGCTGTGGAAGGAAGTCGAAGCCCTCGTGAAGAAATACGAGTCCGATCCGAGCATCAAATCCCTGGCCCAACAGCAGAAGGAGCGCGAAGCCAACAGCCGCCGCCGCTAACAACCCGAGACCCCCGATATCACACCCCATACCGCCATGAGAACTCTCCTCTGTGCCGCCCTCTTGCCAGCCACGGCTCTTTTCTCCGATGCCCAGACACCCGCCGCTCCGGCGGCTCCCGCTGCGCCCGCCGCTCCAACAGCCGCCGCCGTTCCCGCGGAGGCCTTGCTGATGCAGGAGGACGAGACCTTCATGGACATCTGGATCATCGCCGCCACCAAAACCGACGTCCGCTTTCTGGAAAGCAAGGTGGACACGGACTTCACGGACATGAAGATCTCCAAAGCGCGCTCGATCTATCTGAAAGAGCCGAAGGAGTTCACCCAGGCCATGGACCTGTTCCAGGCCCGCAAATACGACGAGGCCAAGGCGATCTTCGGCATGCTCAAGGTCCGCTACAAGTTCATGGAGGCCATGCCGGGGAATTACTCCGCGCTCTCCGCATTCTACGAAATGGAGTGCATGCGGAAAACCGGTGATCTCGAGGGACTTTCCACCGCCATGCAGCGCTTCATCGCCGATCCGCTGCTTCGCGAGGCCAACCGCCAGCAGGTGGAACTCTACAACACCTTCTGGGATGCCGTCCGCACCAAGGGATGGCAGCGCATCGACTCAATGGCCAAGGAGCGTTCCGGACACCCCCTGCCCGCCAACCTTCGCGCCCAGATCGCCTATTGCCACGGTCTCGCCCTCGAAGGACTCAAGAAAAACACCGAAGCGCTCAACGCCTACAACACCGCCCTCGTGGCCGATTGCGGGGCGTCCGACGAACTGACCTCCAAGGCGGCTCTGAACATCCTCCGCATCCTCAAGGCCGACCCGGAAGTCCAAAAGGCGATCCGCCTGTGGGGCACCCCCGACGAACTCAAGCAGGCCGCCGGCCGCATCCGGCTGTTGGAGGCGTCCGCCGTGGCCCATTTCTACCAGAAATTCATCGGCCTCGGCACCCCGCTGCCTCCCGAATTCCGCGATCTCCTCAAATACAAGACCGAGGAGGACAAGTCTTCCGGCACCGCCGCCGCGGATGATAAAGAAGATAAGAAGGACGATAAGAAGGCGGAGAAAAAGGACAAGTAGGATCATTCCGCACGGGTGATGGATTATCCGCTTGGCGGATTCCGGAGATGGGGTATTGTGGTCGTCTCCGATGGAAAGTGTCCGCTTTTGCGACGTCCATCGGTGAAACACATACCAACTCACCAAAATCCATGAAAAAATATATTGCGGAAGGAATCGGCACGTTTTGGCTCGTTCTCGGAGGCTGCGGCAGCGCGGTTCTCGCGGCGGCGTTTCCGGATGTCGGAATCGGGCTGCTCGGCGTGTCCCTGGCCTTCGGACTAACCGTCCTGACGATGGCCTACGCGATCGGCCACGTTTCGGGCTGTCATTTGAACCCCGCGGTTTCCGTGGGATTGTTTGCGGCCGGACGTTTCGATTCGAAGGATCTGGTTCCCTACATCCTTTCCCAAGTGTTGGGCGCGGTTGCGGCCGGCGGCGTTCTCTATCTGATTGCCAGCGGCAAGGATGGATTCAGTACGGCCGGCGGGTTCGCGTCCAACGGATATGGTGAACATTCGCCCGGCCACTACTCGCTTGTTGCCGCTCTGGTCACGGAGGTGGTGATGACGGCGATGTTCCTGTTCATTATCCTCGGTGCCACCGCCAAACGCGCGCCCCAGGGATTCGCTCCGGTGGCCATTGGCCTTGGCCTCACCCTGATCCACCTGATAAGCATTCCGGTCACCAACACCTCAGTCAACCCGGCCCGCAGCACCGGCGTGGCCGTTTTCACGGGCGGATGGGCTGTCGGACAGCTCTGGCTGTTCTGGGTGGCCCCCATCCTCGGAGCCGTCATCGGCGCCATCGCCTGGCGCGCGGTCAAGAGCGACGAGGATTGAACGGTGGGTGGAAATTTCCGAAGTTCAGACCGGATGACGGCGTAATCTTCTGATGACGACACCCGGATTGAACCCGCTTGACCGCCGCTTGTGGATGAAGCGCTTCGCGCTCGCCGCTGGGGCGCTGGCGCTGCCTCGGTATGCCCGCGCCCAGAGTGCCGACGCCCCGCCGCGCCCCACGGCGGAGCAGTTGGCCGCGATCCGGAAACTGACGGAGAAAGTGATGGCGGATCATGGATTGCCCGGGCTTTCGGTGGTCGTTACCCGTCTTGGAAAGCTGGTCTATCAAAATGCCGCCGGCTTCGCCGATCCCGCGAAGCGCGAACCGCTGACCACCGCGCACCGTTTCCGAATCGCCAGTATTTCAAAGCCGATCACGGCGGTGGCGATCCTCGCGCTTTCCGAACAAGGCCGGCTCAAACTCAGCGACCGCGTTTTCGGCAAGTCCGGCCTGTTGGGAGCGGACTTTCCCGCAGCCCCGGAGGGGAATGTCGGGAAAATCGAGGTCCGTCATCTGCTGAATCACACTTGCGGCGGCTGGGGAAACTCCCGAAACGACCCGATGTTCTCCAAACCGGACCTCGACCAACACAAGTTGATCGAATGGACGCTCCGCGAAATCCCGGTCGAACACGAGCCCGGCACCCGGCACGATTACTCGAACTTCGGCTACTGCGTCCTCGGCCGGGTCATTGAAAAGGTGACCGGCCGCCCGTACGCCGAGGCGGTCAACCGGATGATCCTCGCAAAATGCGGGATCAAAGGCATGCGCATCGCCGGAGACACCCGAGCCGACCGCGCGCCGGATGAAGTGGCCTACGCGGATGCCGACGCCGAAGCTCCCTACCGGATGAAAGTCGCCCGGATGGACGCCCATGGCGGCTGGATCGGATCGCCCGAGGACCTTGTGCGATTCGCACTGCATGTGGACGGTTTCAGCACCCCTCCCGACATTCTGCGGCCCGAAACACTCCGGGTGATGACCACCCCGGACCCGGCGTCGCCGAACTACGCCTGCGGCTGGGCGGTCAACCGCGCGCCCAACTGGTGGCACAACGGCTCGCTTCCCGGAACCACCACGTTGCTGGTGCGCACCGCGTCCGGCCTATGCTGGGCCGCCTTCGCCAACGCCCGCTCGAAAGACAGCGCCGGCGCGCTCGACCGCTTCATGTGGGATCTCGTACGCGCCGTTCCGGCCTGGAACGCCTGAATCGGGGCAATCGCCATTTTTGACCGAAACCAATATTCAACCCGGTCAATTCGGTCAAAAAAACGCGATTTTCACACCATTTCCGGATCTTCTTCGCCAAATTTGGCGAATTTTCCGCAATTTTCGATTGCGGATTTCCGAAAAATCGCGAACATCGTGCCCCGACACGACATTTTTATGAAAACCGAGCAACTGGACGGCGCGCAAGCCTTGATCAAAACCATGGATGCCTTGGGCATCGAATACATCTTCGGCTATTCCGGAGGTGCGGCACTCCCGATTTTCGATGCTCTGGAAACCGTCAAGACCAACCTCAAGTTCGTCCTCGCGCGCCATGAGCAGGGCGCGGTCCACATGGCCGACGGCTACGCCCGCGCCACCGGCCGACCCGCGGCGGTGCTGGTGACCTCCGGTCCCGGCGCCGGCAACACGGTGACCGGCCTGATGACCGCCCAGATGGACTCGGTGCCGATGCTGGTGATCTGCGGCCAACAGGTGACCTGGATGCTCGGCAAGGACGCGTTCCAGGAAGCGGACATTTTCGGCATCACCATGCCCGTGGTGAAACACAACTACCTGGTCAAAGAAACCAACGAACTGCCCCGCGTGATCCGCGAGGCCTATCACATCGCCACCACCGGCCGGCCGGGACCGGTGCTCATCGACGTGCCGAAGGATGTTTCCCAAGGCCCGTTCACCGGCGATCTGGATCCGGAAATCGACCTGCCCGGCTACCGTCCGGAGTTGGCCTATCAGATCGACGCCGCCGCCATCGACGAGGCGGTCCAGCACATCTCCCATTCGAAACGCCCGGTCATCCTGGCCGGCCAGGGGGCGATGATTTCCCGAGCCGGCGAGGAACTCCGCACGCTGGCGGAAACGCTCGGCTGCCCGGTCACCAACACGCTGCTCGGCAAGGGCGTGTTCCCGGAAACCCACAAGCTCTCGCTCGGCATGCTCGGCATGCACGGCACCGCATATGCTAACAAAGCAATCTGCGAGGCCGACCTCATCCTCAACGTGGGCTCGCGCTTCGACGACCGCATCATCGGCAAACCCGCCGAGTTCGGCAAGGACGCCAAGATCATCCACATCGACATCGACGCCGCGGAAATCAACAAGATGATCCGGCCCGACGTGGCGATCATCGGCGACGCCAAGGCGGCGCTAACCGAACTGATCAAGCGGGTTTCCAAACTGGAGACCGGCCCGTGGCTGGCCACTCTGGACGGTTACAAGAAGAAATTCCCGCTCACCTACAAGAAACAGGGCGGCCTGCGCATGCAGCAGGTCATCCAGGAGTTCTACAAGCAGACCAAAGGCAAGGCGATCGTCGCCACCGATGTGGGTCAGCACCAGATGTGGGCGGCACAGTTTTTCCTCAATGACCGGCCTTACGAATGGCTTTCGTCAGGCGGCGCGGGCACCATGGGATTCGGCTTCCCGGCGGCCGTCGGCGCGCAGTTCGCGTGCCCGGACAAGACCGTCATCTCGTTCTCCGGCGATGGCGGTTTCCAGATGACCCTGTTCGAACTGGCCACCGTGGCGCTCCACAAACTGCCGGTCAAAATCGTGGTGCTCAACAACCACTATCTCGGGATGGTCCGCCAATGGCAGGAGCTGTTCTTCGACGACCGGAAATCCGGCGTGGATCTCGTCGGAAACCCGGACTTCTGCAAACTGGCCGCGGCCTACGGCATCCCGAGCGTTCACATCAAGCGCCCGGCGGACGTCACCCGCATGGTGAAAAAGGCGCTCGCCTACAAAAACGGGCCCATCCTCATCCACGCGGAGTGCTACAAGACCGACAACGTTTTCCCGATGATCCCGGCCGGTGCGGCGCTCGAAGCCATGCTGACCGAACCGCCCAAACAGAAAATGGCAAAACCCGTGGGGTCAACGTGAGGCAAATGCTGAAAACTGAAACGCTGAAATATATAAATTTCAAATCCCAAAATTCCTTCTCCCATCGCCATGCAAACGATTCCATCCACCGACGCGCCTCCGCCTCCTCCTATCTGCAAGCAGGTTCCCCATTCGCTTTCGGTGTTTGTCAACAACCGCCCCGGTGTGCTGATGCGCATCTGCCAGGTGTTCGCGCGCCGCGGGTTCAATATCGACTCGCTGGTCGTTTCCCAAGGCCGTGACGCCCGGTTTTCCCGCATGACCATCGGCATCACCGGCGATCCCGACGGTTTCGAACAGATCATCCGCCAGGTGAGCAAGCTCATCGACGTGATCCATTGTTCCGAACACACCAGCGACAACTCGGTGACCAAGGAAATGGTGCTCATCAAGATCCGCTGCACCCCCGGCGAACGCTCGATGGCGCTCCAGATCACCGAGCACTTCGCTGGCAAGACCGTGGATCTGACTCCCGTCTCGATGATTGTGATGATCACCGGCGATTCGCCCAAGCTCGATTCGGCGATCACCATGTTCTCGCAGTTCGAGATTATCGAAACCGTCCGCACCGGCAAAGTGGTCATGGCCCGCGGCGAACAGCCGACCTAACGGACATGGCTATCCGTTCTTGGATAGAAACCACGTGAACTCGTGGCGGTTGTAGGTGAGGTGGGTTTCCGCGATGAGGCGGAGTTGTCCGGTTAGATCGAGCGTCTCCGCGGCCAGCCGGGAAATGGCGTCCGGATCTGGGGCACCGGTGGTTTTCAGGGTGAAAACGGCCGGACTTCCGGGCTCCAGCGCGTTTGCCAGCCGCGCGACCTGCCGCATCGCGTCGCGCGGGTCGCCGTTCATGTCGCACAGCATCGCCTGATAGACCGAGCCGGGTTTCGGCGCGAACGACGAGACGTCCGCGCGGAAGATGGTTAGGTTGGGGTTTGCCGCCAGCCGCGGATCGAGTGGCGCGCGGTCGATGGCGGTCACGCGGTATCCGCGATCCAACAGTTCCGCGGTCATGCCGCCCGGGCTGGCGCCGAGTTCGAGCCAATGTGCGCCCGCTGGCGGCGGCTCGCGATGCAGCCGGAGCTGATGGAGCGCCTCCGCGAGCTTGGCTCCGGCGCGGCTGACCGTGTGTTCGGCATCCTGCCGGATAAACCGGGTGCCGCCCGGATGAAAGCCGCCGCACGACCGGGGCGAGGCCATCCCGCAGAACAGCCCGGCTTGGCCGACCATGCAGAACAGCGTGGGTTCGGCCGGATGCTGGTCCTCAGCCGTGGCGGCGGCGGGCGGCGGCATCAGTTGCAGCGCGCGCCCGCGCAGATTCGTAGCGAGTTGTCGGAAATAGGGATCCGGTGAGCTGGGGTCGAGCGCGCCGCAAAGCAGCGTCTGCGGCATCGCGGGCGCGAATTTCCGCTGCAACGCCCGCGCGGCCTTCTCGATGAAGCCCTCCATCTTGCGCGGATTGCACGGCCACGCGTGATGCAACGGCAACCGCCAGCGGATGAAACGCGCGAGGTCCGGCTGAGTGAGCGCTTCTGATGTTAGGTCGGAGGTCAGCCAGTATTCGGGTCCGAGGCGCTTTGTCGGAGCCGCTCCCGCATCTTCTAACATTCCGGCGGCGTGCTCCTCCCAAATCCGGGCGATCCGCACCAGCCAGGGACCCGGGTTTTCCAACAATCCGGTCATGGCTTGCGCTGGACCAATGGAAAACTCCGGGATTTCTCGCGTCCGGTGCCGGCGATTTCCAGCTTGTCCGGTTTCACGGTGACCAGCGCGTAGGCGGTCTTGCCGGGTTCGTGGAGGATCGACTTGAACGTGAGATAGGGAATTCCCTTTCTAACCGCCTCGGCTCCGGCGTGGTTGTGGCCGTTGAACCACGCGATCACGCACGGATGGCGCTCAAGCGCGGCGATCACCTCGGCGGCGTTCCAGATTTCATGGCCGTCGGCGGGAAGCAGCGGATGATGGCCGCATACTATCGCCCGCTCGCCCGCGGCATCGGCGGCGGCGAGTTCGCGCTCCAGCCAATCGAGCTGGGTCTTGGAAATCCCCCCGCACCAGGGCTGCGCGTTGGCCGCGCCGGTGGCGGCCAGGCGCTTGAGCGCCTCTGTGGCGGCCTTTTCCTCCGGACTGCCAGCCGGGTGCTTGTAGGGCGCGAGTTCGGTGGTATCGAGCATCACCATCCGCAGACCGTTGCTGTGGAACGCGTAATGATCGTTAGGCATGCCGAGCGTGGCGGGAACCTTGGCCTTTTCGGCATCGGCTACCGTGTAATCGTGGTTTCCCAACAAATGCCGGACCGGCTGGCCGAGCGGCTCGAACAACGGCAGCACCGTGGCATAGGACGCGAAGTTGCGGTCGATGCAGTCACCCAAATGCAAGGTGAAGGCCGGTTTGGCCTTGGCGATCTCCGCCACGGCGGCCTTCAGCTTGGGAATGGACTCGCGGTAGTGCCGCTCGCCCTCCGGCGGGATGTCCGCGTATTGCACGTCGGTTAGAACGGCGAAGGTGATTTCCTGGGGGTCCTCCGGAGCGCCCACCGCGGTGGTGGCGGTCGCTGCGGCTGATAGAGCGATGAAACGGCGGCGGTTCATGATAGGGCGATGGCTACGGGACAATGGTCGGATCCGTGGACGTGCGGCAGGATCGACGCCTCCGCCACCCGCGGCATGAAGCGTTCGGATACGCCGAAGTAATCGATTCTCCAACCGATATTCCGCTGCCGCGCGCCGGCGCGGTAGGACCACCACGAATAGGCCTGCGCGGTTTCCGGATGCAGCCGGCGGAAGGTATCCGCGAATCCCGCGTCCAACAGTTTTCCGAAACTCCCGCGTTCTTCGTCGGAAAACCCGGGGTTGCGGCGGTTCTCCTTGGGCCTCGCGATATCAATTTCCTGATGCGCCACGTTGAGATCGCCGCAGAACACCACCGGCTTGCGTTCGGCCAGCGTGGCCACATGCCCGCGGAACGCCGCGTCCCATTCGAGCCGATAATCGAGCCGGCGCAATTCGTCCTGTGCGTTGGGCGTGTAAACATTGACCAGAATGAAGTCGGCATATTCCAGAGTTAGAACGCGCCCTTCGCGATCATGTTCGGGTAGATCCATGCCGCAGGAAACATTCAGCGGCATCTCGCGCGAGAACACCGCCACGCCGGAATAGCCGGGCTTTTCCGCCGAGTTCCAGAACGCCCGGTAGCCGCCGAGTTCCAACGGCAGCTCGACCTGCTCCGGCCGCGCCTTGGTTTCCTGAAGGCACAGGATGTCCGGTCGCTCGGCAGCGACAAATTCGGGGAAGCCTTTTCCCATCACGGCGCGCAGGCCGTTCACATTCCAGGAGATCAGTTTCATCGGGCGATTCATGGGCTGGCGACGGACATCATGCCACACCGCCGCCCCGGAGTCCCGGATGATGCCCCGGGATCGGAAAATGTCAACCCAAGCACCGAGGCCAGATAGCGCGGCACGCCGGGGCCGCATGAGAATGAGGGGAGGATGGGTGGTGCTTCGCGGTCGGTTATTCGCCGGTTTATTCTCATGCGCTCTCGGCGAGAGCGCGCCACCTTTGGGAGGAGAATGGAATGCAAGGTAGCGCGGCACCGCCGGGGCCGCAAAGGTAGGGCGGCACCGCTGGGGCCGCATGAGAATGAGGTGAGAATGGGTTGAGCTTCGCGGTCGGTTATTCGCCGTTTCATTCTCATGCGCTCTCGGCGAGAGCGCGCCACCTTAAAAAACGCGCTCCGCTCCGAGACTCTTGGAAAGCACCGTCTTGCCCGAACGCCGCGTCCCTGTTAGCCAAGGCAATTGGTGCCTCGCGCCATGCTTCCCCGATTCGTTCCTGCCAAATCGGTCGCGTGATCCTGCAAGCGAACTTTACACTTGGGCGAACCAAATGGAAACTATGGTTCTCAAAGGTGCCCGAACGGCTGAATTCCGACGGGAAATTAGGAGAGCCACCCAAGATCTCCCCAGCGCCGTGGCAGGGTCTCCGTGGTGGATCAGGGAGCGCGTTTTTCGCTGGCGATATCGCGGATGGCGATCCAGGTGAGACGGCCGACAGGTTGGCCCGCCCGATAGGTTCGGGTGCGCAGGGAGGACGCTCCCGGCGGCACGGCCAGCGGGCCGGCATATTTCGGATAGGTCGCGTCGGGCTCCGTGTCATCGAATGTGTAATGGATTTCGAGGCCGCCGATTTCGGGTGTTAGAGTGATGGTTTTTCCGTCGGCGGAAACCGACACGGCGGGATCGTAGATCGAGCGCGCATAGTGCCAGCCCAGCGAGTCGAACAGGCGAAATTGCGCCTCCACGCGCCCGACAAAGCCATTCCAATCCCGGGCGGGATCGGGCTTGCTCCACGCCGCTTCGGCGATGGCGAAGGCGCGGGGCCAGGTCATGTATTGGAGGTGGCGGAAGTTGGGGATCTCCTCGGTCCAGATGTTGCCCTGGATGCCTAACAGCAGTTTGGGATCGGTGCCAGCCGGGAGGGTGGGGTCGAACGCCCAGGTGTCCTTGAGCCGGGCCATGCCATAGGTGGGTGGCTCGATCTGCGGGTGGCCTTGATAGAGATCCAGGTAGTAGGCGGGACTCGGGCTCATGACCACCGGGTGGCCGGCCTTGGCGGCCGCGATGCCGCCGTCCTTGCCGCGCCATGACATGACGGTGGCGGACTCGGCGAGGCCACCCTCGAGGATTTCGTCCCAACCGATCAGTTTTTTGCCTTTGGATTGGATGATTTTCTCCACCTTCCTGACGAACCACGACTGGAGTTCGCCGGTGTTTTTCAGATTCTCGGACTCCATCAGTTTCTTGCAATCCGGATCGGCCTCCCAGAATTTCTTGGTGCATTCATCGCCACCCATGTGGATGTAGGGATCCGGGAACAGCGCCGCGACCTCGGTGAAAACATCATCCAACAGCCGGAAGGTTTCCGGGTTGGATGGATCGAGGGTGTTTTCGATGGTGTTGTAAAACTGCGAGCCCGGATTGACCGTGAACGGGCCGCCGGTGGTGGAGAGCTCCGGATAGGCCGCGAGAATGGCCATCGAATGTCCGGGCACGTCGATTTCCGGAACGATGCGGATGAAACGTGCCGCCGCATAAGTGACGACCTCGCGGATTTGGTCGTGCGTGTAGAAGCCGCCGTAGGTGGGCTTCTCGCCGGGTTGGGGACCGGGCCGCGACCACCAAATGCCCTCGCGCGGCACCCGCCAAGCGCCAATTTCGGTTAGTTTCGGGCGGGATTTGATTTCGATCCGCCAGCCTTGGTCGTCGGTCAAATGCCAGTGGAGCACGTTGAATTTATAGAGCGCCATCTGGTCGATGAGGGTCTTGATTTCCGCGACGGACTGGATGTGTCGGGAGGAATCGAGCATCAGTCCGCGCCAGGTGAAGCGGGGCGTGTCCAGGATGGTGCAGGCGGGAATATGGAAGGATCCGTCCGGCGAGGGGCCGCGCGGGATCAACTGGAGCAGCGTTTGAATGCCATGGAACACGCCTTCTTCGTTGTTTCCACCGATGGCAACGCCGTTTTCGGAAACAATGAGCACGTAGTCCGAACCCATGTCGGCGTCGACATCCACCGCCAGAGAGATCCCTTTGGGTGCCTGCCCGGTTCCCGGAGCCACCCGCAGATTGAATGCGTGCTGCAACTGCTCCACCAGATACCCCGGCAGCGCCGGACCGATGCCCGAGCGGTAAACCGGGGTGGCCGGAGTGAGCCGGAAGAACGCGTCAGGAGTGACCTCGACCTTGTCCGGAGCGGGGACAATCGGAAGAGCGGAAACGTTGGCGGATAGAACGGCGCAGAAGGCAAGCGAGCGGATCATGGCGGTGGAGCTTCGCCGATGCTGGATAGGCGGCGGCCGCGCGTCAAGCCGGAGATGGGAGCAATCCAAGGCCCCCTCGCTCCCCGGCGCGTCAGGCGCTCGGAAAACCCGCGGCACGCCCTAACCTGCCGGACTCCATTCCATCCGGTCGCCTTGGCTGCCGGGGGCGGTGATTTTGAAACCGAGCCGCTGATAGAACGCGGCGGCCCCGGTGTCATGCCAGACATGAAGTCTTACCGGCAGTCCTTTGTCGCGAGCTTCATTCTGGAGGCCGCGGACCAAGGTGCCACCGATCCCACGGTGGCGGGCATCAGGGAGTAGGGCGATTTCCACCAGCAGCACGGCATCCGGGCTCCGCTCGACATCCAACCTGCCGACCGGCTGACCATCGATCTCCACGACATAACGTTCGAGATCCGGATGGTCGCGCGCGTAAGAGGCGATCTGGAGGTGAAACTGGCTAGCCAGCAACGCGTCGCGCGCGCGGTTGGGAAGCGCGGCCCACCCGGGCTCCGCTCCTCGGGTGGTTTGATAGAGCGCGAGCAAGAACGGATCGTCCGAAGGCGTCGCCACCCGGAGCAGAGGCGGCGGGACAGGCTCCGTCATGGACGGGACGGGTAAATCCCCTGGGTGGCGATGATGAAATTGACCACCTGGTAAGGTTGTATGTTGGGATGCGCCTGGCCACCGCCCGCGGACGCCGCCGAACATGCGATGGAACTTCCGTCGGATGTGGCGGCATAATTGCTCTCCCCGTCGGCGGCCTTGGCCGGAACATTTCCGCCGGGGGACGCCGCGGTTGCGACCGCGGCCGTGGCAGGCACCGAAGTCGCGTGCGAGTGGGCCGGCATCTGGGCCGCCGTGAGCTGCACGGTTTCGGTCCCCGCTTTCTCGCCCATCGTCCGGGGAGTCAGGCCGGCTCCGGATCCCTGGTGCATCGGCACGCGACCCTGAAGATCGGGCAATCCGAATGTGGATTGTCCATTTCCCCCAAATTGCGTTCCTAACAACGAAAACAGCGCGGAGTTCTGCGCGATCGACAACAGTTGCCCATTGCAGAGCGCCCAACCCACGGGGGCGAAATTGAACCCCGTCATGCGAATTTCTCCAATAAATGGTTCGGACATAAGCGGCGACGATCCGCCAAAAAACCGATTGCGCAAGTTGAAATCGGATGTATTTTGAAAACCATGTCAAAAATTCCGAAATTTTTTCTGATGTCGGCGTTGATTCCAGCCCCGCTCTTTGCCGAACCGAGGGTCACGGTGGGCGTGCCGGCCGGGGGATCGCTGGCGTCGTCCACGATTTCCGCCCCGGTTCCTTTGGCATGGGGTCCCGTGGCCAACGCGTGGGGCGTGGCCTACGATCCGGTCACACGGCGGGTATTCGCGTCGGTGCCCACCAGCGGTTCGATTTCCATGCTCAACGCGGAAAACGGGCAGTCGTTGGGGTCGTTCTGGTCCGAATCGGGCGCGGTCGTCCATGGTCTTGCGGTGGATGTCGCCAACCGCCGCCTGTGGTTTCTTGATAGCGCCACCGACCAGGTTCGCAGCCGGATGATCGATTCCAGCGGTGCGGGCCCGGCCTTTGCCCTTCCGGGAAGCGGCCTGAAGCGTCCGACCGATCTCGCGGTGGATCCCGTTCGTGGCGAGTTGTTTATCGCCGATTCCGCCCAGAATTCGGTCGTGCGGATGGCCTTCGACGGGACGGTGCGGGGAATCTGGTCCGAGGCGGGAACCGAGGACGCCTGGGGCGTGGCGGTGGTGCCTGGCGGACTGGTGTATTGCTCGTCCTACAGCCAAGGCACCGTCCGTTCATGGAACCCCGAAACAGGGGCGACCGCATTGGTGGCGTCCGGAATATCGGGACCGCGCGGGTTGACAATCGACCGATTCGGCCGCCTGCTTTGTCTGGCCTCCGGCAGTGGCACCGTCTTGAAACTCGATAGCTCCTCTCCCACCGCGACACCCTTTACCGGATACCCCAACGGTCGGTCATTCCGTTGCGATGACACGACCGACGAGGATGACGATTTGCTACCGGATGCCTGGGAACTGGCTTTCAGTGGCCTCGGATCGCTCGGCTCTGCCAGCGATCCGGACAAGGACGGCCAATCGGCGTTTTTCGAGGCGGCTTTCGGTGGCCGGCCGGACCGGGGTGACGGTTCCGCGTTGAAAGCGGATCCGCCAACCGCAGCCGCGGGGCTTTTGCAGATCCGGTTCCCGGTCCGCCAGTCGGACGGACCTTCCTATCGGATTTGGGTATCCACCAATCTCCAGACCTGGTGGGTTCCCGCCGTGACAATCACCGATGGCATTCCCTCCGGCGGCTACGCCGAGCGCCGGGCCTATCTGGACCGGTCCGTGAACGGGATTCCCGCGGCCTCGCCGGTGTTTTTCCGGATCGAGACGTTCAAGCTCCCGGATTTCTAACGGTCATCAGGCGGCGTATCGCAGTTCGATCCGGACCGCTTTGCCGTCCACCTTGGTGGTTCCCTGGTTTCCTTCATGGAACCGGACCGGTTCCTGTGCGACGCGGTTCAGTTCGTCCATGGCTGCGCGGATTTTTTCCGCCCTTCCCTCACACAACCAGTGCTCGCCATCGCCATTGATCGTGCGAATCCAGACGGATGCCGGGGTGATGCCGCCCGCCGTAACGGGCAACGCCGCCATCGCCAACAAACCGAGTACTTTCCTGCGCTTCAACATAAGCGCGGACCGTAATCCCGTTTTCCGGATGCGCAAGGGACAATTTTTCCGCCGCAAACCCGCGCTTGCCAGCCATGCCGGAGATGGCAGACTCCGCCTGCCGCCGACCACTCCGCAGGCCGGCGATTTTCCGATCCCACCATGTCCTCACTCACTCTGATCAAAGCCGGAACCGGCGTTCTCACCAAAGCCAACGACGGCACGCTCGACCGCGCGGCGCTGGTGCATCTGGTCGCGGCCATCGCCGGACTGATGCGTTCCGGCCACCGCTGCCTGTTCGTTTCCTCCGGGGCGGTTGGCTCCGGACTGGCGGCATTCGGGCTCACCGAATACCCGCAGGACACCGCCACCCGCCAAGCCTGCGCGGCGGTGGGGCAGGCCAGCCTGATGCAGACCTACAGCAGCTTGTTCGCCAACTTCGACATCACGGTGGCCCAGGTTCTTCTAACCGCCGCCGACCTCGGTACTCCGGAACGCAGCGGCTATGTTTCGGACACCTTCAACCGTCTGCTCGCGGAGCCTAACATCATTCCGATCATCAACGAGAACGATTCGGTGGCCGTGGAGGAGCTGAAATTCGGCGACAATGACATGCTGTCCGTCCGGGTGGCGAAACTCGCGGGCGCCTCGCGGGTGATCCTTCTAACCAGCGTGGACGGTCTGCTGGATCCCGCGACGAACGCGCTGATCCCCGAGGTGGCGGACATCGACGCGGCCTTCGGCCACGTCCGCGGCGACAAAGGCCGCTTTTCCATGGGTGGCATGGCCTCGAAACTCGCGGCGATCCGTTTCGCCGTGGAGGCGGGCATCGAAACCCACATCGCCCATGGCCGCCACCCGGAACGCCTCGCGGAGATCGTCGCGGGGGTAGGAATTTCCACGCGTTTTCCTTGTAAAATCGTGGATTGCGGATGATGGATGGAAGATGGCTGCCACCCATCCGGCCCTTTCCGGCAAATGACCAATCACCGATGACTATTGACCAATGACCATTGACCTCGAAACCATGGGCCGCCAGGCCCGCGCCGCCGCCCACCGGCTCGCCCAACTGACCACCGCCGAGAAGGACGCCATCCTCCGCGCGATGGCGGCGGGTATCCGCGCCGCAACCCCGGCATTGCTCGCCGCCAATGCCAAAGACATGGCCGCCGGCGAGGAAAAAGGACTCACCGCCGCCATGCTCGACCGCCTGCGGCTCGACGAAAAACGCATCGAAGCCATGGCCGCCGGGATCGACGAGGTGGCGCTGCTGCCCGATCCGGTCGGACAGGTGATGGAGTCGTGGTCCCGCCCTAACGGCATCCGCATCGAGCAGGTCCGCGTGCCCATCGGCACCATCGGCATCATTTACGAAAGCCGACCCAACGTGACCGCGGACGCCGCCGTCCTGTGTTTCAAAACCGGCAACGCCACAATCCTCCGTGGCGGCAGCGAGGCGATCCACTCGAATCTCGCCATCGCCGAAGCGCTGCAAACCGCGGGCGCGGCCGCCGGGCTGCCGGATCACGCGATCCAGTTGGTGCCCTCGACCGACCGTGAAAGCGTCGGCGCACTGGCCCGCATGGACAAATGGCTGGACCTGATCATCCCGCGCGGCGGCAAAGGGTTGATCGAAGCCGTGGTCTCCCAGGCGCGCATGCCGGTCATCAAGCACTACGACGGCATCTGCCACCTGTTCGTGGACGCCGCCGCCGACCCGGACATGGCCGTGGCCCTCGCGGTGGACAGCAAGACCCAGAAACCCGGCGTCTGCAATGCCGTGGAAACCCTTCTCGTCCATCAGGCCGCCGCCGCCAAACTGCTGCCACCCATCGCCGCCGCCCTGCGCGCCAAAGGCGTGGAAATCCGCGGCTGCGAGGCGACCCGCACCATTCTAACCGACACAAAGCCCGCCACCGACGACGATTGGCGCACCGAATACCTCGACCTGATTCTATCCGTCAAGCAGGTCGCCAACCTAACCGAAGCGGTCGCCCACATCAACGAATACGGCTCGCACCACAGCGACGCCATCGTCACCGCGGACGAAGCCGCCGCGGAACGGTTCCTCCGCGAGGTCGATTCGGCCTGCGTGTTCCACAACGCGTCCACCCGTTTCAACGACGGCGGCGAATTCGGGTTCGGCGCGGAAATCGGCATTTCCACCGACAAACTCCACGCCCGCGGACCGATGGCCCTGCGCGAGCTGACGTCCTACCAATACCGCATCCGCGGCACCGGCCAGACCAAGGCGCCGGTGGTCCCGGAAAACAAAGCCTAACCGACGAAGGGGACGGGGATGGTGTTGGCAAAACACGCCCCAAAACCGATTCCCGCCGGAAAAGGGAGTTTGCCGCCTCCATGGCGCCGCCTCTAACGGAACGCCGACTTCAGTCGGCCCGGCCGCAGGCCCTCCCCGCCTGCCACCAAAAAGTGCATCCCTCTCCAATCAAACCACCCGATCCCCACACCTCCACCCGCAAATCCCGCGCGCTCCACAGCACGCCTTTAGCCGCGCCGACCTTGCCACGCAAAGTCCGTGCGCCATTCTTGCGCCTCGCCCCGAACCGTGCCCGCGCGTTGGCGAACGCCACGTTTACAAACGCCTTGCTGCCGATCACCTCCCCATCCGTGAAATACCTCACCCGGTGCAGCAGCATCGCGGCCATCCCAAAATCCGGCAACACCGTGCCGTTGTCCTTGGCCGCCAAAGCCTCCTCCGTGTTCAGACCGGGCTCGATCTTGTTCCTATCAACCTCTGATCTTCCGCTCTTGCGGCCCAGCGCCAGGCCCATCGCACGCCGGTGAATGCGCGAATTTTTCTTCCATTTCTCCGCCTCGAATCCCGCGCCGTGGTGGCTCATACACGCCCGCACCAATCCCTCACGCGCTTTCTTTCCGTTCCCTTTGTTGCCACCTCCCGCCGCCTCGCCGCAGATGCTCCAGCGGTTTTCGCCGGATCGGTGACCATTCCGGCACGGATGGGATTCAGATCGATGTAGGCCGCCATCGTTCGCGCCGCGATGGCGCCTTCCACAACCGAGCGTAGCGAGATGGCCTAACACCCTATCGCCGCAGGCGACGCCATTCATCAGGCAATCACGCTCCTGAAACGCTCCTCTAACGGGGTTCCGCTCCGGTTGTGGGTGCGGTAAAAAAGCGGGTGAAACGCTGCAGGAGGCTTTTCATGACCTGGCTCAGGTCGTTCACCTTGCGCCGGCACTTCGGGATAAACACCACGTGATACTTGCATTCCCACTTCGTATGTTTCATTTCTTTGCTTGGTTGCGTGCAACTTCGACCGTCACACGCAGCCACCCAGCACCCCCTAGCAAAGCTGGGGGTTTTCCAGTTGAAATAACGCGGGGGCTACGGACATCCGCCAGAACCATTTTCCCAATTGGGCCTTCGATGCCGTCACCCACCTCGCCGCGCCGGCCGGAGTACGCCCGTCCATTCACGATCCCATACTCGGTGAGGTTGACCTGGGCGGCGGTCTATCCTGGTCCCCCGCTTCGACTGAATTCGGCGACTTGAAACTGGTACTAAAAACTCCCGAAACTTCCTCCGATTTTCCTTGGCTTGGGAAGGGGAAACCGTATTCTTCCGCTTGAGGATTTCACACCATTCCACCCATTTCCGCGCCGATGAACCCGCAAAACGCGCCTCCGATCTGCCGTTCGGGTGCCTTAGAGGCATCTTGCCTCAACTCCTTTCCCCCGCCCCTTTTCTCCTGGTCTCCGAGCAATGGTCTAGCCCCTAACGCGCGCCAACCGTGAGAAGCAATTTCCCAGCAAATATAACAAATTCTCGAAGATTCTGGTTTCGTCTGCCTTCGCGTTCTAGTTCCTGTCATTTATGAGCGAAAACCAGCCAAGCCGCTTCCCTACCACCAACTGGAGCATCATTCTTGAGTCCGCCTCCCCGAGTCCTGCGGCGGCGGAGGAAGCGATGAGCCGCCTATGCTCCCGCTATTGGCTGCCGATTTTTAAATTCATCCTGGGCAAGTGCCGCGATTTCCATCAGGCCGAGGATCTGACCCAGGGCTTCTTTGAGTTCGTCATTCGACACGGAGTGATCCAGCGGGCGCGGCGGGAACGTGGGCGCTTTCGTAACTTCATGGCGGCATCCATTCAACACTTCCTTCACAACCAGCACGACCATGCCACCGCCGCGAAACGCGGGGGAAACCATCCGATTGATCGGCTCGATACCGCATGCCTAGAGTCGATCCCTTCGCCGCCAGACTTGTTCAGCGGAGATCGATCCTTCGACCGTGAATGGGCTCTGGCCTTGGCCGCCCGCACCATGGAAGCGCTGGCTGAGGACTATTTGCGGAGGGATAGCAAGTCCGTCCATGACGCGCTTGTGCCATTCCTGACTCGGTCGGCCACCGGAGCGGATTACGAGGCCGCAGGCGCGGCCCTTGGCATTTCCAGGGGGGCGGCAGAGCAGGCCTGCCGAACCATGCGGGCTCGCTTTGGGGCCATACTTCGCAGGGAGATTTCCCAAACCGTTTTCCATCCGGATGAAATTGAGGGTGAGATTCGTCACCTGCTGTCCATTCTGGCCGAAAATTGAACGGCCACTTTTCCGGTAGTTTCCGGCAGCCGTTACTTTAGAACATGATCGATGGCCCGTGCGATGAAGGAAAATAAGAGATGCGACCAATGCGGCACCCCCCTGGGTGATTACCAGCCTGGTGGGCATTGCCTCCGCTGTCTTTTAAGTCTGGGTCTGCACAAGTCTGGTCAGGATGAAGGATTTGACAAGGAGGCGGGTGCGGAGACCCCAAGCCTGGCGGCGTCTGCCGATGCTTTTCCCGGCTACCGGATCGCCGGTCGGATCGGGGAAGGGGGGTGCGGGGAAGTCTTCCGGGCTTGGCAGGAGCGGCCGGTGCGACGCGAGGTGGCCATCAAGGTGATCAAGCCCGGCATGGACAGCCGCATCGTCCTGACCCGGTTTGAGGCGGAACGTCAGGCGCTCGCCCTGATGAACCACCCGAACATCGCGCGTGTGTTCGATGCGGGCACAAGCAGCGGCGGCCGGCCGTTCTTTGTGATGGAGTTCATCGAGGGCGAAAACATCGTCTGTTATTGTGACCGGCAACGCCTTGCCATCTCCCAACGACTCGATCTTTTCCTTCAGGTTTGTGAAGGTGTGCGCCATGCCCACCTAAGGGGGATCATCCACCGGGATCTGAAACCGTCCAACATCCTGGTCGCAGAGACGGACGGCCATCCCGTGCCCAAGATCATCGATTTCGGCATCGCAAAGGCCTTGGACCATCGGCAACTCGGCAACTGCACAATCTACACCGTCTTCGACCAGTTCATCGGCACACCGGCATACATGAGTCCCGAACAGGCCGGTCTAACCGACAATGGCGCGGATACCCGCAGCGATGTCTATTCCCTAGGGGTGTTGCTTTACGAATTGCTGGCGGGCCGTCCACCTTTTGAGCCCGCGCGGTTGCGCCACGCCGCAGTGGATGAAATCGTCCGCATCATCCGCGAGGAGGAGCCGCCCGCACCCTCTGTCGGAGTCGCCCGGGCCGGGGTGGAGACTCTCATTGATACCGCGCGGCTGCGGCTTTCCACGTCCCGCCAGTTGGTCAACGAACTGCGCGGCGATCTGGACGGCATCGTGATGAAGGCGTTGGAGAAATCCCCCGACCGCCGCTACGACAACGCCCAGGAGATGGCTGAGGATATCCGCCGCCACCTGCGCAGCGAACCCATCACCGCGCGCCCCCCGGGGGTCCTGCGCCGCTTCCGGAAATTCGTCCGGCGCAACAAGGGTATGGTGGCATCCGGGTTCCTGGTGTTACTTTCCCTGACGGCAGGTCTGGGTATCTCGCTCTGGATGGGGCACAAGGAGAAGCGCGCCCGTTTGGAGACGGAGACTCGCGCCTATCAGTCCGCCATGAACCTCGCCGTGCGGATGAGCCAGCAGCAAGACTCCGGCTACGGCGGCATCGTGGCTTTACTGGAGGAGTGGAAAAGGCGCCGTCCCGACCTCTGCGGATGGGAATGGCATTTCCTCGATCACCTCTGCCACGAAGAGGAAGCCGTCATCCGGGTCGGCAAGGGCGATCTTGCGACGGTTGCCTGGAGCCCGGACGGTGGTCTCCTCGCCACCGGCGGCCACGATGGTGCCGTGAAGATCTGGGACGCCGCCACCACCAAGCCGGTCGCATCGTGGCGCGGGCATTCCGCCTCCGTCCTTCGGGTCGCATGGTCGCCCGACGGCACGTGTCTCGCCTCGGCGGGTGGCGACCACCTCATCCTCCTTTGGAACCCCAACGATGGCACTCACCGGACCTTGGCGGGCCATGCCGGGGCCGTCAGCGCCGCCGCATGGTCTCCTGACGGCCGCTGGTTGGCTACGGGCGGTAAAGACCGATGTGTCAAGGTTTGGGACCCCTCCGCCGGGGTCGAGATCCGCCACCTGTCAGTGGCTGCGCCAGTCACTACGGTTTGTTGGTCTCCTTCCGGCGACCGCCTTTTCGCCTTCGGCCAACAGGCGGCCGGATCTGCATGGGCTGCCCCGGATTTCCACGAAAAGTGGAGCCTTCCCACGCAGGACTTCGGCGAGATTGCCTCCTCAGCCTGCTCGCCCGACGGCAAGGTGATCGCAACCGGCGAAAGCGACGGAGCCATCCACTTGCGCGACCCGGATACGGGCCTTCGGACCAACTCGTTTTGGGACCATCTGGACACGGGACTCTCCGTGGGATGGAGCCCTGACGGGCGAACCATCGCCGCGTCCAGCCGTGGCAACGGCAGGATTGTGGTCCGCGACTGGCGGGGGGGGGGAAAGAAGATCCGGGAACTTCTAGGCCACACCGGGTCCGTGTATGCCTTGGCCTGGAGCCCGGACAGCTCGCGGCTTGCCTCGGCCGGCGCGGATGGCACCGTGCGTATTTGGGGCTTGTCTGCCCGTCGGAACAGGGTCGCCCGTTCCATGTATTATGAGTCCACGGCCGTTTTTCTTCGCTGGAGCCCGGATGGCAGGCGCCTCGCCATCGGCGGGCCCAGGATCGAAGCCTGGTTCTTCGACTTCGATCTGGACGGTGCTCCGGTCGCCTTGGAAAACGGCTATCATGCGTGGACACGTTGCGGCGACTGGAGGCCGGATGGCAAGCGCCTCGTTTCATGCGGCACCAACGGCATCCGCATGTGGGATCCGGCCACCAGGCAATTGCTGTGGGATCAAAAATCCTACGGGGAGGATTTCCATTCCACCGCCTGGAAACCCGACGGGAGCGTGATCGCCGCCACCGGTCTAACCGGACGGCTCATCCTCCTCAATCCGGCCGACGGGAGCATCCACCGCTCCATCCCGCTGGCTGAGGGAAACCATCGGACCCTGGCGTGGAGCCCCGATGGCGGCTTGCTTGCCCTGGGTTCGGGTAGGGAGGTTCATTTTCATGATGGCAATCTGCGCAGAATCAGATCCGTCGCAGGCCATGCGGACGAAGTGGTGTCGCTGGCATGGAGCCCCGACAGCACCCGCTTGGTTTCCGGGGCGAAGGATGGCACGGCGCACATCTGGGAGGCTGCCACCGGCCGACTGCTGCATGTGCTTGCAGGCCATGGGGCTGCCGTGGCGGGCCTGGATTGGAGCCCGGATGGCAACCACATCGTTTCCGGCGGCTGGGACCGGACCATCCGGCTCTGGGATCCCGCCACGGGCACCGAGGTATTCTCGCTTTTGCATCCTGGGGGAGCCACCCATAACATCATGGCGGTTGACTGGCATCCCGACGGGCAGCGCATCGCCCTCACCGATCTTGAGGGATTGACCGTAATTCTCGATGCCTCGCCCGGCCACGACAGCCGCCCCCCGGAAGCCGTCGCGTCCGAGAGCCGGGCGGAATCCGTTCGGTTCTTCCGCGCTTGGTGCGAGGTTGCCGAGGCGCATTCCGCCAACGACCCCGACGCCCTGCGCCGCCTCGCATGGGTCCGGGCCACCTCGCCCTATCCCGAAATCCGCGACGCTCCCAAGGCGCTCCGCCAGGCGGAGGAGGCCAACCGGCTGACAGGCGGCACCAACCCCGGCATCCGCAATATTCTGGCCGCCGTCCGTGCGGCATGCGGCGATTCCACCCAAGCCGCCGCCATCCGCAAGCAGGCAGCGGAACAAGCCAACCCCGGGGCCTCCGCCGGAAAAGCCGACACGCCCGCCACCTCGGAAAAGGCCGCCCCGGTCGGGACCGATCGGGCCAATCCCCCGACCACTGGACCTGGGGCGGAATCACCATGAAAAAAATCACAAAGTCCGTATTTTTCCCGCCGGTTTGCTTTAGAAAGCATTGAAGCCACCAATTTCCGCCGATGAAAACAATGATCTCTTGCCCCCGCCGGTTTGTCGCCCGCCTTGCCGCCCCGTTGCCCGGGCTCGTCTTCACTGCCCTGCCTACGAAGACATCTATCGTACTAATGTGCATGCTTATTACCGTGCCTGAGGCCACACCAGAAACGACCGATGACACTGTCAAAATGCCTGTCGGGAAAGTTGTCGTAAATAATGTAAAGGTCGTGTGCGATTCACTTGGATCGGCAGTATACGGTACAGTGGGAGAGCAAGGTTCTCTCTCCAATACATTCGGCGGCAAAATGCAAGTTCAAGTGGAAATTGAAGGCGATGTGAACGGCAGAAAAACAACCAGCACCGTTTTTGGCCCGGATGTGAGGCAATTGCGAAATATTACGCTATTCAAGACCTCGATTGGGGTTCCTTTGTTGAAAAAGAAAATGGACAAGGATGTTTGGTCGTCGGCCTTGCCTTGTTTCGTGGATGACGCTATTCCGACTTTAGTACCAAGCTCCGATCTTCAGAAAACAATTCTTGAGAAGGCATGGATTGATGAAGAGTTCCGGAAGGCGGCCAAAATGGTGGAGAAGTATAGGGATCAGATTCAAGGAGGTGATGTCGGTCCGCTGAATGACTTGGCCAACATCATCCATCCAGAGGCCCACAGGACTCTACTCAAGCTTCAAGCTGCGGCGAATCCACAGATATCCGAATTGGCTAGTGCAGCACTTGCGTCATGGCAGGAATTGCGCGATGCGGCGATTGCGACACAACCTAAAACCGAGCCTAGTGAAAATACTCCGTTGGTTCATCAGGATGTGCAGGGACCTAGCGGGCAACTTGCTGCATTACTTGCTCAGGCCAGACGGCAGGACGGAGGACAATCTGACGTTATTGATGCCGCTGTTTCCGGGGATTATAAAAAGGTCTTCAGAATGATTAACAAGTCCCCTGAATTGATAAACGCGAGGGATCTCATCAATAAGTCCTCGTTACTGATGGTGTCGGCAGAAGCAGGCCAAACTGAAATCGTCAAAGAACTTCTTCGGAGGGGTGCGCCACTGGATACGAAAAGGAGAGATGGTTGCACAGCACTGATTCTAGCATCTGCGGCAGGCAAGAAATCGACAGTTGATATGCTGCTAGCTGGCAAGGCGGATGTTAATGCAGTAACCAACGATGGTGACACAGCGTTGAGCATGGCAATCTTGTTTGGGCACAAGGATGTTGCCCAAGCTCTATTGAAGAGCAAGGCGGATACTGTGGAAAAAATCAGGGGGCAATCTCTGGTTGAACTAGCGATAGAGAAAAATGATGCCGATATGGTCGGTATTTTGCGCAAGCACGGAGCAAAATAGACTTATATACCGGATGAAAGCAACCACCAGACAAACCTACAAAGCGATGGCAAACATGATGTTTGCGCTTTGCTTCACGGGCTGCGGAACTTCGAATCAAGGCTTGGACGAGCAAAAGGTCAATGAAAATTTCCGGAAAGCTATCCAAGACCTCCAGGAGGGAAGGAACACGACAACGCAAACCACACGCAAACCAGACGGTTCCGTGAAAATCGTGACATGGACACCAATACCCAACGAATAGGCGGTGCTCTTTTCAGCGCCGGTCCAATGACTTCCCAATTCGAAGATCTTCGCCACCAAAACAGAAACTTGCCAATAATCCACCCACTCCTGACTATTATGAAGATACGCCTCGCAATTCCAACCCTCACGCTGATTGTCATTACAGCAGGTTGTTCGACTTCGCCCACCCCGCAACAACCCAAACCATCCAATAGCAAAACCGAACCAGGCATTTTAATTTCCATCGGCCCCACAGGCGGCCCTGCCGTCATCCGGTGATTGCAAGCCTGGCACTTGTGCCCTGTCGCGAACCCACCATAACGCGAGGACAATGCTTTACCCCGCATAAAACTAATATGAAACGACTCCCAATATCCCCATTCGTCCTGAAACTTGGTCTCCTCAAACGGCTCACTCACCGAAGGTTGCTTGCGTGCGCCGTTCTCTTGCCCGCCTGCTCGGTTCTGCCACTGTTGAGTTCATGTTCCTCCACGACCAGCGCATTCGGAGAGCCCAAATCGATTCCGCAGGATTGCTGTGTGATCCATCTCACACGCAAGGGCTCGATGCTCGGGGCCGGGGCGTCACTTCGAATCATTGATGAGGGACAGGTCGTGGATCAGGGGCGGCATCAGGCTAAGGAAACCTTCCAATGGCGGGACATTCGCCCAAAAGGTGCGTCATCCAGCCCGACTCTTAAGCAATACACGAGGAGCGACGAAATCCCGCTGCCAGCGGCCCGCGATTTTCCGGTGAGGAGCAACAGGGAACCACTCTATCACATCGACGCAGTCAAGGAGGGGGCCCGCTTGCATTTCTATGCGATAAATGGCGCATTGGAAAATGTGGGCACCGCAGCAATCGCGAGCGATCTCAGGAGGGATGGATGGTCGGTATCGATGAAGGAGACAGGGGAAGATCTGTTGACCTTTTCTGGCACAGGAACGAAGGTTGGCCACTTGGGCTACAATGGGGAGCTAAGTTGGTGCCGCAAAGCTGGACCCTACCGGTTGATGTGGTTGTGCCAAAAGGAGCTGACATGTGGCGTTCCATGCAAGACTGTGACGCTGCAACCCGGTAAGAAATATCATTTCTCGCTCGAGCCGGTGTGGTTGGACACGAAAAATGTCACCTTCGGCACAACGCAACTGAGGCTCGTTTCCGTCGAACTCCTGAACCAATGAACACCCTGGCGATTGGAATATTGCTGGTTTGCGCTATCCTATCGTGTTGCACGGCAGGTGCACCGGGTGGAGCCCCCAGACGAGAAACGGACCAAAGGTTGAATTTGCTACAGGCCGGCATGAGTGTCGGGCAGGTTGAGGAAGTCATGGGGCCGATCAGCGGTGAATTCAAGAGAATTATGAAATCGCGCATGGGTGCTACGGGTGTCCAGTTCATGATCGACTACGGTCAGGGCATAAACTTCCAAGCGATCGGAGGTGATCCGCGAGGGCATTTGAAAAGTGAGTATGTCTATCGCGGAGACTCTTATGTTATCACATTCGACCATAGAGGCAAGGTCAAGGCATTTGGCCCAGCATGATGAGGCACCCACTCCTGACCATTATGAAAATGCGCCCCGCAATTCCAACTCTCACGCTGATTGTCGTTGCATCAGGTTGTTCGACTTCGTCCGCCCCGCAGCAAACTGAATCATCCAATAGTGAACCCGAGCCGGTTTATGAAGTAAAGTTTGGTTCACACCCATATTTTCCTCAATTATGAAGTCGTCACCATACTTCAGAGTCGCATGGTGCTTGGTGCCATTGCTGGGGTTGTCTGTTGCACCAAAGGCCATCCATGGGGGAACGTCTCGTGACGTCCGGAGTCATACCGCCGCAGCACCCGACCGAATTCCCCGGGGATTGGCCCAGTCCGACTGGCAGAGCATCCGTACCGCGCATGAGGCGTGGCGGCACGGGTTCCGTCTCGTGGACGGAAGATGGCAGGCGCACAATCCCGGCCAGCAATGGACCACGACATTCGATGGACGGGGTTTTGTCGCGATCCCCAAGGGTGCGGATTGGACCTGGGGGCTGGAATTGAAAAGCTACGGCTTCGGATCCCGGCAGCAGCGCGTCACCGGCGCGCCGGAGGTGGCTGCCACGGGGCAGCGGCTGACATGCCGGTGGAACGACACGATCGAGGAATGGCTCGTCAATGACCGGCGCGGCCTGGAACATGGGTTCACCTTGGCCGGCAGGCCGGAGGGTGGATTGGCGTGCGAACCGCTGGTCCTCACGCTGGTGACGGTCGGCGGCCTGCGCCCGTCGCTTTTGGGCGATGCCGGAACGGTGCACTTCCGTGACGATGCGGGCGCGACGCTGATTTCCTATTCAGGGCTGAGAGTCTGGGACGCGGACGGCCAGGTCCTGCCATCACGGTTCGAGAGGCCGGAGGGCCGGGAGTTCAGCCTGGTAGTCGAGGATAGGGCGGCGCGATACCCGCTGACCATCGACCCCATCGCCCAGCAGGCCTATCTCAAGGCGTCCAATTCGGGGGCAGGAGACGACTTCGGCCGCTCCGTCGCGATATCCGGGGACACGGTGGTCGTTGGGGCGATGAATGAAGACAGCGGCACGACCGGGATCAACAGCACGCCTGACGGCAGCGCTCCGGGTTCCGGCGCAGCCTATGTGTTCGTGCGCTCCGGCGCCACCTGGGCCCAGCAGGCCTACCTCAAGGCTTCCAACACGGGTTCGGCTGACGGTTTCGGTTGCTCCGTGGCTATATCCGGAGACACGGTGGTGGTCGGGGCATTGTATGAATCCAGCAGCACGACCGGGATCAACAGCACACCAGACGAGGGAGCCAGACGGTCTGGTGCGGCCTATGTTTTTTTCCGCAGCGGTGCGACTTGGAGCCAGCAGGCCTATATCAAGCCATCCAACACCAGAGCCTATGATGGGTTCGGCCACTCCGTAGCGGTGTCCGGGGACACGGTGGCCATCAAGCCAGCCGCTTATGGCTTGGCCTATGTATTCGTGCGTAGCGGAGGGGTTTGGGCCCAGGAAACCTATTTTTCCGCGGGGGGGGCCTATGGCGAGGTAGCGGTCTCAGGGGACACGGTGGCCGTCGGGGGAATGGATTCGCATGCTGTCAGTGTGTTCGTGCGCAGCGGCGGAATTTGGACTTGGCAGGCCACCCTCAAGGCGTCCAATGCAGAGGTGGCTGACGATTTTGGCATATCCGTTGCGATATCCGGGGACACATTGGTCGCCGGGTCATGGCTGGAAGACAGCAGCACGACCGGGGTGAACAGCGTACCCAACGAGGGGGCCCGGGATTCAGGCGCCGCCTATGTGTTTGTGCGCAACGGTGGGGTTTGGACCCAGCAGGCCTACCTCAAGGCGTCCAATACAGGCAGAGGGGACAGCTTCGGCAACTCTGTGGCGATCTCGGGTGACACGGTGGTCGTCGGGGCATCGGATGAATCCAGCAGTACTACCGGGGTCAACAGCACGCCAAACGACAGTGCCCTAAATTCCGGTGCGGCCTATGTGTTTGTGCGCAGCGGCGGGGTTTGGACCCAACAGGCCTACCTCAAGGCGTCTAACACGGGGGAGGGCGACTTCTTTGGCAGTTCCGTTGCGGTCTCCGGCAACACAGTGGTGGCCGGGGCTCCCTATGAAGACAGCGGCACTACAGGGGTCAACAGCACGCCCGACGAGATTGCGGGCGCTTCTGGGGCAGCCTATGTTTACTCGGGCCTTGGTCCGCAGCCAGACGTGTCGGTGTCCCTCGGCCTGTCGCCCGCGGGCATCTATGAGGACGCCAGCGGCTCGCTGGCCTGCACGTTCACGCGCAACTCGACCAGCGGCAGCCTGGTGGTCAACATCACCATTGGCGGCACGGCCACGATGGGCAATGATTACGCCGTCATCGGGGCCGTGATGACCGGCACTTCCGGCATCGTGACCATCCCTGCCGGGCAAAGCATCGCACAGGTCATCATCGATCCCCTGGCCGACACCGCTGCGGAGGCCGACGAGAGCGTCATCATCGGGATTGCCCCGGGAGCAGGCTACCAGATCGGTGCCACGGCGCAGCAAACCGGCATGATTCTGGATGCATCGCGGGACGGCGACGGCGACGGCATGCCCGATTTCTGGGAGCAAGAGAACGGTCTAGAGGCCTCGGTGGCGGACGCCTTGGGTGACAAGGACGGGGACGGACTGAAGAACCTCCTGGAGTTCGCCCTAGCGCGGCGCGCCAACCGCCCCGATTCGGCAGGAGCGGTGGTGATGACCACCGAAGGAGGCTATCTGGTGCTGACCATAACGCGGAACCCGAACGCCAGCCGCCTCCAGTTCACGGTCGAGGTGTCCGACGACCTGGCCGGATGGGAATCCGGCACGGGCCACACGACGATCCTTGAGGACACCCCGGCCTTGCTCAAAGTCCGGAGCCAGGATCCGATTTCATCGAAGCCGAAGGCCCAGTTCCGTCTCAAGGTCGTCCACGCCTCCCCGTGACCAGGATTGTCGCCACGAACATCCTTGCCAATGAGGGACCGCAGCGCCAGCCTCTTTTCCCGAACGACTAGCACACGCATCACCATGAGCGCCCCAGACCTATTCTTCGCCCCCGACAGTGCCGCTCATGGTGGTTGTTGTGCTGCGGGTTGTGCCTCTTTGAATCACCAACTTCCTCCGAAAACACCAATTAAAACAGATTGGATCAACATTATCAGCAGCTTCCAAATTGGATTCTGCCTCAACGCATCTCTATGGCGAATCGCCCAAGATAAAACGGACAATCTCGGCTACCCGCTCGGAATCACGATAGCGATGACTGTCTCGCTCTTTTGCAGGGTGATGGCAAACCGTTCTAGGCACAACAAGTCGATTGTCACCATGATCGCACCATCCGCAGTAGGACGCACGAGGCACCCCGCCGCCCACGGCCTGGAGGCACCCGCGCCCGCGCGGCTTCCCGGCCAGGGCCTGCCCTCACCGGGAGTCTTCCGCCGCCCCTCCGCCAACCGGGTTCCATACCGCACGGCGGTCTCCGACCTGGGCTTGGCCGCCTTGAGCGTGGTAATGATCCTGGGGCCATGCTCGCTGCACGGACAAGCTGGACCCGTCTCGGTCCCGCCGGGCGAGAGGACCAACATAGTCGGGGCGGGTCCCAACTCGGTGGTCGCCGCCGATTTCAATTCGGACGGAAAACCCGACTTGGCCACGGCAAACGTATATTCCGACAGCGCTTCCGTCCTCCTCGGCAAGGGAGACGGCACTTTCCTGCCTCACCTTATTCTGCCCGTAGGAGGCAGCCTCGCCAGCGGCCCCTCCTCCCTCGTTGCGGCCGATTTCAACCGGGACGGCAGGGCGGATCTGGCCGTCGCCAACGAGTGGGACGACAGTGTTTCCGTGTTCCTCGGGAACGGGAACGGCACCTTCCAGGCCGAGTTGTCCTTCGACGTCGGCGAAGGTCCGGTTTCCGTTGCGGCGGGGGACTTTAATGGCGACGGGAAGCCCGACCTCGCAACTGCCAACGAGAACTCCTACAATGTCTCGGTATTGCTCGGCAACGGAGCGGGCGGCTTCCAGCCCCAGATCGTGATCAGCGCATCACTCTCCGACGTGGCCTGCATCCTGACCGGAGACTTCGATGGCAACGGCCGATCCGATTTCGCCTGCGTTGACAGCGGGCACTACGTGATGAAGATCTGGCTGAGCAACGGCGACGGAACGTTCGTGTTGAGCGATTCGCCATCCGTCGGATCGGGGGGCGGCGTGGCGGCGGCGGGGGATTTCAACCGGGACGGGAAACTCGATCTGGCCTGCCCCAACGGATCCTCCGACTCCATCACGGTCCTTCTGGGCAACGGCGACGGCACCTTCCGGACCGAAACCCGAGTCGCCGCGGTGGACGGTCCGGCTGCGGTGGTCGCGATGGATTTCAACGCCGACGGGCATCCCGACCTCGCGGCCTGCAACAACGTCTCAGGGGAGATTTCGGTTCTGCCCGGGTTGGGTGACGGCACATTCCCGACCCGGCTCCGATTCCCGTCCGGAGGCGACCCCTCGTCCCTCGCTGCAGCCGATTTCGACGGCGATGGCAAGGTGGACCTCGCCGCCCCGGCCTACGATTCATCCCGGGTTTGCGTGCTGCGGGGCAACGGCGACGGCACCTTCCGAACCCGTGACCGGTTCGTGGTAGGGGACTTGCCCTTGTCACTTGCGCACGCGGACTTCAACAGGGACGGCAAAACCGACCTGGCCACCGCCAACGCGTTGTCCGATGACGTTTCCGTCCTTCTGGCCTATGGTGACGGCTCCTTCCAGAAGGAGAAACGGTTCATGGTAGGGAAGCATCCGGTGTGCCTGGTGGCGGGGGATTTCAACGCGGACGGAAAGCCTGATCTGGCCACAGGAAACAGCGTTACCGGCGACGTCTCGCTTCTTATGGGCAACGGAGACGGTTCCTTCCAGACCGAGCAACGGTTCACTCCCGGGGGAAGCCAACTGCGTGCTCTAGCCATTGCGGATTTCAATGGCGACGGGATGTTGGACATCGTGTCCACCACCCGGTATCTGCTGCTGGGCAACGGCGACGGCACCTTCCGAGCCCCCCGTTTCGTCGGCACCACCGAAGAGACAACCGTCCCGGATTCGATCGCCGCCGGCGACATCGACCGGGACGGGAGCATGGATATAGCGATCACCTACGGGAGTTCGGACAGGGTGGCCGTGATCCTGGGCAACGGGAACGGGACCTTCCAGTTCGAACGCATTGTGACCGTCGGTCGATTCCCCGAGATGGCTACCCTGGACGACCTGAACGCGGACGGAATGCCCGATCTGGTCGTTTGCAACTACTCGGATGTCTCGGTCCTTCTGGGCAACGGGGATGGCACTTTCCTGCCCGAGACCCGCTATCCCGTGATCTCATCGGCCGTCGGCCATTGCGTGGGCGATGTCGATGGCGACGGCAAACCTGACATCCTAGCCGCCGGCGGGGAATCGGATAAATACTCCGTCCTGTATGGCAGTTTCTCGCTCCTGCTGGGCAATGGGGACGGCACTTTCCGGCCGGAGGTCCGCCACCAGGTGGATTCGGGTGCCTATGACGTGGCGCTCCTTGATCTGGATGGCGACCAATGTCTCGACGTGGTGACCACGGAGTCGTCGCATGATGTCGTGGCGGTATGGCTCGGGAGGCGCGGCGCCGGCCTGCAGATCCCCCAGAACTTCCTTGTCCGCGGTGGCCCCATGGCGGTGGCCATCGCGGATTTCAACGGCGATGGGAAGCCCGATCTGACCTCCGCCAAGTTTGGGTCGGACAAGATCTCGGTTCTTCCCGGGTCGGGCACGGGGAGTTTCGCGCTGACACTGGGAAGCTTCGGAATGGAATTGGAGGCCAGTGCCGGGGATGGGCCGATTTCGATAGGCACCGCGGACTTCAACGCCGACGACCGGATCGACGTGGTCACCGCCAACCGCAATTCCGACGACCTCTCGGTCCTCCTTGGCAAGGGCGACGGGACCTTCCTGGCCCAACAGCGGCTCGCCGTCGGCGAAGGGCCGGCCTGCGTGGCCACGGGTGATTTCAACCGGGACGGCAAGCCCGACATCGTGAGCGTGGACGAGTATTCGGACCAGGTTTCCGTGCGGCTCGGCAACGGTGACGGGACCTTCCAAGCACTCCGGACGTTCTCGACGCACTGGAGTCCCACTTCGGTCGCGGTCGGTGACTGGAACCGCGACGGCAAGCCGGATCTGGCGACCTCGGACAGCAGCTCCAGGGTGATCACCATCCTCCTCGGCAACGGAGACGGGACCTTCCAGGCCCGGGTGCCTTATACCTTGGGGCACTCGCCGGCATGGATCGCCTCAGGGGATTTCAACGGGGACGGCAAGCCGGATCTCGCCACCTGCAGCTCCCTGTCGAACAACGTCTCCGTCCACCTCGGCAATGGCAACGGCAGCTTCCAGACCGGGCGCCTGTTCCCCGCAGGGAGTGATGCCGAGTTCATGCTTGCCGCCGATCTTGATTGGGACGGGCGGGTGGACCTAGCCACTGCGAACCAATACTGCGACGATGTGGCGGTCCTTTTCGGCAAGGGCGACGGCACCTTCCATCCGGAACGTCGCTTCGGCCTCCGTGGGAGTCCCGTGGCCTTGGCCGCCGGCGACCTCAATGCCGACGGACGGATGGATCTCGTCACGGCAAACGGCTACGGAGACGATCTTTCCATCCTGCTCGGCGTCCCGCTCGGGAGCGTCCCCGAAATCACAGTGGAACAACCCGCCGGCACCAACCTCACGGATGGTGGACTAAAAGACTTCGGCTCGTTGAGCGTGGGAGCCAGCAGCAGCCTCACCTTTACGGTAAAAAACACCGGCAGCGCCACCCTCACCGGTTTGGCCCTTACTAAGAACGGCACACATGACGCTGATTTCGTCTTGGGCACCCCTGGCGCGACCACGCTGGCCGCTGGAGGCAGCACCACCTTCACCGTCGCGTTTTCTCCGACGGTCATCGGCACCCGCACCGCTGCGATTCACATTGCCAGCAACGATGCGGACGAGAATCCCTTTGGTATAATGCTAACAGGCACCGGGGTTGATCCAGACCAAAGTGTTGCTGCCGCAATCGAACTTTCATCCAAAGCTATTACCGATGGCGGCCAGTCCCCTTGGTTCAGGCAATCTACCACTACCCACGATGGCATCGACGCGGCCCAAAGCGGGCCCATCTCCGATGACCAAAGCTCCTCCATCAGCCTCACGGCCACCGGTTCGGGAACCGTCAGCTTCTGGTGGAAAGTATCCTCTGAGGAAGATTTTGACTTTCTCTCATTCTACATTGACGGCGTTATTCAAGACAGCATCAGTGGCGAGGTGGGTTGGCAGCAGAAATCCTACCCGTTGACTGCTGGCAGCCACACGCTTCGTTGGACCTACAGCAAGGAAGAGTTATTTAGCGATGGTTCCGATTGCGGCTGGGTGGATCAGGTGGTGCTGCCCGCAAGCTCCACCCCGCAGGAAACATGGCGGCAGACCTATTTCTCCACAACCTCCAACACCGGCACCGCCGCCGATATGGCGGACCCGGACAAAGATGGTGTCGTCAACCTGCTTGAATATGCCTTCGGTCTCCATCCGCTCCAAAACAGTGCCCATCTGGTGCCCAAATTCCAGCGCAGCGGCAGCAATCTCACCGTCACCTTCACTCAGCCCGTGGGAATCACCGGCATCACCTACGGTGCCGAGTGGAGTCCGACCATGGCCGCAGGATCTTGGCTGCCGATCACCGACACTGGCACCGCCCCACAGCACATGTTTACAGTCTCCTTGTCCGGCTCTCAAAAGTTCGTCCGTCTCAAGGTGATCGCGCCATGACCGAGGCATTATTCGCAGTCCCGGGGTCGTCGACCAGCTCTTTCTGTCGCATATCACCCCATCCACATCTCCAAATCCGCCATCGCCTCCCTGACGTTGCCCTTGGCCCCTTCCTCGATCTGGCGGGTGATGGTGATGCGGGCGGCTTCCTTGAACGGCGTGCGCAGTTCGGCCTTGCGGCCCAGGCAGTTGTCCACCCAAGCGTGCCAGTGGTTCATTCTGGGATACTCCGGCAGGCCCGGCATTTTGAGCCCGGAGGACATATTCCCCTCGCGCCAGATTTCCAGACGCCCATCGGCGGTTAGAACGAGTGGGGACTATTTGTCTGGAAAATTGTATTCGGCAAGCACTTTCTCGACTATTTGTCTGGGAAATTGTATTGGCCGTTCTTCGCGTTCGACAACGGAGTGGGCCGCGGTGTCTGGGCGCCTGCCGTCCAGGCCGAAACCGTAAAGCGGCTGGGTTATGATGGAATCCATTACAATTACACCAACCCTGCCGATTTCCGCAAGAAGCTGGACGCCTGCATGGCCACCGGGGTCCCTATCAACGCTGTTTACATCTATACCGATGTGGAAGCGTTTCTGAGGCTACTGAATGACGCTGGATACAAAGGCCCGATCGGCCACCAGGTCTATGGTGTGAAGGGAGATGACAAAGAGAAGCTCGAGCTTGCAATCAAAGCGTGGCGCATGGCCAAAAAACAGATGCTAACCGAGAGGAAAAGTGAATAATTGGCTGCCATTCGCGCGTTTTCCTTGATGAAACGATGGCCGCACGCATTTTTACGACACTTTGCACCGCATGGGTACTAGCCGCCGTCTGGCCGCAACCGGCAAGCGCGGATGACTGGAATAAGGATTTCACAAACCCACCCGCCGCCACCCGGCCCCGCTGTTATTGGTATTGGATGGATGGTGTTTTCAGCAAATCCGGGATCACACGCGATCTCGAGGCGATGCAAAGGGTTGGAATCGGCGAGGCCTACATCGGGATCATCGGCGGCCAGGGCGGGCCGGATCCCAAGGATGGGATCAAGGCTCTATCCGACCCGTGGTGGGATCACCTCGCGCACGCGGTGCGGGAAGGAACCCGCCTGAATGTGGATATCGGAATCTTCAACTGTCCGGGATGGAGCCAATCGGGCGGGCCATGGGTGAAGCCGGAAACTTCGATGCGCCATTTGGTTTCCAACGAGATCCGTCTGACCGGACCCGCAAGGTTGGACCGGATCTCCGCTCCGGATATGCCGGGATTCCAGCGTGTCGCGGTGCTCGCGTGGCCGTCCGTCCCGGGCGACAGCGAAACCGCCATCACCGCCGGAGCCAATATGGTTAGGGATGGCCGCTCGATCACATGGCGGCTCGACAAGCCTTACACGGTTCGCAGTATCACGGTGAAACCGAAGGGGGAGATCCGCGCGGATGCGGATTACCAGACATCGGAGGATGGATCGGTCTATCGGTCGGTTAGAAAATTCGGGATCGACCGCCACCGTCTGACTCCCGGAGTCGGGCCGGTTCCGCTGGCTCCGGTGGTCATCGCCATTCCACCGACGACCGCGCGGTTTCATCGGTTGGTGGTTGGAAACGATGCGGATTTGGGAGACGTCGATCTATCCGGCGCGCCGCGGATCGATTCGGTCGCGGAGAAATCGCTCGCCAAGATGTTCCAGGACCCGCTGCCGCCGTTTGGCTTCTACTCATGGCCCGCGCAGCCGGAACCCGGGTCGCCGGGATTGGCGATTGATCCGGCGGCGGTGATTGATCTAACGCAATCGGTTCGGCCGGATGGAACGACGGATTGGAAGTTACCCGCCGGCGAGTGGGTGGTATCTTGTGTCGGGATGGCTCCCACCGGAGTCCGCAACGGCCCGGCCCCCCCCGAGTCCACCGGGTTGGAGGTTGACAAGATGAACCGTGAGGCCCTCGCGGGCCATTTCGATGCCTACGTCGGCGAGTTGCATCGGAGGCTCAAGCCGGAGGAGCGCAAGGCGTGGAAGCACGTGGTGGCGGACAGTTATGAAATGGGACCACAGAATTGGACCGATGGATTCGCGGACCGGTTCCGCAAGACGTACGGCTATGATCCGCTGCGGTGGCTCCCCGTTCTATCAGGCAAGGTGGTGGGAACCGCCGACCAATCGAATCGTTTTCTCTGGGATCTGCGGAGGTTGGTCGCGGATTCGGTGGCAACCGGGTATGTCGGAGGGCTGCGGGACCTGTGCCGTTCGAGCGGGCTGAAGATGTGGTTGGAAAACTACGGGCACTGGGGATTTCCCAGCGAGTTCCTGCTCTATGGCGGCCAGTGCGATGAAATCAGCGGCGAATTCTGGGAGTCGGGATCTCTCGGTGGTGTCGAACTGCGGGCGGCCGCCTCCGCGGCACATATCTATCACAAAAATCAGGTATTCGCCGAGGCATGGACTGGCGGGCCCGCGTTCACCAGCACGCCATGGAGTCTGAAGAAACGGGGCGACTGGGCGCTTTGCCAGGGAATCAACCAGTTTGTTCTCCACGTGAACATCCATCAGCCGTGGGAGGATCGGAAACCCGGAGTTTCGGCGTGGTTCGGCACCGAGTTCAACCGGCACAACACCTGGTTTGACGCGTCGAAGTCTTGGATCGACTATCAGCGCAGGTGCTCGGTATTGCTTCAGAAAGGTCTGCATGTTGCGGATGTCGCGTATTTCATCGGCGAGGACGCGCCGAAGATGACCGGCCTCTGCGCGCCGCCTCTGCCTGCGGGTTACGACTACGACTTCATCAATGCGGATGTTTTGCTTCAGGGAGCCGCGGCCCGCGATGGCAGGCTCACGCTCTCACATGGCACAAGTTATCGTGTGTTGGTGCTGCCGCCATCGGAAACCATGCGGCCCGAACTGCTCCGGAAGATCGGCGAACTCGCCAAGGGCGGCGTGAAAGTGATCGGCCCGCGACCACTCCGATCGCCAAGCATGAAAGACTATCCGCGGGCGGATGCCGTGATCGGCGGATTGGCGGCGGATCTGTGGGACGGAGGTTTGATAGAGAACTCCAAAGATCTGAAGGCGGCATTGGATTCGGTTGGTTGCGGACCCGATCTATCGGGAGTGGACCCAGAGGAAGTGCCATATGCCCATCGCCGGGACGGCGACAGAAACATCTATTTTCTATCAAACCAAACCGACCGGGCGCTTGAGATCCGACCGGTATTCAGGGTGAAAGGGCAGCGCCCGGAATGCTGGGATCCGGCGAACGGAAGCATTGTAGGGATGGCGATCCACGACGAGGTCAAGACGGGAACCGTGGTGCCTATGCGGTTAGAGGCGCGGGGATCGGTGTTTGTGGTGTTCCGCGAGGCCGCGGATGCCGGTCGGGTGGTCGAGTTGTCCCATAACGGCGGATCGGTCATTGCCGCGACACCTGATCCGCAACCCGCTTCCTCTGTTGGATCCGGCGGATTTGCGCTCGCGTGTTGGGCCAAGCCGGATGGAACAACTTCTCTCCCATCTGAGGCGGACAAAGGCATATCGGCGATGGCGGATCCGCGCAATGAGATCATGGCGCCGGCGCATGGTGACTCGCTGGTGCCCGGCGGTGGTAGCGCCGGATGCGGTTTATCGGTCGGGACCAACGGGGTGGTCGTTTACGAGCACGGCGCAAGCTACTTCGCGCCGGTTTTGGTCTATCCGTCGAAGATCGACGGATGGACCCACGTCGCGGTGGTCTATCGGGGCGGAGTGCCTTCGCTCTATCTGAACGGCCGTTCCGTCAAGCAAGGCATGAAGGGACCGAAGCAACCCGTTCCGTCATCGTTTGGCAACGGCTTTTCCGGCACATTGCGCGATTGCCGTGTGGTTCGGCGCTCGGTGGAGGATCGGGAAATCGCCGGGTGGGCGGCGCGCCGTCCGGAAGCGGAAGGGATGTCCGATCGGTTGGCTGTCGGGCCGGATGGTAAAATCCATTTCACAACATTTCGGTCCGGCAATTGGTCGTTCAGGCGTGCCGACGGGCGGCGGGTGCAGGTTTCGGTTGAGGATGTTCCCGCGCCGATGGCGTTGTCGGGCCCGTGGACCCTGGCGTTTCCGTTCCAGGCAAAAGACGAGCAGCCAATCCGACTCGGAATGGTCCGCCATTGGACCTCATTGAATGATCCACGCGCGGTCTATCACTCCGGCGAAGGGATCTACGAAACATCGTTTCAACTGAGCGATGCACAACTTGCGGATGGGACGGGAGTTGTGCTCGACCTTGGAGCGGTGGAATCCCTCGCGGAGGTGATGATCAATGGTGAGTCGCATGGTGTTCTTTGGTCGGAGCCATGGACGGCGGATCTGACATCGCGGCTCCGTGTCGGCCGCAATGATCTGCGTATCCGGGTGTGGAACACCTGGAACAACCGATTGTTGGGACAACATTTGGGTGTTGCCGGATTGCCGGGTCCCGAACCGTTTGTGACCACGCCGCCGCGTTTCGCCGCCGGAGCCAAGCCGTTGCCGTCCGGGCTGGCCGGTCCCGTCTTCGTCCGGTTCTATCGAACCATCAAATGTGATTGATATGAAGATACAAGCTGCTTTATCATGCATTCTATCCGCCGGAACACTCTCCGCAAAGCCTCCCGCGCCGGCATTGTTTGACGAATACAACGCATCGCTTGCGGCATCGATGCCGCTTGAGGAAGGTTGGAGCAATCCGCCCCGCATCGCGCGCACGCGGGCATGGTGGTGGTGGCTCAATGGCAACACCGACAAGGCGACCATCACCCGCGATCTGGAGGCGATGAAGGCGGCCGGTATCGGCGGGGCCAACATCATCGACGCCGGTGGCGACAATCAGGACGGCAATATCCGGCTTCCGCACGGGCCGGATTTCGGTTCGCCGGAATGGATCGAACTCTTCCGCCATGCGATCGCCGAGGCGGATCGTCTGGGCCTCGAAATGGGTTTCAACATCCAAAGCGGATGGAATCTCGGCGGTCCCAAGGTCACACCCGCCGAAGCGAGCAAGAATGTCACGTTTTCAAAAATCACAGCGGAGGGCGGCAAGCGGGTTGAGATGGATCTTCCGAGACCCGCCACCGTCGATGGATTCTATATGGACTCCGCCGTCGTGGCGGTGCCGGTTCTATCCGCGGGCGGTCCGTGCATCGATCTTGCGAAGGCGTCGTCCGAACAACCCAACATGGGGTCCGGGCTAGCCATCGATGGCAATCCGGAAACTTTCTGGGTTTCGCGGGGAGCCAAGACGGGCGAGGGTCCTTCGAAGGTCCGTCCGGAGTGGCTGGAGATCCGTTTTGGCGGGATCGTGAAGCCCAACCGGCTGGAGATCCGCCCCCGCCCGGGATACGGCCCCACAGAGGGCAGGATAGAGGCGCTGCGAAACGGAAAATGGGTTACCCTAACTGAATTTTCCGGCGACGGGACCGCCGCAATCGCCATCGAGTTTCCCGCGGCAACGGCCGAAGCGCTGCGGGTGTGGGTCACGTCATCCGCCGATCCGAAGACCAAGCCGGCAAGAAATGTTCAAATCGCCGAGATGGTTGTTCACTCGGATGGAAAGCGGTTGGGATTGGCCTCCGCCGGAACCCGTGGAGCCCACTTGTTGCCCCAAAAGGCCTATTTCCAATATCCCGGCGCCTTCACCGCACCCGAAACGTGGCAATTGTTGGATGAAGGTCCTGACGGCGGCAATGACGCGGCCGTGAGTCCGGATAGGGTGGTTGATTTGGGAGAATTCATGGATGGCAAGGGGCGTTTGCGCTGGGATGCGCCGCCGGGACGATGGGAGATCCTGCGCTTCGGATATACGCTCAGCGGCGCCCATGTCTCCACCCATAGCGAGAACGCCGGCGGTTACGCGATTGACTATTTGGACCGATCCACGCTCGATGCCTATTGGCGGAAGACGCTCGATCCGGTCTTTGCGGCCGTGAAGCCCCATTTGGGGAGGTCGCTGCGGTTCCTTCACACCGATTCCTGGGAACTCGGCCCGGTGAACTGGACGGCGCGAATGCCCGGCGAGTTCCGGCGGATGCGCGGATATGATATCAATCCGTGGCTTCCGGTTCTTGCTGGGAGGATCGTTGGATCGCGGGAGAAAACAGACCGTTTTCTCAACGACTTTCGCCGCACCATCGCGGATCTGATGGCGGAGAACAAATACGAGGGGTTCTCGCAAAAAGCCCACGCTCTCGGGTTGGGGATCCATCCGGAATCCGGTGGTCCGCATGCGGGTCCCATGGATGCCTTGCGCAATCTTGGAATCAGCGATGTGCCAATGGGCGAGTTCTGGTCCACATCGCCGCGCCATCGCGTCCGCGACGACCAACGGTTCTTCGTCAAACAGACGACGTCCGCGGCACATGTTTATGGCCGGCGGGTCTCGCTGGCGGAGGCGTTCACCAACATCGGACGGTATTGGCAGCACGATCCCCGCTCGCTCAAGCCTACGTTCGACCGCGCGGCCTGCGAAGGACATAACCTAACCATGTGGCATACGTTCCCATCGTCCAAACAGGAGCACGGGATTCCAGGCGCCGCGTATTTCGCCGGCGAGTACTTCAACCCGAACATCACCTGGTGGGAACAGGGGGCCGCCTTTGTCGCCTACATGAACCGCTGCCATTTCATGCTGCAGCAGGGCGTGGGCGCTTGCGACGTGCTGCACTTTTACGGCGAGAACGTTCCTTCGTTCGTGAGGCTCAAGCGCGACGACCCGGCCAAGTGCCTTCCCGGATACGACTACGATGTGATCGACGCCCATGCCCTGCTCCATCGGGTGCGGGCCGGCGCAGATGGCAACGCGGTCCTTCCCGACGGGACCGCTTACCGGATTGCTTCGCTGGTGCCGTACAGTGCCGTGGGACTGGCGGCGCTCCGTCATCTATCCGACATGGTCGGGCAGGGCGTGACCTTGGTGGGACCGCGCCCAATGCGCCCGCTTTCGCTAACCGGAGGTCCGGCCGCCGAGGTTGAGTTCCGCGAACTTTGTGACAAACTCTGGGGAGAAGGACCCCAAGGGGAAAAGCGCGTCGGAAAGGGCCGCGTGATCTGGGGCAGGACAAGCCGTGAGGTATTGCAGGCCGACCGCGTGCCGGAGGATTTCTCATGGACCGGGGGAGATAGGGAGACGTCGATCGATTTCATCCAGCGCCATACCGATCAAGCCAGAATTTACTTTGTAGCTAATGGAAAGAACCGGCGTGAGGCGGTCACATTGCGGTTCAGGACGACCGGATTGACACCAGAGATTTGGGATCCGGTAACCGGGAGCCGCCGCGACGCGACGGAGTTCCGTTTCCGCGATGGCGTTACGGAGATCCCCTATCCGATGGAACCCGAGGAGGCGTTCTTTGTGATTTTCAGGAAGCCCGCGGAACTCGTTGCGGGGGCGCCCAATGTTCCGCTGTTGAAAGAGGGTGCCGAGATCGAGGGATCCTGGGAAGTCACCTTCGATCCGAAGTTGGGTGGCCCTGAAAAGGTGACGTTTGAAAATCTGGCGGATTGGATCTCGCGCCCCGAGGACGGGATCCGGCATTATTCCGGGGCTGCGGTTTACCGGAAGACATTCGACGCGCCAGCCGGAGGCGGTCGAATTTATCTGGATCTCGGAATGGTTGAAAGCCTCTGCGAGGTGCGTCTGAACGGCACCGACCTCGGGGTTTGGTGGACGTTCCCGTTTCGCCGGGAGATCACACGGCAGCTTCGTCCGGGGGCCAATACCCTCGAAGTCAAGGTGGTGAACCTTTGGTGCAACCGGATCATCGGGGACGCGGGGTTGCCCCCCTCCCGCCGTGTGACGCGGACCAACATCACCCGACTCTCGAAAGACACGCCGCTCGAATCCTCCGGATTGTTGGGTCCGGTGAGGCTGTTGGAGGCCAGGTGATGCATTCGGAGAACGCCGTGGACCCAGCGATCCGCCAACCGGGTGGATCATCGGATGATTGCTTGCAAAAATCGTGCAAGTTCGCCAGCGTGTCCGGCGTACCGCGTTACATGGAAAAGCCCGAGGAAACCAAGATGATACGATCCCCATATTCCGTCCAAACATCAGGCCGGCGTGCGTTCATTCGCACCCTGACCGCCGCCGGCGCGGCCACCGCCTTTCTGCCACGCACTGCCCGGGCCGCCGGGGCGGGTGGAAAAGTGAATCTCGCCTGCGTCGGGATCGGCAACCGGGGCGGGGAGATCATCGGCGCGCTCCATGCCACCGGGCTCGCCAATATCGTCGCTCTGTGTGACACGGACATGGGGGCCAAGCACACGCTGAAGACGCTGGAGAAATTCCCGAATGTCCCTAAATTCCAGGACTTCCGGAAGATGTTCGACAAAATGGGCAAGGACATTGACGCCGTGTGCGTCGGCACCCCGGATTTCTCACACTTCGCCATTGCCATGCTTGCGATGTCCCTCGGCAAGCATGTCTATTGTGAGAAACCGATGGGCCAGAGTTTCCGTGAGATCCAACTGATGATGGATGCCGAGAAGAAATACAAGGTGGCCACCCAGATGGGCAATCAGGGCCACTCCGACGCCAACTATTTTCAGTTCAAGACATGGGTGGATAAAGGCATCATCCGCGATGTGACAAAGATCACCGCGTTCATGAACAATCCTCGGCGTTGGCATGGCATGAAGGTCGATGGCTTTCTGCCGAAACAGGATATCCCGGATACGCTCGATTGGGATGTTTGGCTCATGACCGCTCCGAAACACGACTATAACAAGGGGTATATCAACGGCGAATGGCGGTCGTGGTTCGAGTTCGGAAACGGCGCGCTCGGGGACTGGGGCGCGCATATTTTCGATACCGCCCACGAGTTTCTCAAGCTGGGCTATCCGACCGAGGTTGATCCGGTGATGTTGGAAGGCCACAGTCCGTTTATTTTCCCGCAGGCTTCCACGCTCGCGTTCCGCTTCCCGAAGCGCGGAACCCAGCCGCCGGTGGAGCTGATGTGGTATGACGGCCAAAAGAACCTGCCGCCCCTTCCCGCGGATATGGGTGGTTCGGTGATCGATCCCAACATTCCGCCGCCATCCACCGGGAAGGTCGAAACCAAGGCCCGTCCGCCAGGCAAAGTGATCTATTCGAAAGAATATGTGTTCAAGGGCGGTTCGCACGGTTCGACGTTGGAAATCATCGGCGAAAAGGGCAAGGAGATGAAAAACAAGCTGCCGCAGGTCCCGAAGAGTCCTTCGAACCATTTCAAGAACTTCCTGCTCGCGTGCAAGGGCGAGGAAACCACGCGGTCGCCGTTCTCCGTGGCTGGTCCGCTCTGCCAGGTGATGGCGATCGGTGTGATCGCACAACGCCTCAATGCCAAACTGGCATTCGATGCCGCCACGAAAACAATCACCAATCACAAGGTTGGCAACGAACTCCTTGCAGGCGCGCCCCCGCGCAAGGAGTGGGAGCAGTTTTTCAAATTGTGAGACGGATAGGGCTCGTGTAACCTATCACCAGAAATGTGATGTCTCATGCCTTGGGCATTTCCGATCCATCCGAAGGGGGGCGTTCCGTTTCCCGCCGCCGCGCGCTGGGATGGCTCGCGGCCGGTGCGGCCCCGTTGATTGCTCCCTCAAGAGTGTTAGGGGCGGATGCGCCGTCCAAGCGCGTGGCGATCGCCATGATCGGTACGGGCAGGCAGGCGTATCACACGAACCTGCCCACCCTGCTTGGTTTGCCCGGAACGCGTGTGGTTTCGGTATGTGATGTGGATCGGAAGCGCGCGGAGGCGGCCAAGGCTAAAGTGGACGCCCACTATGGAGACAACGCGTGCCGTCTGTTCACCGATTTCCGCGAGGCGCTGGAGATGCCCGGTCTCGATGGGCGTCCGGGATGGATGCGGATTCTGGATTATTGCGAGGGAATCGTCACCAATTGGGGAACGCATTTGATCGACGTCGCGCAGTTGATCAACGGTACCGAGCGGAGTGGGCCGGTTTCGGTGGAAGGCAAGGGAACCTATCCGATGGAGGGAAGTTTGTGGAATACCCTGACCGAGTTTCAACTGAAGTACCGCTACGCGAATGGCGTGACCCTGGACTATCGGATGGATGTTCCCTATCTGCGCGTGGAGGGCGACGAGGGGTGGATCCAATCCCATTGGAACAGCGCGGGCGGCATGAAAGCGAGCGACCCGAAGATCCTTCGGATTAAATTCAAGCCCTCCGACGTCCGGGTTCCGACCCGTGGCGACAAACAGGACTTCATCTCCGCGATCCGCGAGGGAACCAAGGTGATGGCGGACGCCGAGATCGGCCATAGGACCTGTTCGATCGGCCAGATCGGCCACATTGCGATCCGTCTGGGCCGCGCGTTGGAGTGGGACCCCGCCTCGGAGCGCTTCAAGGATGCCGGTGACGCGAATGCCATGCTGCAAGGCAAGTATCGGGGGCCGTGGAAAATCTAAACAACATATAAATCAATGAGAAAATTGCGTGTGGGATTGTTCGGGATCGGATTGGACGCCTACTGGCCCCAATTTCTGGGATTGAAGGAACGGCTGGAAGGCTATCTGGCGAAAGTGGCCGCGAAACTCGAGCGCCCCGGAGTGGAGGTGGTGAATGTCGGGCTGGTGGATCATCCGGAAGGCGCGTTCGAGGCGGGAGCCGAACTCCGCCGCGCCGACGTGGATCTCATTTTCCTGCACGTCACCACGTATGCCCTGTCCTCTACGGTGCTTCCGGTTGTCAGGCGCGCCAGGGTTCCGGTGATCGTGCTGAATCTGGCGCCGGAAGCCTCGATCGACTACGCGGCGTTCAACGCGCTGGGCGACCGCACCCGGATGACCGGCGACTGGCTGGCGCACTGTTCGGCCTGTCCGGTGCCGGAAATCGCGAACGTGTTTTTGCGCTCCGGCATCCGTTTCCATCAGATCACCGGGGTGTTGGACGATGATCCGGCGTGTTGGAACGAAGTGGACGCGTGGGTGGAGGCCGCCCGCGTGGCCGCCGCGATGGACGGCAACCGCCTCGGGCTGATGGGGCATTATTATGGCGGCATGCTCGATATCCAGTCCGACGTGACGCTCCAGTGCGCCACTTTCGGCACGCACATCGAACACCTTGAGGTGGATGAACTCGCCGCCCGGCGCGCGGAAGTATCCGATGACGAGGCGCGGGCGAGATTGTTGGAATTCCGCGGGGTGTTCGATGTCGAACCGGATTGCCCCGAAGCGGATCTAACCGAGGCGGCGAGGACGGCCGTGGCGTTGGACCGGATGGTGGCCGATCACCGGTTGGGATCGCTCGCCTATTTTTACAAGGGCACGGGAAATCCCGCCAACGAGGCGGCCATAGCATCGATCATCCTCGGCACGTCGCAACTGACCGGCCGCGGCATTCCGGTGGCGGGTGAATACGAGGTGAAGAACGTTCAGGCGATGAAGATCATGGATCTGTTCGGCGCGGGTGGATCGTTCACCGAGTATTACGCGATGGATTTCAAGGACGACGTGGTGCTGATGGGGCACGACGGACCCGGCCACATCGCCATCGCGGAAGGCAAAACGAAAGTGCGCCCGCTGAAAGTCTATCATGGAAAAGTGGGGGCCGGCGTTTCGGTGGAAATGTCGGTGAAACACGGACCGGTCACGCTGTTGTCCGTCATTGAGCGCCAGGGCGGCAAGCTCGCGCTGCTGGTGGCCGAAGGCGAGTCGGTGCCGGGCCCGATCCTCCAGATCGGCAACACCAACAGCCGCTACCGGTTCGCATGTGGCGCGCGGGAGTTTGTGAACCGCTGGAATGCCGAGGGACCCGCCCATCACTGCGCCGTCGGTGTCGGGCATATCTCCGACAGGATCGCCAAACTTGCCGAGTTGTTGGATATCGAGTGTGTCAGGGTGGTGTGATGTCCCGCGGCCCGACGATTCAATAGTGGATCGACGGCACGCGTTCGATGACTTTGTCGTACGGCGCGAGCTTGCCTGCGGCGATCGGGTACATGCGGGCGTGGGTTTCCGCCATCGCGGCGGTTAGTTCCGGATAGGGCTGGTTGGCGATGTCCACCACGCCGATGTTATAGTTTTCGCCATCATCGCGGCCATAGACCGGTTGGTCGTTCCATTGGAAATAGTGGATGCCGACCAACTCGGGGCGCGCGAACGCCTGTTCGGCGTAGTAGCGGTAGGCTTGGGCGCGTTGCGCCTGGTTGAGCGCGCCCTGGATGCCGGTCGCGGGCAGTCCGCGGTCGGTGGCGCCGAAATGCCATTCGCCGATGATCACGGGCTTGCCGCTGCGCCGGGTGATCTCGCGGGTCTCCGGAGGACCGGGGTTGCCGTAACCGTTGATGGAAAACACATCGAACCGCTGGCCGGCATTGTACATCAGGTCCGAGCTGATCCACGCATAGCGCATCCCGAGATTGAGGTGGTTGGGATCCACCTTCTCGACTTCGTCGCACACCACATCCACATATTTTCCAACCATGATGCGGGAGTATTCGTGAAACATCTTCTCCGAGGCCTTGGACGGACATTTGGCGAATGTTTGGGAACCGAGGCGGTCGAACGATTCCAGTTGGAGATTCCATGCCTTGTTGAACGCCGCGAGATCGTCTTTGTATTGGGCGCGGACCCATGTGGCGAAGGCCGATTTGGTATCCGACGGTGCGGGTGTCGCGAACATCTCGAAGGCCAAATTGTGATATCCGAAACCCCAGTGCGGTTCGTTGAGGAGAAAATAACCTATCAGAAGTTTGTCATCCTTGTAGGATTCCAGTTGCCGGGCGAACCGAACGGCCGACGCTGTGTATTCTTTCGAAAACACATCCGGAAAATCCCGGAACAACAGGTTTCCGGTGGTGGGAAACGAGCGCATCTGGAGCACATACGGCAGCTTGCTCGCCCGAGCGAACTCGATGTTGGACCAGTTGCCGACCGTGTTGAGCCGGAACTTCCGCATCATCCCCGCGGTCGTGCGGCTCCAGCTTTCCTCCCACCGGTCTCCGAACGAGCGGATCAGGTTGGCTTTGAGAAAATCCATCGATCGGTTGTCCCGCCAGTTCCGAGTAGCCGGCCCGTAGCGGGTGTCGCCGTTGTCAGGCAACCACTCGAACAGATCCTCGATACCGTTCACAGGCCCTGCCGCGCCCGGGCCGATGCAGGTCACGCCCGCGCTCAGGAACGCGTAGCCATCCGGGTCCACCAGCCACCAGCGGCGTCCGTCGTGATGCGTCCGGAAAAACCCGGTCGCATCGAAACGCATCTCCTTCCATCCGCCGTAGGCGCTCCATGAGTCGGGAAACCGGGCGGCTTCCACCGACTTGAGCAGATTCCCGTTTTTTCTAACCAGTTCTTCCTCGGAGGCGATCTTTCCCGGCCAATCCTTGGGTTTCCACTGGCCGAACTTGTCCACCACGTGCGACGCCAACGCCGGATAGGGATCGGGCCGCTCCGTCCTCAATGAAATGGAAGCGATCTCGAAAACGGGCGTGAAGTGCGGTTCCGCATACGGACCGAAGCGCAGTTTGACCGCCGCGATTTCCTTGGGATCGAGCCTGCTTCCGGTTAGGGTGCCTTTCAGTTGCCGCGGAAATCTCGGCAGGAAGATCCGTTGCGCATCGAGATGGTCGAGCGGAAACACCAGCTTGGTGGGCACCCGCGGAAGGATGCCCTGCAGGCTCAGCAACCGCGGCTGCTCCGCCTTTTCCCGACGCCCGCTCTGGAGGTCAACCGGCCCGCCGGTTTCGCCGTCCCGGAATAACTCGATGGATACCCGGCCGCTGTAGGTTTCCCGCCCGTAGATCTCGACGACGAGAAACCGCGCGGCTGTCCAATCACCGGCGTCGCCGCGTTTCCAGATGGCGAGCGCCTGGTTGGAACCGTTGGGCTTCACGATGATCGCCTCGCGGTTGCCGCCGGCACCGGCGCCCAGGGTGGCGATTCCGGGATTCGCATCGGCGATCTTCCGGAGATCGAAAGGGGTCTCTTTGGCGGGTTCTGCACACACTGGCAGAGCAACGGCAAGAGAGGCCGCCCCACCGAGGAAAATAGGGATAATACGTTCGAAAAATGGCTGCATGGACTCCGCATCCATACGCGGCGCAGGTGGCGGATTCTTGCTGGAAAATCTCCATCGGTACGCCGGGGGACGATTCCACCTTGGTTCATGTGGTTAGAACGGCGATCCACTGCATGATGTGGAAGTTGTTCCCGACGTTCGACCCGATGGGGCTGATCGCGGGCGGTGATTTGGTTAGCCCGATGATCGCGAGGTGGCGAGTGCGGGATCTGCGCGCGCGCGATGGGATTGGTTTTGCTTGCGCCGGACAGGGGCCGGACCGCATAGTCCGTTTCGGGGAGGAGCCGCGAGACCTGCGGCGGATGGATTATGTTTTTCCGGAATTATCGCGTTTGGGAGAATTCAGGCGGGTTGGCCGCGTGGATCGCCGCATCCGTGGCGATCCCGATGATGGCGTACGCCGTGCCGGAACTCGCGCCCTATCAGGGGGATCACCAAACGCTGCATCTTTGGCACTTGGACGAGAAGGCGGCTCCCTTCGCGGACGCGGTGACTGGCGGCTTGAAACTCCAGGGATTGCTGAACGGAGCCGCCGCCGGGAGGCCTGCGGCTCCGGGGATGGGAGCTTCGGTATTTTTCCATCACAACGCGAGCACCGAACCGGGCTTTCACCGAACCAACGGCGGGATCCTTCTGTCCACCCCGGCGCTGGACAATGGCCCCGGCGACAATGCTCCGGCGGATTTCCGCTACACGGGTAAGGACGGCGCGTTCACCATCGAGGCGCTGGCGCGGTTCGACGCACCGCCATCGGATGGTTTGGGCTGGGCGGCCGTGATTGTTTCGATGGACGGCGAGGGCGGCCACCGTGAATTCAACTGGCGGGTGGAAAAGTCCGGTTTCCTGTCATTCATTCCCCTAACCGAACGGAATCGCGGGGCTGGCGCGCTGGCGGTGATTCCGATCTCCGGGCCGGACGCGATCAACACCACCGACTGGTTCCATCTGGCCGTAACCTATGACGGAAACGAAGGGGCCGCCAACAGCCTGAAACTTTATTGGACCCGGCTTGATGGCCCGCGCGAACGGGCCAATCTCATCGGCCAGGGGCTGTTGCAGGAGGACCTTTCCGGCATCTCGGATTTTGCCATCGGCAACGAGGCGGGCGCGGCTTTGGCATCGGAGCCGTTCGTGGGGCGGCTCGACGAGGTCAGGATCAGCTCGGTCGCGCGGGATCCCACCGATTTCATCTTCGTGCCGGTTTCAGCTAGAAAATCTCCGGAAATGGTGGCCGCGACCCTGAAACGCGAGGAACCGCTGCGGGTTGATTTGGCGAGGGTGCTGGTGAACGGCGCGCCCGCGCCCTCCGGAGAATCCCTGATCCTTCCGGCCGGAACCCATCGGTTGGAATTCGATTTTGGTGCGGAACCGACGGTCCGGCAGTCGCGGGTGAGCTTCCGGTGCCGGCTGGGCGGTCTCGACGACCAATGGACCGAGAGCGTCAGAGGCATGGCCCTAACCATAGAGGTGTTGGACGCCGAGGGAGGTGTGGTTTCGTGGGTCAGCCGTCCGATGATCGGCGCCAGCGCGCGGTGGATGACGGGTATAGAGGACTCGAAACTGGCCGAATGGAGCGAGCCGCTGCACATTCCGGGCACCGGCAAGATGGTTAGAATCCGGTTTTCGTCGGGCACGGATGATACGGTGGGGGTTGGGATTCTGGACGATCTGGAGCTGCTTTACCGTCCCGGGCAGGGTCGGACGGTTTCGTTGCTGGCGAATTCCGGATTTGAGCGGGGCGCGGACATCCAGTTCGCCCACGGGGTGCCGGCGGGTTGGAGTCGCGGGGGATCCGCGCCCACGGTAGCCTGCATGGTGCTGTTGGAAAACAATCCGGCGCTTGCGTTGGTGGACGGAGATCAGACGGGATCGGGCGAGTGGACGATCTCGCTGCCGTTGCCGGCTTTGCCAAGGGAGGGCGGGACGCTGGTGCTGCGGGGCAGGGAGATGTTCCATGTGATCGGCGGGAACCGCCAGCAGGCGACTTTCGCCAATGTGCCGCCCGGAAATTATGTGTTCGAAGTGGCTGCAGTGGCGGCCAGCGGCGACCGCACTACGGATTATGTTCGGTTTCCCTTCACAATCCGCGCGCCGATAACCGGGAGACCATGGTTTTGGGCGCTTGTGGCGGCGGTTGTCGTCGGTTCGCTTGGAGTCGGTATCGTCACCATGATCCGCCACCGCGCCCATCGCAAAGTCAGTGGACTGCGCCTGCAAAACGCCCTGGCTCGCGAACGCAGCCGGATCGCCCGCGACATGCACGATGACCTTGGCACCCGCGTGACGGTGATCGGTATGGCCGCCGCGCTCGCGGAACGCGATCTGGCCCTGACCCCGGAACGTGCGGCCGCCCATTTGGCCAGCCTTCGGGAAAAAAACCGCGAGATGGTCGAGGCGATGGAGGGCTTGGTTTGGGCGGTGGACCCCGGATTCGACACGATCAATCACCTCGGCGAGCATCTGGCGCAGCTTGCCGACCATTTGTTCCGCGAACCCGGGGTGCGCTGCCGTCTGGACATCCCTCTGGAACTTCCGCAGGTGGCACTGGGCGCGGAAATGCGCCACCATCTGGCGATGGCTACCAAGGAGGCTTTGCACAACGCCCTGAGACATTCGGGATGCACGGAAGTCGGCCTCGGTATGGAATTCGCCGACGGGTGGATCCGCATCACGGTGCGGGACAATGGGACGGGGTTTGATTCCGCGGCGGCTGGCGGCGGCCACGGACTAACCAATATCCGCGGCCGCTTGGAGGAAATCGGCGGGACGGCCGAAATCGAATCCTCACCCGGAAACGGCGCCACCGTGAGGCTGGTTTGCCGTCTATCAACCAACACGCGATCCGGCAAACCATGAACGAACCACCGAACGAAATCGCCATCGTCGAGGACGACCCCAACCTTTCATCGCTGATGCGGGAAATCCTCGGCTCCTCGCGGTGGCGGGTGAAATCGCATTATCCGGACGCGGAGTCCGCGCTCGCGGATCTGGCGAAATCCTGCCCGCCGGTGGTGCTGATGGACATCCAACTCCCCGGCATGTCCGGCATCGGGTGTGTCGCCCGGCTCAAGGCTCTGCACCCCGCCACGCATGTGATGATGGTTACGGTTTACGACAACAGCGAGCGGATTTTCGACGCGTTGGCCGCAGGGGCGTCCGGGTATTTGCTCAAACGCGATGTGCCGGCGAAGTTGGTCGAGGCGCTGGAGGATCTGGTGACGGGCGGATCTCCGATGTCCGGTGCGATCGCACGCAAGGTGGTCCAGCATTTCCAAAAACTGCCATCCGCCCCGGACACCGACCACAACCTGACCCCGCGCGAGGCCCAAATCCTCGGGATGCTGGCCAAGGGCAGCCTCTACAAGGAAATCGCTGCGGAGTTGGGTATCGGTTTTGAAACGGTGCGCACCCATATCGACAAAATATACAAGAAACTCCATGTGAGAACCCGCACGGAAGCGGTGGTGAAATTCCTCGGACCGCAGTAGCGGGGCGGGGGAACGCGCATCCCCATTTTTGGGGATGCTTCGATTTGAGCCTTGTTTTACAAGGGTAATTGGGTGGGAGTGTACCCTTTTCCGGCATTCGATCCCGCGCATGCGGAATCGCTTCCGCGCGCTTTCCCCTAACCCACCAAAACCGAGTCCACCTCAGCCAATGAAGCCCAAACCCCACACCGCCATCCGCCCGCTCGGCCTCGCCGCCGTCACAATCGCCACCGCCATCAGCGCGACCGGTGCCAGTCTCACCTGGGATGCCGATACCGGAACATCCGGCGCGCAAGCCGGATCGGGCACATGGAACACTTCCAACACCAACTGGTGGACGGGATCGGCGAACGCATCGTGGGTCAATGGCACCGCCAACAGCGGCTTTGATGCCACCTTAGGCGGTTCGGATGGAACCTATACCCTGACAAACGACGCAGCCGTGAGCGCGGGCCGCTTGCTGGTCGGCACGGGCGGCTATACGCTCGCCAACAACGGCACGAATTCCATCACACTGGGCTACGCCAACACCACCGGATCCTCCACCACCGACAACAACGGCGCCCTGTGGCTGGCGGCCGGAAAAACACTGAACATCGGTTCCGGAGCCGATTCCACCGTGGTTAAACTCAATATCACCAATACCGGATACAGCGCCCAACTGTTCGTGGGCAGCGGTTCGACGCTCAATATCAACTCCGGCGCCTCCGTCGTGCGTGACAACAGTCCGGCCAACGGCGGGATCCGCTTCATCGGAAACGGCACGGTGAATCTCTACGGCACCCTGTCCCTGTTGCAGGGCAACGACGGCATCCGCATCTCCGAACGGGACGGCGATACGATTTCCTTCAATGTCAAAAGCGGCGGCGTCATCAACGTCAACACCACCGCGGGCAATGAAAGCGGAGCCTCATTGTGGGTCGCCGGGGGGGCAGCGGGCACCGGATCCGGCAACAACACGCTCACCATCGAGTCGGGCGGCGCTGTGTCCGTGCTCAACACCACCACCTCCTTCGGCCTCACCCGCAACGCCGGCCCGACCTCGACCCTCAATCTGGCCGGCACCCTGACCGCGCCCAAAGTCATCAGCCTGGCGTCCACCGCGACGTTCAACTTCACCGGCGGCACGCTCAAGGCCAACGCCACCCAGGCCTCGTTCATGACCGGCCTCACCGGCACCACGGTGAACGTCAACTCCAACAGCACGATCGACAACAACGGGTTCAACATCGGTATCGGCCAGGCAATGGGCGGCACCGCGGGCCTTACCTTCAAAGGCGCGGGCACCACTACTCTAACCGGAACCCACGGCTATGGTGGCGCCACCGCCGTCGATGCAGGCAGCACGCTCGAAGTGAACGGATCGCTCGCTTCCGCCATAACGGTCAGCGGCACTCTGAAAGGCACTGGCGGCACCACCGGGTCGGCCACTTTCTCCGCAGGATCATCCCTAACCGTCGATCCGGCGGACGAGTTCGCCGCCAACGGCGTGAATTTCTCCGGTGCCACGACGCTAAGTTTTTCCAGCGGTCTGACCGGCGGAAACACCTATGATGTGATCGACTTCGGAGCCGGCGGCCTGACCAGCGGATACACCAATCTGGTGAAAACCAGCCGCGGGGTGTTCAGCACTTCGGGCACCATGCTCCAATTCACCGCCGGGTCGGCTTCCACCGATACCTGGAACGCCACCAGCGGAATCTGGCGCGTGGGCACCACCACTCCATGGACCAACGGAGGCGACAATGAATTCTGGAACAGCGACACGGTGATATTCGATGACACGCCTGGAGCGGATGCCGCCGCGACGGTCACCGGAACCGTGACCCCCGCCAGCATGACGGTCAACAACCCGACCTACAACCACGCCTGGACTGGAACGGGCGGGATTTCCGGCAGCGGATCACTGACCAAGGGCGGCGCGGCCGGCCTAACCATCTCCACCGCGAACAGCTATTCGGGCGGAACCACCCTCAACGCGGGCACGCTCACCCTCAACAACGCCTCGGCGATCGGTGCAGGTGCGCTCACCCTTGCCGGAGGCGCGCTGGATTCCACCAACTCCACCACCCTTTCCACCAACAACGCTGTCAATGTGTCCGGCGATTTCGCCTTCACCGGCACCAGCAACCTCAGCCTCGGCACTGGCGCGGTGACACTCAGCGGCGGCGACCGAACCGTCACGGTCGCCGCAGGCACCCTGACCACAGGGCGGATCACCAACGCGGGCGGCGGCTTGACCAAGAACGGGGCTGGAACGCTCCAACTCAATCCCGCGGGCGGCAACTCCACGCTCACCGGAACGCTCACGGTCAGCGCGGGAACGCTCGGGATCGGTTTGAACGATCTAACCGCCACCGGACTCGCGGGATCGGGAACCATCCAGAATGGCAGCGCCACAACCCGCTGGCTGATCGTCACCAACGCCACCGACAACACGTTCTCCGGCGCTCTAACCGACGGAGGCGCCGGAAGATTGGGCTTTCGCAAGGCCGGTGCCGGCGCGATGACTCTCACTGGCACCAACTCCTACACCGATCCCACGACGCTCGACGCGGGCGCCGGTCCTCTCGCCATCTTGGGGGCGAATACCGGATCTGGCACCAACGTCACTCTTGGAAACAACACCGGACTGATCATCGGAAACACCCAGGCGCTCGGCACCGCAAGCGTGATCACGCTGGCCAGCAACACCACCGGCACGGTGACATTCAAGACCGACGGCAGCCTCACTCCTTATGATATCTCATTCGGGTCGGGCACCACCAATTTCAATGTGGTGCTGGACAGCGCGGGAGCAACCGCCGTCACCCACTCTCTCAGCACGGGAACAACCAATGGCGTGGGCCGTGGCACGGTGAACATCTCCCTCGGCGGTGCCGTTACGGCGGGAACGCTCCAGTTCGATACCTTCAACATGGGTGCCGGATCCACCGGAACCAACACGGTTATCAATCCGGGCACAGGTGTGACGGTTTCCATCGGATCGGCCACCAAGTCGAACAACAATGTCTCCCAGACCCTGGAACTCGCGGGTGCGGACGGCTCCCACCAGGTGACCGGCGAGATCAGCAACGGCGCGGCCACCGGCGCTAACAGCGTCGCCATCGTCAAGAGCGGCAACAGCGTTTGGACCCTATCCGGAACCAGCACCTACACCGGAGCCACCACGGTCTCCGCCGGCACGCTGTTGGTCACCGGCGCGCTCGGAGCCACCGCGGTCACCGTCAACTCGGGTGCCAATATTGGCGGCAACGGGACTCTGGGCGGCAACCTTGCCTTCGCGGCGGGCGGGCTCTTCGACATCGCCCAGGCAATTGCCGACCCGCTCACGGTGAACGGCACCGTCACCTTCGGAACGGGATTTGGTATTGATAACCTAACCGGAGTGTCCTGGTCCTCCGTTGCGGACGGCAGCTACACCCTGATCGACGGCACGGCCACTGATTTTTCGTTGGCCGGACTGGACAATTTCGGTGCTGCGAACGCTTACGACATCGGCGGCGGACGTTCGGCTTACTTCGAACAGGGCAGCCTCAGACTCGTAGTGATTCCGGAAACCTCCGCCGCGCTGCTAGTGGCCTTCGGGGCCGTAGGTGTGCTGCGCCGCCGCAGGTGACTCGCGGCGCGGGTTCCTGATGCGTCCCTGCGTCTTGTTGCGGAGCGCCGCACGACTGTGTCCAGACGGTCCCCATTTAGGGGGAGCGCGCCATTTCAGCCTTGTTGCGATCTGCCGGAGTTTGGTCGAATGGACTCAACCTTTCAAGGGTCGGACGAATTCCGGCCAACCAACGAAATCAAGCCTTCCGCCATACCAACCTCATTGAAACCTATCAGCATGAAACCGAAAACCCCCTTGCTATTCTCCAGCCTCGGACTCACCGCCGCTTTGTCGTCACTTGGTATCCGGACCGCGGAGGCCGCCACCCAGTATTGGGACAGCACTATCACCTCGAACGTCCAACCCGCAGCCGGCACATGGGGCACGAACAACTTCTGGACCGCCGACGGCACGACTCTGGCGGCGTGGACGTCCGGCAGCGTGGCCGTTCTCGCCGGCACCGGTGCCACGGCATCGTCCGCCGTGAACACCAATGCGGGCACCGACGGCACAGACGGAGTGTGGCCGGTCACCACCGGCGCAGCCATCACCGCAACCAGCTTGTTTGTCAACAATACAGGGTTCACCCTGACGAACAACGGCTCCAACATCCTATCCCTGAGCTACGCCAACTCGACCGGATCCTCCACCACCGACACGAATTCGGCACTCTATCTCGCGGCGGGAAAAACGTTCAATATCGGGAGCGGAAGCGACACAACGGTCCTTAAGATGAACATTTCCAACACCGGCTATTCCGCGCAGACGTTTCTCGGTGCGGGTGCGGTTTTGAACATCAACGCCGGAGCCTCCGTCGTGCGTGACAACAGTCCGGCCAATGGAGGTATCCGCTTCGTCGGAAACGGCACGGTGAATCTCTACGGCACCCTGTCCCTGTTGCAGGGCAACGACGGCATCCGCATCTCCGAACGGGACGGCGATACGATTTCCTTCAATGTCAAAAGCGGCGGCGTCATCAACGTCAACACCACCGCGGGCAATGAAAGCGGAGCCTCATTGTGGGTAGCCGGCGGATCAGCGGGCACCGGATCCGGCAACAACACGCTCACCATCGAGTCGGGCGGCGCTGTGTCCGTGCTCAATACCACCACCTCCTTCGGACTCACCCGCAACGCCGGCCCGGCCTCGACCCTCAACCTGGCCGGCACCCTGACCGCGCCAAAAGTCATCAGCCTGGCGTCCACCGCGACGTTCAACTTCACCGGCGGCACGCTCAAGGCCAACGCCACCCAGGCCTCATTCATGACCGGCCTCACCGGCGCCACGGTGAACGTCAACTCCAACAGCACGATCGACAACAACGGGTTCAACATCGGTATCGGCCAGGCAATGGGCGGCACGGCGGGCCTCACCTTCGCCGGTTCCGGTACCACCACCCTATCGGGAGTCAACACCTACACCGGCACCACCACAATCAACTCGGGAATCCTGACACTCGCCGACAACGCCAAACTCACCTTCAAGGTAACCAACACCGCATCCAACAAGATCACCGGGTCCGGCACCGCGATGATTGACGGTGACTTTGCCATAGACACCTCAGCGGTAACCTCCCCCGCCGCGTCCTATGTGCTCGCTGACGCGGCATCAGTGACCTACGGCCCCACCTTCTCGATCACCGGGTGGGTCGAAGACACACCGGGCGTCTGGAAGGGCGGCGGATGGGTATTCACCACCTCCAACAGCACGCTCGTCAGCCACGACAGCGACGCCGACGGCATGGAGGACGCCTGGGAAATCGCCACCTTCGGCAACCTAACCACCGCCACCGCCGCAAGTGACTACGATTCCGATCAGAACAAGGACCTTGCGGAATTCATCGCGGGCACTGACCCGAAGAACGCCAACTCCTGGCCGGACAGCGATTCCGACGGCCTCAACGACGGTTGGGAAATGGCCACCTTCGGCAATCTGACCACCGCGACAGTCGATGACACCGATGGCGACGGCCTCGCCGACCTGTGGGAGGACCTTCACTACGGCGACAACAGCGGAACCGTGGAGCCGTCCGATCTGGCCGTCCAGAACAACGCCGCCGCTGACGACGACTCCGACCACAACACCAACGGCGCGGAATCCCTTGCCGGAACAAACCCGATCGATGGGAACTCATGGCCCGACTCGGATGCCGACGGCGTGAATGACGGATGGGAGATGTTCACATTCTCCAACCTAACCACCGCGACCGCCACCGACCACGACGGCGACAAACTCGCGGACCTGTGGGAGGATGCGTTTTACGGCGACAACAGCGGAACCGTGGAACCCTCCGACCTAACCGCCCAAAACAATCTCGCCGCCGATGGCGACGGCGACGGCGCCCTCAACTATCAGGAATCGGTCTCTTTCACCAGTCCTACCGACAACAGCCAGTTTCCGGATCTCGACGGGGATGGATCGGGCGACGGACACATTCTGCTCGCTGACGATGTGAACGCCACACCGCCTGCTACCACCTCGTTTACCGGCGGCATGAATTGGGAAAACGGACAAGCCCCGATCGCAGGCAGCATTTATCTGGCAAACAAGCGGATCCGCACCCCGGACATTACCACGGCGGGCTCCAGCGATTTCACATTCGCCGGCGACCGTCTGACCATAGCCCCGACCGGAATCCTGACACTGAAGAACGGCAACGGAAGCACCACCGCCAATCTTCGCGTCGCCGGCGGCAAAGTGGAGAACGGGACCGGCAACAACACACCGGTCACACTCGCGGGAACCCTAACCGTGACCGCTCCGTCCACCTTCGACAGCCCCAATGCGGCTCGCACCATCACCATCGACTCCGCGCTTGGCGGAACCGGCAATCTGACATTCACCGGCACCGGCACCATCCGTTTCAACTCCACCAATACCTGGACCGGAAGCCTGAGCACCGCCAATCCGTTCGTCGTCGAGGATCCGGGCTCGTTCAACTTCCTCCCCACGTTGAATGGCACGTCCAACAACATCACCGGCGCGGGCGCCGTCACTTTCCACGGCGATTTCAATATCAATACCTCCGGCACCGATCTGACGGTTGGCAATACCTGGAATCTCGTCGCATCCACCGGCACGAAAACCTACGGCGCGACCTTCAACATCCCCGGGTTCATCGTTTCCGCAGGCACCGCAGGCAGCCGTACATGGACCAAGAGTCTCGGTGCCGTGGACCTCGTGTTCTACGAAAGTACCGGTGCCCTGCTGGTCATCAATCCCGACCTCGACGGCGACGGCATGTCTGACAGTTGGGAGGTCGCCAACTTCGGCGGCACTTCCCGCGATGGCACCGGCGACTATGATTCCGACCACAACACCGACCTCGCGGAGTTCCTCGCCGGCACCGAACCGGATGATGCCAACTCCTGGCCGGACAGCGACGGCGACAACCTGAACGACGGTTGGGAAACCGCCACCTTCGGCAATCTGACCACTGCCACAGCCTACGACAACGACGGCGACGGATGGGACGATCTAACCATTGAAGACGCCACCTTCGGCGATAATGACGGAGTCGTGGAACCCGCCGACCTGGCACAGGCCCCGTGGACCGACGCCGATGGCGACGGCGCAACCAACAAGCAGGAGATGGCGGTAGATCTGACCGACCCGAAGAGCGCCGCGAGTTTCGCGGACGCGAATGGTGACGGCATCGCGGATGGTGCCAAATTGCTCGTCGGCGATGCCAACAGCGCCACCACCATCTCCTACGATGCCGCCACCAACTGGAGCGACCATTTCGCCCCGCTCGCCGGCATCAACTACTATGTGGCGGTGAACAGCTTGCGCGCGCCCTACACGGCTGGCGGTGATTACACGTTCGCCGGCGCGCGGCTGGTGATGGCCACCGGCGGCAACCTGCTGTTCAAATCGAACAGCAATCACACCATCGGCAACCTCGTGCTTGACGGCGGACGCATCCACAATGGCTCCAACGGCAACGGACTCGTCACTGTCGGTGGCAACATCCTGGTGCGCGGCGCTTCGGAAATGTACGCCCAGAACGGCAGCCTAACCGTAAACTCGCTTGTTTCCGGAGTCGGCAATCTGAGCCTCGTGGCCGCCAATGGAAACGTCACATTCACCGGCGCCAACACCTGGACGGGCAGCCTTGCCGCCGAGTCGCCGTTCGCCCTCGGCGCGACGGGCGCGTTCAACTTCGTTTGCGGCGCCTCCGGCGTGAACAACGCGATCACCGGATCGAAGGCCGTGACCCTCGATGGCACGGTGAACATCGACACCACGGGCGCGGGCTCCACCATCGGCGACACATGGAACCTCGTCGCCAACACCGGCGCGAAGAACTACGGGTCCACGTTTTCCATCTCCGGCTTCAGCCGGTCCGGCACGGCATGGAAGAAAACCATCGACGCCGCCCGGGTCTATCAGTTTGAGCAAACCACCGGCGTTCTCTCGGTGGTCGCCAACTCGGATAGCGACAACGACGGCATGCTGGACGCGTGGGAAACGACCCACTTCGGCAATCTCGCCCAAACCGCCGCCGCCGACCCGGACGCGGATGGAACCGACAACCTGACCGAGTTCCGTCTGGGACTCGATCCTAACAGCAGCGCCTCCCGTTTCGGCATCGCCACCACCGATACCAATCCGGCCGACGGCTTCACCATCGCCTGGCCGAGCGCGGCCGGCGTGACATTCACGGTGAAACGCACCACGGACATGGCCACCTGGACCACGCTAACCGCCACCCTGCCCGCCGGATCCGGCGGTTCCACGCAATACACCGATCCGTCCCCACCCGCAGGCAAGGCGTTCTATCGGGTCGAGCTGAATCCCTGATCGCCAGACAGCGGCTGAACCACTCCACCCGATCCGACCCGACATGCGCCGGCGATTTGCGTTGCTATCCGTCCTAACATTAATCGCGGTGAATCCGCTGGTCTCCGCCGGGACGGAGCCGGCAGCCGACCCACCGGCCCCGGCATCCGTCGCGATCCACAGCACAGGTTGGGCCGGGAAGCTCAAGGCCGGTGGCAACACCGCCCTCGTACAACTCGCGCTGTCCATGTTCGGCGCGGGCTTTGCGTTCGAACGCGTGTTCCGTCTGCGTCGCAAATATCTGGCACCTGTCGGACTTTCCCAGCGCGCCCGCGAATTGTGGGCGGATGGCGATTTTTCCAGCCTCGAGCGTTTCGGCGAGTCGGAGCCGAGTACGCTCGGGCGAGTGATCGCGTTCATCGCCCGGAACCGCACCGCTCCAATGACGGAGGTGTCCGCCATCTGCGGGGATCTCGTCAGCCGCGAACTGGCCGGGCACTACCAGCGCGCCTATCCGTTGGGAATCGTGGCCACCCTCGCACCGCTGTTGGGATTGCTGGGCATGATTCTGGGAATGATCGAAACCTTTGAGACGGTTTCGCTCGCGGGATCCCTGGGTGATGCCACCCAATTGGCCGGCGGCATTTCGGAGGCCCTGGTCACCACCGGTCTTGGAATTGCGGTGGCGATCCCGTTCCTCGCGCTCTATCACACTTTCAAACACCGCACGGCCGGGTTCGGCATCACGCTCGAAGAGGAGGTCACCGATCTGCTCACCACCTGGCTGATGCGGCGTTCTGCCACGCCCGAATGAACGGAAACACCCGATGAAAGTCCGCAAACCGGAAGACGAGCCGTTCGAGATCATGCTGATCCCGATGATCGACATCATGCTGGTGATTATCATCTTCTTCCTGGTGGCCACCACCATGAAGAACCGCCAGAGCGAGCTTCCGTTGCAACTCCCCGAATCCGCCGCTTCCGTAAGCGTGGAACAGGAGCCGGAGCTGCTCATCATCGGTGTGGACAGCCAGGGGCGTACCTATATGAACACCGACGGCATTCTCCGGCCGGTTGACAACACGTTTCTCCATCAGCGGATCCGCGAGGTCGCCGCGGCCACACCCAACCGGAGGGTGCGGATCGACGGCGACCGCGACACCCGCTACGAGAGCATCGTCCGCATCGTGGACCTGTGCCAGTTCGAGGGCTTGAAAAATGTCGGACTCCACACCAAAGCCGATGGCCGCTGAGGGAGCGGTCGCAGGCAAGACCGGCGACCGGCGCGCGCGTTCCGGGCGCTGGTGGTTGTTATCATTCGGATTCCACGCTGTTTTGCTAGGGTGGTTGTTAGGGTTGTCGCCGGAGCGTGAAATCGGACGTGGAACGGACCGTGCCAGCCGCCAGGTGGGGGCGGGCCGCGCGCGGGAGATGGCCGGACGCATCCGGGAGCAACAGGCGGTGCCGTTCGCGCGGAGTGTCCACGAATTGCAGGAGATCGCCCGGAAGCTCGCCGAGACGGAGCGTGTGGCGCGGGAGGATTACCGCAGCGTGTCACGCGGCCTCGCCGGGGACGCTCCGGCCCGGTTGGACGCATTGTTCTCACAAATCGGAATCGCCCACAAAAATGCGCTGGCTTCGCTGGAGGCGGCGGAAAGGGCATTCAGCGGGTGGCGGGAACACCGGACCAGCGTGAGCTTTGATGAAGCGGCGGAAGCACAGCGCGCGTGCCGCGGCTTCCAAGTGGCCGCAGCCAACACGCAGGAGCGGATAGAAGCGCTGCTTTCGATCACCGATGCGCGTTTCGGCGAGGCTCTCCTGCTCCAGCGGCATGCCGCCGAGGCGCAGGCGGCCGCATCCGACGCGCTGGTGGCGGCAGAGGAAGTCAGGGACCGGGCCCGCTGGTCCCGCCCGGCTAGCAAGCACGAGCGGGAGATGGAGCACTATGCCTATCATGTGAGGCGGACGTCGCGACTGATCCGCGACGAGGAAAAACTGCTCGCCGAGTCCGCTGGCAAGGTCGCGGCGGCCGAATCGGAATCGGCGCGCGCCAGCGCCGACTCTGAAGCGGGCCTGTGGGCCGGAAAGAATCTCGCATCCGCCAGACGCAAGCATGACGCCCTCGTCAAAGACATAGCCGACGCGAAATCCGAATATCCGTCACTGGAGTTGAAACTCGCCGAACTGTCCAGGCAGGAGGATCCCGGCCACCCCCTGCCCACCACGGATGATGTGGAGGCCATGGCCGCCCTGCGCAAGGCGCTTGGCATTCAGCGCGATGCCGCGGATCTTCAGCGTGCGGTATCCAAACTGTGCGAAGAGGCCTCGGAGCGCCCCGTGCCGCCTCCTTCCGCAACGCCGGAGAGCACCGATCCGCCCGTGCCTGAAGTCACCCCCGAGAGCGATCTGGCCAGAAAGAATGTCGCCGCTCTCTATCAACTTGCCCGCGCCACCGAGCGCGAGCTAACCGAATCCTTCCGGCGGAAGCGCGCCACCGAACTCGCCATGCTCCGGCAGATTCCGCTGGACCGCGCGCTGGCGCTCACGGACGTCAGCCGCCCGATGCGGCCCGATCTGGATGGCGCGTTGCGGCAACCGGTTGATGGCGGGCCGGCCGCCGTGGCCGTGCGCGAAGCGGTGGAAACCGCGCGGGACGAGATCACATCGATGGTCCAACTCGCCCAAATGCTGTTGGATCAGGCCGCCGACTCCGCGCGTGAAAACGGGGCGACGATTTCGATGGACGATTACCAGGCGATGCTTGCCCGCACCGAACGGTTGGAGAATCTGGCGGCGGAGTCGGAGGGGATCGGCTCTGTCGATCTGACCGGTGCGATGAGCGGGGATAGGGATGGATTCGGCGAAGGACCGCCCGGCGGAAACAGCGGGGCGCCGGGTGAGGGAAACGGATTCGGCGGCGATGGCGGCGGCGCGGAAAGCTGGGGTTCCGAAGGCGGTCCCGGTGTGGCGGCGGGTTCGGGCGCGATCACCGGCTGGCCGGCCCGCAAGGTGATCCCCGCGGGAGGCGTCTCGGTCCCCTGGTTCTATCTGGACAGTTGGTATGTCATCGGCCCCTTCGACAACACCCGCCGGGCCAACGTGGACAAGAAGTTTCCGCCGGAATCCACCATTGACCTCAACGCGGTCTATCCGGGCAAGAACGGCGTGCCCATCCGCTGGGAGTTCCAGCAATCCGGCTCCCCCAATATCATGCCGCGGTTCGCCGCCTTCAACGCCGCGAGCAAACACCCCGGCCTCGATGCCGAACAGAATTTCCGCCGCAACCTGGAATATGTCATCTACTACGCCTACACCGAGGTTCGGTTCGAACAGGACACCGACCTGTGGATCTCCATTGGCAGCGACGACCACTCGAGAATCTGGATCAACGATCAACCCGTCTGGGCCAGCGGTCGCAATCTCAAGGCTTGGAAAATCAGCGAAGGACGCCGCAAGGTCCGGTTCAAACAGGGAGTGAACCGCGTCCTCTGCCGCATCGAGAACGGCAACAGCCGCACCGAGTTCTCGGTGGTGCTCCATCTCAAATAGTCCGAACCCCTCCTGAAATCCGCAGTTTCGTTTGCGGATTCAGGTTCAAATTATTTTCTTATCAGGTATTCGTAGCTCTTGCCAATGATGTCGGCCTCGACGTCGTCGAGCCCGAGGCGCTTGGTGCTGATGGCCTCGATGAGGTTGGAGAGGCGATCGTCGTCGAGGTCGCGCTGGCCATGGGTGGTGGCGTTGAAGTCCACGCGGTCGATGATGCCCTGCAGGAGCGGATTTTCTCGGGCGATGGCCCGCATGTGGGTGGTGACGCCTTCGCCGATCTTGTTGGAGAGCTAGCGGATGACGGACCAGACGGGCTGCTCGGGATCGTCCGGCACGAGGGGCAGGTAGAAGCGGACGAGTTTGTGGTTCACCTTGGCGAGTTGGCAGGCCTTTTTCCGCGAGCCGACTTCCTTGGCGATGCGGTTCAGCTCGTCATCGAAGACAGCTAGAGAGGGATCGCGATCCCTCTACGGTGCCACGCCGACGCGGAAGAAGCGGGCGGCGTTGCCGGCGGGAACGGGAACGGTGGTGGCGGTGGATGGACCGGAAGCGGCCGCGACTTCCATCGGCACGCCGGGGGCGGACTCCAAGGTGTTCCATGTGGTTAGATCGGAACTCCACTGGATGGTGTAGGCCTTGCCCGCGACGCTCGACCAGGTCAAATCGACCGCGGTTGGCGATTTGGCGAGGGCGATGATCGCGAGGCGTGATGTGGCCTGGCCCGGATGGGTGCCGGCGACGAATTCGGCGAGGTTCGATTGGCCGTCGGCATCGGCGTCGCTGGTGGCGTCGGTCGGGTTGTTGGGATTCAGTCCGTGGGCGAGTTCCCAGGCGTCCGGCATGCCGTCGTGGTCGGTATCGGCCGGGGAACTGGTGTCCACGAGGCGGAGGTATTGGGCCTGATTGACGGCATTGGCCGCCCCGGTTAGAGAGACGGTCAGGCCGTTGGCGATGAGATCCGCGCCGGTGCGGTCGGTGGTCCATACGGGAGCGTCCGGATTGGCGGCCAGTTCGTTGGTTAGGTTATAGGATTTTCCCGGTTCAATGCCGAACCAATTCGCGCCGCCGGGCACGGTGGCGGACAGATCGAAGGTCGCGGTGCGGGTGGCGGACGCCGCGTAGTTGGTGTTGGCAAAACACAGCACGACATTCTGCGAGGCCACCGGAGTGCCCGCGGCTTCGAACTTCGCGACCGCGAAGATGCCCGGGTCAATGCCGAGTCCGCCGGTCCGATAGAGGAAATACTCGCCTTTTCCGCGCAGGGCCGGGTTTGCCAGCCGGGCGCGGTTGATCCGGCCGTAGAGATCCTGCGCCGCCCAATCGCGGTTCTGCCAGACCTTGGTCATCGAATTCCACCGCTTGAAGTTGGGAATCGATTTTCCGAAGTTCGTCTCGTAGCGGGTCCAGTTGCGGTTGCTGTTGGCGATTCCGGAAAACCCGTAGGCGGTGAAGTCGTTCTGCGCGCCGGCTTCCTGGCCATACAGCAGCATCGGGATGCCATCGAGCGCGCCCAACTGGGCGTAAGCCTGGATCAGCTCGTAGGGGTCGTTGGATGGAAATACCTCGTCGTGGGAGGTTAGATTATTCAGCAGCACCACGCCTTCGTAGGCCTGCCGACGCTGGTTGTAGGCGTTGAAAGTCGCCGAGGTTGCCCGGTTGCCGGCACTGCCGCTGCCTTCCCCATTCGCGGGATAGCCGAAGTGCGTGTCGCGCCAGTGAAAGACGATATTCTCATTGAGCACATCGAAGTGCCGCGCGGAGCGATAGCCCACGCCGTGGCGCTTCGAGCCGTCCACCTCGCGGTATCCGTCGAGCGATTCGGCCATGAAAACGAAGTTCCATTTCACGCTGCGTGTCTTGTTGATGCAGTATTCCCAGAACTCCGACGGCAGGCCCTGCGCGAAGTCGCAGCGTAGACCGTCGATCCCCTTGTAGGCCTGGGACGCGGGCGTGCCCGCCGGATGGCCGGTCTTGGCCAGCCAGTAGATTGGATAGTAGGCGAAATACTCCCACAGCTCACGGGTGGTGGCGGATAGAGGCTCCACCGAATCGCGCTCCAGCAAAAACTCCTCGCGATGGGAAGCGGACGGATATTTCACCAGCGCGTCGTAGTTCCCGAAATAGAGATCGCGCACATCGTCCCACTTGCCGAAGTCCGAACGGTCCGGAGCCACCGCGATCTCCGCCGCGCTTGCCGCCGGTAGCAGATAGTTGTCGGTTTTGGAAAACCATCCGGGTTTCGTGTTACGGATTTCCGAGGTGGGATTGGTCGCCCACGAGAACAAGTCGGCGGCGCCCTGGCCCAGCACCGCATCCGGCGCGGAGTGATTGAAAGTGCCGTCCATCATGATGCCCACGCCCGCGTTATCAAACTGAGACACCGCCGTCTGGAACTCGGTTAGAGCACCGGATTCGGTATCGTCCGCGCCCAACGATCCCGCCACTTTCCAATAATCGCGCACCGCATAGGGCGAGCCCGGATCGTAAGGTGCGGATGTGGCCGGATCGGTGCCGCGCGCTTCCACGCCGATCGGGTGGATCGGCTGAAGCCACAGCATGTTTACGCCAAGATGGGTGAAATGATCGATATTGACGATGTCCGGGCGGTCGGTGTTGGCCATCCACAGGTCGCGGAAGGTGGAACGGCCGGATTTGGTGTCGGAGGTGGCCTCGACGATCGCCGGATTGACCTCATACATATTGAGATCCAGCGCGCTCTTCGGTGAAACCACGACCGCCAGATCGCGGCGCTGGCCGCCGTCGGTGAAATAGAACGGACCTTGACCGCCGATGAAATAGCGGACGGTGGCGCGGTAGGCGCCGCATTGGTTCACGGGCAGCGTGGCCGACCAAACCCCGCCGCTTTCACTCATCGGATAGGCCCGGTAGTAGGTGGCGGATGTGGCGGTGGCGGTGTCCCGGTTTTCCTGGATGGCGGCCTGCTCGCGGCGATTGAGGTTGGTGACCACTTCGACATTCGTGACGGGCAGCGTGGGGTTGCCGTTAGGAGCGAACCGGAGTGTTAGAGAAGCCGTGCCACCCGCCGCCTCGTCGATGAAGAACCGCCGCAAGCCGTAGTTGGCATCGGCGGCGGCGCCATCCACCTCCGATTTCATCTCCGGCGCGCCCGCATCGTGATACCCGTCGGAGTTTTCATCGCGGATCGAGTCCACCCGCACCGCGAGGAATTCGGGCGAGGTCAGGTTGTTATCGGCCGACCATGCCACCGGGCATTGCGAGGCGATGCCAGCGCCATCATTGTCGCCATAGGCGAGTGCCGCCAGATAGACCACCTTGGGCACGCTGCCGAAGACCTCCACGAGATCCACTTCGCCTTCCAGCACATTGCCGCCGGATCCCATCGCCTTGCGTCCGGACGCGCCGCCGTGATTGAGCGCCGAGTAGGGAGACGCGCCGGGATCGCCCTCGGCCGCCAGCCACGGCCAACCGCCGAACCAGAAATTCGACTGCCCGGTCTTGGCCCACGGATGGGTCTCGGGATTGCCGAAGTTCTTGGTTAGAAGCAGGAAATGGTCGTTGGTGCCGGCCTGCGACGACCAGGTCGCGAAGTACAGTTTGTTGCCTTTCACCGCCGCCCAGATCCGCATGCCGTTGTCGGCGACCAGATAGTGGGGGCTATCCAGCAGGCCGTTCATGACAAACGCCTCGGTTTGCAGCGTGACATCCACATTGTTCCAAGCGGTGTTGGTGTCTGTGGTGCCGCCACCCGGCGTTTGGAAGGTCAGCGTGGCGCTGGTGCTGCCCGCGGGCAGGGTGGCGGTGTAGGTCCAAAGGCCATCGCCGGCATTCGTCATCGCGAAATACTGCGGGGTGCCGCCATTGACCACGAGTTTCAATTCGATTTGGGTGGCCGAGGCCAGCGTTCCGTTGTTAGGCCGATAGGAAGCCGCCATTTGCTGCGCGCCGCCACCGGAGGACGCCAGTGTCCAAGTCGCGGAAGACGCCTGGTTGGCGGGAGGCACCGAGGCGCCGTTGTAGATATTGTAGTGGAAAGCGTCGCCGAAATCGGTGTAGCCGCGCAGGACTTCCTGCAGGTTCGAGGCGCCGTCGTTGTCCCAGTCCTCGTCGCCGTCCCAACTGCCGCCGTAGTCGGTGTTTTCATTGAGCGGATTGGTGCGGGTCCAGGTTTCGCCGAAGTTGGGGATGGTGTCCTCGCTGTTGTCTCCGGGAAATTTCTGGGTGGCGTAGGCGCCGGAAGTGAAACCGGGAAGCTCCACATCATCGGGCAGGCCGTCGCCGTCTGAGTCGGTTAGATTCTGCCCGTAGAGATTGAACACCACCCGCCGGGTAAGGCGCATGGTTTCCCCACCGGATGTCAGCTCCGCTTCGAAAAAGTGCGTGCCATTGACAAACGCGCCCGACAGCCGTTGGATCACGCCGCCGGAAACATATCTGCCGTCGAACACATGCGTGCCGGTGGTGCCGTTGACCGCCACGCCCGCGAGTTCGTAGCCGTCCCAGCGCAGCTTGATCTGGCCGGCGGTGGTTCCCGCCGGGACGGTTAGGTTGGTGGTGAAAAACGGCACACGGATTTCCGCACCTTCGGCGTGATTGATGTAAAACGCCAGCGTCGGCTGGGTGACCGTGAAGGTGCGGGTCTCGGTGGAGGTGTTGATCGTGGCCGGCGTGGCGCCTTGGTCGCGTTCGGTCGAGCGGACCTCAAGCGTGTGCGATCCCGCGGACAAGCCGGATAGACTCGCCTGCCAAACGCCTTGCTGCGTCTGCGTGGCATCGGCCCATGTGCCCGCATCCACGCGGCACTCCACCCGCGCCGCGGTGCGGTCGCCATTGCGGATCACGGCGAGCGCCTCACCCGCGACTGTCGCGGAGGCGGCGGGCGACTCGATGGTTAGATCCGGCCCGGTGCGGTCCACATAGACCGTGGCGGCGAATGTCTGATAGAGCGCGGGCAGGCCGGCGGCGCGGGTGTTGAACAACCGCGCCTTCACCGTATGCAGCCCTTCGGGCACCCCGGTTAGATCGGCGGTGAGTTTCCAGATGCCGCCGCCGTAGGTCGCCTGTTCGAAGCCACCGCTGACCATATCGGAACCGGTGAAATCCGCGGCGGATGCGTTCAGGTTGCGTCCCTGGCCCCACTTGACGAGCGTGTTGTTGACCGTGCCGCCCGCGGGATCGGTGTAGTGGACCTCGATGTCCACCGAGTTTCCGGTGATGCGCGGGATGCTGCGGTTTTTGGCCGCCGCATCGCGTCCGCCGGGCACTTGCCACGCCATGGTGCCCACGGCGTTTCCGCTCTGGGTAAAACGCAGCGCGGCACCGCTGGCCGGGCCTTCGGCCACCAATGGCGCATAACAAACGAATCCCTGGCCGCTTCGCGCGGGCACGGTGATGGTGACCTGGCCGGAGCCGTTGACGGTGGCGTTGGCCGCTTGGTTTCCGGTGTAGTCCTTCAGCACCGTGCCGGACGGAAACGCCGTTTGCAAGGTCTTGGTCTGGTCGTAGCCGCCATCATTGAGCGCGACTAACAAAACGCCCTCGCCGCTGTCGGGCGAAGCGTTGCCATTGCCGTCCACATAGCGTTCGTGTGCGTGGAAATCGTTGTCCGACCAGCGGTTCCACTCGCGGCCGCGGGCGAACTGGTTGTGGATATAAACGAGATTCGGCACCACATTGTTATAATCGCCCAGCGCATTGCCGGTGCCGGGCAGCACCCAGGTGCGTCCGGCGTTCTTGTCGTCCCATGAAATGTTGTTGCCGGAGAAATAGACGATCGGCACGCCGGCCTTGGTGAGCAACCACGCGTAGGCGAGGTCCATTTTGTTCGGTCCCGGCTGGTCGTGGCTATGGACGAACGACACGCCCTCGGTGGGATCGAGGCCCACGCCAAGCGACGCCAATGCCGTTAGATTGCCGCCGCTGAACGCGCTGCCGACGATCTGCTGCTTGGCGGGAAAATCGAGATAGCGCATTTTCACATTGCCCTGCCGCCAGTAATCGAAGTTCGCCGATCCGCCCGCGAAGATCTCGTTGAACATCAGCATGTCCTTGCGGCGGGTTTCGTTCTTATAGAGGTCCGGCACATTGCCATCGTAGGCATTGCCGCGGCGCTGGTCGAAATTCCACTGCGCCTCGTGCAGGAAGGTTCCCGTTTGGCCAGGGCCGCCGTAGAACTCGCGCACCACATGTTTTCCCGCGTCGAGGCGGAAACCGTCGTAATCCATCGCGTTGCCCAGCCAGTGCGCCCATCGGCTGAGCATCTGGCGGACATTTTCGTTAGGCAGGGTGTCGCCGGGATTGTGGAACGGGTATTTGTCATACTGGCCCGGATGCCGCACGAAGGGCGAGGGCTCGGGCGCGTAGGGCGAGTTGTTGGTGAAGCGGCCGTCCGGCTCGGTGACGATGTCGATCAGAGAGACGAGTTCCTCCTTGAAAGTGGCGCCGTAGCCGCCGCCGATATCGTCGTAGCCGGACATCCGCGGCGCGCGTTTCCATCCGCCGGGTTGCGAGCCGTCCGCCCAAACATGGAAGTCGTTCGGTTTCATGCCCGGATATTCGAGGAAGTTCGGCCCGTTGCCGTTGTGGTTGAACACGATGTCCGGATAGACCTTCACATCGCCGAAATGCAGGTGGTCCACCATGTTGCGGAGTTGGCCGCGGTTGCCGTAGCGGGTGGCCACCGTGCCGCGCTGCGGGATGTCGCCGAGGTCGAATCGATCATAGAGCGAGTAGCCGACATTGGCCCATTTGATGGTGCCCGCCATCGGCGATTTGCACGGCGATGGGATCCACAGCGCGTCGTAGCCGATTTCGGAAATCTCGGGCGTGCGCAGGTAGATTTCGTTCCAATCGGCCTCGAAATACTGGAGGATCACCTCGGCGCGGGCGAGGGACGGAAGGAGCGCGAGCAACAGCAGCGGACGCATGGGAGTGGTGGGTTAGGGAATAAGAAACACCCGATAGAAACGGCGGGGGTCGGCGGGATTGATCGGAACACCAATACTGGCGGAGAGGTCGGTTGCGCCGGCGGTGACCGTGGCGCCCGGAACATCGGTCCACGAACCACCGGCCAGCGTGTCGCTGGATTGGATCTTGTAGGACCGGCCGGGGAAACAGTTCCATGTTAGGTTGAACTGGTCGCCGGTGCGGCCGGATTGGGTCAACACGAAGCCATGGTTGGGTTCAAGCCGGTCGAAAACGCCGTTGGCGTCCTCGTCGCGCAGCGCTTCCAGCGGGATCGCCAGCAATTCGTCGGGATCCACGTTGCCATTGTCGGAAACCATCGCGGGAGCCTGTGAGCCGAGCAGTCCGGCGTCTGCGGTCTGATAGGCGAGCGACGCCAGATAGAGTGTGGACGGTAGCGATCCGAACGCTTCCTTCAGATTGATGACGCCCTCCAACTGCTGGCCGGCGGCTCGTGCGAGTTGGGTGGTGGCGCCATTGGTGTTGAACCATCCGGCATAGGTGTTGGAACTTTCGCCCGCCAGATAGGGGGAGCCCGTCGGCAGCGCGACGAATCCTGCCTTGGCCCATGGCGCGGGTGTTGCCGCGGTGGCGGTGGCGGACGAACCGACCATGATGAAATGGTCATTGCCGAAGCCGCCCGGCGCCCAGGTGGAAACATATAACAAATCTCCACGGATCGCGGCGTGAATGGTCATGCCAGGATTGGAGATTCGGTAGGCGGCGGAGTCCGCCGCTCCGTCCATCACAAACGGCACCGGTTCCGGCACCACGGGCGGCGCGGAGGGCGTGGTGGCCTGAACCGTGGATGTGGAAACCGTGGTTCCGGCGCTGTTGCGGGCGGCCACCGCATAGGAGTAAGTGGTGGAAGGCACCAATCCGCCATCCGACCAACTCAGGCCGGCTGCCGAACCGATTTCCTCGCCATTCCGATAGATCAGGTAATCGGTCGCTCCGGACGCGGCCTGCCACGAAACGAGCACGGCGGTCGGGCTTGTAGCGGTGGCGGCCAATCCGGTGGGAGCGTCCGGCGGATCGAGGGTTCCCGCCGGAGTCACGGTGAAATGCCAGTCCTGGCCTCCGTTGTTGTCCCAGGTGGAGTTGGATCCTCCCTCGGGATTGTTGGTGAATACGACGTCGAGCGTGGTGGCGCCCGGCCATGCGGCGAGGGTGTATTGCCACTTGCCGTTCACGAGCGTCATCGCCGGGCGCGGTGTGACACGGTTTTGCCAGCCGTTGCGGCCGACGTGCAGATAGACCCGCGAAGCCCCGGCGAGGTTTCTGCCGGAAGGATCGTAGGTGATGGTGACCGCCTGCGCGTCGGTGGGCGTGGCCGGATTGATGGAAACCACCGGCGTGGGCTCGACGGTGCCGCCGCCGTTGTCGTCCGCCACATAGACGTGCTGGATCTCCGATTTGTGGACGTTGCCGAGCGAATCCACCGCCTCGATGTGGTAATCCAACAATTTGCCGCGGAACGACGGCACATTGGCATTGCTGATCTTCGCGAAATAGTAGTCGGCGACCTCGTTGGTGGGGAGAAAGTAGTCGATCTGCGAGTTGGACGCGGCGGCGTTGAGCGCCTCGCGGGTTTTCGGCAGCTCGCGTTTGGTCATTGGGATGGAGATCCAGGAGCCGACCTCCGTTCCGCCGGCGTAGGTTTCATTCTGGTTGGAGGCGAGCGGGTTGACGCCGTCCGCGTCGATGCGGACCTTGGCGGTCACGCCGTTGTTGGGAATTCCCGATAGATCATAGGCGTGGGTCCACAGATAGAAATCCGAGGGCATTTTCTTGAGGAACCGCTCGTCCACTCCCGGCACGCGGTTGAACCATCCGAACGTGTAGCCGCCCGGATTGTGGGGAAACCTCTGGGGCTTGAGCACGGTGGGCGGCGTGCGGTCGTTCGCGCGGCGCGCGGTGGTCATCCACGGTTGGAGTTTTTCCACGGCGCGTCGGGTGGCAAGTCCGGGTTTCACCTCGTCGTCGTTGCCAAGGCCGCCATAGTAATTGAATCCGGAATCGAGTCCATGCAGATAGATGTGCCATGCCAACTCCACGTCGTTGGGCGAGGTCCACGCTCCGTTCCAATCGTAGGGTGCCTGGATTTTCCATGCCGCCACGCTTCCGCCTTCGTCGCGGAGGATTTGTTCCGCGGTCTCGCACCAATTCGCCCCGGCCATCAGCGGCGCGTAGCTGTAGAATTTCAGCGCGAATCCCGGTGTTTCCAGATCGATGTTGGTGCCCGGATAGCGGTTGGTCGCGCCGATCACGGTGTTGGCCACCGGCGGCTCGATCCACTTGAGGAAATACGGCGAGCCATAGCACATTTCCGGGAATATCCATGCGCCGTCCTCGATGTGGGCCGGCTCGGCGGCGGCACCGTAGGCATTGACGAAATCCTGCGGCGTGTTGCGGCGGTAGCCCGCGTTGTTGGCATCGTTGAAAAACTGCGGTGTCGCCTCGAACCACGAACTCGACCCTCCGCCCCAGGCGTTGTCGCCGTCGGTGGCGGGCATCACGATCACCGGATGCGACGGATCGGTCGCGTGGGGCGCGATGAATTGTTGGATTTTGCCGATTCCCTCCGCCGCATAGCCGAACCGATAGCTCAGCACGTCATCCGACGGCACGGCGATCATGGTTTTCTCCGCGCCGGTTTCCGGGTTCACGTATTTCACCTTGTGGAGCTGATAGGCGTAGGGTGAGACATTCCACGCCGCGTTGCCGGGGTTTGGCTCGCTGTGCCACCATCCGGACTCCGGCGAGGGTCCGATCTGGTCGGCGCGGTTTGGCGGACTGGAATAAATCTGATAGGTGCCTTCCGGATTTGCCTTGGTGTTGTAGGTGGGGCAAGTCCGGCTGATGTGGTGGCTTGGCACGATGACCCATTGGTAGCCTTCGTCCGCCAGCACATCCACGATGTGCCGGGAGAACGCCATTTCGGTGGGGAAGAAGCCCTTCGAGTGGTCGGATAGATCCCCGTTTCCGTTCCATGCCTTCCAATACGCCTGCTTGAAAATCTGGACCTCCTTGCGGAACACCGACTTCGGCAGCAGCGGCGCGAGCGAGTGATGATAGGTGAATCCGACCAGATCCATCCGCCTTGAGCCGGACGGCGTGTACCAACCGCGCGCCTCGCGGTAGCCGTTGGCCCAGCCGTTTCCGTAGCCGAGCATGCCCTTCGCGCCAAGCTGGCGGACGCCATCGATCAGCGACCCCGAGTAGCTAACGGCGAAGCCCGCTTCGCTTGCCAGGCCGGCGAGCGAGTTGCGCGGCCCGCTTTGATAGGAATTCACCCGGTCCTGGGTGCCGAAGATCTCCTCCAGGTTGTTCTGCGGGTGGTAGTTCGGGCTGAGACCTCCGTAATTTTGCCCGGATTTCAACCGGATCGAGTCCGCGGCGTATTGGACGCGGCTGTTCTGCCCGTCGGGATCGGAGGCGTTCCACTCCGGCCAATACGTCGGCTGGTGGTTGTGCCAGAAGCGCGAGACATGGACGGTCTGGCCGATGGCGGCGGAACCGGTCAGCAACGCTCCGGAAGCGAAAAAGGCGGGAATTCGTGGACTCATGAGGCTTGGCGGGTCAGTCATCCAGATGTCGCCTCGGGCACGAGGGTTCGGAAAATGTTGCCCCATTTGCGAATTCCCGAACCACGGTCGCGGAATCCACGTCAATCCCGTTCCGATGCCTCAAATGGCCTGGAGCGGCCGTTTGTGGGCCTCAACGCGGCGAATTACAAGCCAGCCGCCCCCTCTACAGGAGGCAAGGCGTCACGGTTTCACCGGATTCGCGGTTACGAAGGCGAACCACACGCGGTTGGCCGAGTCCGGGTCGGCTTTGGAAACGGGGGGACGGTTGAAGGTGCCGGCGAGGGCGGCTTGGTTGGGCCGGACCACCAGCGTGCAGCCGAGGGATTGTTTTTCAAAATCCGGAACGGTGCATTTTGAGAGTCCTTGGCCAATCTCGGAATCACCGGTCTTCGCCACCCGCTGGATCATGAGGTTGAGGCTGATCGCGTCGCCAACCGCTTCCGTCGCCTCGGCTTCCAGCGTGATTCCCGTGTCGCGGGTCTTCCAGGCGGATGGCATCGCCGGGGTTTGTAGGGCGGGAAGATCGGTCAGGGTGGGCGCGTTTTCGAGTTTTTTCGCATCCGGAACCGCGGGTGGGGATTTGTCGTCGGGACCGCTTTTGGGCGGCACGATGCTCACTCCGACCGTGTTGGGAAGCTCCGGGGGTTCGAACTCGATGGCATGGGTTACCTCCGCCACGCTATCGCTTTTGACTTTGTTGCCAAAAATGGTGCGGATCACGGTAAGCGACTCCTGCCGCGCGTCCTTCTTGCCGACCATCGCCACCAGCCGGGCGTAAAGCGCGGAATCGCCCAAGCCCTCGCGCTGCAGGGCGGCCGCGGTCGTTAGATCGAGCGAAAACGTTTCGCAACAGACCGAAACCGTCGGCGGAGGCGTATCCTCTTCCTCCTGGTTTTCCTCGGCCCCGCCGTCGTTCTTGGGCGTATAAACCTGGGCGTTGAGCGGGCCGACGGCAAGCGCGGCGATGAAAATCGCGCGGATCAGGGGTTTCATGGTTGGGTATTTCGGTTGGAGCGGGTGATGGGGCCCAATGTCAGTATCCGGGCTGATAGCCGTTGTCTTCGTAGTATTCCTGATTGGAGTCCTGGCCGTATCCTTGGTTGCGCTGGCGGTCTTTCGAGTGCCCGTAGGCGCCACCCGCCGCCGCCCCGGCGGCCGCGCCCAATGCCGCGCCCGTGCCGGTATGGCCGGATTGATGACCGATCACGCCACCGACCAACCCGCCCAACACCGCCCCGCCGAGCGCTCCTTGTTGGGCGTTCTCATTGCCGGGAGGCACCGCACAGGAGGTCGCCAATACCGCCGCCGCAGCGGTCGCCGTCATCAATCGGATGGTTTTCATATCTGGATGGATACCGCTGGGACGCGGCGGATTTGTTTCGTATTCAAAAATAATCCTGCAACCCATTCATTTGGCCAATCACCCGGGGGGGCTGCGGTTCCCTTTGACCTCGCGCGGATTTCCCGCTATGTCGGGCGGCCCCATGAACGAGTCGATCGGAACCATCCAAACCGCAGCCCTTGCCCAAATCGCCGCCGCCGCCTGCGAGCGCGCGCTCGAGGACGCCCGCGTGGCGGTTCTCGGAAAAAAAGGCACCCTCACCCTGGCCGGCGCCGCCATCAAGGATGTTCCGCCCGCCGAGAAAGCGGCTTTCGGCCAATCCCTCAACGCCGCCCGCACCGCCATAACCGCCGCCCTGACCGAAAAACAACTCGCCCTGCGCGAGGCGGCCGACCGCGCGGCGCTCGCCGGCATCGACTCCACCTTGCCGGCCCGCGCGCTCCCCGTCGGCAGCCTGCATCCGCTCACGCTGATCCGCGACCAGGCGATCGGCATCCTTCGCCGGATGGGCTTCGCCCTCGCCGACGGTCCGGAAATCGAGGACGAGTTCCATTGTTTCGACGCCCTCAATACCCCGGCCGACCACCCGGCGCGCAACGAAAAGGACACGTTCTATTTCGAATCCGGAAAGCTCCTGCGCACCCATACTTCCAGCGTGCAGATCCGCACCATGGAAACCCAGCCGCCGCCGGTGCGCATCATCGCCCCAGGTTCGGCCTACCGCCGCGATGAGATCGACGCCACCCATCTATCCGCCTTCAACCAGCTCGAAGGCCTCGCCGTGGGACCGGACATCTCGCTGCCCGACCTCAAGGGCACCCTGGAGTATTTCCTGCGCGAATTGTTCGGTACCAAAACCGAGGTCCGGTTCCGCCCGCATTTCTTCCCGTTCACCGAGCCGAGTTTCGAAATCGACGTGAAACTCACCGTGAAAGGCCAGGCCCCGCGTTGGATCGAGGTCGCCGGCTGCGGCATGGTGGACCCCGCCGTGTTCGATGCGGTGAACCGCTCCCGCAAGGACAACGCCTATGATCCCGACAAAGTCACTGGCTTCGCCTTCGGCATGGGCCTCGACCGCCTCGCCATGATCCGCTGGGGCATCAAGGACATCCGCCTCCTCATCGAAAACGACACCCGTTTCCTCAGGCAGTTCGCCTGAAAGACACAAGACCGCTTCGCTTCAAGACACAAGACACAAGACGCACGCATCCGTCCGATCTGTCAGACCTATCCGACCCGTCCGGCTTATCCTCCGATTTCCACCATGAACATCTCCCTCAACTGGCTCTCCTCCCATCTCGACCTAACCGGCAAGTCCGTTGCCGAGATCGACAGTCTCCTCACCTTCGCCGGCGTGGAGGTGGAGGGCATCGCCACCAAAGGCATCGCCTCCGGCAAAATCGTCGTCGCGAAGATCGTCGAGGCGGTGCAGCACCCGAACGCCGACAAGCTGAAGGTCACCCAGGTGGACGCCGGCGAGGGCGCGCTCCGCCAGATCGTTTGCGGCGCGAAAAACTATCAGGTGGGCGACTTGGTCCCGTGCTGCCTGCCCGGCGCGGAACTGCCCGGCGGGTTCACCATCGGCGAAACCAAGATGCGCGGCGTGGAGTCGCGCGGGATGCTCGCGTCCGCGGTGGAAATCGGCCTGCCGCCGGATGTGGACGGGCTGCTGATCCTCCCGGCCGATGCCGAGATCGGCAAGCCGGTCAAGGAAATGTTCGATTCGGACACGTTGCTGGAGCTTGAAGTCACTCCTAACCGACCCGACCTGCTCAGCCACCGCGGCATGGCCCGCGAACTGGCGACGCTGTTGGAAACTCCGCTGCTGCCGCTGGACATCCCGTCAAGGAGCGTGGGCGTCTCGCCCACTGACCGGATCCGCATCGACGCGCCGGACGCCTGCCCGCTTTACACCGCGGTTAGAATCTCCGGCGTCACCGTGAAGGAAAGCCCGGCCTGGCTCAAACAACGCCTCGAAGCCATCGGCCTGCGCCCGATCAACAACATCGTCGATGTCACCAACTTCGTCCTCCACGAACTCGGCCAGCCGCTCCACGCGTTCGATGCGGCGAAACTCACTGGAGCCATCGTGGTCCGCCAGGCCGCCGAGGGCGAGACGTTCACCGCGCTCGACGAATCGGTCCACGTCCTAACACCCGACGACCTGCTCATTTCCGACGAATCCGGCGCGGCGCTGGCGCTCGGCGGAGTCATGGGCGGTCTCGACAGCGGTGTCACCGCGGGCACCACGGACATTTTGTTGGAGTCCGCGTGGTTCACCCCGCAGGGCATCCGCCGCACCTCGCGGCGCACCGCGCTTTCGTCGGATTCGTCCTACCGCTTCGAGCGCGGCGCGGACCCGGAAGGCGTGCTTCCCGCGTCCCACCTGGCCGTCAAACTCATCCTCGAAACCGCCGGCGGCACCGCCGAAAACATCACCCTCGCGGCAGGTTCTCCGCCTAGCCTAACCGACACGGTGGCTCTCGACCACGCCAAGCTCAACCAACTCATGGGCGGCTCGGTTTCCCTAACCGATGCGGAGGCGATCCTCACCCGGCTCGGCCTGACCAAGCTGGCCGACGAGTCCGGCGCCGGCTCGCGCTGGCGGGTCCCGTCGTTCCGCGCCGACCTCCAACGCCACATCGACCTCGTCGAGGAAATCGCCCGAGTCCACGGCCTCGACCGCGTGCCGTCGCGCGCCCAAGGCTCCTTCGTCCCCGCCAGCCCGGTGGACGCGGCCTACGACGCGGACATGGTGCTGCGCCGCCGCCTCGCCGCCCTCGGTTTCCACGAGTGCCAGACGATCAAACTCATCGCCGACAACCAGTTGCCCGACGCCCTGCCGCTGCGGCCCTTGCAGGACGGCGATGTGATCCGCGTGAAACTCCCGCTCAGCGAGGACCACGCGGTGATGCGCCCCAGCATCGTGCCCGGCCTGGTCGCCTCGGCGGTTAGAAACGCCCGCCAGCAGGCGAAATCCCTCCGCCTATTCGAAATGGGCCGCGTGTTCCGCAACGCCGGCGGAGGCAAGGCCAAGGACCAGGAAAGCGAAACCCTCGCCATCCTCGTCGCCGGCCCCGCCCAACCGGCCGGTTGGACCGCCCCCGAACGCGTCGCCGACCTCTACGACCTCAAGGGCGCGCTGTCCGCTCTGTTGGGCGGCCGAACCGTCCAGCTCGCCCCGCGCGACCGCGACGGCTTCGTCCTCGCCGCCGATATCAAGGCCGACGACCAGAACATCGGCGTCTTCGCCCGCCTCACCCCTGCCCGCGAACGCGAACTCGATCTAACCCACCCGGTTTACATCGCCGAACTCGATCTAACTAAAATGCGCAAGCTGCTCGTCGGCATCAGCCAGGTGGCCGACCTCCCGCAGTTCCCCGGCTCCTCCCGCGACGCCGCCATGGAACTCCCGATCTCCACTCCCAACGCCGACATCGAGAAGGTCCTCGCCAACCTCGCCGAGCCGCTCCTGGTGTCCTACGAGTGCTTCGACGTCTTCACCGACCCCACCGGCCAAAAGCTCCCCGCCGACCGCAAATCCGTGGCCTACCGTTTCCACTACCGCTCCGCCACCGCCACCCTAACCGCCGCCGAATTCGACACGGTCCACAAGAAGGTCCTCGACGCCCTAACCGCGAAGCTCGGCGTGAAGTTCCGGTAGGCCACCTGTAGCGGCGCGTCTATGACCGTCGCACTTCAGCCCCGAGGCCCGGGAAAGCCTGTGGAAAAGCCGATGATTGGATGTTGAGATCAACAATCGTCATTCGTCAATCAAAGGCCGCTTCCAAGGCGCTATCGATCTTTCGCTCCGACGCTCGCAGAGCGCCGCTACAGGCTTGCCCTTTCGCCACCTGTAGCGGCGCGTCTATGACCGTCGCACTTCGGCCCCGAGGCCCGGGAAGTCTGTGCAAAAGCCGATGATTGGATATTGAGATCAACAATCAGAAACCAACAATCGTCATTGGTCAATCAAAGGCCGTTTCCAAGGCGCTATCGATCTTTCGCTCCGACGCTCGCAGAGCGCCGCTACAGGCTTGCCCTTTCGCCACCTGTAGCGGCGCGTCTATGACCGTCGCACTTCGGCCCCGAGGCCCGGGAAGCCTGTGGAAAAGCCGGTGATTGGACGTTGAGATCAACAATCGTCATTCGTCAATCAAAGGCCGTTTCCAAGGCGCTATCAATCTTTCGCTCCGACGCTCGCAGAGCGCCGCTACAGGCTTGCCCTTTCGCCAACTGTAGCGGCGCGTCTATGACCGTCGCACTTCGGCCCTGAGGCCTGGGAAGTCTGTGGAAAAGCCGGTGATTGGATGTTGAGATCAACAATCGTCATTCGTCAATCAAAGGCCGATTCCAAGGCGCTATCGATCTTTCGCTCCGACGCTCGCAGAGCGCCGCTACAGGCTTGCCCTTTCGCCACCTGTAGCGGCGCGTCTATGACCGTCGCACTTCGGCCCTGAGGCCCGGAAAGCCTGTGGGAAAGCCGGTGATGGGGGACAAACCGAGCATCAATGATTTCGGTCGGGTTCATTGATAGGTTGGGATCCTCCGGCGTTGGAATCCGCCGCCGCGTCCGTTGTGCAATAAAGGCGGGTTTCCATCGTATAGGAGGCACCCCTCAAGCAATCCATGGACCGCCGCGCCTTCATTCAAGCCACCGCCCTGTCCGCCTGCGCCGCGTCCGGCGCGCGCGGGGATTCCGTGAAACCGTCCTCACCCGCCGGTGGCGGGAACGTGTTTTCCTCCGATGGAAACCGAGCCACCATCCGGACGGCGGCCTCCGTGAAACCGCTGCGGGTGTTTCAGCTAACCGACACGCATCTCGCGATCCGCGACGGGCGCGAGGATCCGTTCCGGCAATACAGCGACCGCATGGCCGGAGGCTATCGGGCGAACCGGCATTTTCTAACCAACGAGACGATTTCCGCCGAGGAGGCGTTCGATCGGACGCTGGACCTCGCGATGCGGGAAAAGCCCGATTTCCTCGCCCTAACCGGCGATATTCTGAGTTTCCCGTCCGAAGCCGGGGTTGAGCGGGTGATGGAGAAGCTCGGGGAAACCGGGATCCCCTTCGCCTACATCGCGGGCAACCACGATTGGCACTACGAGGGCATGCCGGGGAGTTCGGTGGAGTTGCGCGAAACCTGGCTGGAGAAACGGCTCGAGCCGTTCTATCAGGGAAACAACCCGCTGTTCGCGAGCTATGACGTGAACGGCGTCCGTTTCGTGGCCATCGACAACTCGGTTTACGAGGTTCTTCCGCAGCAGTTGGAGTTTTTCAACGTACAGGTGGCGTCCGGAATGCCGTTGGTGCTGCTGATCCACATCCCGTTGTATATCCCCGGCCGGCCTATCGGTTATGGCTGCGGCCACCCGGATTGGGGACCGGAAACGGACAAGGACTTCAAACTCGAACGCCGCCCACCGTGGCACGCCGGCGGGCAAACCGAGGCCACGCTCGCTTTCCACCGGGCCGTGTTCGCCGCGCCAAATTTGTTAGCCATCCTCGCCGGCCACACCCACCGCCAGGCCCTCGATGTGAAAAACAACATCCCTCAATGGGTCGGCGGCCACAACGCCACCGGATTCTTCACGGATCTGCGGATCATCCCGCATTAACCGGAGTCCGCCGCCGTTTGCTTGACTTGTCGTCAGGGTCGGCCAACTATCCACTCATGACTGCGGAGACAAACCGCTCGATTCGCGAAGATTCTGACATTTCCGGGCCGGCGGAGAACACGGATGAGGCTCCTGTGTTGCGGCTGAAACTCCAGCTGGAAATGTTGGAACATGAATGGACCAAAACGAAACAATCCATGCTGATCCGGGGCAAGTATGGCGGACTCCATGAGCCGACGGTCGGATGGGCACTCTGGAATGGAGGCGTTTTTGTGGCTCTTGGGGCGCTTGTTCTAACTCCCGGATCTCCGCTGAATGGAGGTCTTGCTACCTGCGTGCCCGGACTGATCGGCTTGGCGGGCGGCTTTTACATTGTGGCCCGCCGTCTGGCCGATGCGAAGGACTACGCAGCCGCCCGTAACCGCTACGAGGGATCCCGCCAGCGGTTGCTTGGGAAACTCGAACGGCTGGAAGGCGGGGAGCCAATGTAAAGCCTATCGGGACGTAGTCCCGGGTCCAACAACATGGCCGGTCCGGCGGCCACAACGCGACCGGTTTCTTCACCGATCCGCGGATCATCCCGGATACCCGCCGCTGATGTAGCCGCTGAGTTGTTGGATCGCGTGGCGCTGGGCGTGCATGATCCAGTTCACCACGTCGCCGATGGAAACGACGCCGACGAGTTTCTCGCCGTCCACGACCGGCAGGTGGCGGATGCGGTGGACGGTCATGCGTTCCATGCAGGCTTCGATCGTTTCGTCGGGCGCGATGGTGATGGCGGGTTGGGAGAGGATTTCGCCGACGCGGGTATCGCGGGAGGTTCTGCCCTGGAGGATCACTTTGCGGCTGTAGTCGCGCTCGGAAAACATTCCGACGACGGCATCGTTTTCGGTCACGACGAGGGCTCCGATGTTGTGGGCGCCCATGAGGGTGAGCGCGTCGAACACCAGCGCGCCGGGATGGGTCGCGATGACCGAATTGCTGTTTTTCGCCGCGAGGATTTGTCGGATCGTGCCTGAGATTTCCATGGAGTGATGAGGTTGTTACACTCGCACCATAGGGAAGAACCCCGGTTCCGCAAGGAAGGAATCGGAAAATCCGCGCAACGATGCAGCGGAGGGTTGCGCGGTGGCGGCGGATCGGATTGGCTGGCCCGGTGAACCGACTGATCGAATCCTCACGTGAACTGGCGGCGGCGCTGCGGGACCTCAGGTTTTCCGCGCCGGTGACCCATGTCTATCTGCCGCTGGACTACGCCCGGCGCGCGCACGAGCATTATCTGGAACGCTACGGCAAAGGCCGCAAACGGGTGCTGCTGCTCGGCATGAATCCGGGTCCATTCGGCATGGCGCAAACCGGCGTGCCGTTCGGCGAGGTGGCCGCGGTGAAGGAATGGCTGCGGATCGAGGAACCGGTGGACCGCCCGGCCGTGGAGCATCCGAAGCGTCCCGTGGAAGGCTTCGCGTGCGCGCGGTCGGAGGTGAGCGGTCGGCGGTTGTGGGGCCTGTTCGCGGAGAAATTCGGAACCCCTGAGGCGTTTTTCGCGGGGCATTTCGTCCACAATTTCTGCCCGCTGGTTTGGATGGGAGCGTCCGGCGCGAATCTAACACCCGATAAGCTCCCTTCCGGCGAAATGGCGCCGGTGGAGGAAGCCTGCCTCGTCCATCTAACCGACATGATCCGCGTCCTGCGGCCGGAGTTTCTCGTTGGAGTCGGCGGTTTCGCCGAGGTCCGGCTGACGCGCGCCGCGGAGGCCGCGGGCAGCAAGGCGAAGGTCGGGCGGGTTCTCCATCCGTCACCCGCTTCGCCCGCCGCCAACCGCGGATGGGCGGCGGCGGCCACCCGCCAGTTGGTGGACCTCGGCGCGTGGGACGGGAGATGAACCCCGCCGAAATCCGGATTGCCAGCCGTCATTCCGTTTGAGACAATGGCCGCGTGCTTTTGAATCATCCGGTTGCCATGAAAACGTTCCGATTTTCCTTCCTCGCCCTTCTTGCCTGCGCCGCGTCTATCAATGCGGCGGAATTGCAGGTTGAAACCCTGCCACTGAGGACTCTATCAACCGGATGGGGGAAACCGGTGCCAAACAGATCCATCGGCGGCGCGCCGCTGCGGGTCGGAGGAAAAGCGTTTGCCCGCGGGATCGGCACTCACGCGCCGAGTGTGCTGCTGCTTTCGCTGGACGGCAAAGCCACCCAGTTCACCGCGAAAGTCGGGGTGGACGACGAATCTGCCGCCGGCCCCGCCAGCGTCGAGTTCAAGCTGATCGGCGACGGGCGCGAGCTATGGACCAGCGGCATCCTCAAGCCGGGAAAAGAGGCCACGGTCTGTGATGTCGCTCTAACCGGCGTGCGGTCGCTCATGCTTGCCGTCACCAACGGCGGCGACAGCAATGATTCCGATCACGCGGATTGGCTGAAGCCCGTGATAGTCTATGGTGGCTCCGTTCCCACCGAATGGACGCCGCCCGCGCCGCCGGACCCGCCGCTTTCGCCGCCGAACGCCGGCCTCGCGCGCGCCGCGGGATCCGGCACGCTCACCTACGCCGGGTCGCCGGTTCTAACATTGCCGCAGGGGGCCACGGTTGGTCTATCGGAACAGACCGGGCCACACGGCGGTATCACCCAGACCCTCAGGATCCGCTTGTCCGGCGAATCCCGCCTGCGGGTTTCCGCCGGAGCCGAAGCCATCGCCGCGGAAACCTACGGTCCGGTGCAGAAGAAATTCCCGCTGATCCGCACCAGCCATGGCGCTTCGGAAAACCTCCGCAACAACGCGGTTTATGATCGGACCGCCGATTGGATGCTCGAGTTTCCCGCCGGGACCTTGGTTTCTCCTTCGCGCGCTTCCGCCGACGGCCGCGAGTTCGCCATCACCGCGGCGGGCGGCGAGCTGACGGTGAACTTCCGCCCCCGTTTCTATCAGAAACACCGCAACCTCGCCCACTACCGGCCATGGACCTATCAGGTCCGACGCGACTCGATCACCGGTTGGTCGAGCTGGTGGGCCTACATGCGCAACTGCCGCCAGAGCCACATCGACGACACGCTGAAGGTCTGGCAGGAAAAACGGTTCGCCGATTACGGCTACCGCTACATCCAGCTCGACGACGTCTATCAGGGGCGCCACGACGACGCGCGCGGCCATGCGCCCCATAGTTCGGGCTACATCGGCGGACTGCCCGATACCTGGCTGGATTGGCGGCTGGACCGCTTTCCCGGCGGACTGGATGGGTATTGCAACTCGGTTAGGAAAGCCGGTTTCCTCCCGGCGCTGTGGATGGGATGTTTCTTCTCGGACAACGCCACCGCACAAGCCCATCCGGACTGGTTCGTCACCGGAACGGACGGCAAGCCGTTTCCCGCGGCGTGGGCCAGCTATGGCGTGGACACCACCCGGCCCGAGGCGGTGGACGCTCTGATCCGTCCCACGTTCCGCGGCCTGCGCGCCGCCGGCATGGACTATGTGAAAATCGACCAACTCCGCCACATGTTATATGATAACTTCCACCGCAATCCGCAATGGTTCGCGGCACGGGGCATAACGCCGGCCGAGCTGTTCCGCAACTACCTCCGGATCGCCCGCGAGGAGCTGGGCAAGGACACGTTCATCCTCTCGTGCTGGGGTGTGCTGCCGGAGTCCATCGGCCTCGCGGACGCCTGCCGCATCGGCGGCGACGGCTATGGGCCGGTCACGCTCCAACAATACAACTCGTTCAACGGCCTCGTTTGGATCAACGATCCCGACCACTGCGACGTGCTGCCGAAGAAAGCCGCGGCGGAGGCCGGAAACGTCCGCTCCACCAAGGACATCGCCGCCGTTCCCAACGACACACTGATCCGCCCGGCGCTCGCGTCCATCGCGGGGTCGATGCTCATGCTCAGCGATTCGCCCCAGGTCTATCAGGACGACCGCAATCTCCGCGGCCTGCGCGCTTCCTCACCGGTGGTCTGGTCGGTGCCCGGCCAGCTCTACGACTTCGATCCGCAGAAAACCAACACCCTTCGGGAAACGGAGCGCGGCTCCATCCAATCGGGATCGGCCCCATCGCCGATCGACGCCGACCAATTCGGCGACGTGTGTCCGTATTGGCTCAACGAGTTCGACACCGGCTTCGACCACTGGAATGTCCTTCACCGGCTGAACTGGACGAAAAATCCGATGCCGGCCGCCAAAGTGGCCTTCGCCGACCTCGGACTCGATCCCGCCAGAACCTATCTGGTCCACGAGTTCTGGTCCGGGAAGACCCTTGGCGCGGTGAAGGGATCGTTCGATCTGGCCGCCATCGACCCGATGGGTCTGCAATCGTTCGCGATCCGCGAGGCGCTGGATCGTCCGCAGGTCGTTTCCACCAACCGCCACCTGTCCCAAGGTGCCGCGGAAATCGAGCTGCTCGCATGGAATCCGGCGGCCAACACGCTGGAAGGCCGCAGCCGGGTGATCGCCAACGATGACTACCGGATTCTCGTCCGGGTTCCCGCCGGATATCAGCCCTCCGGGGCGTCCGTGGACCGCAAGCCGGTCCCGACAACCGTCAGCGGCGATATTCTAACGCTTTCGATCAGGCGCGCGGAAACCGCTTCCACCGCGTGGTCGATCCGGTTTGATACCAATTTGCGAAAATAATGCGACATAGCGGTTTTGCTCGAAGCGTTCGCTTGAGCGCGCGGCCAACCACGGCCAACCATGCGCAGCGCCGCTGCGGAGTTTTTGGTTTTTGGGGGAGAGGTTGTGGAGTTGGTCGGTGATGGAATCCAATTCTCCGGGAGCCATCGGATGGGCGGATGATCCATGGAATCCGTGCGGTGGCAATGCGGAACCCCTCACCTCCCCGCTTTCCCTTTCCGCCGGTTTCTAACGGCGGTGGCGAGGGATTCGAGGACTTCGACGGTGGTGTCCCAGCCGATGCAGGCGTCGGTGACGGATTGGCCGTGGACGAGGTCGGAGCCGAGCGGTTGGTTGCCCTCGACGAGGTTGGATTCGATCATCACCGCGGCGATGGTGCGGGAGCCGGCGGCGATCTGCGCGCCGATATCGGCGGCGACCTTCGGCTGGTTGCGGAAATCCTTGAGCGAATTGCCGTGGGAACAGTCCACCATGAGGTGCGGCGGGAGTTCGCGGGCCTCCAGCAGGGCGGCGGCGGCGGAAATACTATCGGCGTCGTAGTTGGTGCCGTTGCTGCCGCCGCGGAGGATGAGGTGGCAGGTCTGGTTGCCCGTGGTGGAAAGGATGGCGGACACCCCTTGTTTGGTGACGCCAAGGAAATGGTGCGGCCGCGAGGCGGAGATGATCGCGTCCACCGCCATTTGTACCGATCCGCCGGTGCCGTTTTTGAAACCCACCGGCATGGATAGGCCGGAGGCGAGTTCCCGGTGGAGCTGGCTCTCGGTGGTGCGCGCGCCAATCGCCCCCCAGGAGATCAGGTCGGCGATGAATTGCGGGGAAATGGTATCGAGAAACTCGGTTCCCGCGGGCAATCCGAGTTTCGCCAGATCCAGCAGCAGCCGCCGCGCGAGGCGAAGGCCGTGGTTGATGTCGAAGGAATCATCCAGGTGCGGATCGTTGATGAGACCCTTCCATCCCACCGTGGTCCGCGGTTTCTCGAAATAGACGCGCATCAGGATCAACAGATCGCCCGCGAACCGGTCGGCCTCGCGTTTCAGGGCCTCACCGTATTCGATCGCCGCGGCGGGATCATGGATTGAGCATGGACCCACCACCACCAGCAGGCGGTCGTCGCGGCCGGCCAGGATATTCGCGCTGGCGGTCCGCGCCTCGTAAATCATCTGCCCCACGGCGTTGGGAACGGGGAAATCGTACTCGAGAATCGCGGGCGAAACGAGCGGATGGGTACCGGAAATGCGAAGGTCGGAAGTGGGGATCACGGGCCGGACGGTAGCGCCCGACCGCCGGGGTGAAAAGCGGTAAATCCGGGGGAAATCGCCCATCCGGGAGATCCGCGGGCCGCACGATGCCCATCCGGGCCCCCGTTTGGCCATGCCGGAACGGTCCTCTCGGCCGCGGTTCATTTTCCGGCTTCCATCCGGGAGATCGAATTCTTGCTTCTCAGCCGCGGAAATCCGTGGTACCTACAGCGCCGTGAGCGCATCCGAAAACGAATCCAACCCAAACTTTCTGTCCGGGCTTGTGCTGGGACCATCGTGGGCCCGTTCCAACAAGGGGTCCCCGGCTTCACCTGCCCAAGGCGAATCCGCGCCGGTTAGCCGTGAGGCGCCGGAGCGGCGCTTCGAGCGTGCCAAGGACTCGCGGGGTGGCGACGACCGCCGTGAACGCGGTGGTCGTGGCGGAGACGGCAGGGACCGGGGGGATCGTGGCGACCGCCGGGGCGGCGGTGGCGGTGGTGACCGTCGTGGAAGGTTCCAGGACCGGCGCGACGACCGGCCGCAGAGGCAGGAGATCGAGCCCGCGCCGGGTGTTAGGGTCACGCTGATGCCGGATCCGCAGGCGGTCCGGCTGATCGGAAAGGAAGTCCATCAGGTGGCGCGGGTTTACTCGCTGTTCGATGTGGCACAGATTTTGTTAGCCGAGCGCGGCCGCTGCAAGGCCCGTTTCGAAGTGGCCGCCAACCGTCCGCCGCTGCTCCAATGCAAGCTGGATCAGGCGCTGTTTCTCACCAAGGAAGAGGCGTTGCGCCATCTGTGGAAACCGGAACTGATCGCGCAGGTGCTCGAGGTGGAAACCGTGGAGGTGGACCCGCCGACTGGCAAATTCAACGCGGTGGCGCGCTGCGGTTTCTCCGGCGTGTGGCTGGGACCGCCCAACCACCATTCCTATCAAACCAACCTGCGCCGCCTGCACCGCGAGTGCTTCAGCCATATCCCGTTTGATTTCTTTTCCAGCAAAGTCCGTACCGAGCGCAGCGAGGAAGCGGTGGCCGCGTGGATGGAATCGATGAAGACCAAACAGCGCTGGCGTTTCATCGGCGATGCCGACGATGCATGGATGGAAGACAAGGCCACGGCCGAAAACGCGGTGGCCACACGTTGCTACGAGCAGGTATTCACCGAGGTGCGTAGCGTGGAGGTTTCCGCGGGTCTTGCCAGCGACAGCCTTTCGCCGTCGCTGTGGGTCAGCCTGCGGCATGCCGGTTTCCATCTGAAGCACAACCCCGCCGTGCTGATCCCCGCGATCTGCGCGGCGCTCGAGTCCGAACACCTCCCGGTTTTCAAACGCGGTGGCAAACTCTACACCGGACCGTCGCGTCCGCATCCGCTGCCGGAAGGTGTGCCGCTCGCCGAACGCCCGAGCCGGATCATCGAGTGGGTCCGTTCCAACACACCGGCAAACCTGGCCGGTCTCTGGCAAGCGGTCCATCCGACCGGAGGCACCGAACCGTGCCTCGAATACGTCAACGACCTGTTCTGGCTGCTCAACCAGGGCCACGTTCTGTTGTTTTCCGACGACTCGCTGGTTCTCGCCGGCGCCCGCGAACCCGAGGCGCCGAAGCCGCAGAAACAGCCCAAGCCGCAGAAGGTGCCCAAGGAAGGAAAACGCGACCGACGCACCAAGGACCAGCCCGCGGCCACCGCGGAAAACTCCGACGCTCCAGCGGAAGAAACACCTGGCGAACCCGCCCCGGAAACCTCCGAGACCGTCGAAACACCCGCCGAAGCGGTCGAGGAAACCCCGGAATCCGCTCCGGAAGCGGTATCCGGAGGTGAGCCGTTAGAGTCCGTCCCGGCCGACGAGACGATTCTCGCTGAGGAAGCCACGGAACCCGTCGTGGACGAAGCGCCCGCGCCGGAAGCCATCGCGGAGGAACCCTCCGTGAGCGAACCCGCTCCGCTGTCGGTGAAAACACCGGAAACACCGGAAACACCGGAAACGCCGGAAACTGTTATGGAAACACCGGAACAGGCCGTGGAAACCCTCCCCGAGCCCGTGACCGAGACTCCAGCCGAAGCGGCTGAGGAAAAGCCCGCCGAATCCACGGACCCGACCTAACGGAAAACCCGCGCGGTTTTCCGTCCGGTCGGCCTTCCGGAGTGACAGCACTCCCATGAAAATCCTCCTGATCATGCCCGATGCGCACATGCACAAGCTGCGCGTCGGTCCGTTCACACGTTCGATGCGGGAGGCTCCTCTCACTCTAACCACCCTGGCGGCGATGGTGCCGGAGGATGTGGAAGTGAAACTCGTGGATGGCAGCGTGGACCGGATTCCGCTGGACGAGGACGCGGATTTGGTGGGGATCAGCGCGATCACCGGCTGCGCGCCGGCGGCATACGAGCTGGCCCGCCACTACCGCGGCCGGGGGATTCCGGTGGTGCTGGGCGGCGTTCACGTGACGATCCTGCCCGGCGAGGCGCTGCCCCACGCGGACGCCATCGTGATCGGCCGCGGCGAGCACGCCTGGCCGCGCTTGATAGAGGATTTCCGTGCCGGCCGCATGCGCCGGGTATACCGGGAGGAGGACCTGCCCGACCACGTGCTAACCGGTGTTCCCGTGCCCCGGCGCGATCTCCAGAGGCGGAGCGGATACATGCTGCCTAACACCGTTCAGGCCACCCGGGGTTGCAAACGCATCTGCGACTTCTGCAGCGTCAACGCGGTGTGGCCGCGCTATTTGAAACGTCCCGTGGCGGACGTCGTGCGGGACATCCGAGCGATCAAGGGCAATCGCTTCGGTTTCAACGATGTCAGCCTGGTGGACGACGTGGAGTATGCGAGGGAACTGTTCACCGCCATCACGCCACTGCGGAAAAAGTGGGGTGGCCTGGTCACCGCGGACTCCCTTCACAACACCGAACTGTTGGATCTGATGGCCCGCAGCGGATGCGTCTATCTGTTGGTGGGCTTCGAGTCCGGCAATCAGGAAACCCTCCGCGGCATCCACAAGGGATTCAACAAAACCCTCGACTACCGCGAGCTGATCACCGGCCTCCAGCGCCGCGGGATTTCGGTGCAGGGATGCTTCGTGTTCGGCTTCGATCATGATGAAAAGGACGTGTTCGCCAAAACGGTCCAACTGGTCCAGGACCTGCGCGTGGATATCCCGAGGTTCTCGCTTTACACTCCCTATCCGGGCACCACGCTGTTCAAACGGATGATGGATGCCGGGCGGATTCTCAGCTATAACTGGAACGACTACGACACCATGCATGTGGTGATCCGGCCGGAACGGATGACTCCGGAGGAACTCTACGACGGCTTCAAATGGGCCTACCGGGAAACCTTCCGCCTGCACCGCGCGCTGCGACGGATCAGCCGGCCGGACATCCGCAGCGGAATCAATTTCGTCGGCAACCTCGCCTATCGGATTTTTGTGAGACGCCTGTACGGCGAACCACGTTTCGCCACACCCTACAGCCTCGCCAATCCGGGAACCCCGCCCCCGCCGGAGCATTGGAGCGTGCCGGCGGAAATGGAGCACGCGCCATGGAGTCCGGCCTAACACACAGGACGGGGCGGTTCCGCATCGAACGTGCCGGCCCCGGCGACGCGCCCGCGCTAAAGGACCTGGACCACCGCATCGCCATGCCCGGAAAGATCCGTTTCGTGTTCGGGCGCGATCCCGATTACTTCAACGCGCTGCGTGTCGAGGGAAACGACGCCACCGCCCATGTTTGCCGTGATGCGGAAACGGGCGGGATCGTCGGATGCGCCCACCGCTGCGTCAGGACGGTCTATCTGAACGGCGCTGCCTCGGAAGTCGGCTACCTCGGTGGATTGCGCCTGGAAGAGCGCTGGCGAGGGGGGCGGATTCTCGCCAGGGCGTTCCGCTACCTGCGGGAACTCGACCGCGAGGAACGCGTTCCATTCCATCTGACTTCCATCATGGAGGAAAACCGCGCCGCGCTGGCGGTGCTGTCATCCGGCAAGGCGGGACTGCCGGTCTATCACGACCGCGGGAGATTCAACGCGATGGCGGTCGGCATGGAAAAGCCACCCGCGGTCGCGGATCGCTCGCTGGAAGTGCGGTCCGCCAACGCATCGGACGCCGGAATGATCCTGGATTTTCTATCCGCCGAGGGTCCGCGGCGGCAGTTCTATCCGGCCTACGGCTCCGGAGATTTCGGTGAAGACGGGCGATTGTTATATGGACTGGCATGGAGTGACATCGCGCTTGCGTTCCGGTCCGGCCGGCTCGTGGGGGTGGTTGGCGCCTGGGACCAGCGCCGCTACCGCCAATGGCGCGTCACCGGCTATGCGACACCGCTGCGGCTGTTCCGCGGAGCGCTGAACTGCGTGGCCGCGCTCAGAAAACTTCCCCGGTTGCCCGCCATCGGCGAGCCGCTCCGCTATTTCACCCTCGCGCTCAATTGCGTGGAGCGTGACGATCCGGCGGTTTACGCATGTTCGCTGGCCTATCTGATCGACCTCCGTCGCGCGAGTTATGATTTTTTCCTCGCCGGCCTTCACGAGACCGATCCGCTGCTGCCGGTGCTGGCCGCGCTGCCCCATGTGCCGCTGCCCGCCCGGCTTCATCTCGTCGCGTGGCCGGATCATGCGGACGTGGTCGCCGGCCTTGATCCCCGGATGGTTCCCTATCTCGAACTCGGTTCCCTGTGATGCGACTCGAAGCCCACATCGTCACGATTCCGGAACTCGGTGCCAGCCGGGTGGAGGAGATGCTGGAATTGATGGACTCCCACTACGAAGGGGTCACCCGGGATGATCTACTGGCGGATCTGCGCGCGAAGGAGCGGGTGATCCTGCTCATGCGCGATGGCACCCTGCGGGGATTCTCCACCCAGACCTGGTTCTGGCACGGCACCGGTCCCGACCGGGTACGGGTGGTCTTTTCCGGCGACACCATCATCGACCGTCATGACTGGGGCTCGCCCGCGCTCGCCGTGGCATGGGGCCGGATGATGCTGGGGTTGCTGGATGAACATCCGGATGCCGGACTGTATTGGCTGCTCACCAGCAAAGGCTACAAAACCTATCGCTTTCTAACCGTTTTCTTCCGGGAGTTCGTCCCGAAGCTTGGCGGACCCACGGACACCGGGCTTCCCGCCCTGAGAGACGCCATCGCCGGCGATCGCTTCGGCCCCCGATACGATGCCGCGACGGGCATTTTGCGGGCCGAACCCGGCGCCCAACGCTTGCGCCAGGGCGTGGCGGATCTCGACGAGCGCCGGTTGCGCGACCTCCAGGTCGGGCATTTCCAACAACTCAACCCCGGCCATGCGCGCGGCGATGAATTGGTCTGCCTCGCGAGATTCCATCCGGACAACCTGCATCCGTACATTCTCCGCCAACTGCTTGCGGACGGGTCATGATCCGCCGGATCGTCAACCGCGTGTGGGTCGCCGCTTGCGCGCGCGAATTGCGGCGCTTCGAGGAAGCGCTCCAACGGTTGGAGGAAGTCCAAAACTCCATCGTGCTGGCAAACGTGCGGCGCAACGCGGACACCGCGTTCGGTCGTGCGCATGGCTTCTCCGATATCCGGACGGTTGGGGATTTCCAGGAGCGGGTGCCGATATCCGGGCACGCCGCCTATGCGGAGAGCGTCGCGGAAATCGCGCGCGGCGCAACCGGAGTTCTAACCACCGATCCGGTGTCGCGCCTTCTGCCCACCAGCGGATCGACCTCCGGATCGAAACTGGTGCCGTGGACCGCCATGCTGGGTCGCGAGTTCAGGCGCGGGATCGACCCGTGGATCGCGGCGCTGTACACCCGCCATCCGGGTCTGCTGGACAGCAAGGCCTATTGGTCGATTTCACCGCCGGGACCGGTGTCCGGGCTCCAGAGCGTGATACCCGTGGGGTTTGAGGACGACTCCGCCTATCTGGGGTTTGCCGGACGCTGGGTTTACGGCCGGGTGAGCGTGATCCCGGAGGGGATTTCCAACTGCCGGAATCCGATGGAGTTTCGCGACCGGACGGTGCTCGCGCTGTTGGGAGAACCGGATCTGGGTCTGGTTTCGGTATGGAGCCCCACGTTTTTCTCGTTGCTGCTGGACCATTTCGAGTCTGATCCCGAACGGCTGATCTCCAACCTGGCCAACCGGCACCCGAAACGTGCCGATAGCCTGCGCCGCATCATCGCGGAGACGGATCCGGCGGGTTGGTGGAGGCGGATATGGCCGCGGCTGCGGGTGCTGAGCTGTTGGACTCACGGCCCGAGTGAGACCACCGCCGCGCGCCTGGCGGAACGGCTGCCGGGCGTGGTGACGCAAGGCAAGGGACTGCTCGCGACCGAGGCGTTTGTCTCGCTGCCCCTGGCGGATGGCATGGATCCGGTTCTGGCGGCAAACTCCCATTTTTACGAGTTTGTGGAAACCGCGACCGGTGTGGTTAGGCTCGCGCACGAGCTGGATGTGGGCGTGATCTATCGGGTGGTGGTGACCACCGGCGGCGGGTTGTATCGCTACGATCTCGGTGACTTGGTTAGGGTAACCGGACGGATCGGCCCCGCACCGTGTTTCCGGTTTGTAGGGAGGGAGGGAAACGTGGCCGATCTGTGTGGTGAAAAACTCCACGGCCCGGTGGTCGGCGAGGTGTTGGCCGGCTTGTTGGAGCGGCATGGCATCCGCGCGCGGTTCCATCTGCTGGCACCGGAAGATACCGGCGGCCCCCCGCGGTATGTTTGGTTTGTCGAAACCGGGTCGCCACCGCCGGAAGGGCTCGCCGATGAACTGGACACCGCGCTTTCCGACAATTTCCACTATGCGCATTGCCGCCGGTTGGGCCAGCTTGCGCATTCCGCAGTGTTTTGGATCGATCCGGCCGCCACGAGCGGCGCGGCGGTCTATCAGGATGTGATGCTTTCCCGCGGCATGCGTGCCGGAGATATCAAATTGGCGCCACTGGACGCCTCGACCGGATGGGGATCGCGGTTTTCCGGGCATCCGGGCGATGCGGCGGTTACGCGGACGCCGGACACCGGCAGGCAAGCCGCCCGGATCACTTCCTGACCGCGTGGATTAGGTTGGCGGTTTCGGTGCCGTAATGATAGCCGGACCCGAACGGCAGCAGGGGCCGGTTGGGAACGGCCAGATAGGCCTCCCGCAGATCGTTCTGCATGTGCTTCGCAAACAAGGGAATGGGAGCCTCGTAGTTTCCGTAGGGGTGGATATCCCACAAGGCCGGCGCGAAGAAGCGGAAGGGAATACCGGAATCGTCCTCGATGACATTGTTGGAGGCCGAGAGAAAATAGTCGCGGGCCTGGGAGAAGTAGTCGTCGTGCATCAGATAGGATGCCGCCTTGAAATAGGTGGTTCCGCGTCCATAGGAATCGAGAAACGCGCGGTAGTTCCTGAATCCTCCGTTGGATAGATCACCGCACACGTAGATCACCGTGTTCGAGTCGCCCGCGGCGTTGCGGTAGTCCACCCGTACGGCCTGATAGGGACCGGCGGCCATCGCGTTCACGTTCAGCACGGTGCCGCCCATCAGGGAGACGGTGGCGAGCACGACCGGCGTGACGCCGCGCAACACCGAGGCGTCGAGATCGGTTTTCATGTCCTTGGTGATGAAGTATCCGATCTGCATCTGGGTGCGTGTGGCCTCGCGGTAGGCGGGCAGGGCCGCCATCAGGTCGGTGGCGCTCACCGGCGCGGTGTTTGGCAGCCAGCCCACGGGTTCCAACCCCATCAGGATCTTGGTGGGGATGTTGGAGAACAGCGCCTCCGCATGCAACAGGTCGGGACCTCCAAACGGATAGAAAAGAACCCGGTCGGATGAAAAGGACGGCTGGACGTTGAGCGCGGACCACTCCGACATGCGGGCGACACGGTGGCGGGTGAGTCCCGTCCACATGCCGCGCATGGCGGCCTCGTGGGCGGCGTATTCCGGCGTCTGTTGGAGATCGGACACGGTTTTCCCGTGGCGCACCGGCCGTCCGGCGAGGAAACGGGCCATGTCATCCGGCCCGGCGTCGCCACCCACCGGGACGAACACGGGGGGACCATCCGGGTCGTTGTTCTTGCGCGCGTCCTCCTTCTGTGGCGCGCACGACGACATCAGCCATCCGGCAAGGAGGGCCGGTATCCAGCGGAAGAAAAGACGTTTCACGGGCGCGATCGAATCATCACCAGCGGAAAATACAAGAGCCATGCGGCCAAACAGGTGCAAAATCCCGCCGAGGTTGGCTTCGGGCTAACGGCGAACGACCACGCCAGAGCGACCAGCGAGAGCGTCACAAACACAAGCGGCGGCAATGGATACCACGGACAGCGGAACGCGCCTTCCGGCGCGAGCCCGAGTTTCCGCGCCCGGAAAACGCCCGCCACGGTTAGGGTCGAGCACAGCGTTAGGCCGGACTGGGTGTAGGTGAGGATGTTTCCGAAGTCCCCCACCGCCACAAACCCGAGCGCCAACCCCGAGACCAGAAGCGTGGCCCGCACCGGCACGCCGCCCGCGTTCAGCCGCGCCAGCCCCCCCAGCACCGGCAGATCCCGGCCCACGGCCGCCATCACCCGCGGCCCCGCCCACACCAGCGCGCTCACCGATGCCATCAGGCCGATCGACAACATGCCGGAGAACACCGTGGCACCCCTGGTCCCTAACACAGCTCCCGCCGCCACGTGCCCCACTTCCAACACGCCGGCCATTTCCTTCAGCGGCGCGGCTTTCAGAAACGCGGCGTTCACCAGCAGATAGAGAGCGGTGACCATGCCGGTGCCCGCTAGCAGAGCCATCGCCACGGTACGTCTCGGGCGTTCGACCTCCTCGGCGATGTACACCGCCGCGTTCCATCCGGAATAGGCATAGAATACAAACAGCAGAGATACCGCGAAGGCAGGTTGCGTCACCAGTTTCCAATCCGTGGAGAACTCCGGCGTCCATCGCACGTCACCCTTTCCAGGCAGAACCAACGCCGCGCCGATGAAGCCCACGATCAATGCCAGCTTCAGTACCGTGGTGACCGTCTGGAAGCGCGCGCTGATCCGCACGCTCCGCAAATGCGCCGCCAACGCCAGCAACAGCGCCGCCGCCGCCACTCCGCGTTGCGGCAGCCAATCCGCCACCTTGTGCGCGTAGCCGCCCAGCGCCAGTGCCGCCAACGCCGCCGGCGCGGCAAACCCGATGACCAGCGACAATACCCCCGCCGCCCAACCCAGCGACGGATGAAACAACACGCCGAGGAACCGGTATTCGCCTCCCGACCGCGGGATCGCCGCCGCCAACTCCGCATACGACAACGCCCCGCACAACGCGATCAGCCCGCCTAACAACCAGAGAAGCATCAGCGCCGGACCCGATGGCACCGCTCCCACCTGGAATCCCAGGCTCGTGAACACCCCGGTGCCCACCATGCTCGCCACGACCAACGCCGTGGCAGGCAGCCACTTCACCTTGTCCCGCGTTTCCTGCGTTTCGCTCATCCGCCGCGCATTCTCGCATCCCCCGCCCTACCCGGCAAGCGAATCCGGGGCGACGGCCACCGGTTGATTTGTTATTCGGCGGAGGACGCCCGCCCGCGTCTTCGTGAGATGACGGCCGGAGAGATGAAGCTTCCGCGGGAGCGGCTACGGGGGAGTTTGGGGTTTTCCGGCACTACGGTCGGTGAAACGCTGGACGAACACATAACAGACCGGAATGAGGAAAACGCCGATGAGGGTGGCGATGGTCATGCCGAAGACCACGCCGGTGCCCATGGTGCTGCGTGAGGCGGCTCCGGATCCCGTGGCGAGCATCAGGGGCACACAGCCGAGAATGAAGGCGAACGAGGTCATCAGGATCGGACGCAGTCGGAGCTTGGCTCCCTCGAGCGCCGCCTGCAGCGTCGGCATCCCTTCGTCGCGTTTCATCTTGGCGAACTCCACGATCAGAATGGCGTTCTTCGCCGAAAGACCGATGAGCATGACCAGACCGACCTGCGCGTAAACATTCAACTCGAAGTTCCTAACAAAAAGTCCCACCAAGGTTCCCAGAATCACCGTTGGCACGGACAGGAGCACCGCGAATGGCAGCGACCAGCTTTCATACTGGGCCGCCAGCAGAAGGAACACGAAAATGACCGCCATGCCGAAGATGATCGGCGCCTGGCCCTCGGATTTCTTTTCCTGCAGGGTGAGGCCGGACCATTCGTAGCCGAGGTTGGACGGCATTTCCGCCATCACCTCCTCCATCGCCTTGAGGGCTTGGGACGAGCTGTATCCGGGAGCGGGCGCGCCCATCATTTCCGCCGACAGATAGAGGTTGAAGCGGCTGGCGAAATTGGGGCCGGACATCTTGCCGATGGTGACCAGGGTGGAAAGCGGCACCATTTCACCGGTATTGTTGCGGACGAAGAACCGCCCGATGTCCGGCGGTGTGCCCGTGAACTGCGGTTCGGCCTGGAGAAACACCTTGTACACGCGGCCGAATTTCACGAAATCGTTCACATACATCCCGCTCAGATAGGCCTGCAGCGTCTGGAACACGCTGTCCACCGGCACCCCGAGGGTGCGGGCTTTCTCGCGGTCCAACTCCACCTTCACCTGCGGGGTGGACGGGTTGAAGGTGGTTGTCAGGCGGCCGATCTCCGGGCGTTTCGCCGCCGCGGCCTGAACCTGGGCGACCGCCGCGGAGAGATCCGCCACGCCGCCGCCCGAACGCTCCTGAAGCTGCATGGTGAAACCGGAAACATTGCCGTAACCGGGCAGGGCGGGAGGACCGAAGGCCATCACCCGGGCACCCGGAATGGCGAAAAACTTCCGGTTCCAGGCCATCGCGATGTCCTTGGCGTGAAGCCCGGGAGCGGCGCGATCCTTCCAATCGTCCAAACCGACGAACATCAGCGCTCCGTTGGGCACATTGAGGTTGTTGAGGATGTTGATGCCTCCGATGGCCAGCGCGGAACGCACGCCTTTGGTCTCGCCCACGATCTTTTCCACCTGCTTGAGAACCTCGTCGGAGCGCTGGAGCGAGGCGCCTTCCGGCAATTCCACGGCCACAAACAGATAGCCTTTGTCCTCATCCGGAATGAAGCCACCGGGAACAACGGTCCCGAGACCGGCGATGCCGCCGCCGACCACCACCAGCAGCAGCAGCGAAACCGTCGCCTTCCGCGTGAGTCCGCCAACCACCCGGCCATAGCGCTCGATGATCCAGTCGAAAAACGCGTTGAACTTCCCGAAAAACCACGCCAAAGGCCCGCGGCCCGGTTGCGGCTTGCGCAGCAGCATCGCGGATAGGGCCGGGCTGAGCGTGAGCGCGTTGATCGCGGAAAACACCACCGAAACCGCGATGGTGATCGCAAATTGTTGATAGAGCCGGCCGGTCACACCACCCATGAACGCCACCGGCACGAACACCGCGCACAGGATCAGCGCGATCGCCACCACCGGACCCGACACCTCCTTCATCGCCTTGCGCGTGGCCTCCTTCGGTGAAAGCCCGTGCTCGATGTGATGCTGCACGGCCTCCACCACCACGATCGCGTCGTCCACCACGATGCCGATCGCCAGCACCAGGCCGAACATCGACAGCGTGTTGACACTGAATCCTAACAGCGGGAACGCGATGAACACGCCTAACAAAGAAACCGGCACCGTCAGCATCGGGATGATCGTCGCGCGGAAACTCTGCAGGAACACGAACACCACGATCAGCACCAGCACCACCGCCTCCAGCAGCGTGTGGACGATCGATTCCATCGACGCCTTGATCGGCAGCGTGGAGTCCAGGGTGATTTCATACTTCATGTCCGGCGGAAACCGTCCGGCGGCCTCCTCGAGGATTTTCTTCACGCTGTCGGCCGTCCGGATGGCGTTGGCGCCCGGAGCCAGATAGACCGCTAGCGCGCCGGCGGGGGCGTGGTTCAGCCGCGCGCGGAGGTCGTAGGTCTGCGCGCCGAGTTCCACCCGCGCCACATCCTTGATCTTGACCTGGGAGCCGTCCGGGTCCGCGCGCACGATGATTTCCGCGAATTCCTTCGGGTCCTTGAGCAGTCCCTGGGCTCGCACGTTGAACTGACTCTCCTGGCCCGGCGGAGCGGGTTCGGCGCCGATCCGCCCAGCGGGCGACTGCGCGTTCTGCTCCTTGATCGCGTTGGCGATGTCGGTGGGAGTGACTCCCAGCGAGGCGAGCTTGTCCGGCATCAGCCAGATCCGCATCGAGTAATCCTGAGCGGTGAAATTCTTCACATCGCCCACCCCGGAAACCCGCTTGATCTGGTCCACCAGGTTGATATCCGCGTAGTTGCCCAGAAAGACTCCGTCGTAGGTCCCTTTGGGCGACGACAACCCGATGGCTAACAAAATGTCGGGCGAGGACCGGTTGACCACCACGCCCTCGCGTTTCACCGCGTCCGGGAGCTGGGCTTGGGCCTGGCTCACGCGGTTGGAGGTGTTGACCTGCATGATGTCCACATCGGTACCGACGTCGAAGGTGACATTGAGGGTCATCTTGCCGTCGTTGGAATTGGTGGACTGCATGTAGAGCAGCTTGTCCACGCCGTTGACCTTGGACTCGATGGGGGTGGCTACGGATTCCATCACCGCCTCGGCCGCCGCGCCGCGGTAGCTGGAGGTCACCTGAATGAGCGTGGGGCTAACAGTCGGATACTCGGCGATGGGCAAACGCGTGAGTGAAACCAGACCCACGATGCAGGTGACGATGGAAATGACCATCGCCACGATGGGGCGGCGGATGAAGAAGTCGGCCATGGCGGGTCAGGGTTTGGCGGGTTGTTTGCCGGCTGCGCCACCGGCGTGGGCCGCCAGGTCGGCGGGAGTCATGACGGGAGCCCCCTCGCGGACTTTGTTGACGCCCTCGACCACGATCCGCTCGCCGGGTTTCAGTCCTTCGAGGACGACAAAACGGGAATCCTTCTGCTCGCCCAACCGGATCGGGCGCTGGGTGGCGATCCGTTTGTCATCCACCACCCAGACGAAAGCCTTGCCCTGGATTTCCATCACGGCGCGCTCCGGAATCTGGATGCCGGGCCGCGTCCCCCCCTCGAATCTAACTCTCACAAACATCCCGGGCCGGAGGATTTCCGTCGGATTGGGAAACTCCGCCCTCACCCGCATCGTGCCGGTTTTCGTTGAGACGGCGCGATCGAAAAACACCAGCTTGCCGCGCTCCGGATGATCCTGGCCGTTAGGCAGCACCAGCGTGAGCGGGAGCTTGCCAATATCCAAGCCCAACTCCAACGCGCGGTTCTTGATCTTGATGAAATCCACCTCCGCGATGTTGCAATAGCACCAGATCGGGTTGAGAGACGACATGGTGGCCAGCAGCGTGGCCTGCCCCTTGCCCACCAGATCGCCCACCGAAACCTCCTTGGCGCCGATCAGCCCGTTGATTGGCGAGCGCACGTCGCAATACCCCAAATCAATCTGCGAGGACTCCACCTTGGCCTTGGCCGCTTCCAGCGAGGCCTTGGCGGCATCGACCGCCGCGGTGGCGTTGTCGAGATCCTGTTTGGAAACCGCCCCGGTTCCCGCAAGGGGCTTGATCCTTGCCAGATCGGCCTCGGCTTTCTTGAGTCCGGCGTCAGCCTTGGCCTGGTCGGCTTTCGAGGCGGCAAGCCGCTCCACGAATGGCTTCTTGTCCAGCTCAAACAAAAGGTCGCCCTGTTTCACGTTGTAACCTTCGGTAAAACAGATTTTCTCCACAAACGCCTCCACCCGCGCGCGGATCTCCACATTCTGCGGGGAGTCGAGTTGGCCGATGATGGATGCGGTCATGGAGATCTCCGACTCCTTGATCTCGAGAATCCCGACCACCGGTGGCGGGAGGGTCTGGGGAACAGGCTTCTTGCAGCCCGCAAGCATGAAAACGGCGGGCAAAGCCGCCATGCAAAGCCGTGTCATCCGATGTGTGGCGGCCCGTCCCTCAGCGGAACGGACGCCGGAGCCGATTGGTTTCATTGGGTGTGTGATGGTTTCACCGCGCCCGCCGATGCCGGCACGGGTGGAACGAAACTGGACGCACCTTCCCCAAAGTCAAGGTGAAATGCCCCGCCATCGCGGATTGACATCCACCGCCGCGCCGCCCAACATTCCACCCATGCAGGCCATGCAGTTTGATCAATCGGTTGGGGCGATTCTCCGGCGCGACAAGCGCTACGATCCCCACGCGTACTTTTTTCTGAAGGACGCGCTCGATTTCACCCTCAAGCGGGTTTCCGAGTCGTCCGGCGGCCAACCGCGCCACGTGTCCGGTCCCGAACTGCTCGACGGCTTCCGGGATTACGCGCTCCAACAATTCGGGCCGATGGCCGCCACGCTGATGAACGAATGGGGCGTCCGCAAATGCGCGGATGTGGGGGAAATGGTGTTCAATCTGATCGACGAGCAGGTGTTTGGAAAGCAGGAGTCGGACTGCAAGGAGGATTTCGTCGGTTCGTTCGATCTCGAGGACGCCCTGCGGCTGCCGTTCCTACCGCGGAACCGGCCGGCGGCCGGCCGGAACGCCGCCGCCAGAATCTGACGCGGAAATATCCGCCCGTTCGCCGGCGTATGGAGAATCCGCCACATGAAACGGGCGGTTGTATATATGATATTCCGGATTTTCAGAACAGATGGATCAGCATTAGGCGGCCCGCCACCTCCGGCCGCGCGGGTCTTTCTAACCTTGTTTGTGTCGTTGCCCGCACTGGGTGCCGCCGCGCCGTGCCGGATCGAGGTGGTGGACAAATCCAATGGCTGGCCGGTGCCGCTGGTCGAGCTGCGGACCACCCACGAGGCGCGCTTCGTGACCGACAACCTCGGCCTGATCGCCATCGACACGCCGGAATTGCTAGGCCGCGAGGTGTGGTTCACCGTGCGCGGGCACGGCTACGGCGTGCCGAAGGATGGATTCGGTTACGAAGGCGTGCGGGTCACCTTGAAAGCCGGTGGCACACACCGGCTGGAAGTCGAGCGAAGGCTGCCCGCGAAACGGCTCGGCCGCCTCACCGGCGCGGGGCTTTTCGCCGAAGGCGGGAAACTGGGCGTGAAGCCTCCCATCCCGGAATCCGGCGTGTTCGGGTGCGATTCATTGCAGCTCGCCGTGGTGGAAAACCGCTTGTTCTGGCTGTGGGGCGACACCACCCTGCCGCATTATCCGTTAGGTATCTTCCATTCCAGCGCCGCCACCACGCCGCAGCGCCCGCTGGCGAAATTCGAACCGCCGCTGGCACTGGCATACGATTATTTCCGCGATGCCAAAGGCACCCCGCGCGGCGTGGCGCAAATGCCCGGCGACGGCCCCACATGGCTCGCCGGCATGGTCGCGCTGCCGGGCGGCCGGTTGGGCGCCACCTACTCGAAAATCCGCGGGTTTCTCGAGGAATACGAAGTCGGCCTGTGCGTGTGGGATGCTAACAAACAAAATTTTGCCAGGGAAAAGGTGATCTGGACCAAGTCGGACGGAGCCAAGCCGCTCCTGTTGCAGGGGCATCCCGTCCGCTGGAAGGATCCGGCGGGCAAGGCATGGCTGCTTTTCGGCGATCCGTTTCCCGCCGCGAAGTGCCCGGACGATTTCGACGCGTGGAGAAACCCGTCCACTTGGGAAAAAATCCCGCCTCCCGCCACACCCCGCACGGCCGACGGGCGCAAGGTGCCGCCCCACCGCGGATCGATCGCATGGAACGAAAACCGCCGCCGCTGGCTCGCCATTTTCACCGAGTCCAACGGCATACCGTCGGCGGTGGGAGAAATCTGGTATGCCGAAGCCGACTCTCCGTTCGGCCCCTGGGACCGGCTGGTCAAAGTGGTGACCCACGACAACTACACCTTCTACAACCCGCTGCTGCATCCCGAACTAACCGACCCCACCGCGCCGTTCGTGCTGTTCGAGGGCACCTACACCGCCGAGTTCGCCGACCACGCCCAACCGACCCCGCGATACAACTACAACCAGATTCTCTATCGTCTGGATTTCGCGGATCTCCCACCTGCCGCTGCCCGGTGATCCGGATGGTGGTTCTTGACACAACCGCGCACTGTGGCAGACTGCGGCCATGCGTTGGTTATTCATGCTCCTGCCGATCATTCTCTCCCTGCCGCTGATGGGTGGCGATGGAAAGCCCGTTGCCGAGCGTTCCGTTCCCGAGGTGGTGCGGACTGCAGCGACCAAGGCGCTGCCCGACGCCCGCAAGCTCGAATTCCGGCTGCTGGGGCAGGGAAACTATCTTGGACAGGCGGCTACCGGCCGTGATCCGAAGTCGGTTGAGATCCAGCCGGACGGTTCGCTGGTTCGCACGAGCGAGCCGGTTTCGGCACCTCCCCAGGTGGTGGTAAAGCGGTTTGAAGCCGCATTGAGCGAAAAGAAAATCAAGGGTCAACCGCGCGGCTGGAGGCTCGTCACGGAGTCGGCCACCGGGAAAAAGCACTATGAAACCCTGGTCAGCGCCAATCGTTCCATCCATGAGATTGTGGTTTCGGAAGATGGTACCTCCGCCACGGTGAGCGTCGTCGAGAGCCGACTCGACGATGGTTCGGGACTTCGTGTCAAGGTCTCGAAAGGCGGAAGCATCGAACGTTAGGCGAGCGAAAGGTGTCACCATAACAACCGGATCGATCAGGATTCATCCGTCATCGCCCGATCGAAGTGGGCCACGTTTCGCTGGGCATGAACGCGATCAATTTCGAGCCCGCCCAACCGGTCCGGCGCGGGATCTATTGGGTGAAAGTCAGCGGCGGCGGCGTCCGGGAAAGTTATCTGGTGGAGCTGTTCTGACCTGGCTTGATGGTCCCGGAGAGCGGATTTTCAGCCCAAAATGGCGGGTTTTCGTGCAAAACCGGCATGATTTTTTTGAAAATTCCGCATCGGGGCTTGTTTTTTCGGATTTCGGGGTCCATAAGCCGCCCGTCTTGCGCTGATGGAGCTTGGTTTTTGCCCGTCTGAATACGCGTTACCAAATCAACACCTCCCTCATGGAAACACCTCCCTTCAACGAACTCGGGCTGACCGCGCCGCTGCTTGCGGCGATCGAAAAGCTTGGCTACGAACGTCCCTCACCCATCCAGGCGATGAGCATCCCGCCCGCATTGCGCGGCGATGACATCGTCGGCCTGTCCGCCACCGGATCCGGCAAAACCGCGGCCTTCGTGCTGCCGGCGCTGACGATGATCGATCTCAATGCCAAGGCCACTCAGGTGCTGATCCTCTGCCCCACCCGCGAACTCGCGGTGCAGGTTTGCGAGGAAGTCCACCGGCTGGGATCGGAACTCGAAGACCTCCACGCCGCGCCGGTTTATGGCGGCGCGCCGATGGACCGCCAGCTCCGCGCGCTGCGCACCGGGGCACAGGTCGTCGTCGGCACGCCGGGCCGCCTGCTGGACCATCTCCGCCGCGGCAGTTTCGACCCGTCCGGGATCAAACTGGCCATCCTCGACGAGGCCGACCGGATGCTCGACATGGGTTTCCGCGATGAAATGGACGAGCTGTTGGCCGCACTGCCCGCCGACCGCCAGACGCTGTTTTTCTCCGCCACGATGAACCCGGGGGTCTCCCGGCTGATCCAACGGTTCGGCCGCAACCCGGAGGTGATCGAGGTCCAACAGAAAGCCCGCACGGTTTCCACCGTGGAGCAGTCGTATTTCGAAGTCCGCCAGCGCTCGAAGGTGGAAGTGCTCTCACGCATTCTCGACATGACCCCGCCGCGCCTGGCGATCGTCTTCTGCAACACCAAACGCTCGGTGGACGAATGCACCGAGGACCTCATCAACCGCGGCTACGCGGCCGACCGCCTCCACGGCGACATGACCCAGCAAATGCGCGAACGCGTGCTCAAGCGGTTCCGCGAGGGTACCGTGGAATTGTTAGTGGCCACCGACGTGGCCGCGCGCGGCCTGGACATCGACGAGATCGACATCGTTTTCAACTACGACCTGCCCGCCGACCCCGAGGACTACGTTCACCGGATCGGCCGCACCGGCCGCGCGGGACGCTCCGGCCGGGCGGTCAGTTTCGTGTTCGGCCGTGATATCTATCGGCTCCAAACGATCGAGCGTTATACCCGGTCGGTGATCCGCCGCGAACGGATTCCTTCCCAGGAACAGGTGGAAGGCCGCCGCGCCGACCTCATTTTCGAATCGCTGCGCGAACGGCTGGAGTCCGGAAAATTCGACGCCTATCAGGATAACATCGACCGCTTGTTGGAACAGGGGCACACGCCCACCGACATCGCCGGCGCGCTGGTCACCCTGCTGCGCGAGGCAAGCGGCCGCGAAGGCTCGGAAATCGAGGAGGACCGCGAACCGGAACGCCCCGACCCGCGCGATGCCAAAAAGCGCAAGGACAAGAAGGACAAACGGGAACAATTCGACCGCGAACGTCCGCCGCGTGGAGACGAGGGCGGCTTCAGGGAACGTCCGCCACGCCGCGAAGACGGACCCGGCGGCGAACGCTTCGAACGCGGCCCGCGCCGTGAACGCTCCGGCGGCGATGGCGACATGGTCAGCATGTTCCTTTCGCTCGGAAAATCCCACGGCATCCTGCCCAAGGACATCGTCGGCATGTGCTATCGCGAAGCCGGTCTGCCGGACGGCTGCCTCGGCCGCATCACGCTTTTCCCGCGCCACACGCTGATCGATGTCCCGCGCGAACTGGTCCGCCAGATTGTGGACCGCACCCGCGGATCCCGCCTCCGCGGCCAGAATTTCCGCCTCGACGTGGACCGCGGCCCGGGAAAATATTGACCATAGGTCCGGGTGTTATTGGTGATTTGTTATGAGCAATTTCGGGTTCGACGCGCGCGCGGCAAATGCTCCGCGCCTGAACCCAATAACAAATAACAAATAGCTTTAACCCGGCTTACAGCACCTCCCGATAGACATTCGGATGCGGGCGCGGGATGACCACCGCGTTGACCAGCAATCCGGCCTCGGCGATGACCGCGCGGCCGGCGTCGATCGCGGCTTGCACCGAGGAAACGTCTCCGGTCAGGGTGGCGAACGCCTTGCCGCCCAGCGCCATCGCGAGGCGGATTTCCATCAGCGTGACATTGGCCGCCTTCACCGCCGTGTCCGCCGCCTGGATCAGCGTGGCCACGTTGAACGATTCGAGGATGCCGAGCGCTCCGTTAGGCTCCACCGGCCGCGAGCGCGATAGCGCGGCGAATACGTCCGGATGAACTTTCGGGATGACAAACTGGTCGATCAGGCAGCCCTTCGCCGTCGTGCAGCCCGCGTGAACCGCCGCACCCACCGCGGCCACGTCGCCACCGATGAGTACCATATATTTTCCCGAACAAATCGAACGGGATAACAGCAACTTGACGTTGGACGATTTCAGCATGGTGTCCGCCACCAGGAACCCGGCGGCGATGCTGGTCAGTTCGATGAGGCCGATGGCGCGGTCTTGCATGGGTCTGGGTAGTTAGATTGCGGTGAGAATGATGCGGGTGGGCTCCACCGACTCGACGCTCGCGGCGAATGGAGCGTGGATCAGGGCGCCGAGCGCGTCGGGCGCGGGCGCGGCGAGCACCTCGCCGGCCGCGACCCGTTGGCCGGGCTTGACCGAGGCGATGGCCGGAGCGCCGGCGTGCTGCTTGAGCGGTAGCACCGCGCGGGTGGTGCTCAGCGGCGCGGCCGCGAGGGGCGCGTGGTGGTCGTAGGCGTCGATCTCCAGGCGGCGCATGAGGTTTTTGATAGGAACGCGTCGGCCGTCGTGCATCGGATGGGCCTCCACTTCCTTCGGGCCGGTCCATTTCCAATTCATCTGGCGGAGCACCGCCTTGGAATCGTCGCAGGCCTCCTTCGGATAGAGCATTTCAGGGCAGGCGTAGAGCGTGCAGAGTCCGCAGGAGCAGCACAGCGCGGCCCACTCGCTGAACCGCTCGGCACCGGTGGCGGTGAACCCCAGCGAGCGCATCACCTGGTGCGGCTCGACCGCATATCCTAGCAAATAGCGCGGACAAAACTCGGTGCAATAGCGGCATTGGTCGCAGGCGGACTTGCCGATCGCCGCCATCTGGGTGGCCGGCTTGAGCTTGCGCATCACCACCGGATGGTCGGCCGGCAGCACAATGGCGCCCGCGGTCGTTTTCGTAACCGGGCGGTCGAGGTCGGTGATCGTTTCGCCCATCATCATGCCGCCGAGCGCCAGCACCGGGTTAGGGACGGTGGCGCCACCGGCGGCGGCGATACATTCGCGCAGGGAAATCCCGATCGGCACCTCGAACGACGCCGGATTGGCGACCGCTCCGGCGATGGTGATGATCTTCCGCGTCACCGGTTTTCCATCCGCGGCGGCGGCCACGTTGGCGAGGCTCTCCACATTCATCACCACCACGCCCACATTGAGCGGAATCCCCGCCGGCGGAATCAGCCGGCCGGTCACCGAGTGGACCAGATCGTATTCGTCGCCCGCCGGATAATAGTCTCCTAACAGATGAACCCGCGCCCGCGTTCCCTCGCAGGCGGCCGTGGCGGCGGCGACCGCGGCCTTTTTCTTGGCCTTGATCGCGATCACCACGTCACCGGCGCCCAACGCGTCGGCGCAGAGCAGAATCCCCCGCACGACATCCTTGGCGCGGTGTTCGAGCACGGCCGCGTCCTTGTGCAGCAACGGCTCGCATTCCGCGCCATTGGCAATGATGGTATCCGCCTTGGCGGCGAGCTTGACATGGGCCGGAAATCCACCCCCGCCAGCCCCCACCACCCCGGCATTTCGCACTTGGTTGACGAGTGACATGATTCGGCGGAAAGAATCGCCACCCGCCACCCCAATGCAAGCCCGAAATGCAAAAAAATCCAGAAATTTCCAAAAATAGGGCGATAAAACAAAGATGCCAAGCAAGGCTCCGGGGCACGCGCCCGCCCCCAACCGACCAGATGGAAACGCCGGAGAGATGGACCGGAATCCATAATATGTTAGGCTCCGGCCGGAGTCGGTGCTCCCTGCGCCACTTCATCCTCTATTCACCATCCATTATATAGTAGCTGTCTCGTTTGCAGATTGAACCGATTCAATCCGCCGCACCGACCTTCCTGAGGATGAACCCCCGTGGCGCCGTGGAAATCGGAACCGCCAGACGAAAACTCCGGTATTTCCAACCTTGGTCGAGCGCTGGCAGTCCGTCCGCCAGCGCCGGCGTGACTTCCTGTACCGGCGAGTCAAACGTCCGCAGATCAAGCGAGCCCTCGATGGTGTATCGAACACCGTCCACCTCGGCTTGAAGACCGCCGCTCCCCGCGGGAACGAACACGGCACCTTCGCGCACCGCCAGCGTGAGTGTGATGTGCCGGCTTCCTCCGAACTCGCGCACCGCCGCGACAGCACCCCCACCCGCACCTGAAAGCGGGTCGGTGTTCTCCGCAAACTCCACCAGATTGCTGCGACCGTCACCATCGGCATCCGCATCCGGGCCGTCGTTTCCACCCGCTGCCAAGCCGGCCCCAATCACCCAGCGGTAATACGGAAGCAGATCCGGGGTGCTGACAATCAGCGAGGACGCGCGGTCATTCCAACCATCGTCGAACAGGCAAAGATCGTCACCCGTGAACAAGGTTTCCCTGCCCTGGAAGTTGTCGTGCTCGAACAGCAGCACCACGTAACCCGGTGCCACCTTCAGCGAAGTGATGTCGTCATTCCGCCCGCCTGCGGCCACGATCGCCGCGAGGTTGTGGGTACCCGGATCGAATGCCGCCTGCCAACCGCCCCAGTAGCCCGCATTCTGATAGATCCTGACCGGCTGGTCGCGCTCCGGATCGACGGAAACGATCATCGAGCTCGCCCTGTCGTTCCAGCCGTTGTCAACCAGCGACGGATCGTCGGCTGTCAGAACAAGCGATTCACCTTGGAAATGGTCGTGCTCATAGAGCGTGACCTTGAATCCCGGCGGCACCTCGAGCGACGTCGGGTCGTCGTTGACTCCTCCGGCAGCGGTGATCTGCGCCAAGGTGTAGCTGCCAAGACCGAACCCTGCGGACCACCCCCAATAATCCGAATGTTGATAGAGCCTCACCTCCGGCTGCCGGACCGGTGTGACGAGAATCGACTTCGCGCGGTCATTCCAGCCGTTGTCCACCAATGAGTTGTCGTTGGCCGTGAGCACCAGCGTGTCTCCCCAGAAATTGGCCTCGGAAAACAGGGTCACCCGCCAACCCGGTCGCACCTTGATTGAGGAGATGCCGGTGATCTGTCCGCCTGCGGCGCCGAGTTCGACTTCGCCGTACGGGCCGGTGCCGAGTTCGACACCCCAACCCCGGTAGGCGGTGTGTTCATAAACGGTGGCTGCGATACCCCGCGATGAATCGATGCCAAGCGCCTGATTGATCGCATTTCCGTAGTCGGCGACGGAATGCTGGTCGAGAGCCTGCAACATGTCGTCCAGATACCACATGAAGCCGCCGGCGATGTTGTTGGACGAGTTCCAGGTGCCCATCTGGCTCAGCACCTGGTTGGGGCGGCGCGCCCAGTAGCCGCCGCTTTCCGACGCCGGATACGCCCAGAGTCCGGGCGTCACCCGCAGCCCGCCGAACTGTCCGTTCCACCAACTCGGGTCATTGCCGCCGCCTCCGGCGTAGCACTGCAGGTCGATCCGGTCGATCGTCCCGGGCCGCTCGCCGTTGACGAAGTTGAACACGTCCCGCCAAAAGTCGGCGCAACAGAACACATCAAGCTCGATATTGAACCCGAGATCCGCGAGCATCAGCGAGAACTGCTTCATCGTGTAGAGTACGTTCTGGTCGTACATGTGGCTCTCCTCATCGTAGTTGATGCCATCGACCATCGGCAGCACGTTTTTGAGCGCTTGGAAGTTCCGATAGAGCGCGCCATCCGGACCATTACCCTGCGAGAAGGTCAGGTCGCGGATGTTGAGAAAGGTGTCCGATTCGTGACCGCTGAGGCCGAACTCAATCCGGCTTACCGAGGTGGGGCCGCTCCTGAACGCGGCCACCTCCGATGGCCAGTTTGCGCGGCCGACATATACGCCGTCATCGATGATCTTTTGGTTGTTGAGGACAAGATCGCCATCAGCTTGCACGTGCAGCGTCCAGATAACCAACGTGGTGAATCCCGACTTGCGGATGCGCTCGCGATGGTCGGCCGCATTCGTGTATAGCGGACCTCCGCCATACAGCACCGACTGCCGAGCGCTGGCGACGGAAGCCAGGCAGATGGCCACCTGCGCGACGGCGAGCATCCAGATCCAGCGGAGATTTCTCATGGCATATAGAACGGCGGATTCACCGGTGTTTTTCAAAGTTGCCGATCACGGGGTGGCTACGATCCCACCGCGCCGTCCGTCCGGACGCCGGCAAGAGGGCATGATCGGATTCCCATACTTTGCCGCGTCCTCGTTGTTTCCCGGTCCTGAACTGACCCTACCCGGCAGCTCGTAGGTGTCCTCCAGATCCGGATGACAGGGCGGCAGGGGTGTCTCCTGGACCATAATGAAGTGCTTGTCCACTTTTTCACGTGGGATCCACGGACACGGACTGGAACTGTTGATTTGGAAAACCGGTTTGATTTCGGTTGCGTTCAGCGGCTTGGTTTGATAGAAGGACCGCGTGACGGCCATGAGTGCCCGCCCACGCCTAACCACCTGATATCATGAAATCCATCCGTACCATCGCAGCGCGGCTCGCAGCCGCCGTAATCGTCGCGAGTCTCTCCGTTTCCTGCGTCAGCACGCAGAATACACCGATCTCGGCCGCAGACCGTGCCGCGATGAAAGGCAAAACCTTTACCGTCACATCCCGCCGGATGCCGTCACATGCGGTGTTCAAGCAGAGCGCGATGGGCGCGGCGATGCTTGGCGGGGCCGTCGGTGGCGCCATCGCCGGAACGATCGCCGAGGCGGAAGGCAAGACCCAGATCCAACGGCACAACATCGCCAATCCGAATGACACCCTGAGCCGCGAGGTTGCCAAAGCGCTCGCCGCCAGAACCGGCGCAAGACAGGTGGCACCACGCGGCACCACGGACCCGACCGACCCGGCCAAGGTCGCCGCCGCCAACCAACACGCGGACTACGTCCTCGACTGCTTCGTCACGGGCTGGACCGGCATTTACTACCCGTTTTCCCTGGGCAGGTATAACCTGATCGTGGCGGCCAAGATGCAATTGATGGAATCCTCCACCGGGCGTGTGGTTGCGGAGGGATACCAGGTCTATCAAGGCAACGACCGCGCCAACGCCCCCGACTACGACGGAATCTACGCCAACGGCGCCGCCTTTCTCAAAGCGGAAACCGCCAAGGGCCTGGGCGGTGCCATCGGGAACTTTTCCAACAAGTTCTGACCCCTGAGGACAGCCCTTGGCGCAGTCTATTCCCCGCCGCGCGATTCCGCGGATTGGAACTCAGAACTTATCCGTAAATAATGATGGTTTTCCGCCAGCAGATCAGCGCGGCTGCCAGCGACAGGAGTCCCAAATAGGATTTCTCCGTCTTCTCAAAGCTCACCAGCAGCTTTCGCCAGCGGTTGAGCC
>JAFLEH010000022.1 GCA_017301995.1 Verrucomicrobiota bacterium | reverse complement strand
GACGCGGGGCGCTGCTGGCCACCGGAGGAGCGGGCGGCGGTGTCGGCGGTTTGACGGCCGGGGCACCGGGAACGCTCGCGACGGGCGCGGCTGGCGGGGCATCGGCGGCCTTGAGGGTCACTCGGACGGTTTCTTTCTTAAGCGGGACGCTGGAGGTCTGCTTTGACGGAGTTTGGGATGGATCGTTTTCGCTCATACGCGCTCGGGTTTGAGGTGTCGCTCGGGCGGAGGTTTGGAAAAAACGGGCATGCTGTCAAACCTCCAATCGTTTTTTTTTCAAATTGCGGTGGATTTTTCCGGGTGGTGGGGATGGTGCATTCACAGGGTAAACTCCGGCGGCTTCCGTCCGGCGGTTAGGGAATGGCTTCCGGGAGCGGAATCCGCAGGAAATACAGCTCGCAGGGTCCTTCGTAGAGGACGCCGACGGTGTTTTCGGTGGCCGGGGCCAGGCAGGAATAGCCCGTGCAGTTTCTCACATCGTAGAGCGCGTGCGAGGCATCCGGCCAGGTCGCGCAGTCGTCGCGGGAAAACTTAAGAGTCATTGAATTTCTACTTTTGGCGCTCGCGGGATTTGAGAACGCGAAGATCCTCCCGAGCCGTGGGTGGTCCCAGCGGAGCAGGCTGGCCATGCAGACCGGTTCGGGCAGGGATTGGCGGTCGGTGGCGTGGGGCGACCACGTGCGGCCGAGGTCTCGGGTGACCATGACGGTTCGCGAGCCGCCGCGGTTGTCGCGGCAGTTGAGCATGAGCGAGCCGTCGCCCAGCTCGGCCACCTGGGCTTCGGTGGTGTCGATTCTCGCGCCGGTGCCGATGGTCCAGGATTGGCCACCGTCTTTGCTAACAAGGATGGTGGAAAACGGTTTGCCCATCGTTTCACCGCCATCGGTCGCGCGGAATTGGGCGGCGAAGACCAGAGTGCCGTCCCGCATGCAAATGCCCGCTCCGGGACCGTTGAAGGCCAGACGCCATTTCGGGTCCTTGATTTCCGGGGTGATGCTTCTCAGAGGCGACCATGTGCGGCCGTCGTCGTCGCTGTGGCTGAGCACGAACTGGCCGGTTTCGTTGGGTTTCAGGCCCGGTCCGGAGCCGTTCCAAGCCCGATTTCCGTGGCTCCAGAGCGCCGCCAGCCAGAGCCGGCCGGTTTTCGTATCCGCCAGGATCGCGGGGTCACCCACGCCGTCGGCCTCGAAGGCGTCGCCCATTGTGCCGCAGTCCATGGCGATCCGCATCGGCTCCCAAGTCTGGCCGCCGTTGGTGCTGCGGGAAACGCCGACGTCGATTTGCGCGGGGAGATCGCCGCAATGGCCGTAGCGGATATCATAAACGGCCACCAGCGAGCCGGCCTTGGTGCGGACGAGGCCGGGAATCCGATAGGAATGCGAGCCGTCGTCGCCCTGAAGCCGCAGCGCCACACCGATCCGCTGCGGTTTCGCGCCCGGAACCTCCGGGGCGGTTAGAACCTTGTCCCCGGCCTTCACGCGCCGGAGCGTCACCGCGATTTGTCCGTCGATATCGGCGTCGTCCTTGAGCGTCACGGAGATCCACAGCGGATTGGCTCCCGAAGCGAGCGGATGGCGAGCGGTTAGAACCACGGATTCGGCGGGCGCGGCGGTGGCGATCACCGGGCCGAACTTTCCGCCCGGATCGGCCGTGCCGGTTAGAAGATCGATCCGCGCGATGTCCCGGATCCGCGTCGTCCCCTCCAGCGAGAGTTCCACCGCCTCCAGCCGGACCGGGGATTCGGTGCCCTCGGTGGTTAGGGTGAAACCGACCGACGGATTGACCGCCTTGCGCCTGAGAACGGGCACCACCGGCCGGGCGACATCGAGTTTTTCCAACAGAACCATTGGCCCCCGGCGGTTCAGCGCGAGGTCGTCGATCATCAGGCCCGCCTCGCTGGTGCAGGTGAAACGGAGCGCCGCGGTTCCGGCGGGCACGGCGGCGCGGATTTGGGTTAGAAAACCGCCGACTTTCACCGAGTCGTCGCGTTTGATCTCCGTCCAGACGTTGTTGGCACGGGCTTCGATGCGGAAGTCGCAATCGCCCCGGCGGGTCCAGCGTTCCGCCCAGAAATCCAGCTCCATCGGCGCGGCGGCGGGGGAGGAAAGTTCGAGGGTTGCGGAGTGGCGGGTGCCTCCGGTTAGGCGGAGCGCGTGGTTTCCGGAGCGGCCCTTGCCGGCGACCACCGTGGCGTGGCCGGCTTCGGCGGACCATTTTCCGTAGGCGGACGCGCGGTTGGTCAGATCGCCGGCCGGCGGGTCTTCAAACGACTCCGCCCCACAGGCGATGCGGGTGAGGGCAAACAGGGAAAGCAACGTGCGGAACATCATCAAAGCATCAAACGGAGCCGGACGGAACAATCTCGCAGCGCACAGGTGGTCGGGCGAGCAAACCGATCCGGAGTTGTGCTTCCGGGAGGTGGCGGGCTCGCGCATCGGCGAATCACCTTGACTTCGGGGGTTCCGCACTCAGGTTTGGCTTCATCCGTAACGTCATTCCGGGGCGATCCCTCGCGCTCGGATGCGGATGTTGTTCCGGACCGTTCCCCAGCCGTTCATGACCACGAGCCGATCCACGCGCCACACTCTTATTCGCCGGGCCTGCGATCCCGGCGACGAGGCGGCGTGGGTGGAATTCGACCGGATTTACCGGCGGTTCATCATCCATGTGCTGGGGCAGATGAATGTTCCGGTGCCGGAGATCGAGGACCTTACCCAGCAGATTCTCGCGACGCTGATCCGGGATATGGGCGGCTATGACCGGAGCAAGGCCGGTTTCCGCACCTGGCTGAGCGCGGTGATCCGGCACGCGGCGTTTTCCCATTTTCGGCAGAACCGATTCCGACAGCAAACGCTGGATCGTTTCCGGGAGGAAACCGCCACTCCCGACGTGCTTTCCACCGAGGCGGAAATCGACGCGAAAATCGAATCCGAGTGGGCGTCGTATGTGGCGAACCTGGCCATGGACCGGGTGCGCACCCAGTTTCAGGGTGGGGCCATCGAGGTGTTTGAGATGGGCTGGGACGACACGCCCGCGGAGGAGATCGCGAGGCGGACCGGATATAGCGTCGCGTCGGTTTACACCCTCAGGAAACGGGTGAAAAAGCGGCTCTATCTGGAAATCCGCAACCTCATCGCCGAGCTGGAGCCATGACCGATCCTGTGGACACTCACGCCGCGTCCGGTGCCATGCTCCAGCGATGGCTGCGCCACGCTTATGAGGAGGCCAGCCAGTTGGATGCGCCGGGGTTGGAGGCGATTTGCCCGTCGTGTTTCGAAATCGCCGAAAGCGGACCCCGCTATAACCAACAGGAAATGATCGGCCGGGGAGCCACCAAGGAGGTTTACCGCGCCTACGACACGCGGATGAAGCGCTGGGTGGCGATGGCAGTCGTCCGGGAGGATAGCGGACCGGAGATCTACGACCGGTTTGTGCATGAGGCATGGCTGACCTCCGCCCTGAGCCACCCGAACATCATCGCCATCCACGATCTGGGGTTGTCGCCGGACGGCAGGCCGTTTTTCACCATGGATCTGAAGGGGTCCACCACCCTGGCCAAGGTGTTGGAGTCGCCGGACCGGATTCCTTTGCCGGAACGGCTCGGTATTCTATCGAAAATCGGCGATGCCGTGGCCCACGCGCACTCCCGCGGCATCGTGCATCTGGATCTCAAGCCCGAAAACATCCAGGTGGATGATTTCGGAGGTGTTCTGGTGTGCGATTGGGGGCTGGGCAGGATCGTCGATGCCAATGGCGCGGGGAGTGCCGATCCGGCGGCCGCGTTGCCGTCGCCTGATGTTTTGCGGCTCGTCGGCGAATACGACAACGAATCGCTCCATGGGGAAATCCGGGGGACGCCGGGATACATGGCCCCGGAACAGGGCGAGTCCGGGCGCGCCAAGGACCACCGGACGGATATTTTCGCGCTGGGGTGCTTGTTGCACGCGATTTTAGCCGGCCGGCCGCCCTCCGTGGGCTATCCGGCGTCGGTGCCGCCGCGCCGGCATGCGGCGGATTGCGCCTTGCCGGTGGGGCTGGAGGCGATTTTCTACAAGGCCACCGCGCCCTTGCCCGGCGACCGGTATGCGTCGGTGCTGGAGATGCGCCGCGATCTGACAGCCTATGTGGGTGGCTATTCCACCGCGGCCGAGCAGGCCGGATTTTTTCGCGAGGCCCGGCTGTTTTTGCGGCGCAACCGGGCGGCGGCCGCGGTTTCCTTGTTGGGTACCGTGGCGGTCACGGTGGTGAGTGTGCTGCTGGTCCAGAAGCTCGACCAACAGCGCCAGCTTGCCAGTTCGGCCCGTGCCAAGGCCGCGCGGCTCACCGAACGGACCGGCGAACTGGAAACCCTCTATCAAACCCAGTCGTCCGAGATTCTCGAACGCTCCCGCAAGACGGCGTCCGACTTCGCCCAATCCGCCAACACGCTGAAAAACCTGGGGATTTTCACCAAGCCGCTGGACGGCATCCGCGAGGCGATGCAGCTCGCGGACACCGCCCTGACGCTCGATCCGGAATGCGCGGGGGCACGGCTCGAACTTTTCGACCTCCGGTGTCACACCCTTGATTTCAAGACCGCGCTGTCGGCGCCGCCGGTGGCGGGGAATCCGCTTTACGACGACTATCTCAAGATCGCCGCGCTCGCCCCTGACTTCTCCTTCTCCCGCGCCAGTCGTCCCACTTCCCGTGAATTGGCGGGATTTCTGCGCCGTGCCGCCGCGGTTGGGGTGCGCCGTGCGCCGCTGATGGAGCGGATCGTGAGCTATGACGTCGCTGCCAGGCGGGAGGCCGAGGACTACCATGAGGTGATTCGCGCGTTGCTGGCCTACGTCAATCCGGAGTGGGACGAGGCGGGATTCCGCTACGATCCCGCGGATCAGTCGCTGGAAATCACCTCGGCGGTGCCCTTGCGGTTGGTGGTGCCGCCCGGCGGAGGCTCGGGAAAATGTTTGCTTCGGTTCCTGCCGATCCACTCGCTGGAGTTGGAAATGCCGGAGGCGTTCAACCTCTATCAACTCAACGGCATGTTCGTGGAAACGCTCGATCTGAGAAAATGTGGTTCCGTCCACGCGTCGGAATTCACGCTGCTTCCCGGATTGCGGCTGATCCGGCTGCGTCCCGGCCAAGCGGACGGGGAGGCCTTGAAGCATCGGATCGGCTCCTCCGCCAGTATCCGGATTTCGACCGAAGGTGACTGACCGCTTCCGCGGTTTTCCGCAAAGGCCGGGATCTTGGCCAGCCGAAACCCGGGAAAAATTCGGAAAAAGCGCCGCGTGCTGTCCCAATCGTTCTGGCGCGCGGGCATAAACCCAGCGGTCGGTCCGTTTGCGGCCCGATCCGGTGTGCCATTCCCTCCGTTTTCACTCCCACTCCCAGACGTCCATGCGCTTATTCCTCAGATCCGTTGTTTTCGCCGCCACCACGGTTCCGCTATTAGCGGTCCAGCCGCGTAGCAGTGCCACCTTGGGCATTATCAACAGCTTGAGCCCATCCGTGGACAAAGCGACCTCCATCACCAATCCCAGCCCGGCTCTCGCCGGCGGCGGCATCGGCCAAGGACAGGTGGGCGGCAATGGAGCCACACTCGGCAGCGGTAACAGCCGCTATTTCGTCCAATCAGCCGCCTTCCGCGTGTCCGATATCCTTGCCGCCCTTGGCACCGCCAATCTGGCGGACCTCGCCAACTACACCTTCACCTACGCCGGCGTCACCGAGGCGAGCACGGTCGATGTTCCCGATTCTTCGATCTATCACGCCGCCTATGCCGGCCAGTGGGAGGATACCGGCGCCAGCTACACCGACCTGCCGCTCAAATCCACGGTCACCGACGCCAACGCCCAAAATATGGGCGCAACACCCTCGGCCACCAACTCCCAACGCACGCTGTTCTGCAACGCCGGTGACGCGGTCTCGGGCTTCGGCGGAGCCGCCCCGGTTCAGACCGTGAATCTGATCGTGCCCGACCTCGCCAGCACCGCGCAGACACTCAACGCCACCGGCTTCGACCTCTCCGGTCTCGCCACCAGCCTGGCCGGCGACACCGATCTAACAAACAATTATGTTTTCTTCTGCTTCTATCTGAACCCAAAGGTCGTGGTTGGCACCGCGATTTTCCAGAACTTCTCGTCCGTCGCTCTCGTGCCGGTGGAAAAAACCCTGCGCACCGTGGAATCCGGCACGCTGGAGGTCGCCGGCCCCAACAACACGGACGTCTGGGGATACGGAGCCGGCCTCACCCAAACGGGCGGCACGCTGCGCTTCGAATACGACTGGACCGGTCCGGACAAGGCGCTGGTCACCGGCGACTACACCCAGACCGGCGGCGACATCGCGCTGAATCTAACCACACGCCCGCCGGTTGGCACGCCGATCCCGCTCATCGCCTACAGCGGCGCGATGACCGGCACACCGTCCATCACCCTGGAACCCGGCACCCGCTACACCGTCGCCTCCACCAGTATGGGCGACGGCTCGGACGACGCGGTTGCGGTTACGATTGCCGGCGCGCACAAGAGCCTTTTCTGGACCGGCGCGGCGGGCGAAGGCGGATCGGCATGGGACTTGAACACCTCGACGCACTGGGTATGGGATGACAGCGGCACCGAGGTTCCGGACAAATTCTTCACCGCGGATGATGTCACGTTCGATGACGGCACCGGGACGGCTCCCGTCCAAACCTTCGCGCCCGTCATTGACACCACCCTCTATCCATACGCGGTGAAATTCGACAACACCACCAACGACTACACCCTGAGCGGAAACGGTGGCATCGGCGGCGGGGCAACTTTCACCCATATCGGAGGTGGAAAAGTCACGATCCTGACCACCAACACCCATGCCGGAGCCAACAGCGTTTCCAACCCTTCCGGAAAACTCCAGCTCGGCGATGGCGCCACCACCGGAACCCTCGGCACCGGCGCGCTCTCCCTGGCAGGTGAACTCATCCTCAAAAATCCCGGCATCTTCGTATTCGCCAACACCACCACCGGCAGCGGCAGCAGTGCCAAAATCACCCAGGATGCCGCGGCGGTCGCGATCACCGGCAGCCTCGCGGGCGCACTCAACTATAACATGGCCGCCAGCCAGTCCCTCAACATTGGCAATGGCGGCACCACCGGCGGCCTCGATGCCGCCACCGTCGTGCTGAATGTCCCGGCCACCGCCACCGCCACCTTCCACCGCACCAACACGGGCGATGTGATTGTGGCTGGCAAGCTTGCGGGAGCCGGTGATGTGATCTTCAAGGGTTCGGGAACCCTCAACCAATCCGCCTACGCCCTATCCGGCAACACCGCCACGGACTTCACCGGCACCTTCACCATCGATGCCGCCCGCCTGGCCGTGGACAATGCCAACGATCTGAGCGCGGCCGCCTCCACTGCCGTCCTGCCGAACGGGCAGATTTTCATCTCCGCCGGTTCCATTTCCAAGGCCATCACAATACAGGGCGACGGCTGGCTGGAAAGCGCCGGACGTCTCGGTGCCCTCCGGTTTGGCAGCGTCACCTACAGTGGCGACATCACCCTGGCGGGCGACAGCCGCATCGGGGTTATCGGAAGTTCGGCCACCGTGTCCGGCTCTATCGGCGAAACCGGTTCGCGCGCTTTGGAACTCTACAACAACAGCGCCACCGCCTCCACCCTGTTTCTCAGCGGACCCGCCACCGGCTATTCGGGCGGCACCACCATCCGCGGCCTCACCTGCTACGCGAACAGCGCTTCCGCGCTGGGCGGCGGTCCGGTTGTCGTCGAGGCCCACCCCACCACCGCACCCACCACCAGCAGCAATTCGAATCTGACCTTCTCCAGCACAAGCACGCCGGTCACGGTCACCAACGCGGTCACCGTGAAACCCAACGCCGCGATGTTGGGTTCTGGCGGCACCTCCGGAGCGGTCGTCATCGACGGCGGTCTGCTGTCCCCCGGCCCCAACACCGGAACCACCATCGGCACCCTCGCCACCGGGGCTTTGGAAATCAAGGCCGGATCCACCCTGCGCATCGACTTCAATAGCCCCCTTGCCACCCAGAAATTCGACCGCATCAATGCCGGCGGCGATGTCACCATCGATCCTTCCGCCATCCTTGCCGTGGCTGACAAGGTCACCAGCAAGGCCACCTTTGCCAACGGAGCCAAGTTCGTCATCCTCGACTATACCGGCCACACCCTCACCGGCAGCTTCAGCGGCAAACCCCAGGGCAGCCAGATCGTGGACGGCCCCAATACCCTCACCCTCAACTACAACGACACCTCCGACGGCGCGGGCAACACCGGCAACTATGTCACCCTCAGCATCGGCACCGCCTATGACCTCTGGACCGCCAGCAAGGGCCTCGACGGCACGCCCGGAAAAGAAAAGGGCTTCTACGACGATCCGGAAAAAGACGGCACCGCCAATGGCCTCGAATGGATCCTCGGCGGCAACCCGCTTGCCCCGGAAACAACTCCGCCGGTCACCACCACCCGCAAGCCCAATGGCGATCTCGAGCTGAAATTCAACCGCCTGGAGGCATCCATTCCCCTCAGCACCCTGAGCGTGGAATACAGCGCCACGCTGGCCGCGGGGTCGTGGACCTCCACCGCCATCGGCGCCGCGGGAGCGGGCATCGTGGCCATCGACACCGACGCCACCCCCGATGCCGTCACCGTCACCATCCCGGCCTCCGCCGCGGTTGGCGGCCGCATCTTCGCCCGCCTCAAGGCCACCATGCCGTGAAAATCGGAAAATCTTACGTGATCTGTCCCAATCGCCAACCCGATCCCACCATAAACCAGATACGCGGCATGTTCCGGCATGTCGCACCTTTTCCAAATTCCTTCCCAACTCAATCCACCATGAAACCAATCCTCACTCTCACCACCGCCATTGCCGCCCTATCCGCGGCCGCCTCGGCCGCCAATGTCATTGTCAACGGCTCGTTCGAGAATTCCGCTACGCCGATCACCCCGGACACCACGAGTCCCGCATGGGGCAGCATCGCGGCGGGATCCACTCTCAGCAACTGGTCGAGAAAATACATTACGGGCACAACCGGAGTCGCTTTGGCGGATGGGGATTTCGGCACCTCCCAGCCACCTTATGTGATCGGCAACGGCACCACGATTCCCCATCGCGCTGCCACTGACGGCAATACCTTCCTCACTCTGCAGGCCGAAAATACCAAGGTTCAGCTCACTCAGGCGATCAGTGGGTTGGGTGCCGGAACAGTGGATGTCTCGTTCGACTGGATCAACATGCTGTCAAGTGGGGTCTCCCAAAGCCCGAACAATTGGCTTCAAGTTGAGGTGTTCGACGGCAATGACGCATCTTTCCCGAACATTTACGATTCAGCTGTGGTCGCCGTCGGCAGCGCACCCAAGGTAACCTGGCAGAACACGACATCCTCCGCGTTTTCCAACACCGGCAACGACATTTTCGTGCGGATCACCATCAATGACGGCATCAGCGGCGGGCAAGTTGCGATGGACAACCTCAAAGTCAACTGGGTAGCCGTTCCCGAGCCCGCCGCCGCCCTTCTCGGCGGTCTCGGATTGCTCGGTCTCCTGCGCCGCCGCCGCGGTTAGCCGATACTGGCCTTTCTCATCATCAGGCAGATGTCGATTTCCGGCTTGCGGGCCGCGTTTGCCCTTGCGACAACCCGCCGGTGACGAAGCTCATTGAAACCTATTACGCCACGTTCAATTCCGGTGACCGCCCGGCCCTGCTGGACCTCCTGACCGACGATGTGGTCCACGAGATAAACGAAGGCGCGGTGGAAACCGGCAAGGACGCGTTCCGGGCCTTTCTCGGCCGTATGGACCGCTGCTACCGCGAGCAAGTTGAGGACCTGGTGGTGTTCGCGGCGGCTGACTCCGACCGCGCCGCGGCCGAGTTCCGGATTTGCGGCGAGTACCTAACCACCGACGACGGGCTACCCCCTGCCGCCGGACAGGTTTACCGGCTCAGGGTCGGCGCGTTCTTCGAAATCCGCGACGGAAAAATCTCCCGCGTGACCAACTACTACAATCTGGCCGAATGGCTCCGCCAGGTTGGCGGCTGAGGCGTGGAACGCCGTGGCAGTTAGGCCGGGCCGGCCTTTTTCATCATCGGGCTGATGTCGAATCCCGGCATGCGGGCTTCGCGGCCATCGCGTACCGGGGGCGAGCTTCCGATCCGGTGTCGCCAACCCGACATAAAAAAGAGGGCCGCGGATTCACGCCCGCGACCCTCGATTGATTCGTTACGGTCTGACGACCGGATGGGGGCTTACATCATGCCGCCCATGCCGTGGTCGTGGCCGCCGCCGCCGGGGGCGGGCTTTTCCTTCTCCGGGATATCGGTGACGAGCGCCTCGGTGGTGAGGAGCAGGCCGGCGATGGAGGCGGCGTTCTGGAGGGCGGTGCGGGTGACCTTGGTGGGGTCCACCACGCCGGCGGCGATGAGGTCTTCATACTCGCCGGTGGCCACGTTGTAGCCGTAGCCGTCCTTGTTGTTCTTGACGTTCTCGACGATCAGCGCGGCTTCGCGGCCGGCGTTGGCGACGAGCTGGCGCAGCGGGGCTTCCACCGCGCGGGCGACGATGCCCATGCCGGTCTTTTCGTCCTCGTTGATGGCGGACTCGCAGCACTTGGCGTCGCAAGCGGCCTTGAGGGCGCGGATGAGGGCGGTGCCACCGCCGGCGACGATCCCTTCCTCAACCGCCGCGCGGGTGGCGTGGAGGGCGTCTTCGACGCGGGCTTTCTTTTCCTTCATCTCGGTCTCGGTGGCGGCGCCGACATTGATGACGGCCACGCCGCCGGCCAGCTTGGCGAGGCGCTCCTGGAGCTTCTCGCGGTCGTAGTCGGAGGTGGTTTCCTCGATCTGCTTGCGGATCTGGTTGACCCGGCCGGTGATGGCTTCGGAAGTGCCGCCGCCTTCGACGATGGTGGTGTTTTCCTTGGCGATGGTGATGCGCTTGGCCTGGCCGAGGTCGGACAGTTCGACGCCTTCCAGCTTGATGCCGAGGTCTTCGGTGATCACGCGGCCGCCGGTGAGGACGGAAATGTCCTCGAGCATGGCCTTGCGGCGGTCGCCGAATCCGGGAGCCTTGACGGCGGCGATGTTGAGAATGCCGCGGAGCTTGTTGACCACGAGGGTGGCAAGGGCTTCGCCTTCCACGTCCTCGGCGATGATCAGCAGCGGACGGCCGGTCTTGGCGACCTTCTCAAGCAGCGGCAGCATGTCCTTGAGCGAGGAGATCTTCTTCTCGTTGATCAGGATATAGGCGTTCTCCAGATTCGCTTCCATGCTTTCGGCGTCGGTCACGAAGTAGGGGCTCAGGTAGCCCTTGTCGAACTGCATGCCTTCGACCACGTCGAGGGTGGTTTCGATGCCCTTGGCTTCCTCAACGGTGATGGTGCCGTCCTTGCCGACCTTGTCCATGGCCTCGGCGATGATGTCACCGATGGTGGCGTCCGAGTTGGCGGAAATGGAGGCGACCTGGGCGATTTCCTTGGTGTCGGAAACCTGCTTGGACTGGGCCTTGAGCTGGGCGACGATCGCCTCGGTGGCCTTGAGGATGCCGCGTTGCAGCGAGATCGGGTTGGCACCGGCGGTCACGTTGCGGAGGCCTTCCTTGTAGATGGCTTCGGCAAGCACGGTGGCGGTGGTGGTGCCGTCGCCGGCGATGTCGGAGGTCTTGCTGGAGACCTCGCGGATGAGCTGGGCTCCCATGTTTTCATAGGGGCACTCGAGTTCGATTTCCTTGGCCACCGAAACACCGTCCTTGGTGATGGTGGGGGAACCGAATTTCTTGTCGAGGATCACATTGCGTCCGGCAGGCCCGAGGGTCGCTTTGACGGCACGGGCGAGCTTTTCCACGCCGCGGAGCAGGGCCTGGCGGGCGGATTCGTCGAATTGGAGTTGTTTGGCCATAATGGTTGCGTTGTTAGTTTTGGGGTGTGAAGAGTTGGTTGGTGGGGAGTGGATTGGTTTACCAGTTATAACTAGTTAACTAGTTTACCAGTTGACCGGCAGCCTCAGCCGACGATCCCGAGGATGTCGTTTTCGTTGATGATGAGGTATTCGGTGCCTTCGATTTTGACTTCGGTGCCGCCGTATTTGGAGATGAGGACCTTGTCGCCCACCTTGACGGTGAATTCGATGGTCTTGCCTTCGTCATCCTTGCCGCCGGTGCCGAGGGAGATGACTTCCGCTTCCTGCGGTTTTTCCTTGGCGGTGTCCGGAAGGACGATGCCGCCGGCGCTGACGGCTTCGGCTTCGAGACGCTTGACGAGGACGCGTTGTCCGAGTGGTTTGATGCTAGCCATATGTGTGTTTGGTTTGGTTGGTGTTGTTTGGTTTGGGGTTGAGTTAGGGAGAGAGATTCAAGACGGCAAGACACAAGATGAAGAATGCGCCGTGCGGTCGCCGGTTCGTTTGCTAGGGTGATTGGTGGGCGTGAGATGTGATGGACTGCGCGACTTCTTGTCTTGGGTCTTGGGTCTTGCCATCTTGTGTCTCCGCAAGCGCGGCAAGCCATTGGTCGAGTTCGCGGTCGAGGTGGGCGGTGACGAAGGTCAGCCAGGCGGGAAAGTTGCCGGAGTCGGCGGCTTCAAGGGCCTGATAGTATTCGAGCCGGATGTCCGGGGAAATGGAAATGGGCGGATAGCCCGCGGCGAGAAGCGTGAAGTTCATCGCCAGGCGGGCCGCGCGGCCGTTGCCATCGGCGAAGGGATGGATGGCTGAGATGCCGTGGTGGAGCTTCGCGGCGCGTTCCACCGGGCAGGAAATGGCGGGAAGCTCCGCAAACAGCGCGGCCATGAGATCCGGGACCTTGACGGGATTCGGCGGCACATGGTTGGAGCCGGCGATGCGGACGGAACCGGAGCGGTAGTGGCCGGCATGGAAATCTTCAACGCGGGTGAGAACGATGGCGTGGAGTTCCAACAGATCGCGCTCGGTCAGCTCACCACCCTTTCCGGCGAGTTCCTCCACGCGATCCCAGGCGACGGCGAGGTTGAGAGCCTCGACGTGATCCTTGAGCGGCTTCCCGGAAACGGTGACACCCTTGGAAAGCACGAGTTCCGTCTCACGCAGGGTGAGGCTGTTGCCCTCGATGGCGTTGGACTCGTGGACCATCCGTACTTTCCACGCCGCCGCAAGGCTGGCCACCGACTCCGGAGAGAGCGGTCGCAGCGCGGCGAGGCGGGAGAGTTTGGTGGTTAGGTCGGTCATCGGCGGTTTGTGTCGCCCCTTCAGGGCTTGGAGTTCTTTTTCCGGCGCTACCCAGGGCGTTGCCCTGGGCTGTCATGTGGCGCCCCGTTGGGGCTGAAGATCGGGAGTTGGCAGGAAGTGTTGATGATAAGGATTTGAGTTAGTGAAGAGTCTGAAGGGCAATCTATTGTCTTCTGTCTTCTGTCTCAAAATCTTCTGTCTCAATCCACCACTTCCGCGTCCACGACCTTGCCTTTCGCTTGTTTCGGCTCGTTGGAGGAGGATTCGGCAGCGGGTTCGACGTCGGGTTCGCCGCCCATGTTGGCACCGGCGGCCTGGGCGGCCTGATAGAGCGCCTGGAGCTGGCCTTCGAGGTCGGCGACGGCGGCGTTGATCCGGTCGGCGTCGTCGGAGGAGATGGCGTCCTTGACGGCTTTCACCTTGCCTTCGAGCATTTCCTTGAGTTCGACAGGGGCCTTGTCGCCGAGGTCGGCGAGTTGTTTTTCGACCTGGAAGACCAGGTTGTCGGCCTTGTTCTTGGCTTCGACTTTTTCGAAGCGCTTGCGGTCGTCTTCGGCGTGGGATTCGGCGTCGCGCTTGGCCTTTTCGATCTCGTCCTTGGAGAGACCCGAGGAACCTTGGATCGAGATTTTCTGTTCCTTGCCGGACTGTTTGTCCTTGGCGGAAACGTGGAGGATGCCGTTGGCGTCGATGTCGAAGGTCACTTCGATCTGCGGTTCGCCGCGGCGGGCCGGGGCGATGCCGTCGAGGCGGAAATTTCCGAGGCGCTTGTTGTCGGAGAACATCTTGCGCTCGCCCTGGCAGACCTGGATGTCCACGGCCGGCTGGTTGTCGGCGGCGGTGGAGAAAATCTGCGATTTCTTGGCGGGGATGGTGGTGTTGCGCTCGATCATCGGGGTGGCGATGCCGCCCATGGTTTCGATGGACAGGGTGAGCGGGGTGACGTCCAACAGCAGCACGTCTTTCACGTCGCCGCGGAGCACGCCGCCCTGGATGGCCGCGCCGATGGCGACGACTTCATCGGGGTTCACGCCCTGGTGCGGGGTCTGGCCGGCGAGCTGGCGGGCGGTTTCCACCACCTTGGGCATGCGGGTCATGCCACCGACGAGGACCAATTCGTTGATCTGCGACGGGGAGAGTCCGGCGGCGGAAAGGCAATCGCGGACCGGCTTCTTGGTGCGTTCGAAGAGCGGGTCGGTGAGTTGTTCGAGTTTCGCGCGGGTGAGGCCAATCTGGATGTGTTTCGGCCCGGTGGCGTCGGCGGTGATGAACGGCAGGCTGATGTCGTAGGACTGGGTGGACGACAGGGCGATCTTGGCCTTTTCCGCTTCCTCCTTGATGCGCTGGACGGCGTCCGGTTGGCCGGAAAGGTCGATGCCGTTGTCCTTCTTGAACTCGCCGATGATCCACTGGATGAGCGTGTTGTCCCAGTCGTCGCCGCCGAGCTGGGTGTCGCCGTCGGTGGCGAGCACTTCGAAAACGCCGTCGCCGATTTCGAGGACCGAGATGTCGAAGGTGCCGCCGCCGAGGTCATAGACCGCGATTTTTTCGTCGGACTTCTTGTCGAGTCCGTAGGCGAGAGCGGCGGCGGTGGGCTCGTTGATGATGCGGAGCACTTCGAGGCCGGCGATTTCGCCCGCAGCCTTGGTGGCGTTGCGTTGGGAGTCGTTGAAATAGGCCGGCACGGTGATGACCGCCTGGGTGATTTTCTCGCCGAGCTTGGCTTCGGCGTCGGACTTCAGTTTGCCGAGGACCATGGCCGCGATTTCCTGGGGCGAGTAGGTCTTGGTTTCGCCGGAAACGGTGACCTGGATATGGGCGTCGCCGTTGGGAGCCTCGACGATTTTGTAGGGCATCCGTTTGTCGGCGGCGGTGAGTTCGGCGAACTTGCGGCCGATCAGGCGCTTGGCGGAGAAAATGGTGTTTTGAGGGTTGGTGACCGCCTGGCGCTTGGCAGCCTGGCCGACGAGGCGTTCGCCGTTTTTGGCGAAGGCCACGACGGACGGAGTGGTGCGGGCACCCTCCGAATTTTCGAGCACGACGGATTCCGTGCCGTCCATGACGGCCATGCAGGAGTTGGTGGTGCCGAGGTCGATTCCGAGAATTTTGGACATGGTGGTGTTTCCTTTCTGAGTGGCCGCGCGGATCGCGGCATGCGGAATCCCTTTCGCAGAGCGCGTGCCAACACCGGAGAGAAAACGGATAACCCACTGGTTTCCAGTTCTTTACAAAATATGAGATCCGTCCGATCCGCCCAATTAGCCCGATTTATGGGACAAAATGACGCGCTTTTCTGGACGCATGCGTCACGCTGGCGCGACAAAATGACACACTCCCCTTGATTTCCGGATGCCACAGGCCGGTGATTTTGTTGGACAGGGTGGCAGAAAACGCTCAGGCTTGGAGCCGATGAGTGCCCCGCGCCCTATTTGGACTGTTGCCGCCATCTTCGGGTTCGCCAGCGTAGGCCTGGCCCAGCAAGCCCCGCCCGCCATGCAGTGGCCGTTGGGACCGGACCAGCCATTGAACCGCCACATGGTGATGGCCGCGAGCAACCGTCCCGTGGCCGGTGCCAATCCCAACGGCGGCAAGCTGGTTTTCCCGAACGCCGGGCGGGATCGGCTTTGGGCTTGGGTGGGCGTGTTGGTGGCACCCGTCACGGGCGACCATCGGTTTTACATCGCGGCCGACGACGCCGGCACGCTGTGGGTTTCGGACGACGCCACGCTTTCCCGTCGGCGGGTGGTCGCGTTTACCGAAAACTGGACCGACCGGAACCAATGGGACCGCTACGCATCCCAGAAATCAAAGCCGGTCCACCTCGAAAAAGGCGCGCGCTACGCGATCGAGATGGTGTGGGCCAACCGCGGGCCGACCGGCCATGCGTCCGCGGGCTGGCTGCCTCCGGGAGCGGTCGAACCGATGCCGATCCCGCTGGCCGACGAAACCGGCGCGCCGATGATCGAGTCCTACAAGCCGGCTCCCGACGATACCGATCTGGACGGTTTGCCCGACGCGTGGGAACTCGAAAACGGCCTCAAGGTGCAGCGGGCCGACGGCGAGAACGGCGGGTTTGGCGACCCGGACGGCGACGGGCTGACCAATCAGGAGGAGTTTCTGCTGGGAACCCGCCCCGACAAGCGCGAGGGCGTTCCGGGTTATGCCACACTCGACGTTTGGAAAGCGATGCCAGACGAATTCACGCTGGTGGCAGGTCCGGAGGAACTGCCGTGGATCTTTCCCGAGAAACTGGAAACCGGCACCTATCCGCTCGATAAAATCCCGGTGCAGGCCAGCTATTCCGCGTGGCGGTTCCGGTGCGTGCTGAAGGCTCCGGCCGACGGCTACCGACGGATTTCCGCCGAGGCGGCGGGGGCGCAGCAGATCCTGCTTTCCGACGACGGCACACCAGCGCGGTTGCGTCCGCTGTGGCGCGACGGGGCGCTCTGGGAAGATCACAACCCCGGTTTCAAAGACGACCGGCTACGGCTGGAGTCGCCGTGGGTCTATTTCAAAAAGGGCGAACCGCGCTACCTGGAGATCCGGAACATGCATACGCCAAATCCCGGGTTCTTCCGCATCGCCTGGGCCGGCGAGGACGGTGTGCGGCGGGAAATCCCCGCCGAGTGCGTCACCAGCGACGCCGAGGATCGTCCCCATCCCGTCGCCGAGGATCCGGAGTTTACCGATCCTGCCGGCGCGGATTGGATCGGCCTGGACCCGGCTGCCGGGCAGGCGCTGACGACCGGCTGGGCGTTTTTCGGCCCGCGGAGTGCCGGTTGGTTCGACGGCTTCACGCATAACCAACGCAAACTGCCCGCGCGGGCGCTCACCACCAACTTCGGCGGATCGGTCGAGTATGCGTTCACCATCGCCAAGGACGGCCACCACGAGCTGGTGCTCGACGGCCTACTCTCATCCGGAGGGCGGCTTTTCGCGCATTACAACATCACCCGGGAAATCGACGGCGTTCGGTTCGGCCGCGAGTTGCTGGTTGCCAGAGACGGATTCGCCACCACCTTCCGGGTGCTGACCCCCTGGCTGCAGGCGGGAAAACACACGCTGCGCCTGCATGTGGCGCCGGATCGCACGCCGACCGCATTCCGGATCCTGACGCTCGGTTTGCGGCGGATGTCCGGCGATGCGGAGGCGGAGGCGGTAGCCGAGCTTACCCGGCAAAACGGATTTCTCCCGGCGCGCGGCGATGGAGCGTTCGCGATTTCTCCGGCCTGCGTGGAAATGAACTCGCGCGGTTCGGCCGCCCCGGCGCTCAAGGCGGGCAAGAAAACCCTAACCACCCACGAGGGCTTGCCCGGCGTATGGTGGGCGGACGTTTCCCTGCCGGAGTCCGGCGCGCCTCTCGCGATGACCTGCGCCTCGGCATCGGATCGGACCGAGGTCGCCGCAACCGCCCGCTGGGTGGAAACCCCGGTCCATCAGGGAGGAGAAATCCGCTTGCGCGCGGGCGATGCGCTGCGCCTGACCGCCTGGCGGACCGATGGTGGAGCGGATTCCAAGGCGGTGGTTAGCGCTCGCGGCAAAAACACCCCCACCCCTGCCGGAAAACCGTTGGTTCTGCGGTTCGACAAGCCGGGTGACGAAACGATCACCGCCACCTTCACGCCGGCCGATGGCAAGCCGCAGGAATCCTCGTTGGTGGTCCATGTCCTGCCCCGGCTGACGTCACCGATTGCCACCGAATGGACCCGCACCGACGGCGTTTCCATGATCGAGCCGCTGCCGGAGGAGGCGTGGCCGGATGGCGGTGAGGGAGCCTCGTTCCGGCGGATTGCCCAGGGCCACTGGCTGGTGGCTCCCAAATTGGCCGGGGAGTGGCCTGCGGTGGTGCGCGCCGGTCCCGTGGGGCCGGTGATCGGCACGATCAAAGTGCGGGGGGTGGAGATGTACCCATACATGCGGACCTTTGCCGGGGACGCACCGGATATATCGGAAGGGTTCGGCGATGTCGCCTCTAACTGCGCGATCATCCGGGGCTTGCCGGAGGGCTGGAAGGTCGGTTTCGACCAGGCCCCCTACGACAACCGTCCGTGGGATTTCATGCGGCGGGGTTCCGAATTGCCCTTCCATCAGGAGGTCTATCCGTGGCGCAGCGGCGCCTGCGCGGTTGCGGAATTCTGGTTCAAACGCAACGGTCGGCCCGATTCATGGCTGCCGGGAAATTTCAGCATCATTCCGCCGAAGAAGGATCCCTGAAAATCCAAATCCGCAGGGCGGGTTCTATTCGGAGTCGGAGCGAGCGCGCGTGCTCGGGGAGGTTTTCGGTGCCAGCGGTGCCTGGGTTTCCACGATTTTGCGGGACCCGTCGGGTGCCACTTGCCAGCTTTCGATGACGTGCTCCACGAGTTGCACGGTGCCGCCGACGCTCTTTTCGGACTTCAATGTTTGGCGGTACCCGCTGCCCTCCTTCCACGGTGTGCGGACCGTGGTATTCCGGGACACCAGCTCCTCGGGTCCGCCGTCCGAAGTTCGATAGAATTCCGAAAATGTCCGGGATACTCCCTTGGATTCCCCCACCTCCAACATGAACCGGAAAACACCATTCATGTCGTTTCCCGTGACCGAAAAACGGCGGGCTTCCTTGGTGTTTTCCTCCTTGTTCTCGCGGATTTCGGTTCTCGTCACCCGTTTCACGCCCGGCAGCGGCTTCATGGAGCCGTCCGGTTCCACCGCGCAGTCGTAGTTGCGATAACGGTCCACGACGATCGCGTCTTTGTCCGCGGTCACGAAAAACGTTTCCTTCGTCGTGCTCATCTGCCGGATCGCTCCGTCCGCGTCCCGGAGAAACCGCGCGCCCTGGCCGTCGTCCGCATCCAAAAGCGCCGCCGGCGTGAACGGAGATCCGAAATTGACCGACACGCATAGCTGGGGCGCGCCGCGGTGAACCGAATTGATTTTGCACTCGTCGCAGGAATATCCGAACCATGCGGACCGGCTGTCGCTGGCGATTGTGAAAAACAAAACCATGCGCGGGGGCTGCCCCGCCGCCATCCGCTTCATATCCGCCGCCTCCAGCGGTGACAACCTGTTGGATGCGGCTTTCTCGATCACCTGCTTGGCGGCAGGCTCCGCGGCCGCGGCGGCGGCCCCCAGTGCCAGAATGGTCAACACGCGCTTCACGGCTTCACGACAGCGGATGGGACAGCAAAATTCAAGCGGCAAATGCGAAACCCGCGCCGATGGATGTTAGCACGGGTCAGTCCAGCGTTTTTCCGAGTTCCTTGATTTCTTGCTCGGTGAAAACTCCGGCGTCCTGGAGCGCCTGGCGGGCCTGCTCGGTTCCGCCCTGGTTTTTCCAGGCGGATAGGGCGTTTTCCGCGGCCTTGCGGCGCTGGATCGGGTCGTCGATGGCCACCGCCCAATCGTAGGCCTTCCCCGGGTCGTAGGAGGCAACGCTTTCGGCGAAGGAACCGGCCGCGTGGTCGCGGACATCGCCGGCCTCGATCTGGCCGAGCCAGTTTTCGGCTTCGTCCGGGGCGTAGCGCGCCCAGTTGCCGATGACCTGCGAATAGGCGGTGTTCTGGGCCTCGCCGGCCGGGAGCGTGGCGGCGAATTTAGCGGCGGCGGCCGGGTCGGTTTCGGCGAATTCCCCGGCCATGTTGCCGACCAACTGGCGGTATTCGGATTTCTTCCAATCGTCCGGCGTGAGCTTGGAAACGAGGAGCCCCACGACCTCGCGGGCCTGGTCGGGCGACGAGCGGACCTGGGCCTGGGCGATCTGGCGCAGGGCGGCGGATTGCTGGTCGCCGGTTAGGGATTTGGCCCAGGCGAGGGCCTTCTCGGGATCCTGGGATGCCCAGCGGGTGGCAATGGCGGCGGCGGCCTCGCTCCGGATTTCCGGGTCGGTTAGATTGGCGAGCTTGGATGCGGCGTCCGCCGGATCGGCGTCGGCCATCCGCCCGAACGCGACGGTCACGGCTTCCTTCCTCTGGCCGAAATTCTCGAGCCCGGAGGCCCAGGCGAGCGCTTTATCCGAATCGATGTTCGCCCATCCCCGCGCGATGGATTGTGCCATGTTCGTGTAGGGCATCATGCCGGGTTTGACCTCGCCGAACTGCTTGGCCGCCTCCTCGGGATCCTCCCAGGCGAGTTCAGCGGTCAGTCGGCCTTTGATCTGTTGCCGGAGCGGTCCGTCGGGCACGCCTTCGGCCCATTTGGCGAGCGAGGTGGCGTCGCTTTCCCACCACGAATTGCCAAGATAGAGCGCCTTGGCCTCCGCGGCGGGCAGGGTCGCGGCCAGGGCGAGCAGATCCTCCGCGTGGTTCTTGCGGGTGTCTCCCGCAAGGGCGGAAAGCGCGGCGACCCGCTGGGTTGGGTTGGTTAGAGAAAGCGCCGCCTTCTTGGCCTTTTCGTAATCGAGCCTGGCGAGGTTGGAAATCACTTCGGTCACTCCTCCCGAGTAAAACGGGTCATCGGATTTTCCGAGGCTGGCGTCCTTGAGCAACATATCCATCGCCTTTTCCGGGTTTTGATAGCTGAGAATGCCCATCACACCGGCCCTGGCCTTCTGGCGCTCGTCGGCGGCGGTGAGGGAACCCGCCCAGGCAAGCGCCGCGTCCGAATTCCTGGATGCCATGGCGGAAACGATGGATTCCAGACATTGGGCGCGGATCCTGCCCTTCGGCAACGCGGCGAAGGCATCCAGAGCGGCTTCCGAATCGGACTTGATCCATTGCGCCAGGGCTTGGGCCGGGAGATTGCGGGAGTCGCTCCCGGTTTCGGCCATCGCCAGTTCGAACCCGCGCTGAGGATCATTCTCGGCGATCGAACAAATGAGTCGGTCGCGGACGATTTCGCGGTTGTCCGGATCGAGACGGCTCATGCGGGCGAGGGCGGCCTCCGGATCCAGGCGGGCCAATGCCGCGAAGGCCGCGTTGAGTGCGGCGTAGCGGCGGGTATTCGTCTGGCTCAGGCCGAAAGCGATGAGATCCTCGGGATCCGTTTCCGCCCATTTTTCATAAGCCGCGGCTTGCAGCAGGGATTCGGCGTCATTAGGAACGTAGTCACCATTATAATAGCCGGTATTCTGGTTCTCCAAAACCAGTTTCCGGAGTTCCCCTAGGCCCATGCGGTCCACGATGGCGGTGGCGGACGCCTTTCGACGGGCGACCGACAGACGGGCGAGTTGTTTTGAGAGATCGGCGAACGAGGAATGTCCCGGCAGCGCCGCGGCCGCAGCCTGGCGGGAGCCCGCGGCCTGGACCGGAGGCGGCGTGGCAACGCTGGGAGGGGTGTTGTGGGAAAACGCACCGACCCCGAAGCCGATACCGCTCCCCGCGACAAATGCCAACCAGACGAGTTTCTGTTTCACGGCGTCATGCTAACCGGATCCGGCGGTAAATCAACGGGAATCGGGATGGGGTATCCGGCTGTGAAACGGAGCTTGACCCCCAGGCTGGGAAAGGTCAGTTTCCCCGTATGAGCGCAAGGGCCTCCATTATCCGTCGGGTGGGATTTCTCTACACCGAACGCGGCGTTTTTCTATCCACCCTGGCTGCGGTGTATGTTCTCGGTCTGGTGCTCGCGGGCATCGTTTGCATGGTGGCGCCCCGCTCTTACGAATCCCGTTGCGTGGCTGAGCCGGGCGCCATGCCCGGCCTAACCATCGGCGCGACCGATCCGGAAACGGTGTGCGCCATCATGGTTTCAAAGAAGAATCTGATGGCGGCGTCGGCTACCCTCGAATTGGAGAAACGATGGGGTTACGATCCGGAAACGGTGTGCGGAATTCTCCGAAACACCACCACCGCCACCGTCCAGGCGAATGGAAAGCTCGTGGAAGTGACCGCTCGCAACCAGAGCCCGGCGGACGCGCGCGATATCGCCGCCGAAGTGGTTAGGGCGTGGGGTCGGCACATGCGCGATGCGGCGCGCGAATTCTGCACGAAGTCCATCGATCTCGCATCCAACAAGGCGGAGATCCATCGGCTCAACGCGGAGCAATACGAGCAGGACTTGGCCGCCTGTCTCGCGCGGAAACCGGAGAACCCGGCGGTGCCGGACGGCATCCGGCTCAAACTTGATCGCGAGCGGTCGCTCGAAAAGGCCATGCGCGACGAGGAGGCGCGCCTCATCGCGCAGCGCGAAACCCGCTCCATTCCGCTGGTGATCCATGAGGAACCGGTGATGGCCACCAAGGCGGTTTCACCTGATGTGGCCGCCCTTTTCGGGACTTGGAGCAACGGCGCGCTTCTAACCGGAATGATCCTCGCCATCGCCGCGGCGGCGCTCACCCGCCACCTGAAAGTCCGCCGCGCGGCGACCCGGGACGCGGGCGTCAACGCCACACCGGAAGTCAATTGGTAGAATCGGCCGGCTCACACTTCCGCCACGATCGCCCGCGCAAAATAGTCATGCCACGCCCGACTGCCGGGCGAGACGATGGCCCAGAAAAACCCGATCGACATTGGCACCATCGACACGAGCTTCGAGAAATTCCGAACCACGCTGCCTCCGATCGACAGGTTGCCGCCGCGCATCGTATAGACCCTCAGGCCCATCATCCGTTTGCCAAACGTGGCCCCTCCCGGCAACGCCTCGGCCACCGTCCCATACAGGAACCAGACCAAGTGCACGCAGGCCGAAAGCATCAGCGCGGCATGGTAGGACGCGACACGCTCGGCGGCCGTGGAGCCGAGTTCATTGTATAACAGCGGATTGACGTTGAACAATCCGACGCAAACCAGATAGCCGAGCAGCAGGATCGGCATGTAATCAATGAGCATGGCAAGCGTACGCTTCACCATACTGGTGCGGAAGTGACGTTGGGCTTTCATGGGGGGGTGGCCGTTGGCATCGCCAACAGCGGTTGGGTACCCGTAGGAAATCAAATTCCGGCCCCTTGGCAAGCCAAAATTAAACGGTTCAGGCAAAGATCGCGGCGTACTCACGCATCCGTCCTCTTGATACAGGCCCTCACGCACGAATGACGCCCGCTTCAGCCAAACTCCCGCGAGCCCGACTGCGGGGAATGGGCGCTGCCAGAGGAGGACATGTATTTTCACCTTTCAGCGGACATCACGCAAATGGTGCTTGCCCCGGCCCCGGCCGACCGGCACGCTTCCGCCACCGTTTAACCCGCCAACCGCCAAAGCCTCAATATATCATGAACAAATCTGGTCTATTCACCACGCCAGACGGCAGAAGCCATGTCGTCACCTTCGTCCTCGTCAGTTCGTTATTTCTCCTGTGGGGATTCTGCAACGGAATGATCGACGTGATGGACAAGCACTTTCAGGAAGAACTCGGTTTGACGCTCGCCCAGTCGGCGTGGGTGCAATTCGCGCACTATCTGGGGTATTTCCTTATGGCCATGCCCGCAGGCTGGCTGGCGAGCAAACTCGGATACAAAGGAGGGATCATCGCCGGATTGCTCATGGTCGCCGTGGGTGGATTCTGGTTCATTCCGGCCACAAAAATCGCAACCTTTCCCGCGTTCTTGCTGGGTGTCTGCGTCATCGCGTCCGGCTTGACGTTCCTCGAGACGGTCGCCAATCCCTACACAACGGTTCTCGGCCCCAAACAATTCGCCGCAACCCGCATCAACCTGGCGCAGTCCTGCAACGGAGTGGGCTGGATCTTCGGTCCGATCGCCGGAGCTCAGTTCTTTTATAGTTTGGACTCCAGTGGCAAGAGTACCGGATCCGAAACCCTGTGGATTCCCTACGCGGCGGTGGGCGCGTTTGTCCTGCTGCTCTCCGTGGTGTTTTTCGCCATGAAAATGCCCGACCTGAAGTCCGAGGACGAATTTCACCTGGATGACAGCGATCCTGATATGGCCTATGCGCCGCCTGCCAACCGCCCGGTGGCGCTGGCCTTGCTCCTGGCAAACATCGCCGTGCTCTCGGTTGCGGTTGGAATGATCGTGTCGGCCATCGTCGCGATCCCGTCGGTCGGAGGCGCGCTCGGACTAACCGAAAATCAGGCGCTGCTCTATGCGTCGGCCTCTCTGTTTGCAATCGGACTCGCCATATGCCTGCCCAACACCGGCAAAGTCACCAACCACAGCATCTGGAGCCACCCGCATTTTTCCGGATCCACGCTTGCACAATTCTTTTATGTGGCTGCCCAATGCGGCATCTTCGCCTATTTCATCAACTACATGACTTCGCAAATCCCGGCGGTGCCCGAGTCGTTCAAGTCCGGAATGTTCGGCGAATGGTTCGAGGTTCACAAAAATGGCATTCTCGGCCTGAGCAACAAAGGGGCATCGAATCTCGCCTCGGTGGGCTTCGCCTGTTTCCTGTTAGGAAGACTTGTCGGAGCGGCCTTGCTCGCAAGGTTCTCGGCACACGTGGTTTTGGGGTATTTCGCGACTCTATCCGCCCTGTGCAGCCTGCTGGTGTTCGCCAAACTCGGATGGCTCTCCGCGATGGCGCTGTTCCTGACCTATTTCTTCATGTCCATCACCTTCCCGACGATTTTCTCGCTCGGCATCCACGGGCTCGGCGCGCGTGCCAAGAAAGCGTCCTCCTTCATCGTCATGGCGATCATGGGAGGCGCGATCATGCCCAAGTTCATGGGACATGTGGCCGACGTTCACGGCATGTCAGCCGGCTTCATCGTGCCGATGGTTTGCTTTGTGCTGGTGGCCGTTTACGGGTTTTCGTGGTCGAGGCTCAGCGGTTCCTCCGGAGTCGTGGGAACCCGCGTGACCAAGGGACACTGAGGCATTGCGCGTGACACACGATCAGGATCACCAGAACCGATTCGGCGGCGTCGCCCGGTTGTATGGGCGTGCGGGCTTGGCGCGCCTGGCAGACGCGCGGGTCGCCGTGATCGGGATCGGCGGGGTCGGGTCGTGGGTGGCGGAAGGGCTGGCTCGCTCCGGCGTGGGCCACCTGACGCTGGTGGATCTGGACGATATCTGCGTCACCAACGTGAACCGCCAGGTCCACGCGCTGGATGGCCAGCTCGGCCGACCGAAAACCACGGCGATGGCGGAACGTCTGCGCGCGATCCATCCGGGATGCGATGTGGCCGAAATCCACGCGTTTTTCACCGCCCGGACCGCGGCGGAGATTCTCGCCCCCGGATTCGATGCCGTGGTGGATGCCATCGACACCACCGCCCACAAGAGCTTGCTGCTGGCGGAATGCATCCGCCGCGGTCTCACAACCGTCACCTGCGGTGGCGCGGGCGGGCGGCGCGATCCCACGCGCATCCGGGTGGCCGATCTGGCGTTCAGCGGCAAGGATCCGTTGTTAGGACAGGTTCGCAAATCGCTGCGCGCGGATCACGGGTTTCCAAAGGTCCCCCAAGGCGGAAAGCCCGAACCCTTCGGAGTCGAGGCGGTGTTTTCCGACGAACCGCCGGTCTTCGACCAATGTGACGGCGGGGTTTCTCCGGATCGCCCGGCGGATGGCTCCACCCGTCTGAACTGCACCACGGGCCTCGGCACCGCCGCCCATGTGACCGGATGTTTCGGCCTCATCGCCGCGGGCCTCGTGATCGAACGGATCGCGCTCGAGCCTCCTCCGCGCGCGCCAGGAATCACCCCAGGCCGAGATTGAGAAACTGGGACTGCAGCATGCTGTAGAACTGCGATCGAACGAACGCGGCCCAGCGGTCGGCATTCTGGTCCGGGGCGGGTGGATCGGCGGTGAGCCGGTACTTGGCCTCCAGCGCCAACCGGGCCTGGTTGAGGGTGGCATACCAGGGGAAATAGTCGTCGGGCGGGATCTTGATCGACCCCGGCCCCGGAAACGCCTCGCTTTGGGCGTCCTTGATCACCCTAACAACATGACGGAGGTTGTCGGCGAAGCCCTCGCGCAGATCGGGCAGCACCCATTCTTTCCAATCCTCCCACTGTCCCGACGCTTCCGCCGCCGCTCCAAGCGAACCCGCCAGATCGAAATCCCGGTCGTTCGCGTCGTGAAGAACGGCCATCACCATCAGCCAGTCGTGAGGCTCCTCCAGGATCAGTTCGATCCCATCCATCGGAGAGGCGGAGAGTTTCATGCGGATTTTTCGATCGAGGTGGTGAGTTGGTGGCTTTGGAGTTGTTGGGCGAAGAACTCCGCCCGCTCGCGGCCTCCGGTCCAGACCACCGAGCGGCCCAGCGTGTGAACCTCCATCATCAGCTTGGCCGCTTTGGCTTCCGGATAACCGAACACTTTCATCAAGACCCATGTCACATAACCCATCAGGTTCACCGGATCGTCATGCACAACCACATTCCAGGGAACGTCGAGAGCGACGTCCTCGCGCGGCAGGATCAGCGTGTCGGAATCGGACATGGGGGTGTGCGAAAGAGCGGGCACCCAACCTGCCACGGACGGAACGCGAGTCAAGCGCGCGGGAACTAACAGACAGTGGCGGACGGTCAAGAATGTTAGAAAAGCAAGCCCTGGCCGCTGGGCTCGACGAGCGGGGCTTCCTGGGTATCCGTTTCCCCGACCGGTTCGGCTTCCGCCCCGGGTGGCGGTTCTGACGCGGATGTGTCCGGCGTGGTTTCTTGGGAAAAGGACTCCGGTTCGGCGGAAGGTTCGGATGCTTCGGGGGCTTCCGCGGGCGGGTCCGCAGGGGGGGCCGGTTCGGCTTCGGCTTCGGGTTCCGGTTCGAACACGAAATGGGCTTCGCAATCGTCGGCGGCGGCTTGCAAGGTGTCCAGCAGCACCCGCTTCACGGCCTCCCACTTCAGGGGTCGGCCTTCAAGGAAATACGATTGCGCGACCCTTACCCTAACAAATCCATAGCGGTCGCGTGGAAATGTGCCGCCCAGCTCCGCCGCGAGCGCGGATCCTTCGGCCGCGTTATGGCCGGCTTCGATACCGGCCTGAAGCAGGCGGGTGCGCCACGCGTCGGCCATGGCCTCGCCGAACGACCCGGGGTCGAACGATTCAACGGTCACCCGACCGTCGGTTGCTTCGACGGTACGCACGGAAATATGGCACACCAGATCGTTGCGGCGCAGATCGTCCTCGATCCGCTGGCGGAGCATCAGGCGGTAGGTACCTTCCTCGCGGTCGGCCAACCGCAGGCGTGACGCCTCCGGGATTTGGACGGAATACGGGCTCCAGCGGTCCTCGCCGTCGCGGTCGAGGTCGATGAGCAAACGGGTATGATTGCCATGGATCAACTGGGTGCGGAAGCGCATGGCGAACGCCTGGGCCAGATTGAGCGCGCCCGAGTCCCAGCCCTCGGGCGATGTCACCAATTCCTCGACCTCCTGATACAATTCCCGATAGGCCTCGGGAATCGCGCAGGTGGCGTATTCACAACTGATTACGAACGACTTCGTCATGGGCGCGGTAACCTCGCCCGGAGCAAACCACAATTGGCTGCCCGTGTCAGCGCAATAATTCGGTTTGCGGCCGGATGTTCCGTGAAAACGGCCGCGTGGGAGATTTATCGCATCCATCGGGTTTGAGGCGCCAGCCGCCGGCGTCCCATGCCGCGCGTGGTTTGATTTTAGCCGCTTGTACATTGACGCTTGGGCATCCGCCGCTAAGCTCGCTGTTTTCCCACCTTGGTTCCCGGCATTCGCCGCAAGCCATCCCGATTCGCCGCTCATCTAACAACACATCCCCCCGACCATGGAGCCCCCAAAAAAATCAACCAGCCGCAACGCCATCGTGCCGTCCACGAAGGAGGAGGAAATCCGCAACGCCCGCGGCGAATGGCGGCCGCCCTATCCGATCCGCTACGCGCCGCTCTTCCAGTGGCCGTGGCGGATCTGGGAGGTGCTCAAATGGCTGTGGGGCCACCCCGGATACGCCTTTCCGCTCAACGCCATGCTGCTCGCCACATCCGCGGCATCGTGGTTTCTAACCCAACCGGCGATCGAGTCCTGCAAGACCTTCGAGTGGGGGTGGATGTCATGGGTTTTCGTGCGCAACGAGCTTCTGATCTGGCTGTGGTACGGAGCGTATTACCTCTGGCTCTACGTCTGGAAAAAGGAAGGCACCAAGGGCAAATACGACGCCAAATGGCCGGCCCGGAACTCGAGGACGTTCCTGTTCGGCGATCAGGTGAAAGACAACATTTTCTGGACCGCCGGTGTTTCGGCGCTGATTTGGACGGGGTTCGAGTGGATCACGCTTTGGATGTACGCGAACCAGCGGCTTCCCTATCTGAGTCCCGCCGAGCACCCGGTTTGGTTCGGGCTGTGGATTCTGGCGATTCCGCTCTGGCGGGAGTTCCATTTCTACTGGATCCACCGGCTGATCCATTGGAAACCGCTCTACCGGAGGATCCATTCCCTGCATCACAAAAACGTCAATCCCAACCCCTGGTCCGGTATGGCGATGCACCCGGTGGAGGCGTTTCTCTATCTGAGCGTGGCCTGCATCCATTGGGTCGTGCCGTCCCATCCGTTCCACTTCCTGTTCAACCTGCAGCACGCCGGGCTCGGCCCAGCCGGGGGGCACGACGGGTTCGAAGGTCCGATCATCCGGGAAAAATTCCATACCGGATCCTATTTCCACTATCTGCACCACCGCTATTTCGAGTGCAACTACGGCGAATCCATCCTGCCTCTGGACAAGTGGTTCGGAACCTTCCGCGACGGCTTGCCGGAGGGTGAAGGCGCCAACCTGAGGGAGGAACACACATTCAGGGTTCCCGGTCAGGAACCGAAAAACCCGCACGGGAAGCCCGGAACCCCGGAAAACGAACCGGCGCCGACTTCGGAAAAGCACGAAGCGTGAAACCCTGATTCATAACCCCGCGGGCAGGCTTCCAAACCGCCCGCGGGTCATGGTTTCCAAGCAACCTCGGATCACGGATCAATCGCCGATATCGAGCGCGGCGTATTCGCCGTCCTTGCGGCGGTACACGATGGTCAGGCAGTTGCGGCGGGCGCTGCGGTAGAGCACGAACGGCCGGTCGGACAGCTCGAGCTGCATGATCGCATCCTCCTTATACATGGTGCGGATGGTGTACTTGTCCGGATGGATGATGAACGGTTCCGGATCGTGTTCGGCGTCTTCCGGATGGTCGAGGACGTCCTCGTTGAAATAGCGCTCCTCAACGTGGCGGATCGATTCGTTGCGATGGGGGCGGTTTTTCTTCAACAGCCGCGTCTTGTGCTTGCGCATGCGGCGCGCGATTTTGTCGATCGTCTCATCGATGGCGGCATACATGTCGGTGCCCTCGGTGTGGGCTTCGATGGTGATATGGTTGGCACAGAAAAGAATGATTTCGGCGACGTGGCGATTCTTCTGAACGTCCAGAATGGCCTTGGCTTCGATGATCCGAGGGTAGTCGAGGTGAAGCCCCTCGATTTTCCGGGTCGCGTAGTCGCGCAATGAGTCCGTCACGGTTTCATGGCGGACCGTGATGGTGATCGGCAGGTTGACGTTTGCTGTTTGCATGGTGTTTGTATTGGTTGGATGAAAGGGTGGCCGCGGCCTTTCCCGCAGCACCCCAACTCTAGGATGGGAACCTCCCGGACGCCAACAAAAAACGACGGGACCGGAGGAAAAAAACGCGTTAACGCTCGCGAGGCGTGGTTTGTTCTTCGAACACCTTTCCGGGGTCGGCCGGCACGGCCGGATCGGTGGCTTCCGCTGGTGCGGGGGCCACGGGGTTAGGTGCGGGTAAAACGTCCGCTTTCGCGGTGTCGAATTGCCGCGAAAAATCGTCTGACGGGATTGCCAGGGTTCCTTCGAGCTGGACGGTGATCCAGCGGAAGCCATTGGCCGACGGTCCGAAAAGAATTTCAAGCTTGGGGTCGCCGGAAAGGTGGATCACCGAATCCGGGAGACCCACTTCGAGCTTGCCGGAAAGGGACTTGTCCGCCGCAATGGCGATATCGCCTCGCACGGCCATAAAGGTTTTGCGCAAGAGATTCAGGTCCGCCAGTTCCACTTTTCCTTCCTTCCGCCGGATGATTCCGGTCACTTCATCGAATTCTGGCGCCACATAGTCTTTGTCGTTCAGGAGTTTGGCGATGAACGGCAGAAATCGCAGATTGGCAAGACTGCTGGTGGCGCAGAGCGCATTGGAGAAGGCGATGGAAAGCTCGGCATCGGATGGGTCGCCGGCTCGGAACGCGAGGTAATTCGAGTCGGTGACTTGCCGCGAATCGATCCGCAACGAGAGGATTTTGGCGATCTCCGAGCCGAGAAGATCGGCAAGGTTGAACGCTTCGGCCTTTACCGAGAGAGTGGATATCGCGGACGGGTCCACCGTGTTGATCGACCCCGAAAGCTCCATATCGCCCTTGGGAGTGGCGAGTGAGTCGGCTAAGCGGATGCTGGAAATACCGATTTCGGTGGGCTGGACGTCGATCAGCGAGCGTTCGATCTTGAGTGTCGGCCATTTGCCGATAGAAAGGCTGCCACGGTGGAGGTTCAGGGTTTTCAGGGATTTGTTTTCGACGCTGGTGAGGGATCCTTCGCTTCCGACGATCCGAAATGCGGTATTTGGCGGCGTTCCGAATGCCACGTTGAGTTTGCTGACCACCACGCGGCCGAAGGCCACGGGCATCGCGGTGTCGTCAACGGCGTTCTTGGGCGCTCCTTGCTCGGGGGCCTGCAGGGTGATGTCTCCCTCGCGGGCTATCAGCTCGTCGCCTTTGATCGAGCGACCCAGAATGGTGGCGGGCGAGATTTTAGCGGTCACGCCGCGCAGTTTCGCATCCTTGAGAAAACCACCGTCTTTCCATGTGAGATTGATGGCGTCGGCGTTGGCGCTCACCGGCGTGACCCGGAACAACCGGAATTCGATGTCCGCGCCGAGACTTTTGGAGACTGCGTCGGAGAGCTTTTTGCGGAACGGGGCGGTGTTGGTGTAAACGAAGGCCGCACCGATAACCAGCGTGAGAATGATAAGCGCGACGAGCAAGCCGCCCACCTGGATCGCGCGGGTGCGGCGGACGCGTTTGGCTTCCTCGCGCAGGGGTTGCTCGCTGCGGCGCTTCCGCTTGCGGACCCGGATTGCCTGGCTGCCATCGGCACGGGTGACAAGCTCACCTTGGGAGGGATCCTCGGAGGGCTTGCCCTTGAGGCGCTCCATCATTTCATCGAGTGAATATTTTTCCGGTTCTGTGGAGGAAGATGACATTGTTAGAATATGGAAATGAAGCGGACTCCGCGCCTCTCGGGACGAGCGGCGTTCAACGCTCGGAGAAAGGCCGCCCGGTGGGATCCACGAGCTTCACGTTGACCAGGAAGACCACCGCGGTGGAGACCGGTTGGGAAACATCGGACTCGAACAGGCGTCCGATGAGCGGAATGCTGCCGAACACCGGAGTCTTGTCGTTCACCTTGGTGATGCGATCCTGAAGCAATCCGCCGAGAACGATGGTGGCCCCATCCGCCACGCCGACGGTGGTGTTGATGCGGTTGGTGCTGAACACCGGCTCCAGAATCCGGTTGGGAGTGATCTCGGTGGTTCTGGCACGCAGCGGGTTGATCAGCCCTCCGGCGGGAACCGTCAACGGCTCGTTGATCGGGCTGCCCCAATTGATATAGCCGTCGAAATCGACGACGTTTGGCGCGAGTTGGACATCGACGAACCGCTTTTCCGCATCAGCGGTGGGGGTGACCTCGAGGATCACTCCGATTTCCCGCATTTTGAAATCGGTGGGGTGCGCGGGCGTGACGGCGAACACGTTGCCGCCGCCACCACCGAAACCGCCATTGAAATCGTTGACATCCCCCCCGACCGAGTTCGGAAGTTCCGGGGGCTCGTAGGCTTGGGCGTACCACATTTCCTTGACCGACCGGACGCTGGATATCTGCCCGCTGCGCGTCACGGTGGATGCGGCGGTCATGATATCCACGCCCTTTTTCTGCTTCAGACCGCGCATCATCATCTCCACCGAGCTGTTGTCCAGCAACTTGGTCACCTGGAACACACCCGGTGCGCGGGAGGCACCGAGCAGGGCGTTGGAAGAACTACGGTCGCGGGCGATGGCGGCATCGATGCCATCCACATGGACCGCCTCGTCACCGCTGCGGTTGCCCGCGGTGATCGGATTGCCGGAGACTTGGTTCGGCGGAATGGAGATGTCACCAAGGTTGCCGCCGTTGCCGGTGGTTCCTCCGGAGAAATTGAGGTTGTCCGCACCCGGAATCCAACTGGTGCCCCCGAATCCGACGTTGCCGAGCATCCAATCGAACCCGAGTTCCTTGAGCCGGTTTTCCTGGCACTTGATCATCGTCACGCAGACGCGGACCATGACCGGCTCGGTTTTTACGGCGAAGTTGACGATTTCCTCGACCAGCGCGAGGTTTTCCTGGGTGTTGGTGACGACGAGCGATCCGCCGTTCAGAGCGGCGGCGGCTCCTTCCGGGAAACGCACGCCCATTTTGGCCAGCACCTCACGCGCGCCGAGACGCTCGGTCAGCAGACCGCCCGCGGGCTTTTCCGCGAACGGATCGGCGGGTGCCGCGGAATTGGTCTCCGAGCTGAGAGTGGTGATGAAATCCGGAGGCACGCGGAACGAACGGGTGGACATTTCCTTGCCTTCCATGCCTAGGGGCCGGATCACCACCGCGTAATCGTCCGTGATGAACGCGGTCTGGGTCTGCCCGGTGATGTATTTCAACGCTTGGGAGATCGGCACGTTGGTCAGGCGGACGCTGAAACGGAGCGCGCGGATCGTCGTTCCGAGCGGAGACTCCGGACCGCCGATCTGGACATTGAAATTGACCCCCCGCCGGGCGGGATCGGTTTCCAGCTTGTCAAATTCGATCGAGCGCTGGCGCAGCAGATCGATCGCCTCTTCCAGCGAGGCCCCGTCGAGCGTCAGGTTGGGGATGATGATCCGCTCGATCTTGTTGGCCACCGGGATGACAGGGGTGTCGATCATACCGGGATCCGAGGGGTCGATCCCGTCCACATCGACGTGAATCGGGGCCAGCGGCATTTCCCACGACGCGTCCACTTGGGAAAGCATTTCCGAGCGGGTATGGTCGGTCGCGGCTTTGGCGTATTTGGATTTCTCCGCGGCAACCGACTCCATCCCGCGGCGGGCGGCGGTGTTGGTGGGGTCGATGCGCAGCACCTTCTGATAGGTGGCGTCCGCTTCGTCGAACTTGCCCAGATTGAACGCGCCTTCGGCCGTGTAGAGCAGGCGGCGGACCTCATCGACGTTGGCGGCGTGCTCGGCGGTTAGGGCGGGGTTGGTTCGGATCGGGTCGTCCAGCTTGGCGCGCATCGTGAGCGCGCTGGCGTCGGTGGGAGCCACGCCCGGGGCGAGCACGGCGTCCATGGTGGCGATCGCTTTCGCCACATCGCCTTTGCGGGCGAGGGCGCGGGCGTGTTCGATGGATGCCATCACCAGACGTTGGGTGGCGGAGTCCCGCAAGCCGCGGGAAACCGGAGCGTCCGGAATCAGGCCGCGCGCTCCGGAAAAAGCGGTGACGGCGTCGCCGTAGCGTTGGTTTTGATAGGCGATGTCGCCCTGGGAGATCAACTCCTCGGCCTCCTGGATGTCGATCCGGCGCTGGTCCAATTCCCGCTGTGACGCGGTGGCCGCACCGCGGGGTTCCTTGGCGGTGAGGGGCACAATCAGACACGCGGAAGCCAGCAAGGCGGCGCGTCGGCTGATAGGAAGCAGGCGATGGAGAGGTTGCATGCGGAGGATTTGCCGCGGACTATAGCGGAAACCCGGCCGCTGGCACGCGCAATTTCGAGAAATTTTCAAATTTTTCGCAGCCAGTGGAATTCGAGTTGCTCGGCGCGCGCCGCGCGGGGCCGCCGCCGGGGAAATGTGCGCCGGATGCTCCATCGGAAAGCACGCAACCGGCGGACCAGAACGAAAATGCGGAAACGAAGGGTGTGGGTGAAGCATCGCATGCCGCTATTTTGTTCATTTGAACATTTCGCGCAAGAAAAATCTTGGGAAAGCGGGGTGTGTGCCAAGGTTTTATCGTGTGAGGGCCGCAGGCCGCACAAGGGCTGGTTCCAAATCCAAAATTTCAAATCGGAGCCCATGGCATGACGCGAATGCTGTGGAGACCGAAAAAAATGGTCCCTTGGGGTGGCGATCTCTCCAGCCATGAGGGAGATGGCCAGTCCTTGGAAAATCGGGTCGGCGAGGATCACGGATCAGAAACCAGCCTGACCCGGCAACGATGGAATGCCGACCCAGGGTGGCATTCGACATTCCACCGGAGGATTCTCCAATCCGGGCCCCGTGCGAGACCGATCCAAACACCATGCGAGAGCACGCGGTCCGGGAGGAGGGCGGCGAGAGGGTTTGATCTTACGATTTCCTCATTTGCCATTCTGCCTCAGGGCCGACCAGCGACGGTCATAGACGCGCCGCTACAGTTTGCGGATGAGAACGCTTGTAGCGGCGCTCTGCGAGCGTCGGTGCCGATGGGATGCGGGAATGGAATGGGGTGTCATAGAGTCCTCGCGCGGGAACGCCCATTCGCCATGAAATACAGCACCGGCACCGCCATCCGGCTGATGAGGAGGCTGGCGATCTCGCCGGCCATCAGGGAGATGGCGAGGCCTTGGAAGATCGGGTCGGCGAGGATCACGGCGGCACCGGCGATGACCGCCAAGGCGGTTAGGAGCATCGGGCGGAAGCGGACCGCGCCGGCGTCCACAACGGCATCGGCCAGCGGCATGCCCTCGGCGAGGCGCAGCTCGATGAAGTCCACCAGGATGATCGAGTTTCTAACCACGATACCGGCGCCCGCCATGAAGCCGATCATGCTGGTGGCGGAGAAAAACGATCCCATCAGTCCGTGGGCGGGCAGGATGCCGATCAGCGAGAACGGAATCGCCGCCATGACGATCACGGGAGTTAGAAAACTGCGGAACCAGCCGACCATCAGCACATAAATGAGCACCAGGCACGCGCCGAAGGCCAGGCCGAGGTCGCGGAACACCTCCAGCGTGATCTGCCACTCGCCGTCCCATTTGATAGACGGAGCCAAATCGGAAAACGGCATCGCCGAGTTGTGGATGGCAAGGGCCGAGCCATCGCCGCCGAAGCGTTTGGTGTCGAGATCCCGCAGCTTGCGGTTCATGCCGAAGATCGCATAGACCGGGCTTTCGACCACACCGGCCACATCACCGATCACATAAGTGACCGGGAGCAGGTTTTTGTGATAGATCGCCTTGTCGATGGTGTGGCGTTCCACGCGCACCAGCTCGCGCAGCGGCACGAGCGGCGGTTGCGCGCCCGCGGCCAGGGGTTCGGGCAGCGCGTTGGCGTCGCCCGCGCGGACCCGCAGGGCCAACAACGCATCGGTGGTCGCCCGCATCGACCGCGGCAGTTGGAGCACGAGATTGACATCCTCGCGTTCGGACGGCGTGTGGAGCAGGTCCACCGATTCGCCGCCCACCGCGATCCGCAGGGTTTGCGAGATGGTTTCCGCGCTGATGCCGTGGAGCGCGGCCTTTTCCTTGTCGATGACAATCCGGTCCACATCCTGATCGTCTTCGAGATACCAATCCACATCCACCACGCCGGGAGTTTCGTTGAAAATCCGGCGCACCTCGCCGGCCAGCGCGTGGCGGTCGGTTTCGGTCGGGCCATAGACCTCCGCCACCAGTGTTTGCAGCACCGGCGGGCCGGGCGGCACTTCGGCGATGGCGAAGCGGGCACCGTATTTCGCGGCGATCTCGCGGACCTTCGGTCTAACCCGTTTGGCGATGTCGTGGCTCTGGGCCGAGCGGTCGTGGCGGGATTTCAGATTGACCTAGATATCCGCCACATTCGATCCGCGGCGCAGAAAATAGTGGCGCACCAGACCGTTGAAATTGAACGGCGACGCCGTCCCCGCGTAGATCTGATAGTCCGTGACCTCCGGTTCGCCGCGGATGGCCGCCGCGATCTCGCGCGAAGCGCGGGCGGTGCGTTCGAGCGACGATCCCTCCGGCAGATTCAGGATCACCTGGAACTCGCTTTTGTTATCAAATGGCAGCATTTTCACCTTCACCCAACCGATGCCGACAGTAGCCATCGATACCAACAACAGCGTGACGATGCCGATGAGAAACGCCGCTCTCCACGGTTTGGAATGCAGCAGCGGATCCATGATCCGGCGGTAGAAGCGGGTGAAATGGTCCTCCGGATGGCCATGCGGAGCGGGAGCGTTGGCGGCAGCCTGTTTTTCCGGCTTGCGACGCCATTGCAGCACCCTAACCGCCGCCCACGGCGTGACGATGAACGCGATCACCAGCGAGAACGCCATCGCCGCACTCGCGCCCACCGGAATCGGACGCATGTAGGGCCCCATCAGACCGCCGACAAAGGCCATCGGCAACACCGCGAAGATCACCGCGAAGGTCGCCAGGATCGTCGGGTTGCCGACCTCACTCACGGCCTCCACCGCCATCACCGACCACGGCTTTCCACGGTTTTCCGGCAGGTGGAAATGGCGCACGATGTTTTCCACCACCACGATGGCGTCGTCCACCAGAATGCCGATGCTGAAAATCAGCGCGAACAGCGTGATGCGGTTGAGCGTGAAGCCATACAGATAGAAAACCAGCAGGGTCAGGGCCAAGGTGGATGGAATGGCGATCGCCACGATGATCGACTCCCGCCAACCGAGGGTGAACAGGATCAGCAGGGTGACGCTCAACACCGCGAGCGCCATGTGGAAAAGCAGCTCGTCGCTTTTCTCCGCCGCCGTCCTGCCGTAGTGGCGGGTCACGCTCACGGTGACATCGGACGGGATGATCGTTCCTTTGAGCGTGTCGAGCTTGCGCAGCACCTCATCGGCCACCGTGATCGCATTGGTTCCCGGTCTTTTTGCCAGACTGAGGGTGACCGCCGGCTGCTCGCCCGACGCATCGCCGAACATGACATATTGGGAAGGATCCTCGGATCCGTCCTCAATGGCGGCAACCTGCCGCAGATAGACCGGTTTTCCGCCGAAGACTCCGACGACGATATTGCCCACATCCTCCGTATTTGATAGAAACGCGCCGGTTTCCACGAGAATCTCGCGGTCGGAGCTAACCAAACCGCCCGCTCGGGACTGGCGGTTCGCCTGTTGGATCATCGGCACCAGCGCTGCGGCGCTCAGATTGCGGGCCGCGAGGCGGGTCGGGTCCAACAAAATCCGGATCTCGCGCCGCGCGCCGCCGGCGAGGGTGGTTTCCGCCACCTGCGGGACCTGTTTCAGCGCGTCATCCGCCTGCGCGACGATCCGGCGCAAGGTCAGGTGGTCGTAGCGGGCGCTATGGAATGTCAGGGCGAGGATCGGCACATCATCGATGCCCTTCGCCTTGACCAGCGGAGCGCCCACGCCGTGCGGAATGCGGTCGAGGTTGCCGGCCAACTTTTGGTTGAGGCGCACGAGGCTTTCCTCGCCCCCGCTGCCCACCTTGAAACGCACGATCACCAGCGACTCGCCGGGGCGTGAGGTCGAATAGATATATTCCACGCCCGGGACTTCCCACAGCAGTTTCTCCATCGGCCGGGTGGCGCGTTCGGCCACTTCCTCCGCGCTGAAGCCGGGCATCGCCACCATCACATCGATGATCGGCACGCGGATCTGCGGTTCCTCCTCGCGCGGCAGCATCAGCACGGCGAAGATCCCCAACAAAACCGAGGCCGCCACCACCAGCGGGGTGAGTTTGGAATCAATGAACGCGCGGGCCAGCCGACCCGCAAGTCCCGGCGAGTGTGGATGGGGATCGCTCATGGTTTCACGGTCAGGGTTTGCCCGTCGGTTAGTTTTTCGGCGCCTTCCGTCACCACGGACTCGCCTCCGTCGAGCCCGGCGAGCACTTCCAGCATGCCGTCGCGCACCCGGCCCGCGCGGATCAGGCGCATCCGGGCGCAACCGTCGGCATGGATGAAAGCGATTTCCATTTGGCCCCGCCGCACCAGGGCGGACGCCGGAACCACCAGCGCCCGATAGTTTCTAACCGGCACATCGAGGCGCACGAACTGCCCCGGCCTCATGGCGCTGCCCGGAGGGAGGTCGAGTTTCACCGGAAAGGTCCGGCTGTTCGGATCGCCGGCCGGGGAAATCTCCGAAACGGCGGCCTTCGCGGCGACGCCGGAGCCGGTTAGAACATCGAGCGACGCTCCCGTTTTCAACCCGCCGATCAGCGCCTCCGGAATATCCGCTTCGATCTGCAGGTGAGTCGGGTCCTCGATTTCCAACAACGGTTTTCCCGGCATCGCCAGATCGCCCTGATCGGCGAGGCGGCGGGTGACAACACCTGCGAACGGCGCGGTGATGGTGGTGTAGCCGAGCATGGTTCGGGCTTCCGCCAGACCGGCCTTGGCCACTTCCAGGCGGGCCTTTGCGGCATCGTAGTCGGCTTTGGAGATCGCGTTGGTGGCCACCAGCGAGGCGGCGCGTTGTTCGTCGCGGGTCGATTGATCAAGTGTGGCTTTGGCGGATTCCAGCCTCGCCTGGAGTTCCAACGCTTCGAGAGTCGCGAGGGTATCTCCTTGTTTGACGATCTTGCCCAGAGTGACATCCAGGGCGAGAATGCGACCGCTGATCTTGGCCTCGATCACCGCGCGGGTGCGGGCGCGGACGGTGGCGGTGATTTCCTCCTTCAGCGGCAGTTCCCGCGTTTCGGCGGTGGTCGTTTTCACTTCGGCGGCGGGCAGCGCGGGAGAACGCGAGGCATCGTCACCGGATTTGTGACAGGAAACCGCGGCGAACGCGGCCAACAGGATCGGAAGGGATCGATTCATGATCGGAAACTCGTTGGCCCGAGCTTGGCGCGAATCCGACGGGTGTCAATAGCGCCGGGAGCGTCCGCCATTCATCCCGAAATCCGAAGTTCAAGACAGTTTGGCCCCTCGGATTACCGCTGAACCACTGAGAACCACTGATTTCGCTGAGTTCTGTTTGATCGGAAAGACGAAACCGGAGGGTGAATTGGTTTCCTGTTGGTTTTTGCAGTATCCAAATACAGCGCCTTCATCGGTCAAACGGACAAGCCGCATGTACAAAACGATCCCATTCGCCGACTGTGGCACGGCACTGACACCAACTTCTCCAACTGTCCATGGGATCGGCTGATCCTTCAAAGGATCCGGACTCAAGGCGCATCCGTCACCACGAGTCGTCCGAAGAGCTTTCCGGCGACTTCATGGCTGCGCGGGATGAGGGTTTCCACCCGGTCGATGCCGGGCGCGAATCCGTCCGCCGTCGTGATGACGCTGACACCGCCCACGCCGTTTTCGGCGGTGATCCATGGGCCGGATAGGTCGGCGTCGAACTCGATCGCCGGATTCAGATAGGCGGATGCCGCGCTGCGCCGGAAGGTGATCCGCAGGTGGGTTTCATCCACCGCGAACTCGGGCAGCAGCGCGCTGGAATCCGAGCCGGGATTGGCCGGATTCGGCTCGCCGCCGATGACGAATTCGATGCCGTTGGAGATGCCGTCGTGGTCGGGATCCGAATTGAATGCGGCGTCGGGCCCGGTCAGGCCTTTTTGATAGGCCCACGCATCGAATGCGGTCACGGCGGTAAGGTCCACGAATTTTCCGGCTGAATCGTAAGTGACCCGGAAGTGGGCGGTGACGCTGCCGTAGGTGGTGGAAACCACCGCGCCGCTGGCTGGCGCGTTGCGGAAGGTGCCGGTGACCGATCCCGTGCCGGTTCCCGCGGTGATGATCCGGAAAACGGCGCCGCGCGCGGGCTGATAGGACGGTTGGAGGGTCAGATCGGTTAGTCCGGAACCCAAATCCAGCAGCGAGCCGTCGCCAAGCGTGACGGTGTCGAACGATGACGCGGAGTCGATCTCGACGACCACGGATGGATTGGCGCCGCCGACGGTGAAGCTGAGTGTTCCGTAGTTGGTCAGGTTGCCCGCCGAATTTCCGGGCCGGATGGACGCGCCATCGGAAAGGGCTAGGGTGCCGGTGGTGTAGCCGTTGCCGCCGAGATAGGCCGATGCGCCGGACATCGTGTGGGTGCCGGTGATGAAACCGATGCCGCCGTTGGCGATGATCGAACCGGCGTGGGCCGATCCCTGATAGAGATAGAGGTATCCGCCGTTTACCGTGACGGATCCGCTGTTGGACAGCGGTACGTGGAACGCGCTGCCTCCTGTCTCAACCACTAGACCGCCGGTGTTGGACACCGCGCCCTGGCCATAGCTGTTGGACACCGTGACTCCGCCGGTTATGTTCCATGTGCCGTGGTTGAGGATGGTTCCGCCGCCGTCGCCACTTGAGTTGTCAAGGTCGATGCTGCCGCCCGAGTCATGGGTGAGAAGCCCGTCGTTGCGCAGGGTTCCGCCGGAGAAGCCCAAATGGCTGTTGCCCTCCTTGGTGCTTGCTCCGGTAAGGCGGATGGTCACGGCGCCGCTGATCTGCCCGCTTGAGAAGTATCCGTGGTCGGCCGAAATCATGGCATTGCCGGCAACCGTGCCGCCCGCAATGCCGTAGCCGCCAGTGGCCGGCCCGCTGGTGGGTCCGACGTCTCCTTCAACCAACGTGGTGCCTGCGCTGGAGTAGGTGTACAAGGAGCCGGTGAGGGTACCGCCAGTGAGAGTGTGCGTCCCTCCGTTGAAGTAAATATAGCCTCCGGTGTCCGCGTCGAGGGTGGCTCCGGGTTCCATGGATCCGCCGCCACCTAACAAGATATAGCCGCCCGTGCAACGGAAAGCCGAGCCGTCCTTGTGGTGGACGGCAGCGAGAATGTTGGATCCTCCGGCCTGAGCGTGGAAAACGCCGCGGTTTTGCAATTGGCCGCCGCCGTAGGAGTTCGAGTAGGTGACGGCGCCACTGAGGATCGAGGTGCCGCGGTTGTCGAGGGTGCCGCCACCGATGGCATCGCTGTTGTCCAGATCCAAATTTCCGCCAACCCGATTGGTGAAGGTTCCCTCGTTGACGATGGTGCCGCCGCTGAAGCCAATCTGGTAGTTGGCCTCTTTCACGGAGGCACCGGTCAACCGAACCGTCACCTCGCCGTTGATCTGACCGGTCGAGAAATATCCATGATCGGCGGAAATCATCGCCGTGCCGGTGAGCGTGCCGCCGGAAATGCCATAGCCGCCGGTAGCCGGTCCGCTGGTGGAGCCGACGTTTCCGTCAACAACCGTGGTGCCCGCGCTGGAGTAGGTGTATTGCGCGCCGGTTAGGGTGCCTCCGGTGAGCGTGTGGGTGCCACCGTTGAAATAGATCGAACCGCTGGCATCGGCGTCGAGTGTGGCGCCCGTCTCCATCGTGCCGCCACCACCTAGCAAAACATAGCCGTCCGTGCTGCGGAAGGTGCCGCCGTCCTTGTGATGGAAGGCCGCGAGAATGTTGGACCCTCCTGCGGCGCCGTGGAAAAGGCCGTAGTTGACCACTTGTCCGCCGCCGTAGGTGTTGGCATAGGTGGCGCCGGCCTCCAGCGTCCAGGTGCCGCGGTTCTCAAGCGTGCCCGCGCCTTCGGCGGAGTAGTTGTCCAGATCGAAATTGCCGCCGGATTTGTTCGTCCAGACGCCTTCGTTGCGGATCGTGCCGCCGTTCATGCCGATCTGCTGGTTCGCCTCTTTGGTGGTTTCACCGGTGTAGCGGACCGTGACCGTACCGTTGATTTGGCCGGAGTACATGTAGCCGTGGTCGGTGGAAATCATCGCGCTGCCGGTGAGGCTGCCACCGATCATGCCGAAGCCGCCGGTGGCCGCGCCGCTGGTGGCTCCCACATCGCCCGCGATCACCACGGTGCCGGTGTTGCCCGTGTAGGTGTGGCCCGATCCGGTGAATGTCCCGCCATTCAGGGTGTGGGTGCCGCCGTAGAAATACATATATCGATCGCCGTCCGCGTTGAGAGTGGCACCCGCCTCCATCGTGCCGCCGCCGCTCAAGAGCACATAGCCGCCGCTCGATCCCGCGCTGCTGAAGGTGGATCCCGACTTGTGGTGCACCGCGCAGAGGATGTTCGAGTTTCCGGAAGTGGATTGGAACAGGCCGTAATTGACCAGTTGCCCGCCGCCGTAGGAATTGGCATAGGTGGCGCCGGCTTCCAGCGTCCAGGTGCCGCGGTTTTCGAGCGTGCCCGCGCCTTCGCCGGAGTTGTTGTCCAGATCGAAGTTGCCACCGGACTTGTTTGTCCAGACGCCTTCGTTGCGGATCGTGCCTCCGTTCATGCCGATTTGCTGGTTCGCCTCCTTGGTGGTTTCACCGGTGTAGCGGACCGTGACCGTGCCGCTGATCTGGCCGGAGTGCATGTAGCCGTGGTCGGCGGATATCATCGCGCTGCCGGTTAGATAGCCGCCGATCATGCCGAAGCCGCCGGTGGCCGGACCGCTGGTGGCCCCCACATCGCCCGCGACCACCACGGTGCCGGTGTTGCCCGTGTAGGTGTGGCCCGATCCGGTGAATGTCCCGCCGTTGAGGGTGTGGGTGCCGCCGTAGAAATACATATATCGTGCGTCGTCCGCGTTGAGAGTCGCGCCCGCCTCCATCGTGCCGCCGCCGTTCAAGAGCACATAGCCACCGCTCGATCCCGCGCTGCTGAAGGTGGAACCCGCCTTGTGATGCACCGCGCAGAGAATGTTCGAGTTTCCGGAAGTGGACTCGAACAGCCCAAAATTGACGACCTGCCCGCTGCCGAAGGAGTTGGCATAGGTGGCACCGGCTTCCAGCGTCCAGGTGCCGCGGTTCTCGAGGGTGCCCCCTCCTTCGCCGGAGCTGTTGTCCAGATCGAAATTGCCGCCTGATTTGTTCGTCCACGCGCCATCGTTGCGGATTGTCCCGCCGTTCATGCCGATCTGCGAGTTCAGTTCCTTGATGGCGGATCCGGTCAGCCGAATGGTTACGCCGCCGGAGATTTGTCCACTGGAGAAATAGCCGTGGTCGGCGGATATCACGGCGGAGCCCGTTACAGTGCCTCCGCTGATCGCGAACCCGCCGGTGGCCGGACCAGCGGCCGCTCCGACATCACCTTCCACCGAAACGGTGCCCGCACCGGCATAGGAGTAGTTGCTGCCGGTCAGAGTGCCGCCGGTGAGCGTGTGGGTGCCGCCGTTGAAATACACATATCCGGCTCCGTCCGAATCCAGCGTCGCTCCGGCTTCCATGGTTCCGCCACCACCCAACAAAACATAGCCGCCGGTGCAGCGGAATGTGGAGCCGTCCATGTGATGGACTACCGCGAGAATGTTGGATGCGCCGGAGGATGCGTGGAAAAGCCCCCGGTTCTGGAGTTGTCCGCCGCCGTAGGAGTTGGAGTAGGTGGAGCCACCGGTGAGCAGCCAGGTGCCGCGGTTGTCGAGGGTGCCGCCGCCAGTGTCGCTGGAGATATCGAGATCGAAGTTGCCGCCCTCGGGATTGGTCCAGGTGCCATCGTTGCGGATCGTGCCACCGCTCATGTTGATCTGGGTGTTGGCTTCCTTGGAACTCTCGCCGGTAAGACGGACCGTGGGCGAGCCACCGATGTTGCCGGAGGCGAAATACCCGCGTTCCACCGAGAGCATCGCCGTGCCGCCGAGGGAACCGCCCGACAGGCCGAAACCGCCCGTGGCGTCGCCCGTGGTCGCGCCGGTGTCGGCGTCCACGCTGGCGCTGCCGGCGGTCAGATAGATCCAGTTGCTGCCGGTGAGGGCGCCGCCCGCGAACGAATAGCTTCCGCCGTTCAGATAGATGTCGCCGCCGGTGGCGTCGAGCGAACCCGCGGTGATGTTGCCGCCGGCGTTCAGATAGAGACCGCCGGCGGTGGACTGGATGACCCCGGAGTTTTCAATGGGCACGGTGATGACATACGATCCCGTGCCCTGATCCCTGACCAAGGAACCCGAGTTGACAATGCGGTTGGTTCCGCCTCCGCCGTCGCTGAAGTTGTTGTTGCCGCGCAGCCGGGTGATGCCGGAGTTGCGGTAGGTGCCGCCGTTGAGGATGTGGGTGGCGGCTGATCCGCTGATGATGGCTTCGCTGCCAAGGGCATTCTCAAGCGTCGATCCGTTGATATATACCGCGCTTGAGCCCGGGGTGATGTTGAGTCCTCCCTTGACGGTGAAGGTGCCGCCGCCGTCGAGCGTGCCGCCGGTCCAGTTGAACGAGCCGTCGGTGGTTAGGCCGCCGGTGACATGCAGCGAACCGTCGCTGAAATGGGTGGCGCCGGTCCCGGTGATGAAATTGTCGGGGCCGAAGGTATAATTGTTCCCGACATACAGATTTGTTCCGGCCAGGGCGTGGGTGGTCGAGTTGCTGGCGGTTCCGCCGCCGTTGAGCCAGAGCGACCCGCTGTTCAGGTTGAGAAGCCCCGAGTGGTTGAAGGGAACCGCGATGGTGAAGGTTCCGGTTCCGGTATCGCGGGTGACGGTTCCCGAGTTGTTGAACGCCACCGCCGTGGCGTCGGCTGCGGTGATGGTTCCGTCGTTGAGCAACATGGTGGTGCCGAGATTCTCCAAGGTCCCGCCGTTTGCCAGGACCAGGGTTCCCAGCGCGTCGAAGCTGATCGTTCCCAACGCGGTGCTCGACAGCACGGCGCCATCGAGCGCGCGCCCCGATGTGGTTAGATCGAGCGCCCCGGAGGATTCCAGCGTGCCGCCGCCGGTGACAATGCCAGCAGTCCAGTGGAGTGTCCCGGCCGACTGGAACACCTTGGTCGGTTGGATGGAAAGCGTGGAGCCGGAGAGATTGACGATCGCCGAGGACGGCAGGGTGTCCCCGATGGTCTGCGTGCCCGCCTGGAGATTGATCCGCCCCGCGCCAGTGAATGTGCTGCCGGTTGAAAAGGTGTTGGATCCCGACAAGCTCAAATCGGTGTCCGCGATGACATTAAACTCCCCCGAGGAAGATCCGTCGCCCTGGAGTGAAAGAATCCCGCTGGCCACGCCGACGGTGCCGGTGTTGTGAAGCGGGACCGCGACGACAAAGGTGCCCACATCCGTGTCGCGTAGGAAGGTGCCGCTGTTGTTGAGGATTTGCCCGGTGCCCGTGCCCGTGCTGATGCTCTGCGCGTTGGCCGCATGCCAGGTGCCCGCGTTTGATAGAACCGCGGCGCCGTTGAGGGTGAGCTTGCCATCAACGGTCTGGAACACTTCGGAACCCGCGGGAATCGCCAGCGCGCTGGCATCGAGCACCGCCGCTCCGGATAGATCGAGACCTCCGGTGGCCTGCAGGGTGCCGGTTCCACCGACCGTGCCGCCGGTGAGATGACACAATCCGGTTAGATCGAGCGTCGTCGCGGCCGCCACATTGAGCGTGCCGCCTGAAATTGTCATGACAGGCGTGGCGACGCCGGACTGGATAAACCCATTTGTGCCCGCCGTGAACCTCGCCTCACCCGCATCGGTGAACGGCGTGGCGTTGTCGAAAGTGCTGGTGCCTGAGAACTCGATGATGCCGCCAACCGCAGGCGCGAAGGTGCCGGTGCTGGTGACGGTTCCGGCAAAGGAAAGCGTGCCGGCCGAGGCGGTGGTGGTGCCGGTGTTGTCAAACGGCGCGGATACGGTGAATAGGCCCGCGGAGATGTCGCGGGTGAAGGTTCCGCTATTGTGGAAGATGTTCCCGGGTGCGGTTTCTTCGCCGATGGATCCGTCGCCACTGGCCTGATAGGTGCCGGCGTTGTTGAACACACCGCCGTTTTTCAGAGTGAGTGATCCGACACCGCCGTGCGTGGCGGTTTTCGCGACGGCTAGATTCACCGTGGTGCCGTCGATCACCCCGGCGATTACGCTCATGCCGCCGTCGGCATTGACCGTTCCGCCGCCCGACACCGTTGGAATGTCGGCCAGATAGTTGGCCATTTCCAACGGTCCGGCGAAGGTGGCCGTCTGCGCGGGTTGGATCGCGAAGTTGGCGTTACCCACGAGCGAAAGCCCCGGAGCGGACGAAAGGGGCCCGTTCACCGTGTAAATGCCATCGCTCATCTGCGGCAGCGTGGTGCCGGTGATGGTGGTGGTACCATCGAAGGTGAACTCTCCCTGAAACGCCAACAATCCGCCGGTGGCATCCCAGGTGCCGCCGGTTGAGCTGCCGCCCGCGGCGATTCCTAACAATCCGCTTTGCGACGACACGGTGCCCGTGTTATGGAATGGCACGCCGACCACATACTGGCCCGCGCCGGTATCTCGGGTGAAGGTTCCGCTGTTGGAAAACGATCCCGCGGCGCCCGCGCCTTGCGCGATGGCGAACTCGGTGCCGGTGAAATTGAAATCTCCCTGCGCTTTGAAAATCCCCGCGTTGGTCACCGTGCCCGCGGATGCCAGCACCAGCGGCGACGCCGAGCCATGGATGTTGGTGGAGCCGGCTCCAAGGTTGAGCGCGGCACCATCGATGGTTAGATCGCCGACCGTCAGTCCGCCGTTGGCGTGGAAGACGCCGCCTCCGGTTAGAACACCCTTGAGCGCGTCAACCGGCGCGGTCGAGGTGATGGTGGCGGACGGGTCCAGCGAAAGCGTGGTGTTGCCCAAGGTCACCGGCGCGCCAAGTGCGAGCGATCCCGCGAGGGTGTGGGTTACCGATGATCCGCCGCCACCTTCGGTGCCGAACACCCAAGAACCGGCGCCGCTGACCGAGTTGGTGCCTGAAAAGGCGAATCCTCCGGACAGTTCGATGGTGGTGCCGGATGCCGCCGACCAGGTTCCACCGCTGGATGTTCCGCCACCGGTGGCCTTCAGCTTGCCGATCTCCACTTGGACCGAGCCGGTGTTAACCAGCTCGCTCGAGATGGTGTAATCGCCTTCGAAATTGTTGCGGATGAAGGTTCCCGTGTTTTCGAAGCGGTTGCCACTACCGGTGCCGTTGGCGATTCCGCCGTAGTCCTTGGCAGTTAGATCGCCGTCGTTGCGCAGGATGCCGCCGTTGTTCAGGGTCAGCGTGGATCCGGAAAGGAGCCCCTGTTGAACGGCGGTGGAGCCCGACGAAATTTTCAAGGTGCTTTGCGTGATCCCCCCGCCCAGAATGTACAGGTCGGAGTTCGACAGCAGGGTGCCGCCACCCTCCAGAAATCCCCCGAAAGCCAGGTTGCCGTTGTGGGAGAATGTGTCACCGGTGGGTATCCCCAGAGTTGCGAAGATCCTGAAATCGGCCGCTGTCGAAAGCGAGTCGGAGAGTGAGTATGTCTCGAGCAGCAGCAAGAAATTGCCGGCCCCGGTGAAGCTCGTGCCCGGCTCGAAATCATATGACTTCGTCCATGTGATGGTGGCGCCGGCTGCCGCCTGGAACCCCCCGGTGGAGGAGCCTCCGCCCTTGATGGACAAACCGCCCGCCGCAGCGGTGACGGTGCCGCTATTGGCGAGCGGTGCGGTGATCTGGGCCTCGTTCAATACGGCGGCCGTGGCCACCAGCGAGCCGGTGTTGGTGACTTCGTTGCCTTCGCCGCTGATGTCCGAGAGCATGCTGCCAGCGCCCATCGCGATCGTGCCCGCATTGACAAACTGGGCGTCGCCCATGAATTGGAGCGAGGCGTCCGCAGCCAGACTCACGATGCTGGTCGCGGGATTGGTGATAGTTAGACCGACGATTGTGGAGCCGTCGGCCACGGTTGCACCGCCGTTGAGCGTGACATAGCCGTGCTGGCCGCCGTAAATATCGGATTCCCGGGACAGATAGCCGCCATTCCAGGTGAGCGCGCCGTTCAGGGTGAGGGTGTGCCCGTCATAAACCGAGATCTTCGCCCCGGCATCCAAAGTGATCGGATTGGGAATGGTGAGCGCGGGATGGATGTGGGTTTCGTTACCGGTGAGGATCAGCGCGCCGGAACCGCTGAACGAGGAACCCGCGTTGATGGTGGATGCGGCGTCCAATCTGAGCGCGGCTCCCGATGAAATCTGGATCGCTCCGGAGTTGGTGATGCCGTGGGTGACCGCCAGCGTGCCGGTTTGGATCTGATAGGTCCCGCTGTTGCTGATCTGGGAGGCGCCGAGGGTGAAGATGCCGGACGAAGTATCGCGGACAAACGTTCCGGTATTGGTGAAGTTGGACTGAAATGGCCCGACTTCGGAGATCCCGTTGTCGTTGCGGGCGTAGAGGGTGCCGTTGTTGGTGATCTTCGTCTGGTTTTCCAATGACAGGTTGCCCGATCCGCTGATCACCGCCGTGTGGCCGGACGCGAGCGTGGCTTCGGCGCTTGATCCGTAAAGGCGCGCCGCACCACTGACGGTGAGTCCGCCGTTGCATAACAGGTTGCCGCCCTCGATTTTGCCGCCGCTCCATGTCATCGAACCGGCGACCGTCAGAACGCCGGATCCCTGGATCGTGCCGCCTGAGAAATCCAGCGTGGAAATGGTCGGCGAGATATTCCGCGTGATCGTGCCGGAGGAAATGTTGACTGTCCAGGTATCGCCCGAAACCGGCTGACCGTTGTTCGGATAGTCCGGGTCCGAACTCCAGCGGCTGGCATCCGTCCAATCGCCGGTGCTCCAGTTCCATGACGCATAACGGGCCGACGCTTCAGGCACCGCCAAAGTCAGGCAGACGGCCCACAGCCACTGCGCGCCCGCTCCGAAATGCCGGCGGAAGGGTCTCATGCGGTTGGACGAAACGATCAATTGGGGGAGTTTTGGTTTCATGGAAGCGGTTAGTTTAACCGATCTCATGAAATGCGCAATGAAGATCAGAAAATCAGAGAATATGCGCATTAATGGCGACGCCGAACGGCGCTGGAAACAAACACGTCAACTTCGTCCCCGCGCCACTGGAGGGGGTGAACACCGGATCTGCCAGAGGACCGTGCCTCAGGCCGGCCGCAGCAAGTATCCCGCCACCCAGCCCTCGGCTCCGGCCCCGTTGCGGCACCAGTGCCAGCCGTGAATCTGGCGCAGGGACTCGAGCCGGTCGCCACGCCGGATGGTTAGAACGGCGGGGTCGAAGGCCTCGGTCGCGGCGAAGCGTCCGCCGCCGAGCGGCCGCAGGATTTCGTCCGGCACATAGCCGTCCGCGCCTCTGGCATTGGTCGCCCAGACCCATCCGGGCCAGGTTTGGTCGGCGGGTCCGGCGGTGACTTCGTCTCCGGGGTTCAGGCGGATCGGATCGGTGTCCTTTTCCTCGTAGTCGGCATTGGCGGTGAAGGCTGGCATGTTGGTGGGCGGCATCCAAAGCAGATCCTGCGGCGGTTGGCGATGAAAAACCGTTGAATAAATCACACTCCGGCGCGTCAATTCCGGCATGATGAAATCGACCGGATCGGTGTGGCGGCAATGGCGCGTGGCGCTTGCGGCTGGATTGTTAGTCGGATCCGGTCAGGCGTCCGGCGCCAAGGCGGGAGCATGGGAGACGTTCTTCGACCAGCAGAATACGGACGCCTGGGCGGTCTATGATTATGCCGACGGAAAATACTACTACCCGTATTGGTCGGGAACGCCGGCCGGCGACGAATACGCGTATTTCACCTACGCCGGCGACTATGCTGTCACCTTTGTGGCGGACTCCGGAGTGGGTTCGGGTGCGTTTGCCGGCGACTATCAGGGCCAGAAGATTTCCGGTGTGGGAGCGGATGTGTATATCGGCAGTCTCCCGGCGCTTTCCTACATCGAGTGCGCGCTTTATGCGACCGGCCCCTACGGCAGGCTGGACTATTATAGCCCGGCGTTTTTCGCGGAGGATTTCACTTCGGGTGGATGGAAGTTCCTGTTCTTCAGCTTCGATCGGCCGTGGTATCACTGGACCGGCACCGCATGGCAGCAGGTCGATCCCAAGACATTTACGGACATTGGTGAGTTGCAGTTCACCTTTGTTCCAAAATCCGGATCCACCGGCGGTAGCGAGGTGGGGATCGACAACGTCACCCTCGATCCGACGGTTGTGGCGCCCGCGGTGGCGTCCTCGGTGGTGCCAGGAGAAACGCCCCAATTCCGGATGGCATTCACGCCCGGCCCCGGCTTGGAATGCCGGGTGGAACGGATGGCAACCCCGCCGTCATCCGGTTGGTCCACCGTCACCGGCCAATCCGGAATCAAGGCGCCCGGAGAGCACGTTTTTCTAACGCCCGCCGCCGGATCGGGGATCTTCCGGGTGGCCACCGATCCCTTCTATCAAATGGTGTTCTCGCAGTGAGCGCGGCGTAGCCACGGCATCCCCCGGATTGTCCGGCACGCGGTCCGAAACGTTCCGGCGGACCGCTGGAAAATCGCGGTGCCGGGCGGCGTATGCCTGCCATGCGAATTCCGTTCATCCTCCTGACAGCCGCCTGTTGGATCACCCGCGCCGATGCCGAGCCCCGTTTTGTCATCGACGCGACCGGTCCGGGGCGCCCGGTTTCGCCGTATCTAACCGGATCGTGTCTGGAGGATGTCAACCACGAGGTTTACGGGGGTATCGACAGCCAGTTGGTGTTCGGCGAGAGTTTCGCGGAACCGGCCCCGGAGCCGGTGCCGGAGGGATTCGCGGCGTTCGGCGGGCGCTGGACGGTTTCGGACGGCGAACTTCACGCGGCGGGCGGAGATGGGCCCAAGCTGGCGAGGGTGCGGCCCGCTCTAACCAAAGGTGAAATTGCCGTTGACCTGTACTTTCCGGACGGACAGGCGGGAAACGCCGGGTTGATCGTGCATCTATCCAACCCGAAGACCGGGGCGGACGCTTTCACCGGCTACGAGGTGAGCCTGGACACCACGGGGAAGTTGGTCTTGGGCCGGCATCGGGGAAATTGGGAACCCATCCGCGAAGTGCCGTGCGCGGTGCCGACGGGGAAGTGGATCCGGCTGGCGGTTTCGGTGGCGGACGGCGGGTTCAACGTTGCGGTGGATGGAAACAAGGTGGCCGGCTATGAGGATAAGGAAAACCCGCTGAAACCCGGAGGATTCGCGCTGCGGACGTGGAAACGCGATGCGAGATTCCGCGATCTAACCGTCATATCGGAAGGCGTCGCGACGAAGCTGCCGTTCGCGCCGGGGAAGCCTATCGACCGGATCAGCGGCATGTGGCGGGCGGTGCGCAAGGGATCGGCGGCGGGATCGTTCGCGCACGATCTATCCGGCCCTGTGGTTGGCGCGGGCTGTCAGACGATCCGTTTCACGGGCGGCGAGGGGGAGCTTGGCATCGGGAACCAGGGACTGAACCGTTGGGGCATCAACATCGTAGCGGGGAAACCCTATGAGGGGCGGGTCGTGGTTAGAGCGGAGAAGCCCACCACTTTCGCGGTGGCGCTGGAAAGCAGGGATGGATCCGCCGTTCTGGCGGAGCAGCAGCTAACCACTCCGGGCGAGGGCGGATGGTCCACGCTGGATTTCAGGCTCCTGCCGTCCGCGGGCGATCCGCGGGGGAGGTTCTCGGTCATTTTGAGAGAGCCGTCCTCGCTGGATGTGAATTACGTGCTTCTCCAACCGGGCGATTGGGGGCGTTTCAATGGTCTGCCGGTGCGCCGCGACATCGCGGAGGGCCTCATGGCCCAGAAGGTGCCGATGCTGCGCTACGGCGGTTGCATGGCCAACGCTCCGGGATACCGCTGGAAAAACATGATAGGGCCCCGCGAAACCCGGCCGCCCTATCAGGGTTGGTGGTATCCGCAGTCGTCCAACGGATGGGGCATCTTCGAGTTTCTCGGAATGTGCGAGGCGATGGGCATCCCAGGCATTCCGACGATCCAGATGGACGAGGCGCCGGCCGACATGATGGGCTTCATCGAGTATGCCAAGGGAGAAGCCTCCAGCCCCTGGGGCGCGAGGCGGGTTGCCAACGGCCATCCGAAACCCTATCCGCTCAAGCACCTGCAACTCGGCAACGAGGAGCGGGTGGACGAGGCCTATTGGCGGAAATTCAAACCGATGGCGGAAGCGATTTGGTCGAGGGACCGGGATATCATTCTGGTGGTCGGGGATTTTGCCTATCAGAGAAAGATTTCGGATCCGTTTTCGTTCGAGGGAGCGGACTCGAAGATCACCTCGCTGGAAGCCCATCGGAAGATTCTGCAACTCGCGAAACAGCACGGCCGGGAAGTGTGGTTCGACGTCCATGTCTGGACCGGCGGACCGCTGCCGTCGTCCTATCTGGATGGCGCGCTTTCCTATCTGGACATGCTCACCCGGATCGCCGACGGCGCGAAGTTCCGGGTGGTGGTGTTCGAGCTGAACGCGGACAATCACGACCAGCGGCGGGCCCTCGCCAACGCGCTTGCCATCCAGCGTTTCGAGCGCGACGGGCGCGTGCCGGTCGTTCTATCCGCCAACTGCCTGCAGCCCGACGGCCAGAACGACAACGGATGGAACCAGGGCCTGTTGTTTTTCAATCCGGACCACGTCTGGATGCAATCGCCAGGCCATGTGGCGCGGATGTTCGCGGCCGCCTATCAGCCGTTAGGTCTCCCCGTCAAGCCGAGCGGCGGCGGAAATCTGGACGTCTGCGCGAAGCGGTCCAAGGACGGGAAAACGCTCGTCGTCCAGGTGGTCAACCCCGGCGAGCGCGAGGAAACCGCCGAGCTTGAGCCGAAGGGATTCCGCATGACCCGACCGAACGCGGATGTCGAGGAACTCGCCGGTCCGCTGTCGTCCACCAACCTGGCTGCCGCACCTAACCAAATGGAGCCGAAGCGTTCCGAGTGGCCCCACGCCATCCGGAACGGCGTGATCCGCCGCGCCTTTCCGCCGTATTCGGTGACGGTGATGACGTTCCGGTGAGACACGGCTACCCCTCCCGAACAAGTCATTTCGGCTGGATCCCGGATATTTGGCCAACCGACGTTCCCGGGCAAGCGGCTTCGTCATCCCGGCGGCGGCGCCAGCAGCGTGAACGGCCACCACGGCAGGTTGCGGAGGATCCAGAACGCCGCGATCACCGCCACCAGCGTCCACGCCATTTTGGGCCGCGGGTGCCAGCCGATCCGCCTGCCCCACACCCAAGCCACCAACTCGGCCCCCAGTGCCGCCAGCGCCAGCGGAAACACCACCATGCCCACCGGATTGTAGCGGAATGCCGACACCAGATCGCCTCTGGCCGCGGCCACGGTGGCCCGCGTCATCCCGCAGCCGGGGCAATGCAGGCCGGTGACTTTATGGAAAAGACATCCCGGCATCCACCGCGCGTTCGGACCCTGCTCCTTCAGCGCCCACAGCGCGATGGTCGCGACCAAAACACCCAAAGCCGCGAGGATAGCCCGGTTCGGTCGCATCAAAGGTCGGATAGCCCCGGCGGCGGCCGCAGGCAGGTTAGAGATTGCCGGACGCGGCGGCCATTCCGACAAAAACCATATACAGAACGATCACGCCCAACCCGAGGCCGAAAGAAACCCAACACCAGGTCTTGGCACTGGCGGAAGCCGCCTTCGCGCCCGCGATGTCGCCGCGATTCTTCAGTCCTTCCACCTTCGCCGCATAGACGATCGCCGGAATGCCGAACGGCCAGCAACACAGGATGGTCACCACGATCGACTGCCACAGGTAGCTCGGAATCACCTCGCCGCTACCATACGGCGCCGCCATCGGAGGAGCGTAGGGAGTCGGCGCGCCACCATACTGCGGCGGCGGGCTCTGCGGCATCAGCGCGCGCAGTTCGCCGATCTGCCCGGACGGAAGCCAATCCACCATGCCCTCCTTCCAGACAAGGTCCCCGGGAGCGACCTCGCCGGATGTCATTTTCGCGATCAGTTCCCCCTGCTCGACCGGGCCGAGCTGGGTGCCGTTTTTCGAATAATACCATTGCATAATAGGAGGGGTGTGTGGGACTGCCCTGTGGAGATATGCTTCACAATCCCGCCCCGATGGCAACGGAAATCCGGGAAAAATGGGCGCGCCTGTCCTCCCGGGTCACACGGAGGCCCAATCGTCGTGGCTGCCGCCATGTTCCATACAAGTGCCTGAGGCCCATCATCCAAGAAACCGCGAATGAACGCGAATGGACACGAATATGGGATTGAAAATGAATGTGTTCTGACGGCTGGGCCGTTCACCTGGTGGGTTGACCATCCGATCTTTCCAACTCATTGAACATTCGCGTCAATTGGCGTCCATTTGACCGCATCAGTTGGATATGCAGGCGGTCCATCTCGGCTTCGCTCCGGTTGCGGTTCCATTTTCCTTTCGAGGATCATCGGTGCAACCCGAAGGTGCCCACATCCGCCCCCTGGGGGAATTTCCATCTTTTGGAAAATGCCGGTGTTGTCGGCCCGCGCCACCCACTCGGCGGCATTAACCCTCTGGTTCGGTCGACTTGAGGACCTCCCCGTCCGGATCAGCATCGGCCCGCCACCGCGGCATCCGGTTGTGGCTCTCGAAATCCTGGCTGTCTTTGGGTCAAGCTCCCTAATCTATCCCTCGCAAACCGCCCCCCCGCCCCCCGTCCGCAGCCCCCGGAAATCCCCACGAGATCCACCAACAACCCATTGGCAACCAATGGATTGCACCTGAACTTGCCCCTTCTTCATCTTCTGTCTTCTGTCTCATCATCTTCTGTCTGCGCCTCCGGCGCGAATTTCTCCGAAATCTTTCCTTGCCTTCCCGCCGTTTTTTGATGGAGTCGGAAACGTTACCCGCAACCCAACGTGTGAATGCCAACCGCTTCCTACCCATCTCCCGTCCGTTTGAGTCCAGTGTTTGATGGAAAAGGTCCCAGATCCGGATCCTCAATCACCCGCTGGAGTATCCTGAAAAGAACCGGAGGGGCCGCCGTGGCGACATTGGTGGCGTGGAATTTGGCGAGCCAGCGGACAATGGCGGAGGAGCCGAATTATTCGGTTTCCTATCGCATGGCATGCACCACTCCAGCACACTGCGATGAACCCTTATGGTCTGAATGGGTGCTAAACGAAACAGGAAAACATGTCAGGGTCGCCGTCGTTTTCAGTCCAATTAAGGATAGTAACGGTAACGACGTGCCAAAAACCTTCCATTCATGGATTAACCATCCCAAGGACTCCTTCACACCTCCCTAACAGGAATAGCGGCTCCATAGGTCGCGCGACTAATATAGATCCCTTAGTAGCAATGCAAATCACCGCGATGCACCGGGTTTCCTTACGGATATTGCTGGTTGTGGTGGCTTGTGTAGGCTGGTGGCTTTGGTGGACGCAGGATGAGCGGCACAATGCAACCCTTTCGCCGGGCGCAACCTTTTCGACCAGACCGCAGGCTGGGGGTGAGCCTACCTTGGATTCTCTGCTCTCAGGCAAGGCGCGTTATACCGAAAGCGACTGGGACCGATTGATGGAGAGAATCATTGCTTCTGACAGGGTTTCGTTTGCAGATAAGGAACGGGCGTTTGATGAGCTGAGCCGAATGGCTCGTTTGCGCATTTCACCTTGGTTCTTCAAAATTTTTTCTCAGCACAAATCCATCGAGGAATGCCTGTCTTTCTGTGAGGGATTGCCTTTCGACAGTGAATCGCAGCGGGCGGTAACAAGTAGCCTCGTGGAACGGATCCTTGACGAATGTGACTTAGCAACCGCAATTGGGCATATCAGCAAGATGGATAGGGGAGCGGTCTGCGCAATCTCGCGACTTGTAGATAGGGATCTACCGAAGCCGTTCCATTTGGGGGATGTATTAGAGATCAAACAACGCCTGCCCGAGAACTGGCAACGTGTCCTACTATTGGAAGTGTCCTCCCACTCTGATTCGGCGTTGAGCTATCGGGATTTGAAGGCACTTTTCCAGTCTGGGAATCATGCGGATATTTTGGGGCGTGCGATCACAAGCCTTGCCTCCAAGGGAGCGCTCAAACATTCCGATATGATGGACGTAATGGGGGATCCATTGATTTCTCCCGACGATAAGTATCAGACTGTAATAAATTGCGGAAACCACGCGCCGCCCCCCACCCCAACTTCGTTCGCGAGGATGTTTGCAACCAACCTGCCGACCGCCTTGGTGAACACCTATGTGCGCAGTGTAGCGGCTGGCATCGAACAATCTTACCCAGGAAGCGCGGCTTCTTACGGGCGTTCCATTCCCGACCCGGAATTGCGGAAGTACTTCTACGCCCGCGTGGCGGCCCAATGGTCACTAAAGAACATGAAGCTTGATGGAAATCCGTATTGGGACGAACTGGGTGGCGCTGAGAGAGAGAGCGTGCGGAGTCTGCTTGCTCTGAGACCGGACAATTTGAAATGAAACACAAAGGAAGAAGGTGGATCCGTATCGCAGGCATAGCGCTATGCCTTGCTGCTGCAGGAATCTGGTGGGTGACAGTATTTCGCTCCGGTGCCCCGAAGCCCCATGGTCCAACCGAGGTTGAACTTCGCGACATCAATTCTTTATCAACTCCGGATGTGCCAATCCGAGGAATGCCGAAGGAGTCACAAGCGCAATACGCCCGGATTGTTCAGGGAGATGTATGGCCAGAGAACTTTGGTAATCTTGTTGGTTTCTTCCGCTATCTTTTGGACCGGGATCCAGCTTTGGCGGTCAGGTTCTACGATCTGGCTCCCGGAGAATGCGAAAAATCTAACGCGGCTGATGCAATTGCGGGTGAATGGTTTCGGAAGGATCCGTCGGCTGCTATCCATTGGATTGTCTCCGATTCGAGATGGAAAGACAATGATCGACCCAGGGTAAGGGGGGCTATCGCGAATGCCATTAGGAGCTTGAATTACAATCAACACGATGTTTCTGAAGTGCTGGACGCTATCTCACTGTGGGCATCATCAGAACCAGACCTAAAGGAAAAAAAAGATATCGACCTGATGAAGGACTCAGTGTTGACAGCATTCGGGACTCAATCCGAGATAGCCGTGATAGAGGATAGGATGAAGCGAATGGGTCTTGACGACAAGATTCACCTCGCGTTGGCAGGCAGAGCTGAGAAAGAGCCTGCCGAAATCTTGCAATATTATGAGAATAGAAGAGAAATCATGCCTGACCGGGTGGCAGTTGGTTTGGTTCGTGGCCGGCTGGACGAACATCCTGACTTGGCACTGGAGTATCTAGCGTCACATCCATGGGGAGTACGGGGAATGTCAAACGAGCCGAGCATCGATGTTGGGTATTTGGCAAAGGATGTAATGAATCGGTACCTGGATGTCGATTCGATCGATGCCAGCACTCGATTGTCCCAGATGGAGGCAGGCAGGCCAAAGGATTACTGTATAAAAGCGATGGCGAGTTGGCTTGCCCAGCGAGGATCCAAGGCGGAGATCCTTCCTTGGCTGCCTGCAATCGAGGATGCCCGCGTAAGGGAGACGGTTGAGAAACTTGCCAGATAAACTTCGCCCAATTGTCGGGATCCGATTAGGTTCGAGTCCTTGCCCCTCTGAAAGCGTCTTCGTTACCGATGGAATCGCCATGTCCAATGCAAGGGGACACACCCTTAGAACCCGCCCCAAAGACCACACGCGATCCAAGCGCTATCCATCGAAAACCAATGGATTGCATCTGAACCAGCCCCTTCTTCATCTTCTGTCTGCGCCTCGGCGCGAATTTCTCCGAAATCTTTCCTTGCCATCCCGCCGTTTTTTGATGGAGTCGGAAACGTTACCCGCAACCCAACGTGTGAATGCCAACCGCTTCCTACCCATCTCCCGTCCGTTTGAGTCCAGTGTTTGATGGAAAAGGTCCCAGATCCGGATCCTCAATCACCCGCTGGAGCATCCTGAAAAGAACCGGAGGGGCCACTGTGGCGACATTGGTGGCGTGGAATTTGGCAAGCTTAGATGCGCGAGCAGACGTTGAAGATCAGGTTGACTCTGGTTCTTTGAAGTTCAGGCTCACGGGAGCTGAGCCGGCGGCTCACAATTGGGGAGGTGCGCTTGGAATTGCGGATTTCTCCATCAGTGCGGGTGATGAGGTTTGTGAATTTCACTTCGGTGTCGAAGGTTCAGATGCAGCGCATTGGTTGGGTCTGGTGGCTCAACCGAAAATAGGCTTGCTTCATTGCCATCAAGTAATGATCCGAGTGGGACTTCGGTAGTGACCGTTTGATATCGGTATCTGAAAAAGTAGCTAATTCACCTCCAATCACTTATGAGTCGTCGTTGGACTGTGGTTTTAGCATCGGCATTTCTATTGCTGGCCTGCGTGGTTGCCCTGCTCCGCCTGAAAAACAATGGAGATCAACGGTACGCACCAAGCGGCAATGTTGTTATTGCTGGTGTAAACGGTACTCCAAATGTACCGAAGCGTGCGGAAACAAGGGGTGCGGAGCGTAAATCCGCGCATATCAATGAACTTGGCGGTGAAGAAGGTGAATCCGGAAGCCGCTTGTTGGACCTGCTCATCGCCAAAGTTGACGAAGCTCGCAAAAACGGGGGAACTGACGGGGTGTATCTTGATATCATGCGCGAATACTGGAACAAACCGGATATATATCTTAGCTTGGTAGGCAAGACGGCCCAAGGTCGCGAAACCGGGTACGCCCTCGTTCCATTTTTGAACCGGGCGGCCCAAGAAAAGCGCAGGGATTATTTCGCGAAGGCATACGCAAGGTTCCCTCCAGGAGAATTCAGAACCAAAATTGCGAACGCTTTGGTATGGTTCGACTACAATAGTGATGGATTGGACGCTGCTATACTGACCGCAAAAGCATGCGAACTTCCCGAAGAACGAGATGTGATTGAAATGAAATTCCGGATGAGCCTATTGGCGACAGGCGTAGCGATTACACCGGAAATCAGGCGGCGCCTCGCTGAAATCAAAGCGCCTCAAAACGCGCATTAGTAGCATTCCTGATTTGTGGACTCGTCTATTGATCGCTGTTGTGCTGGCAGCGACCGATGGAAGAACCGATTTTTTCCATCCCTGTGATCGTCTGATCGTCGAAGCCGTGAATTCAGCCTGACCACCCATGCCGGGTTCCACCAGCCATCTTTGTCTTTCCGCAAACCAAGCCCACCTGCCCTATGCCGCCACGACGGTGGCGAGTGTGTGCCGGAGGACGAGGGGATGGCGTGGCTGGTGGATCTGGCGGGCGAGGGAGGAGGAAGATCGAAAGGCTGGAAGCCCGTCGGCCATGAAAGGCCGGAGGCCAGTCCTCCCGATGGACGCGCCTACTGCCTGAGCCGCGAGGCCACCATCGCGGCCGGAGAGTCCCATGCCAGGGATGGCCGGCTCATCCGCACGATGAATCCCATGCCGCGCCGGGACAACCCCTCATCACATGCCCATGATCTGATAGCCGCCGTCCACGTAGATCACCTGGCCGGTGATGGACGCCGCGCCGTCGCTGGCGAGGAATACGCCGGCGGCGCCGATTTCTTCCAAGGTGCAGGAGCGGCCGAGCGGGGCGCGGCCCTCGTATTCCTTGAACATCTGGCCGAAGCCGGAAATCCCGCGGGCCGCCAGGGTCTGGACCGGGCCGGCGCTGATGCAGTTCACCCGGATGTTTTTCTTGCCCATGTCCCATGCGAGGTATCGGGTGGACGCCTCCAGGCTGGCCTTGGCCACGCCCATGATGTTGTAGTTGGGGATCACCTTTTCCGCGCCATAGTAGCTCATCGCCACGATGCTGCCGCCGGCGGTCATCATCGGCTCGGCGCGCTGGGCCAGGGCGATCAGCGAGAACGCCGAAATGTCGTGGGCGATCCGGTAGGCCTCGCGGCTGGTGTGGAGGAAACGCCCTTCCAGAGCCTCGCGCGGCGCGTAGGCCACCGAGTGCAGCAGCAGGTCCACGCGGTCGGTGTGCTTGCGAACCTGGTTGAAAAACGTGTCGATTTCCTCGTCGCTGGTCACGTCGCACGGGTAGAGCGGCACGTCCTCGCCGAACGCGGCGGTGAGTTCCTCCACATTGTCCTTCACCCGTTCGCCCTGATAGTTGAAAATCAGTTTCGCGCCCTGATCCGCCCACGCCTGGGCCACGGCCCAGGCGATGCTGCGCTTGTTGGCGACACCGAACACGACTGCTGTTTTTCCTTCGAGAGATTTGCAACTCATCCGCGCCAGCATCCCTGAGGCGACCGCCGGAAGCAACCCCGAAAATCCAAAACCCCGCAAATCCTACCGTTTTTTCCGCTTTTTCGACGACAGGATCGGCAATATTCCCCGGAGTCCGGACAATTTCACTCCTCTTCCAGCTCGCTGTCGAAGTCCGCCTTGCGTCCGGTCTGGCGGCCCACCAGCCAAAGCAGCGCTGCCCCGGTGAGGATCGCAAACACCAGAATCCCCCAGAAAAACGGCTGCATGAACCGTGGAATGTCCACATTCATCCCGAACAATCCGCTGAGGGCCATCAGTGGCAGGAAAAAGCCGGCCAGCAGATTCATCCGGAACATGATCCGCCCCAACCGGGCCGAGGCCCGCGAATGCTCCTCGGCGCGCTCGGCCCGCCAGAACTCCAGGGTGACCCGAGCGTCGTTGTGCAGCAGGTCCGCCGCGCGTTCCAGTTCGCGCGCCCGGTCCCTGAAGGCACGGATTTCGCGGTCGTCATGATCCACGGCCAGCGCCTGCTCAAGTGCCTGCACCAGATTCCGCGTGGACCGGGCCAAGGGTCCGGAATGCCGGAGAATCGCGAAAATCTCCGCCGCCGTGTCGGCCTCGTCGATGACTTCCTCGTGCTTGTCGATCGCCTGAGCGTAGCGCTCCAGCAAATCATGCAGTTCCGAAAGTCCCGGTCCACTGGGTTGGGTCCAGCGTCCGTCATGCCGGCGCCAGAAAAACAGGGCGTCGCGCTCGGGGATTCCGGGTTTTGGGACCTCATGGACCACGAGCAACAGTTCGTCGCGCCCTTCCACGCACCGCTGGTGGCCGGGCCGCGTGCTGAATTGCTCCAACAATTCCGGCTCCACCTGATAGTGATCCGGAAGCCGCAGGGTTCTTGCCGTCGTCGCCATGCGCGGAGGCTACCCTGCCGTCCGGTGGTTGGCCAATGCAAAAGTGCGATACCCGGCCGGGTGGGTGCGGGCCAGAAAGTCAATGCGCTTATCCAGGCGCGAAGCAGTGGCAGGGACCGTCTCTCCGAGCGGTCCGGCGGCAGGCGGGTGAAGGTTCGTGGGGTTCCGGTCCGTAAAGCCCCAATTCCTAAGTTCGAGGTAGTTTGGATGCTCGATTTACCGCTGAACCACTGAGAACCGCTGAATCCGCTGAGTTTTGTTTGATCGGGATGCATGCGCCGAATGGTGAATCGGATTCGATCCGAATTTTGCAGCCTCAACTTCAGCGCCCTCAGCGGTACTCAGCGCTTCAGCGGTTAAATGGGACCACATAATAACTTTCAACTTCGGAATTCGGGCTAAGGGCTGGTGCCGAATCCCCAACCGGACCGCCCGGAGGTCGGTCCCTGCCTGAGGCAAGCCGCCGTTCATCATTCAGCAACCGCTGCCACCAACCTCTAACATTTTTGTCCTGCGCTCCCGCCGGGGCATCACTCTCCCAATTTCAGCACCGCCTGGTGGACCTGGGTCACCGCGTGAGCCATCCGTTCGTAGTCGAGCGTCTGCCACAAGTCGCCTTCGCCGTGGTAGTTGGGGTTCCGGTAATACGACGTGTCGGTCACCATCACCGCCGTGAAACCGAACGGCCAATAGTTGATGTGGTCGGATAGATGGACGCCATCCACGGAACGCGGGATGCAGGACGAATAGACCGGCAGCGGCGCGCTCCCTTTCATCGCCCGTTTTGCGACGGACATCAGCTTCCGCTCTTCCACGCCGCCAACCAATGATAGAAAATTCCCGCGCGACGGATAGTATAACTCAAACAGCCCCGCCGGATAGCGCTGGCTTCCCGCTTCGTCGGAATAAAAGCCGATCATTTCCAGAACCAGCACGCCTTTCACCGCGACGCCCTCCGATTTCAGAATCTCCGCGTGCCGGTAGCTGCCCATGTGTTCGGTGGAGAAATACGGCGGCTCCTCGGTGCAATACGCCACCAGTTCCACCGCCGATCCCGAGGGACGTTCCTGTTGGAGCAACGCCGCCAACCCCAACAATCCGGCAACGCCGCTCGCGTTGTCATCCGCGCCGCGGTTGATGTAGTCGGGTCCCTCATCGCAAGTGTCGTAGTGCGCCCCCACCACCACGCGCGGCTGTTTCCGGTCACCGAAAAACGCCCGCACGTTGCGGTATTCCCGCTTGCCGACGCGATAGACCTGCTCCTCGGTTTCCGCGCCGCGGCGGCGGAACTCGGCAATCATGTATCCCCTGCATTTCGCGAGGTTTCCTTCCAGATCCTGATAGCGGGGACCGAAATCCTCGGTGAGCGCTCTAACCTGCTCGCGCAACGCACCCGCGTCCGCGTGGTGCTTCGCCGGAGAACCGGATCCGGTCGGCTGCATCACCCACACGGCGCCGCCACCGACAATCACCACCAGGACCACCGCCAGCAGCGCGGCGGAACGCAACACCTTGCGCCACAACGGAACGCGGGCGGGAGTTGGAGGGTTGCTGTCTTCGGTCGTTTTCATGGTTGTTTGTTTCCGGTTGATGGTATGGACGGCGCTTCGCCGGATTCATCATGCTCTTTTTGATTATCACCGATGCCATTGGCTTCAAATATCCACTTTTGATAGAGCGTGCTGATTTCGGCGCGCAGCTCGGGTTTGCTGGCGAGAAAGATCTCCCGGAGGTCGTCCGGACCGGCCAAACGGAACCTAAACCGCCCGTAGTAATCGCGCAAGCCGCCGAAAAACGCCTCATCTCCTATCCGTTTCCGCAGTTCGGTGTAAAACAGCGCCCCTTTTTGATAGACCACCATTCCGTATTGGTCCATTCCGTCGTAATCCGACGTGGGCCGGTTCGCGGGAGCGTCTTCCGTCCCCTGTTCCATGCTGAATAACAACGGATTTTTCAGGCACATGTCACTGATCTCGCCGGCGCGCTCCGCACCATAACGGTCTTCGAAATACAGCATCGAACTCCAGGTCGCCAGCGCTTCATCCACAAACGGATGGCGCAGGGAATCGTTCCCAACCCCAATCGCCCACCATTGATGGGCGATCTCGTGGACCAGCGGAAGTTCGAACATCATCCGGCGGGTCCATTCCCGCCGTTCCCGCCGCTCATCCTCATCCCCTTCCTCGCGGGCGGTCTCGGAAAGCACCCCGAAGTAACCGCTTCTGAGGCTCGCCACTCCGGAATACTCCATCCCGCCGGAATTCCCGCACAGCGGAGCTTCCACGACTTTCAATGTGTCAAACGGATAGGCACCGAACCGCTGATGGAAGATTTTCAGCGCGTTCACCGCGATCTCGAGCGTGTCCGGAAGATACCGCTTGCTGGCCCGATTCACATAACCGTGAACGCGAACCGCCTTTTTTCCCAACATCACCTCCGTGGTTTCGGATACGAAATCGCGGCTCATCAGGACCGCGAAGTCCCGCGCTCCATCGGCGTGGAATTTCCTGCCGTCGCCCGTGCCGGTCGCAACCACGGTGACGTCCTTGGGAAGCCCGCCGAAGCTCACGGTGAAATCGCTCGCCTGGGCATGAAGCAGGTCTCCCGGACCGGGTTTGCGGAATCCCACCCACCCACCGCCGTTTCTAACCATGAGTTGGGGGTACCAGAACGATCCCAGCGAAAGCACGTCGTCGTCATAACCGAAAATCCCGAAGTTCTCGCACTTCGAATCGTTGGGGTCATCGTCACCGGCATCGTCGTCCTCCACGGCCATTTTCCGGATCCGCGGCGGATCGGCGGTGAATTCGATCGTCAGATCGAACGGCTGCGTTTTCCGTTCGGGCAGGGTCACGGTCAGGTCGGTTCCATCCGCCCGCCACCGCGCGGCCTGGCCACCAAGCCGCACCGCCCGGATCGCGATCGGCGCCTTGCCGTCCCGTCCGATGCCCCGGATGGCATTCGCGTAGAGGACGAACCGCGTGTCGGTTAGGGGATCCGCTTCCGAGGCGGGGATGGTAACCGTCGAGACCGCGCCGATCTTGTGGCCGTCGGCGTCAACCTGCGCTTCGATGACATATTTCGGCCGGATTTCCCCGGTTTGGCCGGGCGTTTGTTCGGCGGCCGCGGCGAGCGGCAGCGCCATGTCGGTTAGCAAAACAATGAGTCGCATATCGATCACTTTGGGGCTGCCGGCACGTCGATCGTCGCGCAGAAGATCATTTCCGGATCGCCGCGCTCGACGGTGGTCCGGATCATGGATTCCAGTTTCCGCGGGATCTTTTCGCGATGAACGACGGCGCCGTTGAGCGTGATGGTCACGGGTTGGTCCAGATCGACCAAACGGTCGTCAAGGGCGAGGCGGAGACGGGTGTCGGGCGGGTTTGATGTTAGGACAATCGTGTTGCCGTCGATCAATCCTGTTAGCTTGACCGGCGGTTTGGCGGGGCGGTCCGCGAGTTCCAGCCACCAATTGTGGCGGTGGAGCGTATGGTGAAGCTCCTGAACGTTCCAGACGATCCGCTTGGGAGCCGGTTCGCGACGGTGTTTGACGATCCATTCCGGGCACGGTTGGTAGTCGATGCCGTGGCCTTTGCCGGCCTGCTCGCCGAAGTGATGGATATAACAACCGGTGTGCTCCTTGGCCATGGCATCCAGTTTTTCGAAGTAGTTGCGCGCCAGGCCGATGCGGTCGAACATGGTGTCCTTTTCTCCGATGTCGCAGCGGAACGCGGTGTGGATCAGGTTTTCCGGCGGCGAGGTGTCGAGCGGTTCGGCGGCCGCCATCGCGCCCGCCGCGGCCCAGCGGTCGGGTTGGTTGGCGGGCAGCCGATAGGCGGCGTATCCGCCTTCGGAAATGCCCATCACATAGATCCTGTTGGGATCGACCTCGCGGAACAGCACCGCGCGCCGGATGAAATCGTCATACATGGTCTGGCAGTAGTCGTACCACCAGCGGCCTTCGCGGTCATCGGCCATGCGGGGGATGAAATAGAGCGCGTCGCCGGGATAGATACGTTCGAACAACGCGAGCTGGGTCTGCCATTCGCGGGTGTTGACCGGCCACGCGTGCGGGCCTTCGGCACCCGCGTTGCCTCCGCCACCGTGCAGGGAAATGATCAGCGGCCATCCCTTTTCCGGCTTGGTGCCCTTGGCCACCAGAAAATACGGCATGGACTTGTCTCCGGCCTCCATTTTCGACGGTGCCAGCTTCGGGCGTTCGGCCTCGGGCATTTGTTTGAGCGCTTCCAAGGTCGGAGGCATCGCGGCGATCTGTGTGTCCCAACCGAGCTTGAGCGCGCCTTTCCGATAGGCCGCCCAAACCGCATCCTTGGCTACGGCGGTCTCTTTCGCGTCCGCGGGGGACAGTTGCCCCAATTCCCGCGGCACCGGGCCACGGTTTTCCGGCGCGGTGCCGAACCAGTCCTCCATCATACGGAGACGCGCATCATCCAATGCGTTGGCTCCCTGAGGCGCCGCCATGCCGATCATTGCTATTGATAGATAAACTTTCATGGGCGGACCCTGCACGGATTCCGGTTGTCAGGCAAGCTTCATTCGCGCCCGGAGCAAGACCTCACCCGGCACCGGCATGGGATGGCGGTCGGACGCGGATCGGCGGAACGGACGGCCGGATGAAGCGCTAACGCCCGTACGGCGCGCCCTGAAGCCGCTGCCATGCCTGATAGGCGAATAGGCCCATGAAGATCGGAAACAGGAATGAACCGGTGAATTTGAACATCAGTACGGCGGCCGTTACCGCCACGACGATGCTGGTCCACAAGGTGATCCGCTCGCGCTCCGGGCCCAGCACGGCGCGGAGCATCTGGCCGCCGTCCAAGGGAAAGACCGGCAACAGGTTCAGCACCGCCCAGAACACGCTGATGAAAAACAGCTCCATCCAAAAATACCCCGCCACGGAACGCAGGCCGGTTAGACCCGGAAGTGCCAGCCAAACCGCCAGCGCCAGCAGCAGTTGGGCGCCGGGACCGGCGGCGGTGACCAGGAAGTCCTGTTTCCGCGAGAACCATCGGCCCGAAAACCGAGCGAAGCCGCCGAAGCCGTGGAGCGTGACCTCGGCACGCGCGCCAAACGCGCGTCCGGTTAGAGCGTGTCCCATCTCGTGGACCAGAACGGAGACGAAACCCGCCAACAGAAACAGCAGGAGCCGCAGGATTTCCTCCTGGGTGTTGGCCTCAATCCCTCCGCCCAGCAACGCCAGAGTGACCCAGAACCAAGGCTGGACCTCCACCGGAATACCGAACAGGGAAAAACGGATCATGACACGCCACCGATAGCCGCGAACGCGCGATCCCGCAAGCGACATCCGTCACGCCGAATGGACGGAGAACCGCGTGGCCAGCGCCTTGAGGACCGGTTCGGGCACGTAGCGGCTGACGTTTTCCTCCCAACCGACCGGACCGGACAGGCCCTTGACCATGTTGGAGGACAGCTCGGAAATATCCCGCGGCGGCATCAGGAACACCGTGTTGACTTCCGGCGCCATGTCCGAGTTGATGTGCCGCATGACCCGCTCGTATTCGTAGTCGTGCGGCGAGCGGATCCCGCGCAGGATGTAATCCGCTTCCATGATTTTCGCGAAGTCCACCAGGTAACGGTTGTCGAAATGGACGATGATCATCCGGTCGCAGGGCTTGGTGGATTCCCGCAACAGCCGCAGGCGCTCCTCCACAGTGAACGTGTAGTGTTTGGATGGATTCTCGCCGATCGCGACGATCAGGATATCGAACAACTCAAGCCCCCGCTCGATCATCCAGAGGTGACCGTTGGTGAGGGGATCGAAGGAACCGGCGTAAACGGCAGTGCGCATGGTGTTGGGGAGAGGAGAGAGTCAAGATACAAGAATCAAGAATCAAGAGGCGGGATACAAGAAGGAGGCCGGGATACGGTGCTGGTTTCTGGTTTCTGGTGTCTTGATTCTTGTCTCTTGATTCTCGTATCTTATCTCTCACCGCAGGCCGCGGAGCAGAAGCTCGGCGTTGTTCTGGGTGTTGCGGAGGTTGGTTAGGAGGGTGTTGATGGCGTCGCCGATGGGCAGTTGGGCGAGCTGGCGGCGGAGATCGACGACGCGGAGGAACTCGTCGGGATGATAAAGCCGGTCGTCGTTGCGGGTGCCGGACTGCGGGATGTGGATGGCGGGGAACACCCGGCGTTCGGCCAGCTCGCGGTCGAGTTTGACCTCCATGTTGCCGGTGCCCTTGAACTCCTCGAAGACCACGTCGTCCATGCGGCTTTCGGTCTCGATGAGCGCCGTCGCCAGGACGGTTAGGGAACCGCCTTCCTCCACATTGCGCGCGGTGGCGAAGAACTTGCGGGATTTTTGCAACGCCACCGGGCTGACACCACCGGAACCGATCGGCCCGCTGCCCTGCATGGCCGAGTTGTGGCCGCGGGCGAGCCGCGTGAGGCTGTCCAACAACAGGATCACATCGCGCCCCTGCTCGACAAGGCGCTTGGCGCGCTCGATCACGATATCGGCCACCTGGGCGTGGCGTTTCGCCGGTTCGTCGAAGGTGGACGAAAACACTTCCGCGCCCACGGTTTCCTCGAAGTCGGTGACTTCTTCCGGGCGTTCGTCCAGCAGCAGGATGATCAGTTCCGCCTTGGGATGGTTGAGGCGCACCGAGCGGGCGATCTGTTTGAGCAGGATGGTTTTTCCTCCGCGGGGCGGGGCGACGATGATGCCGCGCTGGCCTTTGCCGAGCGGGGCGATCAGGTCGATCACGCGGACGCCGAGGAAATCCGGTCCCTCGCCTTCCAGATGGATCCGCTCGTTGGGGAACAGCGGGGTCAGGCTGTCAAACTCCTTGGGCACCTGATAGTCGGCCACCGGGATGCCCTCGACTTCCAGGACCTCGCAAGCGACGAGGAACTTGTCGCGCTCGCGCGGGGCTTTGGCGCGCACTTTGACCCGCTGGCCGGGCCGCAGGCCGTATTCGCGGACGTAGGCGCTGTTGATGAAAATATCGTCTTGGGACGGCCGGAAACTGCGGCGCGGGTCGCGCAGCATGGCGAAATTGTCTTTGCCGAGTTCCAGCACGCCGTCGCAGACCAGCCCGCCACCCTCGCGCGCATAATGGCAGAGCAGCTCGTAAACGAGGAAGCTCTTGGAAAGGCTGCCGCTGAGTTTGTTAGGAAGCGTGTCGGCGATTTCCTGAAGCTCGGCGAGCGATTTGAGGCGGAATTGGTTGATGTCCGTGGAAACCGGCACCGGCGGGCATTCGACGGTGGCGGTGGCGGTTTCGGAGGGGGTGTCAAGGGTGTCCGCGCAGGCGGAGTCGGGATTCAGTGTCATGATATGGGCTTGGCAAAAGCGCCGGATCTGGGCCTTGAGCACCGAGGGCGGACCCTCGTTCCAAAACACCACATCCGCGCGCCGGATTTTCTCCGGAGTGGCGGTCTGCACCGCCAGAATGGAATCGATCATCGACTGGTCGAATCCGCTGCGCGCCTTGAGCCGCTGAATCTGTGTTTCCCGCGAGGAGGCGACCACAATCACCTGTTCCTGGCCGAAATCGAATCCCTTTTCGAAGAAAAGCGGGATGTCAGCGACGAAAAGCGTCGCGCCATTCTGTTCCGCCCGATTCAGGGATGCAAGACATTCTTTCAACACCCGCGGATGGACGGCTCCTTCGAGTTTCAGCCGCGCCTCGTCGTCGGCGAAGACCTTTCCCCGCAGAAAATGGCGGTCCACCTTGCCTTTGGGATCGAGCGCGACGTCGCCGAATGTCTCGCGCACGAAGGCGGCCACTTCCTCGTCGGTTTCCAGCATCCGGCGCACCGCGGCGTCGCTGTCGAAAATGACCACCGACGACAAGGTCTCCCGCAACAGGCGGCAGACCGTCGATTTCCCGGAGGCGATTCCTCCCGTAAGTGCCATCACACGCATGACGGGAGTATGCCCGCGCCGCCGGGGAATGCAAGACGGGAATCCCAGGTCCCGTCAGCTCGCTGGCAGGCGCTTGCTCATGGCGGCCGCGAGCCAGCGGGAAAACTTCGCGGCACCGGACTCGCCAAGGTGGTAGCCGTCGGAAAAATCGGCGGACGTGATGCCGTTGATCGACCGGGCGTCGAGCACTTCCATGCCGTGGCTGCGGGCGATTTCCGCCACTTCCGGATTGAGCGGCCAAAGTTCCGGTTGTGGCATGGCGACGAGATAGACTTTCACGCCGTGGTTCCGGCAGGTTTCCAACCATCTGGCGAGGCGGCCGAAGGTCTCCGCCGGGCGGGCGGACGACGCGGTTCCCGCGTGGCGGGCGGCGGCGGACTCGACCATCCGCTGGTTGGCCCGGATGCCGTCCAGATAGTCCGGCACGCAGGCATTGAGCATCGCGATCTGGTGTTCCGGTTGGTCGCCCGCGATCGCGCTGCCGTGGCACAACACCGACTGGGCGATCAGATGGAAGTCCCGCAGATCCGTCCGCCACAACTCCGGAAAATCGCGGAGTGCCACGAAATGGCGGGCCAATCGGCGGATTTTCACCGGTTCCTGATCGTGGACGTGATGGGATAGGAAACCGACCACCAGAACATCCGGGGGGCTGGATGGAGCGCTGAAATACCGTTGATAGAGATAGCGCCAATCGAGCGCCGCGGTGCCGACGGGCGTGATCTTGGCGGACTCCACGGGCGATCCTCCGAGGGTGCCGAGTTCGCGGTGGAAAGCCGGCTCATCCAGCCCGCGGAGGATCAGCGAGTTGCCGAAGAACACCACGCGCGGAGCGCCGGAGGCCGCCGCGCGCGATTCGAGTCCGGCCACGGTTTCCGGCAGGTTGTGGATGTGTTGGCGGTCGTAGTCCAGCCAGGGCGCCCGGACTCGGGCGTAGCTCTCCAGCAGCGCGACAAACGCGGCAACCGCGGCCACGACCCGCAATTCCCGCCGGAACGACGGCAGGCGGGCGGGGGACTGGGGAGGTGCGGCGGACATGGGCGGATCTGATGGTTAGAACTGGAAGTAGATGAATTGGCCGAACACCGGCGGAGGAAACACGATCAGCATGAAGGACAGATAGCAGTAAACCGCCGCCCGCCATCCCCACGGCGAGGTTTCCAGCCGATGCGGAGCGGCGGAACGGTTCAGCCAGATTTCATAGGCCATCAGCGGGCCGCCGAAAAACGCCAGCATGCCGAACCCATAACGCGCGAACGCGGTCATTTCCTGATGGAAAAACACCCGCTCCAACAAAGCCCACGCGTGAACCGCGCCGTCCGCACGGAAGAATATCCACCCCAGGCACACCAGATGGAAAAACCCGACGGTGGCCACCACGCGTCCCCACCGGCCCGGCAGTTGGAAGCGGGTGCCGAGCGCTCGGTAAACGCACAGGATCGCCCCGTGGAGCGCTCCCCAGCCGATGAAGTTCCATCCCGCCCCGTGCCAGAGGCCGCCGAGCAGCATGGTGACCATGAGATTGCGATAGGTCCGCGCCGCGGAACCGCGGTTTCCGCCCAACGGAATATATAAATAATCCCGCAACCATGACGAAAGCGAAATATGCCACCGCTGCCAGAATTCCGACGGGTTCCTCGCCAGATAGGGCATCCGGAAATTGGTCATCAGATCAATGCCCAGCCAGCGGGAGATGCCGCACGCGATCGCCGAGTAACCGGCGAAGTCGCCGTAAATCTGGAACGCGAACGCATAGGTGCCCGCCAGCACCTCGGTTCCGGTCAGCGACCCGGCCGGCGCTCCGAAAACGCCGTTCGCGATGTAACCCAGATTGTCGCCCACCACGATCTTGAGAAACAGGCCGGTCACGATTTGATAGAGCCCCGCCGCGAAGTCCCCCTCCCGCCGTTTCCGCGGAGCGGCAATCTGCGGCAGCAGCGACGACGACCGCTCGATCGGACCCGCCACCAACTGCGGAAAATAGGCCACGTAAAGCGCGTAGTCGGCGAACGACCGGGTGGCCCGCATTTGCCCCCGATAGACGTCGATCGTGTAGGACATCGTCTGGAACGTGTAGAAGGAGATCCCGACCGGCAGTACGATTTCGAGCACCCTGATGTCCGCGTGAAAACCCAGCCACGCCAGCATGGCCGCCGCGCTGGTGGTGAAAAATCCCCAGTACTTGAAAAACGCCAGCAATCCCAGCGAAACGGTGGCCGCCACGGCCATCAGCCAACGCCGCCGCCTGGGGGTCTCCGAGCAGGCGATGCCCAGCGCGGTGAAGTAGCTAACCGCCGTGGTGGCGAGGATGAGCGGCAGAAAACGCCAATCCCAACAGCCGTAGAACCAATAGCTCGCGGCCAACAGCAGCAGATTCTGCCCGCGGTGCGGCAATACCCGATAGAGCGCCCATACGAGGGCGAAGAAAATCCAAAACGCGTAACTGTTGAAAAGCACGCCCGGCGACTATCTAACCGATAACTTCCGGCCAGTCGGTGTGGAACATCTGGCCGCGCGGTTTGTCGGTGCGCTCGTAGGTGTGGGCGCCGAAGAAATCGCGCTGGGCCTGGAGCAGGTTGGCGGGGAGCACCGCGCTGCGGTAGCTGTCGTAATAGCCGAGCGACGCGGAAAACGCCGGGACCGGGATGCCGTTGAGGGTGGCCATGGCCACGATCTCGCGCCAGTTCTGCTGGGATTCGTTGAGAACGTCGCGGAAGAACGGAGCGAGCATCAGGTTGCCGAGTTTCGGGTCGGCGCGGTAGGCCTCGGTGATGCGGTTGAGGAACCTGGCGCGGATGATGCAGCCGCCGCGCCAGATCGCCGCGATGGCGGATAGATCGAGATCCCAGTTTTTCTCGGCGCTCATGGTGGTGATCAGATCGAGCCCCTGGGCGTAGGAGATGATTTTGGACGCGTAGAGCGCGTCGTGCACCTTTTTGACGAGTTTCTTCTTTTTGATATCAATTTCCGGTTCCGGTCCTTCGAGTTGGGCGCTGGCGGCGACGCGCTTGTCTTTCATCGAGGAAAGGATCCGGGCTTCGACGGCGGCGTTGATGGTGGAAATGACCACCGCGTTGTCCACGGCGCTCATGATCGTCCATTTTCCGGTGCCTTTCTGGCCGGCGGTGTCGAGGATCATCTCGACGATCGGCGCGCCGGTCTCGGGGTCGGTCTGTTTGAAAATCTCCGCGGTGATCTGGATCAGATAGCTTTCCAGAGCGCCCTCGTTCCACTCGGCGAACACCTTCGCCAGCTCCTTGGCGGTGAATCCGGCCGCTTTGAAAATGTTATATGCCTCGCAGATGAGCTGCATGTCGCCGTATTCGATCCCGTTGTGGATCATCTTGACGAAGTGGCCCGCGCCACCGGGGCCGATGTGGGTCACGCAGGGTTCGCCCTCCGCTTTGGCGGCGATGGCCTCGAAGATCGGCTTGAGCACCTTCCAGGTGGAAGCCGGGCCGCCGGGCATGATGGCCGGCCCCTTGCGGGCGCCCTCTTCGCCGCCGGAAACGCCGGTGCCGACGAAACGGAACCCGAGGTCGCCCAGCCACTTGTCGCGGCGTTCGGTATCGGTGTAGAGCGAGTTTCCGCCGTCGATCACGATGTCGCCGGGGGCGAGCAGCGGGATGAGCGATTCGATCACCGCGTCCACCGGTTTGCCGGCCTTGACCATGATCATGATCTTGCGCGGCGAGGCCAGCGATTGGACGAACTCCTCCAAGGTCCGCGAGCCTACCAGGTTCTTGTCCGGATGGGCGGCCACGAATTCGTCGGTCACACTGGTGGTGCGGTTGTAAACGGAAACCTTGAAGCCGCGGGATTCGACGTTGAGTACGAGGTTCTGGCCCATGACGGCCAAGCCAATAAGTCCGAAATCGCTGTTGCTCATGTGTGTGGGATGTGGGGTTGGGAAAGGGCGTCCGGTTTACCTTGCCTTGCGCCGGCCGACAAGCTATTGTTGCGCCGCGCCGGGTGATTTCACCGGATTGTCACATGAATCTGCCCAATACCATCACCCTTTGCCGGTTGGGGCTCACCGCGATTTTCGTCGGTGGGACCGCGATGGAGAGCGTTCTGGGGCATTGGATCGCGCTGGTGGCCTTTGTGATCGCCGCGATCAGCGACTGGTTTGACGGCCATTTTGCCCGGAAATACGGGATGGTGACGCCGCTCGGGAAACTGTTGGACCCGCTGGCGGACAAGGTGCTGGTGTGTTCGGCCTTCGTTTACCTCAGCGCGATGGGGTTCTGTCCGGTGTGGGTCACGGTGCTGATCCTGGCGCGGGAGTTCCTGATCACCGGGCTGCGGCAAATCGCGGTGGAGGCCGGCCAGGTGCTGGCGGCCGACCGTTTGGGCAAGTGGAAAACCGGCCTGCAGCTCACTTACTGCATCACCTGCCTGGTGTGGTTCGCCACGGACGCGCTCGGCACCTCAAACCCGGTGATCTGGCTGCTGCACTATCTATCCAACCCGGCGTCGTGGCTCACCCCGGTTTCGATGTGGCTGGCCCTGGCCCTAACCCTCATTTCCGGCTGGAATTACATGTGGACCAGCCGGGGCCTGCTGAAGAGCCGCTGACGCGCGTTTCATTAAGCTAACCGCAGAATCCGCTTGTATTGGGCGGCCCGTCCGTCAGGCTGCCGCCAAGTTCCAGCCCGTTCGCGCGCATGCCGCAGGCCACATCCCCAGAATCCCATGACCCGCAAATCCATCCGCCCCGTTTCCCTTCCCATCCTGTTGGCGTTGGCCCTGTTGTTGGCCTGCGCCGTCTGGCGGACCGTCGCGCCGCGCGCCGGTGCCTCCGCGTCCGCCGCCGATGCTCCATCCGCTCCGACCGCCGTCTCGCAGACCGCGACACGCGAAACGCCACCGGACGATGCCGCCGCCGTCGCGGGTTTCCGCCGGTGGTTGTCCTCGCAACCCGCTTCCGCAGACGGCCCGCGCCCGGATTACGATCCCGCGGCGCTTTCCGATGGGGTGAAACTCGCCACCGCCCGGCGCGCCCGCATCGCCCGGCTGATTCAGGAAAACCCGGAACAGGCCATCGCCGAATCCATCACCTACGCCGAATGGGACGCCTTGCCCGCCGAAATCCAGGCCCTTGTCGAGAAGCCGTTCAGCATGGTGGCGGATTACGCGTTCTATCCGGTCTGCGGCGACGGCCATTCCCTGCCGCCCGGCGCGCCCGAGTATGTTGCCGAGCTTTCCACACCCGGAGGCCAAACCCTTAAAACATATGTTTTCGGAACCCGGCTCGAACACATGAGCAAACGCCGGCTGCCGGTCCAAGGCATCGCCCTCGATGGCATGGCGGCCCTGCGTCCCGAAACCCTGCAGCCGCTGTCCGATGCCGACCTCGCAGCCGTCCGCCGGATGTTCGGCGCGGAACAAGCCGCAGGCGGCGGCCCGCTCACCGCCATCGCCGGCGGCAGACTCATCGCGTTTTCCAACAACGACGATCTCGCCGCGGCCAACGAGCGGCTGGCACTCGCCGATGCCCGCCCAGGCCCGGTGGCCGCCAGTTCCTATCTGCTGCCAAGTGGGGAAGGGGAAATCGACTGGTCGAAATTGGAAACCTTCGCTGATGAGCAGGCCACCGCCTGGACGGAGACGAAAAAGAAGGTATTCCTCATCCGGGTCAACTTCCCGGACAACACCGCCGATCCCGTATCCCAGTCCGCCGCTTCCACCGTTCTCAACGGGGTGGTCAGCAACACCGTTCTCGCCATTTCCTACGGCAAAACCTGGATTGAGGCGGGCGTGAGCGCCAACCTCTACACCATGCCGCAAAACACCACCTACTACGCGAACGGCGGCAGCGGCCTCAACTCCGAACTCCTCCGCGACGCGCGCAATACCTTCCGCAACAACAAATCCGGCGCCGACGCCGCGATCAACATCGGCCCGGTGAGCAACAACACCAGCGGCGATGGCGGTGGCCTGGGAGACTACGACATCGTGGGCGTCACCTTCGGCAATATCGGCATGGTTTCCGGCGGTGTCTATTACGCCGGCCTCGCCGGCGGCGGCAACCTGTGGATGCAAAACAGCAACAGCTCCGGAGTCTATATCCACGAGTTCGGCCACAATTATGGCATCGGCCATGCCAGCTCGTGGGATGTCACCTCCACCAATCCCGCGGACCCGGCCGGCACCTCCACCGAATACGGCGACATCTTCGACATCATGGGCGGCGGCCCCGACCCCGAAGGCCATTTCCACGCCCAGGCGAAGTCGAAACTCGATTGGCTCACCACCGCCCAATGGCAGGATGCCACCGCCCTCGGCTCCAACACCTATCGGGTCTATCGCATTGACGATGCCGCCACCGCCACCGCCAACAACCGCGGCGTGCGCGTCACCAAGGCGGCCTCGCCCGCCGAATATTATTGGCTCTCCTACCGCCCGGCGTTCGCCGCCAACGCCACCCAAACCCGCGGCGTCTATCTGAATTGGCAGCGCTCCGGCCAAACCCGCTGCTGGCTGCTCGACACCACTCCTAACAGCACCAGCGGCAAAAACGACTCGTCCGTCACCCTCGGCCGCACCTACAGCGACACCACCGCCAATGTCCACATCACCCCAGTGGCCGTCGGCGGCACCGGCGCCGACCAATGGGTGGATGTCCGCGTCAACATCGGTCCCTTCCCCGGCAACGCCGCCCCTGCTGTGGATCCCATTGCCGGCTCCGCCACCGTGCCGGCCCGTTCATCCGCCGCCTACACCGGCAGCGCCACCGATTCCAACGGCGACGCCCTCGCCTGGAACTGGAATTCCAAGGACGGCCTCGTCAACGACAACGCCAACAGCATCACCCACACCTGGACCGTGGGCGGCACCTACTCGCTCGACCTAACCGTCTCCGACATGAAAGGCGGCGCCTCCACCGTCACCCAATCCGTCACCGTCACCGATCCGTTGGACACTTGGACCGCGCAAACCAGCGGCAGCACCAGCTATCTGCGCGCCTCCACCTGGGGCAAGGGCCGCTTCGTGGTCATCGATCTGTGGGGAACCGTGCTCACCAGTTGGGACGGCGTCACCTGGACCAACAACGGCGATCTGCCCGATTTCGACCGCGATCCCCGCCTCGCCTTCGGTAACGATGTGTTCGTTGCCGTCGGCAAAAAGGATGGTGCCGCGGCCAGTCAGATTTGTTACTCGCGTGACGCCCGCACCTGGAATGTGGCCACTTTCCCGGCCGGCGTGCCGCAAATGCGCGAGGTCGCCTTCGCCAACGGAAAATTCGTCGCTGCAGGCGATGGCGGCAATGTCCTGACCTCCGCCGACGGCATCACCTGGAGTCTAACCACCGTCGGCGGCACGCCGGATTTCCGCTATCTGGCATGGGACGGCTCGGCCTGGCTGGCCCTATCCTACAAGACCGCGAGCTCCCGCACCGAAACCGTGTGGACCTCGGCCAACGGCACCACTTGGTCGCAACAGGGCGACCTGGGCTTCGGTGTTGACGGCGTGTTAGGCCGCCCCGGCATGTTCCTCGCCACCGGCTGGTATGGCGGAGTAAAATACTCCACCGACCACGGTCTCACCTGGAAATCCGCCCAAACACCCGGCTCCACCCGCTGGAGCACCAACCAGATCGCGGTGGCGGATGACGGCACCCTGCTGGCGGGCGCGAAGGCGATGGACGAATCCGGCACCCCGCAGGCATGGCTCGTTTCCACCAATGGCACCGACTGGGCCCGTTCCTCCGCCGGCGTTGGCAACGGCTATGACACCAAATCGCTCGTCTTCGGCTTCGGCCGCTTTCTGGCCACCGCCGATGGCGGCGCGATCCGTACCTCGGGCAGCTTCTATCCGAATAACACCGCGCCCTCCGCGGGGTTCGCGCTCGCCCCCGCCACCGCGCCCGCCCGCGAAAGCCGGCTCTTCGCCGCTACCGCCACCGACGCCGAGGGCGACACGCTCACCTATTCATGGGACTTCGGCCTGCCCGCCCTTATCACCGACGGACCTAACATCGTCAAATCCTTCGATTTCGGCGGCAGTTATACCGCCACCGTCCGCGTGTCCGATGGAAAAGGCGGTCTAACCACCCTAACACAAGCCGTCACCGTCAGCGACCCCGCGCGCACGTTCGTCCAGCGCACCAGCGGCACCACCAAGACACTCAACGCCATCGCCACCAATGGCGGCATCGCGGTGGCCGGCAGCAGTGGTGGAGGCGCCGTTGTTCTCACCTCGCCCGACGGCGTCACCTGGACCACCCGCGCCCTCCCGAGCAGCACCAACAAGTATATTTACAGCATCTCATGGGATGGCTCGAAATTCATCGCCGTGGGACAAGATTACAACTTCACCATCAGCGCATGGGTGGGGTTGGTTCTAACCTCGCCCGACGGGATCACATGGACCCAGCGATATGCTTCCGCAACGGGCGGCACCACGCTCAACGCGGTCTCCTCCGATGGCACCGGACACTCGGTGGCGGTCGGAAACGTCGGCACCATCATCGAGTCGGCCGACGGCATCACCTGGAATCCGGTCTCGGTTGCCGCCCTGGCAAGCACCACCCTCAGAGGCGCCTCTTACGGTAGCGGCACCTGGCTCATCACCGGCCACTCCGGCGGCAACGGCACGCCCAAGGTCTTCACCTCCACTGACCGCACCAGTTGGATGGACCAAACGGCCGGTTCCGGGCTCGCCTCGTGGCAAGACATCCGCAAGACCGCCTATCTGAACAACCGCTTCGTCGGCAGCGGATGGTACTCGAAAGTCCGCGTCTCCACCGACCTCGGCGCCACCTTCACCACCACGCGCACGGATAGCGAGGAAACTCCCGCACTCGCCTACGGTGACACCATCTACTTCGCCGCCGGAGTCAACCGCAGCGATTCCAGCGCCGACATCGACCTGCTCTCGCTCGATGGCACCACCTGGACCCGGTCCACCGCGCCCACCACCGACGACCGCAACGGCGCGGTGTTCTTCAAGCACACCTTCATCACCGTGGGTGCGGGCGGCACCATCTGGCAGAGCGCCGATGTCACCCCCGGCGGAGCCACGCCCAACGATCCTCCGGTTTTCAATGGCCACGCGTTTACCACGCCCTACGGAACCGCCGCCACGGTTTCCTCGGCCACATTGGTGGCCGCATCTTCCGATCCGAATGGCGATGCCATCGTCGTCACTGCGGCCGGACCTTCTTCGGCCCACGGCGGCGTTGTTTCGGTAGGTGGTGGCAATGTCGCCTACACCCCGCCCGCCGGATTCAGCGGCGCGGACTCATTCCAAATCACCCTCACCGACGCCCGCGGCGCCACCGCCAACGGCACGGTCGATGTCACCGTGCAGCCCGCGCCATTCACGTCTCCGCCGACGCTCACCCGGCTTCCCGGCGGACAGGTCGGCCTCTCCTATCAGGGAATCGCCGGCGGCACCTACGAAATCCAACGCTCGACCGATCTAACCGGCTGGACCGTGCTGGCCACCGTCACCGCCGCGGGAAATGGCGCCGTCACCTACACCGATCCCTCGCCGCCCGCCGGGAAAGCCTTCTACCGCATCAGCAAACCCTGATCCGTTTTCCAGCCAAACATCCGCCGTCCTTCCGCGCGATTCTCTTGTTGGAAACTCTCCGGGGTAGGCGGATGCGTTCGCGGATTTTCCTTGGCGCAACGGGAAAATCCTCTAACGTCGGCCTCGGAAGGCCGACTCCATGACCGACCCTTTCCCCGTTCTCCCATGAAACTGCTCTCCATCATTTTCGCCGTGCTCGGCCTTTTGGCCGGCGGATGGACGTTGTCGCGGGCCCGCCTCCCTTACAACAGCGAGGGTCGCTATTTCGACGAACGCGAGGGTGTTGTTTACCTCGAACAATCCGTGGAAGAGGGCGCGGGATTCGCCACCGGCATGCTCCTTTTCTCGGCCGGATTGGCGGGAGTGTCCGTGTTGCGCAGCCGCGCGGCCCGGAAGTCCCGCTCCTCCTCCCAAGGGAAGACTCCCGGAAATGCGCGTTTGACAGAGGGCGGTCCCGTGGTTCAGGGTCGCGCCATGCCCGATACGAAACCGCATGCCCCCGAACCCGAAGAAAGCCACGCCGCCGAGGCCGACCCGGTTTCCTCCGGAAAAACCGGAATCACCGTGACCCCGGTGGTGGCGATGACGTTTCTGATCGTCGTCCTCCTGACGGCGCTGGTTTTCATGCGCTTCGGCCCGCAAAACAAGGAAAGCGCGGAAGTCGCCCGACTCAAACAGGAACTCGCCGCCATCACCAAGCAAGGCTCACCCTCCGTGGCCGTTCCCGGCGGCGAAGGGGTCCAGGACATCGCCGCGCGGATGAAAAAGGACGCGGAAACCATGGTTCTCCTGGCCGACCGCTATCAGAAACTCGTCGATGACACCCACGCGGAAATGCTCCGCAAGAACGCCGATCTGGTCCGTTCCGAGGAAAACCGCAAACGCGAGGCGGACAGCATCTATAGCCTCCGAAAGGAGCTGGAAAACGCCAGAAGCGCCGGCTACGAATCCGAGTCGCTGCGCCGCGAGGTGACCGATCTCAAGGCGGCCCGCGACGCCCAGACCAAGGAAATCGAGGCCCTCAAACAGCAGCTCGCCTCGGCCGGCGAAATGGCCTCCAAGGACGATTTGGCCGCGCTCCAGCGCCGGTTGGACGAAACCACCCGCGCCAAGGAGTTCTTTGAGGCCCGCGTGCGCGAACTGGAAGGCCAGCGGCTTTTCGCACGCTCGGAAAACGAGTTGCTCCCCGCGGCGGTGGAACTTTTCAAACGGCTGAGAACACTGGAAAACCAGAGCGACCTGGAAATCACCAAGGCCTACAGCGAAATCGGCGTGCAGCTCGGCGCGGGCGTCGTCAAAACCATGACCTTCCCCACCGGCTCGGCCAAAATGAACCCCGCGGATGAGGAACCCGTCCGCCAGATCCTCGCCGACGTCGCCGACGGAGATATGGTATTGGTGGTCGGTTATGCCTCGGAAACCGGAAACGTCGATAACAACCGCACGCTTTCCTCCGACCGCGCCACCGGCGTGGCGGAATTTCTCACCGCCTCGAAACGCCCCGGCCAACAGGTCCAGGCCGTCTATCTGGGCCAGACCGACCGCTTCGGCAGCCGCTTCCCCGAGCGCAACCAGTGCTGCGAAGTCTGGCACATCAAGGCCAAACAGTGAGCCGGAGCGCTCCCGGCCCCCAAAAAAACCGTTAGGTGCCTGATTCCCCGCCCGGCGCGCCGCCGTCACATCGGTGTTGCATTTTTCCGGCGGCTGGCCGAAAGTCGCCCCCCAGACCGTTTTTCCATGGCAGCCTCAACCACGACGCCCCCTCGCAATTCCACGTTTCCCTTCGATCTCGTCCGCCCGGAGCTTGATCGGGTGGAGGCCGCCATCCGCGAGCAGGTCAGAGCCTTCGACCCGGCGATCGAACCCTACGTGGCCTACGTCTGCAACACCTCCGGCAAGCGCATCCGGCCCGCGCTCGCGATCCTGGTGGGCGGCGCCACCGGCAGCGTCAGCGACGACCATATCAAGATCGGCGTCGTGCTCGAACTCATCCACATGGCCACCCTCGTCCACGACGACATCATGGACGGCGCCACCACGCGCCGGATGGTGCCCACCGCCAACGCAAAATGGGGCAACGCCCTATCCGTCCTGCTCGGGGATGCCCTTTTCTCCCACGCGCTGACCCTCGCCACCGATTTCGGCAGCATCGATATCTGCCGGAAAGTCGGCCGCGCCTCGCGCGAGGTCTGCCAGGGCGAAATCATCCAAACCCAGCGGCGTTTCGACCTATCTCTGGGGAAAGACGACTACTTCCGGATCATTGAAATGAAGACCGGCGCGCTCTTCGCCGCCGCCACCGCGCTCGCCGGACTGCTCTCCGGCGTGGACGCCGCCACCGAGGAACGCCTCTACGGATACGGCATGAAACTGGGCACCGCCTATCAGATTTACGACGACTGCCTCGACCTCGTCGGCTCCGAGGAAGTGGTCGGCAAAACCCTGCGGACCGACCTCGCCAAGGGCAAACTCACCCTGCCGATCCTCAACCTGCTGGAATCGGCGACCGAGGCCCAGCGCACCAAGCTCAACAAACGGATCCTCGACCAGGAACCGCTCGACCTGCCGGTGGTGGTCGGCATCGCCGAATACGAAGGCGCGATCGAACGCGCCGTCGATACCGCGCTGGGTCTGCTGGAGGAATGCCGCCGCGATGTCGAGCCGCTCGCCGGCTCGGTCTATGCGGACGCGCTGGTCCAGATCACCTGGTTCCTCGCCGGGCTGTTGGACAAGTGCAGGAGGTGAGCGGTGCTCGCATATTCCCGCCTCAGTCGCAGATCACGAACATCGCGCCGAATAGGTTGCTTTCCGCCGGCTTCGGCGGGTTCACCGACATTTGCGAGATGTCGCCGTCGAGAAACAGCGCGTCCTGGCAGCCCAGAGTTAGAAAGAGTCCGGCGAAGTCCCAGAAGTTCACCCATTGCCCCCGGTCGGTCATCGCGAAAACCAGCCGGCCCTGGGCGTCCACGCCCACCCCGTTGCGGTGGAGTTTGTTAGCCGATCCCTCGCGGAACGCGGGATGGCGTTTTCCCGCCGCCAGCAGCAGCGGTCCGGACTGGACCGCGGTCTCGACCGTTGTTTTCCCTCCGGCGGACAGCACGGCGGCGCGGGCTTGATAGACGCCGGTTTCCGCGATCACCGCCTTGCGGGTTTTTCCGTCGGACTCGATCCAACAAACGCCATTCGGCTTGAGGTGGAAGTTTCCCCATCCGTCGCGGGTGTTCACCGGGTTGAGGGTCTTGCCGTTCTCGATATGCAGGCCGCACGGCGTTCCTCCCGGTTGGAAAAGCCCCGCGTTCATCAGAAACCGCGGCGTTTTTCCTCGTGCGGCCAACGCCACGTGGACCTTGTCGAAACTCCGGAGCGCCTGCCCTTTTTCATCCTTCCACATCAGCGCCACCCGTTCCGGCGCCGATCTAACCACCCTGAATTTCACCCCGGCATGGGTGGCGCTTTCCTCAGCCACCGGCGCGGCGTGTGAAATAGCGGCCAGGCAAAGCCACCCGGCCGCGGCCAACGGCAAACGGGCGGAAACGGATCGATGGAATGTGCGCGTCACCGGAAACCCATGCCCCGGAATTCCCCGTTTCACAAGCCCAATGGTGCAGGTTCATGCTTGCCATGTCGGGAGCCGCCCGCCATGCTCGCCGCCATGCACCAGACCGCCGCCGCCCTCAAAAAGCTCCTGTTGGAAAAATCCGTACGCACCGGGTCCTTCACGCTGGCTTCGGGAAAACAGAGCGATCTTTACATCGACTGCCGGGTCACCGCGCTCGATCCCTTCGGCGCCAATCTCATCGGCGACCTCGGCTGGCACGCGGTCCGGTCAAAGATCCACTCGCTGCACCACCCGATCCACGCCATCGGTGGCATGACCCTCGGCGCGGACCCGATCTCGCTGGCGATCGGCATGACCTCCGCGCGCACCCATCCGGACGAGGCCTTGCAGGTTTTCACCGTCCGCAAGGAACCCAAGGGCCACGGCCAGGGGAAACAGATCGAAGGAAACTTCCAATCCGGATTCAACGTGGTGGTGGTGGACGACGTGATCACCACCGGCGGCTCCACGCTCAAGGCCATCGACGCCATCGAACGCGAGGGCGGCAAGGTGGAGTTCGCCCTGGTCCTCGTGGACCGCGAGGAAGGCGGCCGGCAAGCCATAGAGGACCGCGGGATCCACGTGATCTCGCTGTTCACCCGCGGCAGCCTGTTGGGGGAATGATGGGTTGTCGGACTGTGGCCGCCGTGGCGGCGAGCGCCGCTGCGAGTGTCGGGGGGCGGGTCTGATTCGAAGGGCGTTAGGTGGTCCCGTCACCTCGCGCATCCGAATGTCTATCGGGCGGGTTCGTGAAATTTCGATTACAGATCTTACAAAACGATTACGATCCGGCGGTTGGTGAATTTTTTGATTACATCTTCGCGATCCGCTGGGCGCGGCAGCGATCTCGGCCGGCTTGCCGGAAGGCAATGTTCATCATCAGGGGTGGGGAAGACTGTGAATCGCGGTCGTCTCACCGGAACGCCGGGTTTATCCGCTGGCCGCAGGCATTTGCGGTTGTCGGGTTCAATCTTCCATCACGGCAGCGGTTGTACGCTCCGATTCGGGTGTCCAGAATTTGCTTTGGACGCTTGTTTCCACCACCAGGACATCCTCGCCGCCGTCCACCGGAACATGAATCGTTCCCAAGTGACGTCCTTTCTGGCCGGAAGCCTTCGTTTCAAAAACCTCGTAATTTGCGGTGACCGGAAGTGCTGGCGCGAAAAACTCTCCGTTCGGTGTCCCACGCTCAAACCCGTCGCGGCCAATAACGATCAGAGGCTTGTCGATAATCTCACCTCCATCCTGTAGCAACACCCGACGATGTGCGACGAAGGCGGGCGGATTCGGGGGGCTGCCACGCGATATAAAGGCGACAATCACTGCGGCGATAGCCGGGATCAGGGCCGCAAGCACAACTGCTTGCAAGTTGGTGGGTTTTGATGGGCGTTTCATAGATGGCTGGTTTTCTCATACGGGTGTTGGGTGCGGGTGTGTCCGGTGAACAGAAAGGAGTGGGGTCACGCCACCTGGGCCGCGTCGGTGCCCAGAATGCGTTTGCGGAGGTCCTCGGCAGCTTGAGGAAATAATTTGAACTGAAGTTCCCCCCGAGCGCCGACTCGTTCGTCGAGAATCTCAATCACAGGATCGTCGCGCTCGGCCAGGGATCGGATAAGGGCTGCCGGGTTTGGAATTTTATAGCCGCTGGTGCGGAGCATGGTTGTGATGTCGGAGGTCTTTACTTTGGGTTCCCCCTGCTCCCCGGCTTTGATCAATATCGCGATCTGAACCGCCGTGACATCCGTAATGAGTCCTCCCCGAAGGTAGTCGTATGCCCTTGCCAGGAGCAGGCGATCATCACCCGCGTCGATGGCATCGTTGTTAGCACCCAGAGCGAATCGGGATTCGGCGGGCACATCCTCCGGCCAAAGCACACGACAGTCGTGCTTGAGCTTGGTCATCGTGACCGAGTCCGTGCCAGCCACTTCTTTAACAAGCCGTTCAAATTCAATCACGACCGAGTGGCCCATGAGTTTTCTGAACTCCTTCGCGTTCGAAATGCTGTCGTAGAGCAGCGCGAAGCAGGCTCTCCGAAGCTGATCGGAACTGTCTTCTAGCAATGCATAGAGGATGCGAAGCGGATTCATAGGCGTACGGGGGTTGCGGCTACGGAGAAAAGGTTAGCCTTCAATACCGCACCCGTCCAGAACTTTTTGCAATTTATTTCAGTTACCAGCACCAAACGATCACAATTCAAAAATATGATAGGGGTTTGGTTGGTTTTTCCGAGCCGACCGCCACAATATGCTGTATGAGTTTTAAAAAATACATGCTACTGGTAGCCGAGGCCTCGTTTGGGGTGACAACGATGTCTTCAGCCCGTTGGGGGGCGCGAGCGGAAGCCGCGCTCAGTCAGAACAACCCATTATCTCCACTTTCCGGAAAAAATGGAGATAATGGGCCACTCCACGCTCGGCCCAAATCACCAGACCCCAACCAAACCGTTGTGGATGGTGTGGAACCATCATGTGGAGGCGCAGGCCCCATGCCAGGCCGTTGGCTTCTTTCGCCATCAGATCAACGGCAGCTTCAAGATCGCTGATGTCGGCGCGTGGATTGGGTTTTCGAGGTACTTTTTGGGGGGCAAATCCTCCACTCCGGCCTATCCGGGCAGCCTTGTTCGATCCAACGCAGTGTTTCTTCCGGATGGAGTGTTGCATCTGCCCATTGGATCCCGCCGTAGTGTCCGGGAAGCGGACAGCCTTTTCGGAACAGTTCTTTGGCGGTGGTGTCCTTCGAAATGATTCGCAGGTCGCTGACTGCCGCAGCTTCCAAGAGATGCGCATCCTTGAGGACAGCTATTTCGTCCTTCGTGGACTCGGGAGTCTGGGCTCGCACCAGATGTTGGCGGAGCGCGGCGTTTTCTGGAGGGCTAAGTGGCACCCATTGTTTGCGTGAAACCATCGAAACCCGCCACCGCTCCGCGAGAAGGGATTGGTGCTTGTCGTGTTCGCTTTTGAGCGCAGGTGTGTGCACCAGACGGTGTCCACCGGCACGGATCTGCTCCAGAATGAGCCGGGTGTTTCGTGAGACGGGGTGCTCGCTGACACCCGCCGCACGCATGACATCCGCATCAATCACGAGATCGCTCACTTGAACGCGCGCGCCTCCACCGCGTCCAGATATTCCTGTTCCGCTTTCATGTAGGTGTCGTCGAAGTCCTCCGGCCAATCCATGCCGAACGCGCCGTTTTCATCGAGGTCAGCGGAATCGACATGGGTGACGCCTGTTGATTCGTCGCGGGTGAACCAGTGGAGCTTGACGAGTGCCGGATCGAGTTCACCCTGCGCCACCAGCGTCTGAATGCCACGGATGAGAATCGAACTGTGGGTTTCCACCACCAACCGGGCATCCCGCCTGGCCGCATCCGCAAGGATCTTCGCCAGGGAGCGCTGGGCCCGGGGATGCAGGTGAATCTCGGGTTGTTCAAGATGCACGATTTGACCAGGAACGGCCACATCCAACGCCACCAAGGCCGGCAGAACCTGGGAAACACCGAAGCCAACATCGGCAATGTTCACGAAATCCTTTGCTCCGCCTTGCCGGGGCTCCTTCAGGCGTCCGACCAGAATCTCGACCCGGGTAGCGTCCACTTCACGGGTTTCGATTTTCCAAGTGAGTCCAAGTTGTTTGAGCGATTCACCCAACCGGGCAGTCCGTTCATCCTTTTTGCCCCATCCGGCAACGATGCCGGCGACATAGTCTTGGAACTGGCCGTCAAAACGCGGTCCCCCGGTTTTCCGGAGGAGATAGTCCCGCTGGGGATTGCCGCGCAGTCCGGGCACATGGATTAGGTTCAGCAGTTGCTGGCGAATGACCCTGTCAAACTGAAGAGACATCGTCTGGTATGCTTGGCTAGGATCATTCTCGTCAACAAGCACGACATCCACGAACCCCCGATTCAGCCGATTCATGAAAACAAATTTCCGGTCTCCGCGATTAAAATCCTTCGCCATTTTTATGACCTGTTCGGGAAATGTTGCGACGACTTCATCGCTGAGCTTGCCGGGCCGGAGAACCCTGAGCGAATCGTTCATGCTCCGGGTGGGGAAGTTTATCTCTTGCTTTTCCAACTCGATGTTCTGCCCGCTGAGACGAAAATGGAGTGCTAGATTCCCTAGCGATCCGGTGGGACTGGTCGAGAAACCAAACTTCATGACTTTCGCCGACTTACCTTTCCCGGGGCATTGGAAAAACATCTGGTCGTAGCGGTTGAACCGCACATTGGGTCCGGCGATTTCCAGAACGCCCGGATCGGACGGGCTGGCCAGCGTCTGTTTGAGCAGCAACAGCGGCTGCATCACGCTGCTTTTGCCTCCGCTGTTCGCGCCGGCCAGAATGGTAAGAGGGCGCAGTTCCAGCGAGGTTTCGTTGGCCAGGGATTTGTAGCCCTGGATGGTCAGGCGGTTGATGGTGTTCGCAGCCATGATGGGAATGATTTTAGCGGGTTGGATTGGGCGGGGCAAGCGCCTCCTCAATCAGCGCGATCTCGGCGGGGGTGAGGTGAAAGAGTTGATAGACGATGCCGTCGATCTCGCGCTCGGTGGCGCGCAGGGAGTCCTTGTCGCCGGATTTTGCGAAAGCGGCGGCCCGCTCGGCGAGGGTGGCGAGGCGGGCTTGGTCTTCGGGGGGCGCGGGGGGGATGGGGAGTTGGCTAATGTGGGCGATCAGTGCCTTAGGAAATGTCACCTTCTCCGAATCAATGAATGAACGCTCGTGGAAAAAATTGATAGCTCTGCTGCATAAAAGAGCATCTAGGAAACGGGCATGGAGGTCTGTCTGGCAATTCTTACCGACAATTGTGAATGCAACGTGCGTGTGGTAAAGTGGCTCGTTTGCGAAGGCCGCAACGATTCGAGGATGATCTTTGGCTAGGATCTGCCTCACAACCACGCGAGGATCTTCGAAAAACCTGCGTTCCCGTGGCCTTCCAAGCCACTTGCCATATTTCAGCCACTCGATCGGTTTGCTATCAATCCAGTGATTATGAATACTTCCACCATCAATTAAGGGGACGTGGTCTGAAGAAGATTTTGACTTAGAATGAAAAATCCTAGCTTCAATGTCATTTTCACTGTGGCCCTTGCTCTTGTCATAGGGAGTAATTCCAAGGCATGTTTCGTATACAAAGGAAAGGGGCTGAGATCCTTTCCGCATCTTCTCTAGTATGGAATGTTCCGCTGAAGAGGAGTTTAGAGTGAACCGACATTTAGGATCTCGTGTCCACATCGTCTTGTCCAAATTTGCAAGATTGAGTTTCAATAAATCGAATCGCTCAGCACTTCCAAATGACCGAACCTGCGCAACGCCGACAGGCGTCGACGATGTGAAAAGCAAAATGGTTTCAACAGTCGCTTCAGGAAAGATGTCGTCCGGAAGTTTGATGATCTGTGATACTTTTCCGCAGATTTTCGTTCGTATTTTCGAATAGGACTCGTTGTGAAGAAGAGAATTAGGAATGACGAACGCAAGGTTGCCACTTTCGCTCATTAGCGTTCCGAATCCGAGATCGATGAAAGTTGAGAACAAGTTAATTCGGTTCTCAGATGTGGCGAATCGCCGGAATATTTCCTTTTTCAGAGTGGGGTCCATTCCCTTCACATCATAATATGGCGGATTTGCAATGACAATATCGAAGCCGCCCTTGGCGAAGACCTCGCCGAAGTGGAGGTGCCAAAGGAAGGTGGGCCGCTCGGGGTCGTCGAACCAATCCTGCAAGCGGGCGAGGCAGGTGTCCTGCATCGCGGCTTTTTCCTTTTTCACCGCATCGATCTCGCGGATGCGCTGGCCGAATTCCTTGACCCCCCGATCAAGCTGGGCGGTGCGAACGGGATCGGTGCCGAAGAGTCCCTCGTCATTCCGCATGCGGGTGAACTCGAGCTGGGCGAGCGAGGCGAGGGCACGGTAAAGCGCGAAGCGGGCGGCGCGCTTCTCCGGCAGGCGGTGGGCGTCGAAGAGGGCTTTCTTGGCGGCGATCAGGTCTTCGACGGCAGCTTTCATCATGCCGCCGGCGGTGTTCACGTCGCCGAGGTGGGCGGGCTCGCCGCGGATGTATTCCACGAGGGAATCGGCGCGGTGGATCTTGTAATCGAGATTCGGCAGCGGTCTTGGGATTTCCTCATCGACGACGAGGGCGAGCCAGAAGCGGAGACGGGCGATTTCGACGGCCCCGGGGTCGAGATCGACGCCGTGGATGGAGTTCTTGATGATCTCGCGCTTGAGGCGGGCGCGGTCTTCCGGGGTGTTGAGTTCCCAGTTGAGGGTGAGGCGGGTCCAGAGGATTTCCTGGAGCAGGCCGATGGGAAAGGCGCCGGAACCGATGGCGGGATCGCAGATTTTCACCTCCTCCAACAACTTCGCGATCTTTTTGGCGTGCTGGCGGACGAAGCCGTTTTTTGCGAGCCGGGTGAGATCCTTTTCCGCGAGCAGGAGGGCGATCTCCGGGTCGGGGCCGAGGTGGGTTTCGAGGTAATGGCGGAGCGACTCGCGGGCCATGTATTGGACGATGGCCTTGGGTGTGTAGAAGGCGCCCTTGTCCTTGTTGTCCTCCAGCAGGTTTTCGAAGATGTGGCCCAGCATTTCGGGATCGATGCCGACCTCGTGGTCCTCGGGGTCGTTTTCATCGATGGTGAAATGGTATTCGCCGAAGAAGCCGAGCAGTTCCTCGAACAGCAGCGGCGGGAAATCCAACGCGCGGAGGGCGGGCGCGTCTTCCTCGAAAAGGCCGCCGTTCAGGTAGGGCAGGCGGGTGCCGGTGAGCGGGAAGAGGTCGCCCTTGCGGTCCGGGGTGTTGAGCGCCTCGAAGAAGAGCGGGGCGAGGTAGGCGGAGTGGAAGCGGTCGGCTTCGTTGGCGGCTTTGGCTTGGGAGAAGAAATTGGCGATGAAATCAGGGTCGCCGTCGGACCAGTCGGGAGAGGAGTGGGCGGGACGCCCACGCTCCTTGAGGGGCGGACAGCCGAGCCAGCGCTTTTTCTGGAGGAAATGGAGGAAGACCAGCCGCCCCAGCAGTTTTTTGGAGAAGTCGCGGACGGGTTTGTCGGCCTTGTCCTGCTCCTTGGGGTCGGCTGTGGGTTCGATGCAGAAGGCCTGGCGGGTGGCGGCGGCCAGGTCGGAGGAAAGCAGGTGGGTGGTGAAGCGTTCGTAGAACTCCTTGTAGCGTTTGAAGAAGTCCTTGTTGAGCCGCTCGACTGAAAAGGCGCGTTCGAGTTCGGCGAGGGTTAGATTATCTTTTCCCTCCAGCTCCTTGAGCCGTCCGGCGGCGGTGCGGCAGGTCTCGCCCGGTCCTAACAGGAATGTGAAGCGGCGCGGCGAGGTCTCGCTATGGGTGACGGCGAAGGTTTCCGGGTCCAGCGTGGTGCGGCGGGAGGCGTAGGTGAGCCGCCAATCGTCGCGCCCCGGCTGGTGGAACACGGCGAGCACGGCATCGCTGCTGCCGGGCACGATAAGTTTGCCGACGAAATTCCGCAAAGCGATACGATTGCGGGAAAGCTGAACCGAGTCCGCTGCCGCTACTTCGATGAGGGCCACGCGGCCGTCGGTGAGTTGCAGGTGGCCGAGCTGGCGGGTGGCGGTGACTTGCTCGTGGGGTGCATCGATTTCCGCCGGGGCGGCGAGAAGGGTCACGGTGCCTTCCGGAAACAGATCGCGGACGAGGGTGGTCCAGGTTTCGCGGCGGTAGGGTTGCCTGAGGGCGGTTTGGATGAGCATGTGCTTGGCCTTCCAGCGGTGCGATTCGTCGTTAGCGGGAGTTTTCGGTCCTTACTCCGGCGTAGTCCAGCAACACTTGATCGGATGTGAGAAGGGTGAGGTCGTGGTGTCTGGCGGTGGCGACAATGACATGATCCATGGGATCTTTGTGAGTGTTTCCCTGGCGATTGACGAACGGCCGGGGGAGGCGGGTGGCGTCGACCGCGATCACGGGAGTAAGATTAAGAAGGATGATTTTCCCCTTCGGTAGGGCGATGCGCTCGAACCACTCGGCGCACGACATGGAGATGCTGATTTCACCACGCGCTTCCTTTCTCGCGAACTCGAGGAGACTGACCGAGCTGAGATGAAGCGGAGTATCGCTCCCGATAAGCCTGCGGATGGGTTGGCGCAGTTTCTCGGGAGCCAGGAGAGAGTCGATCCAGGCACAGGTGTCGAGGAGGTAGCCGGGCATGGATTTCAGTGGTTCATTTCCCAATCGTCCTCATCAAAGGCGGGGGCGTGCGGATCGTAGGATTCGTTGAGGGTAGCGGTGCCCTTGCCCGCGCCGAGGAAGGGTGCGATTGGTTTCGGCACCGGTTTGCCCAGAACGGCAACGGTTTTTCCATGACGGGTAAGTTCAAGCAGCAAATCGCCCTTCTCCACCGCCCGGATTTCTTCCGTGCAGTGGGCCTTGAACTCGGTGATGCTGATCTGGCGGACGGTCATGGCGACAGCTTAAAATGGTCAGAAAAATAGTCAAATTCAATCCGTGAACGACTCCGAGAGGATGATGGCCGGCTGGAGGTCGGCTGCGGACAAGCCCGCACGGTTTTCCTCGATGCGGCCCTCGTCCGCCGTCATGAGCGGGAAGCCGCCGAGAATTTGGAGCGCCTTTTCCAGCAGGATGGCCGGTTGGACCGGGGTGCTTTTCTGGGCCTTTTCGAGTTTGTTGAGTTCGCGGTGGAGTTTGGCGAAGCGGGCGCGGCGGATTGCGTCCTGAGCCGCCTTGATGCGCTGGCGCTCGTCGTCGCTGGTCATTGGCAGGGACAGGAAGAGACTGAGGAAGCGCAGGGCTTTCTGTTCGTTCGGACCGATCTGGTGATCCACCACATCGCCGCGCGCAGCCTCGGCCTGGAGGTCGCTGCGGAATCTGTCCAGCGCCGCGCCGACCTGGTTGTGGTGCTGATCGTGCAGCGGGCACGATTTTTCCTTGGCGTTCGCCTGGAAGATCCGGGCTGCTTCCACGAAGGAAAGTTCGAGCGGCTCGCCACCCGCGGGCAGGTGATAAAACGCATCGCGGCGGCGGTTGCGGATAAAGGTGACGGTGCTTTCGGCGCGGGTTTTGTCGCGGCGGCCGCAACGGGCGCGCAGCGGGAGATTGCGGATTTCCCGGAAGCGGGCGGGGTTTTCCTGCCGGAACTTGCGCAGCTCCATCAAGAGGGCCAGTGCCTCGTCCTTTTCCTCCTGCATGTCGGTGTCGAACAGGCCGAAGTTGTCCACTTCCTCTTCGGTGGAGTAAATCTGGCTGTCCTCGCCCAGTGCGGTATGGAAGGCCTGGAGTTTGGCGACTGCCTTCTTCTTCAGCTCGATATCCGCATCCACCTTGGCGGTCGGGAAAAAATTGAAGACATGCACGGTATCCGCCGTGGTGCCGATCCGGTTGACGCGGCCGATCCGCTGCATGAGCCGCGTGGAGTTCCACGGCGTATCGTAGTTGAGGATCACATTGGCCCGGTGGAGATTCACACCCTCGGCCAGCACTTCGGTTGAAATGAGGATGTCGAAATCGTCCTGCTGCTCCTCAAGCCGCACATTGGCGTCGAAATTCAGCCGGATGAGCGGCATGAGGTCCTTGCGGGTGGCGGAATCCACCGTGAGCAGGCGGGTGATGCCGCGCTGGCGAAGGGACTCCGCGAGATAGTGCGTGGTCTCCTTGGATTCGGAGAAGATCACGAGCCGCGGCGATTTGCCGAGCGACGCCGGGTGATTCATCTCACGCGAAAGCAGGTCGTCGTGCAGATGGCCCAGGAACGCATCGAGCTTCGGATCCTCCGCCACCGCCTGCCATTGTTTCACCAGCGAATCGAGAAGCTCGAAGTCCGACCGCAGGCCGGGCAGAAATCCCTTCTCGAAATCATCGGGCGTGCAGATGGAGATCGAGGGGTCGGTCTGCTGCGCTTCTTCTATCAGTTGGATGAGTTCCTCCTCGCGCCCTTCGAGGATGTATTCGGAAACGCCGAGATTCGGCGCGATGTAAATGGTGCCCTTTTCGAACATCCTGACCATCGCGTCGGTGGCATCGCGGAACCGCCGGAGCGAGCCGCGGAACGCGGTGAAGCTGCTGTCCAATCGTTTGAGCAGCATGATTTTCATGATCTTCGCCAACTGCGCGGAAATCCGGTCCGCCTGCTGGTAGCGGAGTTTCTTTTCCGGGACAAGGAATGCGATCGCGCGGTAGCGGTTGTAGGTGAGCCGGGCCGCGAGCACCTCGACGGTGCGGTCGTAAAGGACCTCGATCGGCGGTGGCAGTGGATAGAGAATCTTCCGAGGGCGGCCAACCTTGGGAAACCGGATGCCCTGGGCTTCGAGATCGCTGGCATAGTCCTCATGCTCCAACAAATCCGTGCGCGTCCGGCGAATGGTCACTTCCTGCACGATCTTGACGCGGATTTCCTCATAGATCGCGTGGATCGCCTGCCGCGCCTCCTCGTGGGTGAGTTCGCGCATCGCCTTTTCGAATTCCTTCTGTTTGCGGGCGAAAAAGCGTTGGAGGTTGTGAATCTCCAAGGTCGAGTCTTTCAGGTCCTGGAACAGCGCCACCAGATTCTTGATGTCATCCGGCCGGTTGTTGAGCGGGGTGGCGGAAACCAACACGATCTTCTTCCGGGCGAACGATCCGTCCGCCAGACGGCGTTTGGTTGGGGTCTTACAGATCCGCTGGAGGAGATCGAACGCGTCCGATGTGTCGTTGCGGAAACGGTGGGCCTCGTCCACGATCACCAGATCGAACCGGTTGGCGGATTTCACTTTGTGGAGCGAGCCGCAGCTCACGAATTTCGCCGTCTTGATGCCGAAGCGGTCGAACGCGTCCCGCCATGCCTGCAGCATGGTTGGCGGTGCCACGACCAGGATTTCCGAAAGATGGTTGGGGAAGCCATTGTGGTAGAAGAACTTCTTGGCGATGAGTGTGCCGACGATGGTTTTTCCCAAGCCGACAACATCAGCAAGAAAGAAACCGTTGTGCTTCTGCAGCATGAGGAAGCCCTGCTTCACCGCATCCATCTGATAGGCAAGCCGCATGAATCCCTCGGGCATGTCGGTTTCGCTGTTCGGATCGTAATCGATCGCGGGACCGAAATACTCGATCAGCAATTTGAGATAGAGTTCGAATGGCGTGAGGTCCTCGCGCAGGTGGCTGTTGGCCGTAATCGCAGTGATCTCGGCCGGCAGCACGGGCACTCCCTCTTCCCAGAGAAAATTGAATTCGTCCGACGCGAATTTCACATCGTCGTAGGCGTGGAGCAGGACATTGAATTCGTAATTGGCGCCGCGATCCTCCACCCCGAGTCCCGCCGCAGTCAGGTTGGACGAACCGGTGATGACCGCTCCGGTTTTGTGCTCGTTGAAGCCCTTGGGAATGAACAGGTAGATCTTGGCATGGAGCCGCCGGGTGGGATGGGCGCGGATCTCCACCTTTTTGGTGGCGACATCCTCGGCAAAACGCAGGATGCCCTGCTCGACCTCCGGGGTGTAGCGGGAGTCCCGGATATCCGCGGCCAGGTTCTCGCGGAACTGCTGCAAGGTCTTTCCCGAGTCAGCCAGGAACAGGTGCCCCCGCTTCTGGTATTCATCGACGATGGCGTCCACGTTGATGCCGACGAGGATCCGGATCTTTGGAACATTCTCAAGGTGTGGCCGGATGGCAAAGTAACCTGACGCGCGAAGATAGCCGATCAACGCGTCAAAGCGCTCAATGTCCGGGTTGTGCTCGAAGATCCCCCGGAACTTGGCAAGGAGCGTGTTGTCGCCGTTGTTAGTGAAAAAGCGTGTGGACATTTTGATATCACCGGGGTCCCGAGCCAGCGGTCGTCGGGCAAAAAGGTACCGGATCCAAAATTTTGGTCAATGCAATCCGGCGCGCGCCGCGCAATGCAGGGGAGGGAACCATTGGGGTGTTTCACCGCGCCGGGCCAGGACGAACGTTCTCCGGACGGACACGTGAGCGAGACCGCCGGAATGGCTAGATACACCGCCATAAGCCCATGGTTCCGGCGCGAAGGCACCTGTCTCCGCAAGAAGGACTCCGGAGGGAATTGATTAGGATCTCCGGATCTCGCGGCTAGTCGAGGTCCTTGTTTTCCAACTCCTTATCGAGGCGCTTGAGGAAATCCTCGGTTTTCGGGTGTTCGCTGGCGTAGAAGCGGGCGAATTCCTTGCCGTCCGGGTGGAGCAGGATCACGGTTGGGAAACCGTCCACCTTGTACTTTTTCACGGTGGGCTCGTTTTTCTTGGCGGTTTCCTGATCGCCTTTGGGCATATCGATTTCCACCAGGATGAAATTCTTGGACGCGGCCTTGACGAACTCCTCTTTGGAAAAGACCTCCTTGCGCATCATTTTGCAAGGCGGGCACCAATCGGAGCCGGTGAACTCGACGAGTACGGATTTCTTTTCCTTTTTGGCGGTTTCGAGGGCCTTGTCGAGGTCTTCGGACCAGCCTTTGAGGGGTTCGGCGAAGGCGCTGCCGACCATGGCGACGGCGGCTACGGTGTAGAGGGCGAGGTGGGTTATGGCTTTCATGGGCGGTGATGGAACGTCGCGGAGGCCGGGATTTGTCCGAAAACCTTGCCGCGCGTGGACCGTTCGTCTAGAAAATCGGGCATGTCAACCCCTCCCCGCCTGATTGTCGCCACGCGCAACCGCCACAAGACCGCCGAGATCCGCGCGCTTGTGGGGGAGGCGTTCGAGGTGCTGGACGCCACCTGCTTTCCGGATTTTCCGGAGGTGGAGGAAACCGGCACGACGTTTCTGGAAAACGCCACTCTCAAGGCGGAGGCGATCAGCCGGGTGGCGGCGGGCTGGGTGCTGGCGGACGATTCCGGGCTGGAAGTGGACGCGCTGGACGGCAGGCCGGGCGTGTGGTCTTCGAGCTTCGGCGGGGTCGAGGGCGACCACCCGCGCAACAACGCGAGGCTGATCGGGGAAATGGCCGGCGCGGATAACCGGCGTGCGCGTTTCCGCTGCACGATGGTGCTGGCCCGCGACGGTCGGGCGGTGGCGGATTTCAGCGGCTCGGTGGAGGGAACCATCACCACCGAGCCGGCCGGATGCCGCGGGTTCGGCTATGATCCGCTGTTCGTGCCGGACGGTTATGAACTGACATTCGCGGAACTCGGGGAAGCGGTGAAAAACACCATGAGCCACCGCGCGCGGGCGCTGGAGAAGGCGCTGGCGTGGCTGGCGGAACAATGATCGCCGCCGATCGTCATTTTCCTTCCGGATGGACCGGTTGGTCGGTCTTGCGGAGATGATAGGCTTTGCAGTCGGCGCACCAATAGTAGTCGGCCGGGTTGAGGCCCTCGGGGAGCGGCGGGATGGCGCCCGGATCGGCGGCGGCCGGTTGCGGAGAAACCGCGGGCCGCTGATGGAACGCGAGGCATTCGTCGCACCAGTAGTAGTCGCCCGGGGGCTTGCCGGTGACCAGCGGCGGCAACTCGGGCGCGGGATGCGCGGCGGGTTGGGCGGCGGGTTGGGTTCCGCCTTGCGCCGCGGGTTGCGCATTTCCCTGGGCGTCGCGTTTGTGATAGGCCTTGCATTGCTCGCACCAATAGTAATCGGCGGGATTGAGTCCGGCGGGCAACGCGGGTCGGGCGCCGGGCGCGGGTGCCGCGGCCGCGCCACCGGGGTTGATGAGGCCGTTGATCGCCTCCTTCACGGCCTTGTCGTAATAGGGCGATCCGGGCGCGGCCTCGACCTCGTCGTTGCTGGCGTAGGACCAGGCCGCGGCGGCCACAACGACCGCCATCAGCGCAGGCAGGGTCCACGGCAACAGCGGCGCGGCGGGAAACGGAGCGGATGGATTGGGCTTTGACATGTTAGTTAGAATGTTGGCATATCATCAGCGCGGTGCGGGCGGGGTCCTGCCGAACAAGCGGTCGATCAGGCCGAATGCCTGGTCGAACAAGGCGCGCTGGCCGGCGTCCGGAATGACCTTTTCGGAAATGCCCATCGCCTGATCGGAAAAACGGTCGGCCCCGGCGACGACGAGCACGCGCCGTCCGCCCTCTTCCACCAGCGTTTCGCCGCGCGGCCATGCGGAAGCGATTCCGGCGGCGGCGGAATCCGTGCCCAGCAGGCCACTGCGTTTCACCGCCGCCACCGCGTCTTCGGCGGAAACTGTGGAGCCGAACATCAGCAGCACGGGATCGCCCGAATCGGCGGGAATGGCGGCAAGCTGATCCAACTGCGGAAGGTCTCCGGCGTTTCTAACAATCAGTGCCCGCGCGACCCTGGCCTTGCCCGAGGCCCTGAGATCCTGATAGAGCGCGTTCGCCCTGGGCGCGTCGAGCACATGGAAGCCGGACATCGCGCCGGTGCGCAGCACCCACTGGATGAACACCTCATAGCGGATGTCGTAGGGTTCCTCGGAGATGAAACCGCGCAGATGGTGGGCCTTGTCCTTGCTGTCGGCGGCGAAAACCACCCACTCGGATGGGGCGATCGGCTGCGGGAACTCCGCGTTGCGGCTTTCGGCGAAGCGCGATACGCCCCAGGCCGCGCCAAGCGCCACCGCCAGGGCCGAGGATGCCGCCAGCCACACGCCGGGCCTGCGGAACCACGCCATCACGCCGATCATTCCCGCGCAGAGCGCGAGGAGCCCCATCCGCCGGCCGAGTTCGGGCAGAGCCGAATCGCGGTGGCCGAGCCAGTTCATGGTATTGAGCAGGAATTCATATTTTCCCGGATAGAATATCTCGAAATTCGAGAACACCGTGCTATCCGCCCAGGCCGCCACCCGGCCGCGGCCGTATTTGGCGGTGGCCGCCACACAGAAATCCCCGGATCCCATCTTCGGATCGTCGTGCGGCGGCGGATAGAAATTGTTCACCGAGTAAATCGCCCTCACCGACTTGGAATGGCCGACCTGATAGACCGGACGGGTCCAGATCGAGGTCGGACGGATCGAGGTGGGGCCGCGGAGTTTGAAAAAGTCCATTCCGTGCCACGCGGCGGGTGCCAGCCATGGCGCGTCGAGCACCTGATGGAAATCCTCGTCCTGAAACTCGGAACGCACGTCCTTCGGCGGCGCGCCGGGTGCCGCGGGCGCGGGTCTCGGTTTTCCGAATGTTTTCCAGGGCGACGCCAGATCGAACAGCACGTCGTCGCGGTATTGGAAGCCGAATGGTTCGCACAGTTCGTTGAGATGGCTGGCGGAGCCGAACACGTTGGTGTGGTCGCCCACGACCAACAGCCCTCCGCCCTCGCGGACGAAATCCCTAACCAGCTTGATTTCGTCGGCATTGAACCGGCGGTCCGGATCATAGATCACCAGCGATGAAGCGCCGTCGAGGTCGCGCGCCGTGAGGCGTCCGGTGGCAAGCTGGACCGGATAGAAAGACTCGAACAACCGTTTCACGCAGGCGTAGTTGTAGCCGGAATCCGCGCCATACCATTCGCGGTCGTAGGGCCGGTCGCAGCGTGACCACTGGGCGTGCCAGGTGTTGATCACCACCTTGCCCCGTTTGGCCTCGCCGACGGGCTGCCAGAAGATCGCCAATGCGAGGAGAAACAGCGCGGGCGCCAGCCCCCAGCGGAGCCACGCCGGCACCGGAGGCGCGGCGGCCGGAGATGCGGGCCGATCCAACAAACGCGCCACCAGCACGCCGATCACCAGCAAAAACGGCAGATGATACAACACCCCGAATCCCGCGTCCATGAACGGCGCGTAGGGCAGTTCCTCGGTTTCATATCCGGCGAATTCGAACACCACATTGGCCACCAGCACCAGCGCGGTCATCCGGACCAGCGAGGCGGCCAGCAACAGCGCCGCGACAATGCCACCCCGCCGCACGGACTCCAGAACCGGCACCCCGGACCACCACATCCGCACCATCGAGAAAGTTAGAAACACAAGCGGCACCACCAGCGCCATCCGGTCGAAGGAAGCGGCGAACTCCTGCGGCCCGGCCATGGTGGTCAGAAGCACCAAACCGTCGCGGCTCCCCGCCGCCATGCCGCAGCAGTCCAGCAAAAACGCCACCGCCGCGGCAAACAGCGGCACACCGTCCTTCCAGCACATCGCCGCATACCCGCATCCGGCCGCGACCATCCATCCGACCGCCAGCGACGCGCCCTGCAGCACTCCCAGCCTCAACAACATCTTCTCAGGACGGGCGGTTTCCCCGGCGCGGACCAGGGGGAACGCGTCGGCCGCCAGACCGGCCAGCCACAGCGCGACCGCGGATTTCGGATAGATGCCCACCAGGGCGAGCGCCAGGGTTTTGGTTAGAACGGAGAGAAAGCTCATCGGGCTACGGAATCCAACAGGTTTTTGAGAAACGCGGTGTTCGCCGGGTCGTGGTTCTTGTGGCCTTCCACATTGCGGTTGTGGAGAAACTCGGAGTCGGCGATCAGAACGAGTTCGCCCTTGCCGACGGGTACCGCCACGATCAGCGGCCAATCCGGCGAGGTGCAGATGATCCGCGCGTTGGGCGGCACTTTTTCCAGCGCCCATGCGCTCATGAACGACACCGGTTTGCCGAACGCCTGAAGGTCGAAGAAGCGCCCCAGCGGCGTGCCGCCGACCCGGCAGCCGAGCGGTTCCAACAGTCCGCGGCTGCCGGCGGCGTCGAGGTGGCCGCAACCGACGATCACCGTGCCCCCGCGCTCCATCAGTCGGGTCAGGTCGCGCCGTTCGCCGCCTCCGAGGGGTTGGCGCGGGGCGTTGAGCACCACATAGCGCGCGTTTTCCAACAGATTCGTGTCCCAGTGGTTCATCGCCACGGGCAATTCGCCGTGCCGCAGCAGATTGATGCCCACGCCATGCAGGCCTTCGTCGGTGGCCGAGTGTTTCGACGCGTTGGGCTGGTGGGAGTAGTCGATGATCGCGAGGTGCTTGCGGGCGAACGTCGGGTCATAACCGAGCAGTCCGCCGCAGTGGCCTATCAGCGAGATGATTCCGATGGCTGCCAGTCCGGCGGCGGCGACACCGTCCGCGCGGCGGAGGAACAACCAACCCAACAATCCTGCGGCAAGCAGCACGGAAACCGCGCGCCAGGCGCCGGAAGCGGGTGCCTGCCAGACGTTCGACTCGCCCAGCCAGCTCAGACTGGCGCGGAGCAGTTCGTAGGAGCGCGTCAGATTGTTGTTGAAGAAGCTCGATGTGTCACCGAACACCAGCACGCGGCCTTTGCCATAGCGTTCGCCGGCCACCAGCACAAGGTCACCGAGACGCTCGGTCCGCTGGTATTTGAAATCGCCCAGATACCCGCGGTCGCCTTCGGGTTGTTCGAGCCCCCAGTCGGAAAACCCGAAACGGCCGAACACGAACGGCTGGGCGGGCGCGCCGAGCTTCAGCGATGCCCCCACCAGGATGCCCGGACGGTTTTCCGCCTCGTCGGTCAGGCCGGCGAACGGCGTGCCCTGGCAGAATTGATAGGAATTGAACCACCCTTGCGGGAAGAACTGCGCGGAGTCATTGTTGAAGGAAATGTGGACCTCTTCCAACAGCTCATTGAGATGGTTGCGGCCGTTCTTGATGAAGGTGTGGTCGCCCAGCACCCAGAGACCGCCGCCCTTTTCCACGAAATCCCACATCCGCCGGAGTCCGTCCGCGCCAATGTCCACATCGAGGTTGGTTAGAACGAGGATTTGTTCCGGTCTGAGGTCGGCCGGGATTTCCTTCACCACGGTGGATTTGCATCCGTAGAGCGCGGCGTACTCCGGCAGCATCCCGAACATGCCGCCGGCGGCTTCGCCGTAGCGCTCGTAGTCGGGTTTGGTGAAACTGACCACGCCTTTTTCGACAAACACCAGCTCGCGCGCGGCCGGCCGCCGCAGCGACGTGGGGGGCGTCACCGCCAGCACCACGAGCGCCGCCGCGCCGACGGTGATCCAGCGCGTTTTGCCGGCGCGGAATTCGTCCCGCAACGCGGCGAAACCCGCGGTCTCCGCGGTTTCCTCCGGCTTTCTCCAGCGGAAACCGTGGAGTGTCAGATAGATCGCGAGCTGCAGCGCGAACAGAATTTTCGGATAGAATATCACCGCCATCAGCCGGAGTTTGTCGGCGAGTTCCGGAAACCCGAAGGTGTCCTGGAATTTCAGCGACCAGGTGAACACGGAGGTGATGCTTTCCTGGTTCACCAGATGGGCTTTTTCCAACAGAACGACCGCTCCAAGGGCGTTGGCCAGCAGCAGCAGCGGAAACAGCGCCGCGCTGCGGACCACACCGAGCTTGGTGCCGTCCCATGCCCACGCGGATAGGGTGATGAAAAGCAGCAACCCGCCCAATCCCTGATAGGTGGGGCCGAAGTTGAACGCCTGGCCGGTTAGATCGCCCATGACCGCGTTCCCCATGGTGGCCAGGGCCTCCGCCACCGGGTGGCCCAGCGGTGATAGAAACACCGCGACGTGGACCACCGCATAGGCCAAAACGCCGGTCCTCAGTGCCTTGGGCACGGTGCCCGCCATCGCCCAGACAGCCTGGTGCATGAGCAGCAGCAGCGCCATTTCCGCCACGGGCGGCGGCACCAGCCACGCTCGGATCAGCGCCATAACCGCCAACCCCGCACCCAACCAACCGGCTTGTCGCGAGGGCTTGAGGCACAACGGCAGCGCCAGCAGTACATAGATCGCCGCCAACCGCACCGAAGGCGGAAGATAGCCGAACTGGTCAAAGATCAGGCCCAGCGGAAACAGAAAGAGAATGGCGGTCATCGGGGGAACGGTGGGAGAATGGGAATCCTGCCCCATCCGCCGCGGTTAGCAAGGAAAGAATAGGCTTGCCGGAAAAATGGCAGGCAGTCAGGGCGTCCGACCACGGAAAAACCCCGACGGGCGCACCGGCAACCGATGCCGGGCAGTCCGACGGGGTTTGTGGTCCGGGGGGGTGGGTCCGGAAGGGTACCGGGGGACTCCAATCCGGATCAGCGGATGATCAATGGCTCATCGTGGGACACGGGTGCGGCGGTGGTGGTCGCCGGGGCCGCGGGTTTGGGCTGCGGAGCCGGAGCCGAGGGAGACTTTGGCGGAGTGCTGGTGTTGGCCATCTGGCGTTTCATATCTCCCAATTTGGCCTGAAGCATCCGGTTGCGTTCCGAAACCGTTCGGCCCTCGTTGCCCATGAGCTTCCGCTCCTCGGCGGATAGATCATTGTCGGTCACCGTGGCGGGATCGACGCCCAGCGATCGCGTGGCATCGTCCACCGCGGTGGAACGTGTCCCGATTTTTTCGAGGGATTTGTCGTAGGCCTTTTTCATTTCCTCGGGGCTCGACGCCATCCGGATGTCCCTGCCGACCAACTTCATATCGGCGGCGAGTTGGTTTACCTGCTGGCGGACGCCGGGGACTAATCCGTATGCGCCTCCTGCGCCGGCCAGAACCAGGGCGAAGAAGCCCAGCAGCAGACGGTTTCCGAGCCGTCGTCGGGACGAAATCCGGCGGGCCTGCTCGTCGATGAGGGCTTGGAGATCCTCTTCGTGGGTTTCCGGAGTCACATTTGCAACGCCGCCGGCGGGTGCTCCGGCAACGTTTGACTCCACGGCATGGGTGTTTTTGGGGTGCGGCAATGACATCGATGCGAATAATCAGGAAAAATTTATAAATAGCAAGAAAAGAATTCAAAAAAGTAGAATTTGCACAAATATTTTTGTGAAGTTGGCTTTCCGAGTCCCAATTTCAGCGCCTTGGATTGTGTTCGTTGTGAAACCCGCTCTTGGCATTCGGCACCCGCCGTGTCAGGCTTTCCGCCGCATGACCCCGACCCTTTCCGATGCCCGCCGGCTGGTTTTTCATGAAACCGGAGCCCCTATGGATCGCCTCCAATGCGAGCCGTTTTCGCCGACCGCTCCGGAGCCGGGCGAGGTGCTGGTGAAACTACTCGCCGCGCCGGTCAACCCGGCCGACCTGAATTTCATCGAGGGCACCTATGGGGTAAAACCCGCGCTGCCGGCCACGCCGGGCGTCGAGGGCTGCGGCGAGGTGGTGGAAAGCCGCTCGGCGGATTTCCAACCGGGAGACCGGGTGATTTTCCTGCGTCGGGCGGCCACCTGGGCCAGCCACACGGTGGTGGACGCCTCGATTCTTTTCAAATTGCCGCCGAAGATCGACCCGCTGCAGGCGGCGATGCTCAAAGTGAATCCGGCGACCGCCTGGCGGCTTCTGCACGGGTTCGGCAAGCCCGCCGCAGGAGAGTGGGTGGTGCAGAACGCCGGCAACTCGGCTGTCGGCCGCTGTGTAATCCAGCTTGCCAAGGCGCTGGGCATCCGCACCGTTTCTTTCGTCCGCCGCGAGGAATTGCTGACCGAACTGACCGCGTTGGGCGGGGATGTGGTGGTGATGGACAACGACGAGGGCCTGGCCGCGGCCAAACAGGCCATGGGTGGCGCCGTCGCGGCCCTGGCCTTCAACGCGGTCGGCGGCGACAGCGCGCTGCGGCTGATGAATTTGCTCCGCGAGGGCGGCACCCACATCACCTTCGGCGCGATGGCCAAGCGACCCCTAACCGTTCCCAACGGCCTGCTGATTTTCCGCGATCTGAAACTGTGCGGGCTGTGGGTCACCCGGTGGATCGAAAACGCACCCGACGCCGAGGTGCGTTCGGTCTATCAGGACCTCGCGGAGCGGGTGGCGGCGGGCTCGCTGCTCCAACCGGTGGATTCCACCCACGCTCTGGAAAATTTCGCAGCCGCCCTCGGCCGTCTCACCGCGGAGGATCGCGCCGGCAAGGTGCTGTTCGCACCATCCGGATCGTAGCCCGCGATCTGGCGTGGCATCCGTCTGCGCGAAGGTGCCGCGCTCCCGCAGGTGGCGCGCTCTCGCCGAGAGCGCATGAGAATGAACCGGCGAATGGCTGACTGCGGATGCGCCCCTCATTCTCCCCCCATTCGCATGCGGCCCCGGCGGTGCCGCGCTACCTTGCCCCTCATTCTCCCCCCATTCGCATGCGGCCCCGGCGGTGCCGCGCTACCTTGCATCTCATTCTCCCCCCATTCGCATGCGGCCCCGGCGGTGCCGCGCTACCTTGCATCTCATTCTCCCCCATTCGCATGCGGCCCCGGCGGTGCCGCGCTACCTTGCATCTCATTCTCCCCCCATTCGCATGCGGCCCCGGCGGTGCCGCGCTATCAGGCTCCGCATTCGCTTGCTCGAGGGCACCGTCACTTCCCGACGGTGGTCTGACGCTCTAACGCTTGCCGCGGACGGTACCCGGCCACCAGGCGTCGAGTTTCGCACGCATCGCGGCAACCCGCGCGGGTTCGTCGTCCGCGAGGTCGCGTGTTTCGCCGGGGTCGCGTGATGTCTGATAGAGTTCGGGTTTGCCGGCTTCGTTTTGCGGCGCGGGAACGATGAGTTTCCATCCGTCTTCGAGGTACCAGCGCCAGCGCAGGCTCGTCGCCGGATCGTCCTGATCGACGAAGCTGTGGTTGTAACACGCGCCTTCCAGCGATTTGCGCGCGTTTACCGCACCCGTGTCGGTTAGGTCAATGCCGGGCAGGTCCTTTGGCGGGGGCGCTCCGCAGGCGTTGAGAATCGTCGGGAAGAGGTCGAGCGAGCTGACCGGGGTGTCTATCACCGCGGGTTTGACCCGGCCCGGCCAGCGGATCATGATGGGCGATCTCAGACCGCCGTCGTAGGGGGATTGTTTCGACTTCGGAGCGTAGCGTCCGGTCTTGGGATCGGTGATCCAACCGTTGTCGGCCACGTAAACGACGAGGGTGTTATCCGCCAGTCCCCCGCGATCGAGGTGGTTGAGCAGTTGGCCGCAGGTTTCGTCGAACCATTCGACCATCGCCCAATACTTCGCGACGGGTACGGACGGCGCCGTGCCGCGGTATTTGGCGAGCAGGCGTTCGGGCGGATTGTGGGGGTCATGGGGCATCATCGGGGCGTACCAGATCAGGAAAGGTTTGGACGCCTTTCCGGCATCGGCGATGAAGTCGAAGATCGGCTGCATGGTTTTCCGGCCGATGTCGAGGCCTTCGTCGCCGTGGCGTCCGCCATGGGTCATGCCTGCGGTGAATCCGCCGGTCTTGAAGTCGCCGAGCCACCACTTTCCGCTTTGGAAGCTCAAATATCCCTGTTTTCCGAGCAAGTCCGGCAAGGTGGGCCACTCGTTGAGATGCTTCACCATCGTTTCGCGGCCCAGGCGGAACGGCTGGCTTTTGTAAAAATCTTTCTGCGGGATGTCCGCGGGTTTCGGCGGATCGTTGCTGGTGATCCGGTGCTGATGGGCGTGGCGGCCGGTGATGATCGAGGCCAGACTGGGGCAGCACAAACTCGAGGGAACGTAACCGTGGGTGAATGTCAGTCCGGATTGTGACAATCGGTCCAGGTTGGGCGTCCGGATTTGTTTGTGGCCCATGAAACCGTAATCCGCCCAGTGGTGGTCATCGGAAATGATCATCACGACATTTGGCGGGGCGGCGCGCGCGACGCAAACGGCGGCGAGCGTGGCGAGGAGAATGGCCTTCATGGGAATTCGCGCGTTATGCCCCGCAGCCTCGATTGTTTCCGGAACGAAGCGGCGTCGCCCGGTCCGTCGGTTGGTTCCGGTTTACGGGGTGCCGGCGGGTTTTTCCGGGGCTTTCTCGGGTGTCGCTTCGGGAGTTTTTTCGGCCGGAGTGTCTTCCTTCGGCTGCACGGGCGGCACCGGTGCCGGCTCCGGCGCGGCAGGCGTGGGAGCGACCGGTGGGGTGGGGGTGGCACCCGGCTGGACCGGGGGTGCGGGCGGCACGGCCGCGCCGGGTGTGGCGGGCACCGCACCCGGTAGGCCCGGATCGGGGACCACGGGCATGGCGTTGCCGGGCGGAAGTCCCGCCGGATCCACCGCAGGAATGGCACCCGCGCCGGGAACGGGCGGATAAACCTGGTAGGTTCCCGGGGCGGGCACACCGCCCGGAATCACGGTCGCGCTGGCGCTTTCCACCATCACGGCGGGCACGAAGCCGATCTCGCCGCTCACATCGAGTTCAACCTGCAAATAGCTGCCCGAGACACGGATCACCTTCATGCCGGTGCCACGCAGCAGGAGCTTGTCGGCATCCGCCTCGCCCTTCGGCTGCTGTTTGAAAAACGCGGTGTTGTCCATCACGGCGCGCACCAGATCGCCGCCGCGGAAGCCGGCGTTCGCCTCAGTCGGTTTCGAAACCCCGCCGCCAGGAGGTAGCAGAGGGTCGAAATCGCCTCCGTTGATCGGCTGGTTCATCGTCCCGCACGAGGAGAGTGCGAGAAGGGCGGAGGCGGACAGGAGCGGGAGATGTTTCATGGCGGGAAAACAGGTTGGCATATCGGATTGGGGCTGTCAACCACCCGGGCGGAATTTCCAACGGATGGGGCGGGCGGCAACCTAACACAGCAGGCGCCCGGAAGCCGCCTTGGTTAAACGCGGTTTTTCCGGGCGGTTTATCGGAAATCTCCGGTTTGGCGGAGTTTTCCGAAGGTCACGCCTTTTCCCTCGCGAACACCAGTGCGGTCCGGGACGGGGTATAAAGCCGGAGAAATCCCTCGGCATCCAGCGGGTATTCGCACGCCGGATCCACCCGGCCATGGCCGCCGAATTCCTTGGCGTCGCTGTCCAGCACCACCCGCCGGGCCGGGCCGCCACCCACCTGCACCGGATAGCCGAACAGCGAGTTGCCCACGGAAAAGTTGATCACGAACACCAGATCGGCCCGTTCGGCGCAGAGGATCCGCTGGTCCATGTCCAGATAGAGCAAGCGCGCCGGCGGGGCTTCCAGCAGGCGGTGGGTTTTGGCCATTTCCACCAGTGCGCGATCGAAAGCCCCCAGCCATTGGTATTTGAGTTCCGGGTTGTCCACCAGCGACCACTGGCGGCGGCAATGCTGATAGGACCAACCGTTTCCCTCGCGGGGGAAATCCAGCCACTCGGGATGTCCGAACTCGTTGCCCATGAAATTGAGCCAGCCCTCGCCACCGAACGCCAGCGTGACGAGCCGGATCAGCTTGTGCAGAGCGATCCCGCGCTCGATCACCGGATGCGGGTCGGCCAGGGTCATGTGCCAATACATTTCCTGATCCATCAGCCAGAACGCCAGCGTCTTGTCGCCCACCAGCGCCTGGTCGTGGCTCTCGGCGTAGGCGATGGTCGCCTCGCCGTGGCGGCGGTTGCTCAGCACGCTCCACAAATCGCCGAGGTTCCAATCCTCGTCGCGGTTGTGCTTGAGCAGCTTGATCCAGTGGTCGGGGATGCCCATGCCCAGCCGATGGGTGAACCCCAGCCCGCCCTCGTCGTGCGGACGGCACAACCCGGGCATCCCGGACATGTCCTCCGCCACGACCAGCGCGCCGGGTTTGATCTCCCTAACCAGCTTGGTCGCCAATTGCAGATAGAGGATCGCGTCGTCGTCGGCATCGCCTCCGAAATAGTCGTCGTAACTGCCGAACGCCTTCATCCCGCGCGAGTGATAGAGCATCGAGGTCACCCCATCGAAGCGGAACCCGTCGAAACGGAACTCCTCCAGCCAGTAGCGCAGGTTGGACAGAAGAAACCGCCGCACCTCGGGACGTCCGTAGTCGAAGCACTTCGAGTCCCAGGCCGGATGGTCGCCGCGCGGGCCGGCGTGGAAATACTGGTGGCCCGAGCCATCGAAATCGTTGAGCCCCTCGGCGATGTTCTTCACCGCGTGCGAGTGGACCACATCCAACAAAACCGCCAGCCCCAGCCCGTGTGCGGTATCGATCAGGTATTTCAGATCCTCCGGCGTGCCAAACCGCGAGCTGGGCGCGAAAAACGACGAAACATGATAGCCGAACGACCCATAATACGGATGCTCCTGCACCGCCATGAGCTGCACCGTGTTGTAACCGCCCGCGGCCACCCGCGGCAGGACCTGGTCGGCGAATTCGCGGTAGCTGTGGACCCGCGGTTCCTCGCCGGACATGCCCACATGGCTCTCGTAAATCACCGGCGCCCCCAGCGATGCCGGATCGAACGCGTTTTTCCACTCGTAAGGCCGATCCGGCTGCCAGATTTGTCCGGAAAAATCGTGGCTGTGCGGGTTCTGCACCGCGCGGCGGATGAAGGCCGGAATCCGGTCGCGCCGCGAGCCGTCGGCTCCGATGATGTGCAGCTTCACCAGTTGCCCGTGCGCCAGCGTCCCGGCCGGCAGTTGGATCTGCCAGACTCCCTGCCCCACCGGCGAAAGCGGATGGCTTTCGCGGTCCCAGCCGTTGAAATCCCCCACCAGCGAGATTCCCCGCGCCCCCGGAGCCCATTCGCGCACCGTCCAGCAGGAATTCGCCGGATGAAAATGCACGCCGATGATCTTGTGGCCGTTGGCATACGCCGCCAATGACCCGGCCTGGGCGGCGATTCCGGCCGATTCCTGCCGATAACGCTCCATCCGGCGGACGATCACCCCCTGATAGGGTTCCAGCCAGGGATCGTTCCTAACGAGGATCGGTTGTTCAGTGCTCACACCCCGAAGTTACGCGGTCCAACACCCGATGGCGAGGCGAATTTCTTCCGGACGCCCCCAACCTCGGCGAAGGCTACTTCTCGTCAATCGCGCCCGGCATTGCCAGCGAAAACACGGTGCAGACGCCGGCAAGCACGATCGCCACCCAACGCAGCGGTTCCTGACCCAAAGTCAGACCGAAATAGTAATACGCCTGCTGTTGGGGCGATTGGAAAACCCAACCGGGAAACAGCAGTGTCAGCGCCACCAGAATCGACGGAAGGCACATGAAAATCATGAACGTGGCGCACTTCCCGCTGATCCGCGAGGTCAACAAACGCCACGGCCCGGTGAATGCGATCATGCACAACAGTTCAAAAAACCCCGGAAACCTCCGTCTCACGACGGCGTTGGTCGCCGGCATCCGGCAGCATAGGAAATATTCTGACATGGTGGTGTGGGGTGAACACCCCCAAACTACAAAAATCACCCCCAATGGCAAGAAATATTTTGTAAAATCTGACAATCAGGCGTAAAAATTTGATTTTCCGTAACGACCCGCCCCGGCCTCCGACCCGTTCGGGAGGATTTCCGGTCGATGAAGCGCGGGGTCGGATGGCCCCGGCCTGTCCGCGGGTGCGGGGAAGGCTCTTTCCCGGACCACTCCGCCGAATCCGTGATGCGCTCCCCATTTGCCCGCCGATTACTGTCCCTGATTGCCACAGGGCCGGCATTTTCGGGTTTGGTGACGCCCGCCTTGCGCATTGGTCACCACGGACATCACTGAAACGGACGCCCCCACGCCTCCGTACCCGTCCCACCAACACCAAACCAACCCCAATCATGAACCCACCGGACCGCCGCCATTTCATCAGGACTTCCCTCGCCGCCACCGCCGGCCTAATCGCCGCGCCGCGGCTGTTCGCCGCCGACTCGCCTAACAAAGTCCTCCAGGTCGTCCAGATCGGCTGCGGCCGCATGGGCATGGGCGATATGGGCGGCGTGCTCAAAAACAAGCGCGCCCGCGTCATCGGCGTGTGCGACCTCGACAAACGCCGTGCCGCCAACGGCAAGGAAACGGTGGACAAGCACTACGCGAAAAAGGGTGGCGCCAAGGGTTCGGCCAGGATCTATCCGAGCTATCAGGCCGTGCTGGCCGATCCCGCGGTGGACGCCGTGGTCGTGAGCCTTCCGGACCACTGGCACGGCTTGGTGGCCACCGCGGCGGCCATCGCCGGCAAGCACATGTATGTCCAGAAACCCCTGACTTACAACATCCAGGAAGCCTTCGCGCTGCGCAAGGCGGTGCGCGCCAAAAAAGTCATCCTGCAAACCGGCTCCCAACAACGGTCGGAAAACCCGTTCACCGCCTTCCGCGCGGCCGCCGAAGCCGTGCGCAACGGCCGGCTCGGGAAAATCAAAACCGTGAAAATCGGCGTCGGCATCGACAAACCGAGCGGCAAACGCCCCGCACCCATGCCCGTGCCCGATACCTTCGACTTCGAAACCTGGCTCGGGCCCGCGCCCCAGCAGCCCTACATGGAAGGCCGCGTCCATCCGCAGAACAGCTTCGACGGCCGCCCGGGCTGGATCACCACCGAGGACTTCGGCCTCGGCATGATCACCAACTGGGGCGCCCACCACATCGACATCGCCCACTGGGCCATGGGCCAGGAACTCGGCGGCCCGCTGGAAATCGACGCCAAGGCCGATTTCATGACCGACGACGTCTGGACCGTCCACCATCACTATCACATCGAGATGCTCTATCCGGACGCCGTCACCGTGATCCTCGACGACAAATTCGAGAACGGCATCCTGTTCGAGGGCGAGGAAGGCACCGTGTTCTGCGCCCGCGGCGCGGCGAAGGTCACCGCCACCGACCCCAACGCCCCTACCGAGGGCGCCAAAGCCCTCCGCGCGAGCAAGGGGTCCATCCTTTCCCCGCTGGACGCCGCCGCCAAACGCTTCCCGGCCAGCAAGGACCACTACGACAACTGGATCGACGCGGTCTTCGCCAACACCGACCCCATCGCCCCCGTGGACCAGGCCGCGTGCAGCCTCGAAGCCTGCGCCGCCGCATGGATCGGTATGAAACTCGGCCGCAAGGTCAAGTGGGATGCCGTGAAAAAGGAATTCCCCGGCGACGCCGCCGCCAACGCCCTTCGCGGCCGCAAGGCCCGCAAGCCGGAATTCGACATCAGCCTCATGATGAAAAAAGCCGGCCTCGCCTGACCGCCGGGTGCTCTATCATCAAGGGGACGGATGCCTCAACGCTCCCGCAGGATCAGCGATATTCTCCTTGGCACGGCTTCCGCGACAGGATAAAATCCGCTCGTGAATGGTCCGGATAGAATTGTAGCTTTCCATGTCGTTGTTCCAGCAGCACAACAGCACGTTCGATTAACAATTGTTACACCGACACGTCATTGAACAAAACTGTTCGCCCCATGAGAGCGATTGTACTCATCCTAGCCAGCATTGCCACTGGGTTCGCGGCGGAGAATACGCAAGCATTATTCAAAGAGCTGGCGACCAACGGCACTCCCGGTGCTCGCCGGGATGAGCTGGTTGCCAAATTGTCTGCCTGCACATTCTCAGAGGTGGGCACTCTAGCTGTTCAGGCGATATGTAAAAGTCAGGCCGGCTACATCTACAATACAATGACAAGAAAGCCGTGGCTTGAAGATGGATGCCCTGAGTCGGAACGGATTCGCTACGCGGCTGGCGCGATCTGGCATGCCGTTACAGAGCGCGCAGAGGCAGGTTCGTTGTCTGAGCCTTTAGCCAGATTGTCCTTGGAGGACAGGCCAGAGGGCGAGCGCATGTTTTACCTTAACGCTTTGTTTTATCGCCATTACGACCAGCGGGCGAAAGCAGCACTCGAGCGGCTTGCGCATGACGAGGCGCAGCCACCGGAGATTGGCGTCAAAGCGGCGGAGATTCTTGTCCAGAAGGCTGATGCCAATGCCTACATGCATGCATTGATTGAAGCCTGTGATCGAATCAAGGATGCGCTGCCTCGTTCGGAGCGATTCCGATTCGCGACAGAGCGGTTGGCCGGGAAAATATCTGCCGAGAGCAAGAAGATGATTCTGAATTATGGGTTTGCCCAGTTGACCCATATTGACGACGGGGAGGCAGGTCGCGGCTATTTCCTAGCCATGCATCTCGGCAGCATCATCGGGATCAAGCCGATCAGAGATGGCCAAGGTGCATTCGCCCCAGACCAGCGTCTTCAGCAATATCAAGGAGAGCACGGCTTGAAGGACAGTTTCTTTCAGGACACCGTGAACAACGCGCAAGAGTGGTGGCGAAAGAACAAGAAGGATTATGTCCAACAGGGCTAACCAGATCACTGGACCGAACGCGGGCGGGCCGCGTCAGTTTCCAATTTGGACGTCACCGGCCACCCGCGTCGATCAGTTCTGTCGTTGGGCGATATAACATGACGATAGTCTGCTGAGAAGACCCCTGTGGTCATGAAGGGAGACAGTCAGCGCTTGGAGAACCGGTTCCCCGTGAGTGATTGGCTCCCGGATTCCAAACCACCGCGGGTAGGGGTCCGCGCACGGCGGTTCCGAGTTGGCGCGGGCATCCGGACGGTAGTGGGCCGGGCGGGGCGGGACCGCCTGCCATAGGCACCCCGGACCCCGTCAACGCCAGCGCCGTCTTCCAGGCCTCGGACCAGGCCAAAATCGTCCACGATCCCTCCGCCGACCCCGACCTTTCCCGCTACGAACTGCGCGGCACCCCCGGCGATTCCTACGACGAGCAGGACGCCGTGACCCTGGCCACCCACACCCCGGCCGACCCGAGCGAATTCCTCACCGGCTTCGGCCTCACCCAGCCCGGCACCCGCGCCAGCTTCAAGGTCTTCGTCATCCTCGGCACCGGCAACGAAGCCGGCAGCCCCGCCATGACCGTGGAACGCCCCGGCTGAGAATACCCACGCCGCCGCAGACCCTCCCGGAAATTCCGGAACTCCCGGCTTGCCGCCCGGCGGCCGGCCTGATAGCATGAGCCCATGAAAACGCGCCACGCCGACGCCGGAACCCGCCATCAAGGCCGAATAACACCTGCGCGTGCTAGCGCGCACGCATTATGCGCGCAGGTATTCACCGGTTTTTCGGCATAACAAAACGGTTTGCCTAACCAATGAAGCGCGATGTATAGCGTAGATGCCAGAGACACGGTTGTGGAACTGAAGGACACGCCCCAGTCATCCGTCGGCGCACCCTGCCCCATCGTTCTTGCCACGGAGCACGAGCTTTACCTTGCTTACTATTTGCAGAACACCCCTCCTGGTTGGGATGGCACTACGGTTACCGTCGTTGATGAAAGTTCGGGAGGTGAGCCCGTTGCGGTGGTTAAGTTCAAGCATCTTTACTCCCACATGTTTGGTCCTCCGAACGATGAAGCCTTTTCGGGGCACCCATTGGCATCTCGCGGGCTGGAGCCGTATTCGGTGTATGAGATTCAGCATTCCTCATGGATCAGGATCTTGGAGCGCATGAACTCAGTGCATCCGTATCACCGTCCCGACTCCTTTTCCCGTTACCACCATTTCATTTTCTCATTCCACGATACCACCTTTGAGTGTGTTGCAGAGGGATTCAGTATCACATTCATCACGGGCAGCCCGATGTCAGCCATTAAGCACCTCGCATGACCACGTTCCACGAAACCACCAAAGGCGAACAAAACGGATGCAGGCAACGGCTCGAATGGCATCTGTCGTGTCATCGACGCTTCCCGCTCGCCGTCGCCTGATCCGAAGCGTTCGTCTGAAAATCCATGACTGATGCGACTCCATATCGACGGGCGATCTTCAAGCGTAGCATCGGTATATGTATTGCACTTGCTCCCGCAGTTCTTGCGGTCGCCTCGATTTTATCTGATCGCGCACCCTACTCGTCAGTGGCAGGGATTTCCCTCGCATCGATCAGCCTTGCGATTGCCGCCGTCAACGTCTGGCTGTCGTTCATTCGCCCATCGCTCTGGAGGTATAGCCATGGCACGATGGATGGATTTCGGCACGCATCTGGAATCCCCTGCTTGGGGACGATTTTCGCGATACTTGCCTCTGTGATTGGGTTTGGTTCTGACCTTTCCGCGATACTTGCCCTCTTGGCGTTGGTTGTTGATACTGGCGGTCTGCCATGGTTTGTATGGGCGACCTGGAGCGACAGATCGTTCTGGGACGACAAGATTTAACCTATCGACGAACCGGTTCCCCGCAAGTGATTAGCTCCCGGGTCCCACGCCACCCTGCGTACGGCTTTGACTCCGCCGTGCTGCGTCCACGAGGGATGGCTTCGCGGGTGTGCTCCGCGCCGACAAGGCGGCCGTGCCGTCACATGGTCGCACACAAGATGAAGAATGGAGTGTCGGGTCGTGGATCGTGGATGAAGAAGCACGGAAATCCATTGCCACGTCGCGGGTCGCCAAGGCCGGGATTGTGGATCGCAGGCGTTTTCACGGAGCGCCGGATTCATCCGGCCCGGCCGCAGGCCCTTCGCGGGTGCGGCCTCCGGGCCACGACGATGCGAGCGTCAGCCCGCCCTCTCCAGAAAATCCCGGTAGGAATAGTCATCGGGGTTCGCCGCTTCAACGGCGCGGAAGTCTCGCAGTGCCTTTAGCCGCAGCGACGGATGCTTTTCGCTGAGCTTGAATATCTCGATGGTCCGCGTGGCGCGGTGCTGGATCTCAGGCTCGGCCACTTCGTTGGGTCGCAACTCACCCGTGGCGAAATCCCATTGGAAGTATATGTCGAACGCGTAATCCGCATCGTCGGGCTTCAACAGCGCGTCCTCGAACTGCTCAAGTTTCATCTGCTGGCAATGGTCGCAGCAGTAGAACAGATTGGTCCACTCGAAGCCAAGATCAAGGCGCCCCTTTTCTCCCGATTTCGGTTGGAAATGGTCGATGGTCTCCCTACCCGGCGGACAGATCGGAGTCATGTCGCAGTAGGAACAGTGCGCTTGGGTCTGGTCCCTCAACCCCTCATCTGTCAGAATGTGATTGAGCTTGCGCTTGTTGTGCTGGGGCCAGCCCGTCCAACGCCCCCGCTCCACCAGGGTTGCAGTCCACCCGGCTCCTTTGTCTTTCAGAACCTGCGGGCACTCCGCGCGTTCGAACTTTCTCATGCCTTCTTGCGTTTGAGTTCCGCCATTTGCTGCTTCTGGCGCTCGTATTGGCGCAGCTCCGCGCCCACGACCTGCTCCAACTCCATGCCGCGTCCGGCTATTTCCTGAGCCTTCTCTCGCATCTCCTGCTCCTCGGTATCGCCGCCTTTCAGAGCCGCGCTGCGTAGCTCCCGGAACTCGGCGAGCAATTTCCGATTCTCGGGGTCATACCAATCGCTCACTTCAAGCACCGTGCTCAGCGCGGTCACATAGCTGTCCCCCTTCTCCACGGGTTTGGGCTCATCCAACGTGACCGTTCCGTTCCTTGTCACTCTCAGCCGGTGGATCCATGCGTTTTCATTCAGAGAACTCACAATGAACGGCGAGTGCGTGGCCGCGAAAATCTGCGCTTTGGGAAACAGCCGTTGCATCATCGGCATCACCCGCCATTGCCATTCCGGATGCAGGTGGGTCTCCGGCTCATCCACCAGCAGGATCACCGGCTGGCTGAGCGGATCGGGAACTGAGTCCCAGAAAATGTCCATCCACACGACACCCTGCACCAGCCAGCCGAGAATGCTACGCAGTCCATCCGGCAAAGTGGTGATCTCGTACGTCTCGGGATGAGCGCCCCAACGCACCCGAAGTTCCGGTTTCGGATGAACGGTGGATACGAACGAGAACGGCACCCCCGTCACATCCTGAATTGCCCGTTCGATACTTTGGATCATGCGGCTGTAGCGCCCGTCTGTGCCGTGGCGGCTTTCGGTGGCCGCTTGCAGGTCCATCGTGAAAAGGCCTTGCAGAAGGCGCTGGGATTCGTCGGACGGGCGGGAGAATGATAACGCGTCATCAACCGTAGGCAGGCGGATTTCCGCGTTCGCTCTCACTTCGGCGGATTCCAAATAGGCGCGCGGGCAGAAGGTCATGGAGGGTGTTTCTTCGCGGCGCATTAAAGGACCACTCGCCATATCCTGCCACCCCAAGGGGAAGGGAAGATCGCCGTCAAACGCAAGACCTTGGAACTCTCTCATGTATTTTCCAATGTCGCGCTTCTTCAATTCTGAATAGCTTCCCATGCATCCCGCAATCAGCGCCATCAACCGCGTCTTTCCGCTTCCGTTCGGGCCGGTGAACACATGCACCTCCGCCAACTCCTGATCGCAGTCTCCCTCCACATGCGGAAACTCGATCTCGAAGTGACCGAACGGAGGGAACAGGTTAGCTCGTAAGGCGGAGATTTTCATACGGCGTTCAGTAAGGCAGGATGGGCGGGGATTGCAAGGCCGGAGGCAGGGCGGGGCGAACATCCAACGATTTCACCCCTCTTTCAGCAGCCGCCGCAGCGCTTGTTCCACGGCGTTGAAGGCTTTGCGGCGGTTGGGCCATTGGTCCACGGCCTTGATGTTGCCCTTGGGATCGCCGGGGAGGGTTTGGAGGCGGGCGAGCTTGCCCTCCTTCCAAGCGCATTGTTGCTCCAGCAGGATGGGGATAACTTTGGGCGGCGGGTCCATTGCTGCCCCGCGCGAGATCGGATTCAGGGCATATCCAAGCTCCACCTCCCGGATGTACTTCGACCGGAGCGAGGCCGTGCTGATGAGGAAAATAATCAAGTCCGCCTCATCCATGGCGCGGCGGATCTCCTTGTCGAAATCCTGGGAAGCCAGCACCTTGCCGTCATACCACCAATCAATCAGGCCATCCATTTCCATGACCTCCAGATTCTGCGCGAACACATCACGGTAGGCCGCATCGGCGTGGGCGTAGCTGAGAAAAACCTTGGGACGATCCTGGAAAAGCTGCCTCGCGGTGTTCCGCCGCTCCTTACCTTCCGGGGAGGCCACGCGGTTCAGTTCCTGGGTTCGATCGATACGCACGCTGCCCTGCTCATCTGTGGAGATGGTGCTGATGTTGTTTTTCCGCTCGTCCACCAGCAGCGCTTTGACGCTTTGATATTGCCCGGGCTGGTTCTCCAGTTCCACCAACTCCCGGGCATCCAGATTGTTGATCCGAACCGATTCGCCGTTGCGTTGCTCGGTGCGGGTGAAGTTCTCGTGAATGTCCTGGAAATGGGCGCGAACCAGCTTGGTAAGGCGCAGACGCGCGTCGCCGCCGCCGATCACCGTCACCTCGATGCGTTCGCGGCCCGGTTCGGCAATGACCAAGGCGCGGGCGGATTCGCCAGACGGGTCGTCCTCCATCTCCAACACCACGCCCTGCCTCCAGACCTGGTTCCCGAACACCAGCGGATGCGCCCGGACGACGAAGCGCGGCAGCAGGCCCTCCGGCAGCACATTGTATTGGTAGCGCAGGCGGGTGGCGGGCTCAGTGAACCAGCGGTCGCCCAGATCCTGCGGGTTTTGGGGAGACAGCAGTTGCGGGATCAGCCAGGTGTCCGCCGTTCCTTCCAGCGGATAGCACAGCTCGAAGCGTTCCATCAGCCCCACCAGATAGGCCACCATGTCCAGCGGTCTGCCCTCCGCGTCCGTTTGCGGGCGTTCTTCCGGCAGTGCGGCGCGGGCCTCTTTCAGGGTGAGCCGGCCGTTGAAGATGCCGTCCGCCGCCTGCCGTTTCTCCACATGGCGGAGAAGCGCATAAACGCTGGCCGTGACCCAGCGCGGGTTAAGCACCGTGGTGTCATGCAGGCGCGGGTCGTCGGCGTAGTGGAGGATGATCCCCAGATTGTGCAAATGCGAGGCCAGCGAGTCCTGGTCGCCCGGCTTGCTCACGCCATTGATTTGGCAAATCCGGCGGTAGTCGCACAACGGCAGGTAGTTCTCCTTCATGCCAGCCAGCCGTTCCTTCACCGAGAACCAGAGTTTGGGAAACGCCAGGGTAACACTCTCCATTCCGCGGACGGTTTGGAGGATGGTTTGCTCCAGTTCCCGGATGCCCAGGCCGGTGCGGCAGTCGGTGCGGATGAAGCCCCGGATCTGCGGAAATTCCCGGCGCAGCGTGAACTCCTGCACGCCGAAGGGTTTGCTGTCCCACTTGTTGAGGATCACGATCACCGGAGAATCCGCGCCAAAGGCCCGGATCAGGCGCAGCCAATACTCGGCATCACGGTCCTGGCTGTCGCTCCGGCCTTCCAGTACCAGCAGATAGAGACTGCGACGGGTCAGGAAAAACTGGTGCGTGGCATGGGTGATGTCCTGCCCGGCAAAGTCCCATAAGTGCGCCTCAATGCCATCCGCTCTCCGCTCAAGCTTCCAGTGATCGATCTCGATGCCTGGGGTTTCCTGCTGGGCCGGGTCAAAGCGGTTATCGATTAGACGCTTACGGATGGAGGTTTTTCCCGATCCTCCTCGGCCTACGAGGATAACCTTCACTTCGTTGAGGGATTTTCTTCCACCTGTTTGAGTGGTGAAATAGTAATCCAGTATCGCTGCCGCTGAGGTTGTTGGCAACTTGTCTTCATCGTCGTCAATATTTTGGGCGATCAAGTCCGCAAGGCTTTGGAAAACAGAGCCTTGGCTCGTTTCGAAAGACCGCTGTAGTCTAAACCGCCGACCGAGCACCTCGGCGGGAAGGCCAAGTGCCACATTGCCGTGAAGGTTAAGTAACTTCAATGACTTCAGATCTAGCAAGGATTTTGGTAATTTCCGAAGGCTGTTTTTTTCCAGAATCAGCCTTTCCAACGATTCCAGACGGTTGAATTCCGCAGGCAATTCCTTGAGTCGGTTGCCCTCGAATGAAAGCTGCCTTAATGAGAAGAGTTGGAAAAACTCGGGTGGCAGCGTCTTCAGCGAGTTATACGAGAGGTCAATACCTCGGATGAGCGCAAGGCGACCGATTTCAGGTGGCAACGTGGTTAGTCGGTTATTGCGTAAAGTTAGCCAGCTCAACATTTCAAGCTGCCCTATTTCTGGGGGGAGGGTGGTCAGGCAGTTACCATCAAGGTCAAGCAGCGAGAGTTCGGAGAGATTCCCTATCTCGGGGGGTAGGTTGCTGATTCGATTGTTGTTGAGCAGAACCTCCTCCAATACCGTGAGCTGGCCAATCTCCGGAGGTAGAGTCACTAGATGATTGTGTCCGAGATGAAGCGCCCTTAACGATACAAGCTCGCCGATTTCTGAGGGCAAAGCGGGAAGGGACAGACCGCCCAAATCGAGAAATATGCCTGTCCTGCCTGCTCTGCGGCAATCTTCAATGCGTACTAACGCCTCCTCAAAGCCTCTCCGCTCTTTCTGAGTCATCCCGTTATCCCCCTTACCCTTGTAGTTTCGGGGTTACGGTTTCCTCCTGGCAGCGGGTGGGGTCTTCGAGGAAGGATTGGGTGAAGCGGCCCCTGGCTCGCTCCGGGTGGCCGAGGTGGTGGGAGGTGGTGGCGTGGCTAAAACCGCTTCGGATCTTCATCATGCGGAAGAGCCTATTTGGCGGACAGCGGGTTGACAAGCGAGAACGCGGAGATCTTCCAGAAAGGCGGGCACCTGCGACGCACAGGGGAGCACACGCGCCCCCGCGTGTTCCGGAGCGCGTCGTTGCGGTCCGGGGGCTCCGTAGGCCGGGCAACGTTCCCATCCGCGGACAAAACTCCCCCGGACATGGTGGGCCAGTTTCCGGCGAGGGCGCCGGAAACAGCACGCGAGGGCGCGTGCGCTCCCCAGAGTGCTTTGCGCGGGTCCGGGGGCTTTATCATTCTCCATCCGGCGCGGGACGCGCCGGAGACGGACTGGCGCGAGACGCGCCAGCCACGGTTTTTTCCCGCAGCGGCGCGGTGCAAGCGGCAGATTCCACTGCGGGTTCTGTCACTGGCATTTTCCAGATGGCGGGAGGCAGTGAAAGTTTTGTCAGCGCCTCCGGTAGCCCGGAAAGAGCCGGAGGATCGGCTTCCAGTCGCTCATGGAAGACGGGCTTCCAGCCTGTTTCTTCAGCGGCAGGGAAAACCCGCGCTGAGCCTGAACCTGACAGACCGCAGCCAGGAAGGCCACTGTCCATGACAACCAGGCGGGCCGTCTTCCCTTCCTGAAATTCTTCCCGAAAATCCGCTTGCCTGGGTCGGATTGGAGCATTATGCTACCGGTATGAAATCGCTTCACATTCGGGATGTTCCGGAACCAACGATCGCCCGGCTCAAGCGCCGGGCGCTCCTGCATCACCGCTCGCTGCAAGGTGAGCTGATCTTCGTGCTTGAGGAAGCTGCCAAGCAAATTCCACACGACGATCCGGCGGAGTTCTCGCTCAACACCGTGAGAACGGAGGGGACCCAGAACTGGTCAAGGGAGGGCATTTATGAAGATTGAGCGGGCAACCAAGGTGCTGGTGGATACCAATGTCCTCCTCGAAGCCACCGACGAAGGTCGACCGCTCCGCAGCGAGGCGGTGGCGGTGTTTCAGAATGCCCGCGCGGCAGGAATCGATCTATTCATCTGCACCCAGACCGTCCGCGAGTACCTCGTGGTCGCAACCCGGCCTGCGGCAAACAACGGGCTTGGCATGGGCATCATGGCCGCTCTGGAGAATGTCTCCAAGTTCGTCAAGAGGGCTTCGCTTCTGCCCGAAACCCTGCGTGCCGGTGAATTGTTCCTGGAATGGGCCGGCAAATTCCGGATCACCGGCAAGAAGCTCCATGATTTGCAGATTCTGGCAACTGCCGCAGCCGGAGGGATGCACACGCTGCTGACCGCCAACGAAAAGGACTTCCCGAAGAACCCCTCGATTGCCATCGCTCCCCTCTCCAAACTCGAATGGTAGGATTGCTGAATGCTGATTGTTAAGTGGAAGAAAAAATCCCCGGCGGTGATGGACAACAGGCTTCCAGCCTGTCTCTTCAGCGACACGCCGAAAGACGGAGCATACCCACTGAGCCCCCCGATTTCAAATACTATTTTCCGCAGATTTTGCCTGAGGATCATGGACCATCGATGCTGTGCCGACGCCGGTTGCATGACGGAAGATCCGGAAGCGTGCCCGGATCGGAGCATCGGGGGAGCACACGCGCCCCCGCGTGTTCCGGAGCGCGCCCTCACGGTCCGGGGCTCCGGAGGCCGGGCGTCGATCCCAACTTCGACTGGCGTCAGGGCAGACCGTGGACTTCGACTTCGGTGTAGCGGTTGTGGATGTTGGAAGCGTTGCCGTTGCTGTGGAGGCGCACGTAGCGGCCTTGGACGCCACGCCCATCGACGATCAGGCCGAAGCGGCTTTCGGCGTAAGGAGAGTCGGTGCCCTTGCCCAATCCGGAGGACGCGTCGCCGTCGTTGTTGAACAAGGTGGTGACACCGGAGCGGAAATCCGGGTCGTTGGAAACCCGCACCACGACATCCTGATAGATCCGATAGGGGGAATGTTCGTGCCACAGGCAGATGGCCGAGAGAGTGGCGCTCCTCCCGAGGTCGATCTGTACCCAATGCGGACCGCCGAGCAGTTCGACGTAGTGACCTTCCCCAGGGTCTTGGTCCCCGTCGGTGATGAGATCGAGGGAGCCAATGATCGGTTCCGGGTCGGAACTTGTGACCGGTTTGCCGGCCGAAAGAAGCCGTGTGCCATTGGGCACCATAAAGACGGCGGGCTCGGTCGGAGCGTGAACGTAGGGCGGTATGTCCTTGGGTGGTGGGTATTCGTAAATCACCGCATGTTGGGAATAGGTGATTTCAAGCGGGATCCGTTTTGCCTCCCGGTTGGATTTCCGGCAGGAAGGCAGGATCAGGAGTGTCAGGCATAGGGCGAAGGAGAGGATTTTCATCGATGGGGCGGAGGATCGGGTGGTGGTGCTTCGCGCGGGTTTGGGGGCTTTATCATTCTCCATCCGGCGCGGGACGCACCAGAGACGGACTGGCGCGAGACGCGCCAGCCACGATGCGCCAGCCACGGAGCGCTCTCTCGTTTCAGAACGAGACGAGCATTTGCCAGGCGAACATGTAGGCGAGGCCGTCGGTTTGGGACCAGATGGATTTGACGAGTTGGGGGTCGCCGGTGGGGTCGGGCCAGCGGGATTTGGCGCGGTCCCAGGGTTCGACGGAGCCGGGGGCGGTGCGGGTGGGGCGGCCGATGGTTTGCGGGGCGGGCAGCGGTTCCGGCGGCGGCGGGGCGTGACCGCGGGAATAGACGCCGTGTTCGAGGGTGGCCTCGGTGAGGGCGATCATGTTCTCGGTGGCGGCGTCATTCTGGATGATGGCGCTTGCGTCCATCAGATAGGCGCCGTCGCGGGCGCAGAGGTCGAGGATTTCCCGGACCTTGGCGCGGACCTTGTCCGGGGTGCCGTAGGAGAGGAGCGCGTTGGGGATGCCGCCGGAGAGGCAGAAGCGTCCGCCGAGTTTGGCGAAGACCTTGGCGGGGTCGGCCTGGTCCATGTGATAGACGATGCTGTGGGCCGGGAGGGTCGCAAAATCGGCGAGATGATAGTCCCAGTTTCCCTCCGCATAAAACAGCGTCTGGCGGCCGTGGCGCCAGAGTTCCTCGATGATCGGCCGCAGGGTGGGCCAGAAGATTTCCGAGAAATGGCGGGGCGAAACCATGGGCACGCAACTGCGGTGCATCCAGAAGCCGATAGGCGCGTTGGCGGCGGGATCGGAGGTGTCGAGCGCGACCTGATAGAGATGGGGCGCCAGCGCCTCGCAGGCCGCGAGCACCTTGTCCGGCTGGGTTTCCAGATCCGAGAGCAGGCCGAGATAGCCGCGGAACTTGTCGGCCAGGATGTCGAGCGGCGCCTTGAGGATGCCGGCGATGGCCGGGACGGTGCCGTTTTCGGTTCTCATCCGGTCGATCTGGCCGCCGATGGTGCCGAAGTATTGCATCATCGCCATGCCGCCCTTGAGGATGGAAACGGTGTCGCCGTTGGAGACGCGCGGGAGCCAGGTGTGGAGGAGAAAGGCGGTGGGGTCGTCGATCAGCGCGTCGTATTCGTCCGGGCGCATGAAGGCGTCGTCCTCGGGCGGTTCGTGGTATTGGAAGCCGGCGTCGGCGGGGATGTGGAGGCCGGGGATGCCGTAGTACTTGAGCCCCATCGCCTGGGCCAGGCCGGTCCAGACCCAGACCATGTTGGGGACCATCGCGTCCCAATCGAAGTCGCGGCCGGTGCGGATCACCGCCTCGTAGGCCTTGGTGTAATCGTGGGCCACATCCTGGCAGGTGAGGCCGGCGTATTTGGCGCAGAACTCGGCGGCGAAGGGCCGCAGCGGCACGCGGTCGGCCATGCCGCCGCGCAGGGTGGTGGTGTAGCGGGCGAGGCGTTGTTGATAGAGCGCGGCGGGGTCCATGTCAGGCGAGGAGTTTGCGGAGGTATCCGGCGTTGCGGCGGACGTCGGCGACCGCATTGCCGGACGGGCTGGAGGTTTCCAACACGATCCAGCCGCGGTAGCCGATTTCTCTAACGGCGGCGGCGATGGGCTCGAACTTGGCGGGTTCCTCGTCGAGGTATTTGGGGCCGTTTTTGAAATGGAGTTGGGCGAGCCGGCCTTTCAGGAGCTTCAGGTCGGCGGGAACGTTGTGGCCCTTGGAGGTGCCGGTATTATAGACATCGTAGTAAACCCGGACCGACTCATGGTTGATGCGGTCCAGCAGGCGGGCGTTCTGCTCGCCGTTGAGCATGTTTTCGATGCCGAGGATCACGCCGGCTTCCTTCGCCTTGGGTGCGGCCGCCTTGAGCCGCCGCACCACCTCGTCCGCCTCGGCTTCCTTGAGTTGGTTTTTTCCATCCAGAAGATCGCCCGCACCGAAGAACGCCACCAGGATCACCTTCGCGCCGAGGTCGCGGGCGGCGTCGATGCTTTGGTCCAGCCAGGCCGGTCCGCGCGGGTCGGTGGCCAGCGGGTTGGAATTGAGCAACCCCATCATCAGCGAGCAGACTTCCAGGCCGGTTTCCTTCATCTGCGCGTGGTAGCGCTGGCGGACCTCCGGTTTCGAAATATCCAACAAATCGGCCGGGCCGCCGACGCCGGGTTCGATGCCTTCGAGCCCCGCCTCGCGGGCCTGCGGCAGGCCGACGACGCAGGCGCCGAAGCGGATGGCGGGCTTGGGGGCGGATTCACCCCAGGCCAGGGGCGGGAGCGAGGCGGCGGTCAGGGCCGCGCCGCCGCGGACGAGAAACGACCGGCGGTTCATGGGATTATGCGGTTAGGGTTAGGGAGCGAGACCGGTCATGTCGAGTTCGAGCGCCTTGTTTTCGGCGATGAGCGCCTCCATGGTCAGCTCGGTGCCGCGCGCGGACGCCTCGCGGCCGAGGATGGCGGTGAGGGCGTCGTCGGACGCCTGGCGCGGGGTGGGGTTGTCGCACTGGCCGGCGATGACCTGCTGATAGAACGCGGCGATGTTCCGCTCCGCGCCTTTGTTATAGAGTCCCTCCACCGGGCCGCCGCCGAACTGCTGTTTGCCGCCCCGCAGATAGGAGCGTCCCCAGTAGTTGATGAGCGCGTGGGCGGCATCGCCATAAACCGTGGCGCGGATGATATCGTCCTCGCCGTTTCGCAGCGCCTGGCAACGGTGGGTCCAGGCGAGTCCGTCGTCGAACTCGTAGTTGACCAGATAGACCTCGCGGCCGTCGCCCTGGGCGTTCGGCCGGCAGCGGCGGCAACGGCCGGTGGCCTTGATCGGGCGCTTGCCGACCGCCCACAGCACGGCGTCGATGGTGTGGATGGAATATTCCACGATGAAATCCCCGGAAAGCGGGATGGCGGTCAGCCAGTTTCCGCCGCGCAGCAGGTTTTCCGGGTGGCGGTCGGCGGGATCGGGCCAGGTGCCGCTGAAGCCGAAGCTATCGATGTGCATCAGCTTGCCGAGGCCGCCGGCGTGGATGCGCTTGACGACTTCCAGGTTCACCGGGTCGGTGGGAATCTGATAGTCCACCAGATAGACGAGTTTTTTCGAGGTGGCGAGTTTGCCGGCCGCCTCGACGGCGAGCGCGCCGGGGACATCGACGGCCACCGGTTTGGCGGCATAGACGTGGAGGCCGGCGTCGATGGCGGCGCGGGCGTGGGTGGCGTGGAAGCGCGGGATGTTGACCACGGTGACCGCCTCACAGCCGCTGGCGATGAGTTTCTGATAGGCTCCGAGACCGGAAAACCGGCGGGCCTTGTCCACGCCGAGCGCGTTGCCCGCGTTGTCGGCCTTGTCTTGAAAATAGTCGGCGGTGGCGTGGATTTCGAAGCCGCCGTGGTTCTTGAACAGCCCGCCGAGCCATGCGCCGCGGCCGCCGCAGCCGATCAGGCCGAGCTTGATTTTGCGGGTGATCGGCGGGGCGGCGGGAGCGGGTGTTTGGGCGACGAGCGGGCCGAGCAGGCTGCCAACAGCGGAGGTTGCCAGGGTGGAGCCGAGGAATCGGCGGCGGTTGAGGCTGGAAAATCGGGAGTCGTTCATAAATTCCGGTGGGTTCAAGAAGTCCGGAACGCTCGGAGTTTCTCGGATCTTTCCTTTTGTTTCAACGATCCGGGACCGTTTGTGCCTATCTTCCATGGATCGGTCCAAAAACAAAATCCGCATATATTGCCATAATGAAATCAAATCTTCTCAAAATAATGAAGATTTTTCTTGACCCGACCACCCGTTTTCGTAGGTTTTCAGTCTCACGCGTATTTTCCGCCTTTTTTCGTTTTTCCCGCTCCCGCCCGGCGGCGACCGTTTTCGACGTCGGCCGACATGTTTCCAGTGCCCCAACAAAACCTAACACCAAACTGTCATGTCATTTACCGAACAACTCAAAACCCTGAGGCCGCTGCTAACGCGGGTGGCCTTGGTGGCCGGCTTGTGTGTCGGCGGCCTGTTCTGGTTCCAGTCCCATGCGGAACCCGAATTCAGAGCGGCCATCGACGACGCTTCCCCGCCTTCGGTCCAACTCAGCTTTGAAGCTGCCGAGGACGGCAACTATTACCCGGAATACTTTGATCCCGAAGCCCGCACGGGCGCGGGTGAGTGGATTCCGATCCCCAGCGCCACCCAGTATTTCCATGCCGGAAAGCATGTGGCGTTCATCCAGATTCCCGGGGAACCCACCCCAAAAAGCCGTATCCTGCGTATGGTGGCGGCCGACAAGATCATCAAGCCGACGATTTTTCCCGCCTCGGCGACGGTTTGTCCGGTACAGGTAACCGGGTGTCCGGCGAAAGCGACGGTTTGCGTGCAGAATGTGGTGACGGTATGCCCGAACGTGGCCGTCGCAACCACCTGCCCGATCCAGTTGACCGCTTGTTCCACCGCCAAGACCCAGTGCCCGACCGTGGTGACATCCTGCCCGGTCCAGGCCACGATCTGTACCGCCGTCGCGGCCCCCACCTTCTGCGGTGGAGCCGTGACCCTTTGCCCGAAGAGTGCCACCAAATGCGCGTCGGTGATCACGGTTTGTCCGGTTTCCCCGACCCAATGCCCGAAGAGCGCCACGCAATGCCCGCAGGTGCTGACCCAGTGCCCGGCGGACCAGCCTACGCGTTGCCCGGTGCAGCAGACCAATTGCCCGGCGAGGTCCACATCCTGCCCGCAAATCATGACCAAGTGCCCGGTTCGGGTCACGGCGTGCATTACCCAGCTCACCGCTTGCCCGCAGGGTCCCACGTATTGCCCGCAGGTCCCGACCCAATGTCCGACCAAAACGACTTTCTGCCCGGCAAGGGTCACCTCATGTCCGACGCAATCGACGACCTGCCCCTCCAAGGTGACAGTTTGTCCGGTTTCCGCGACCACCTGCCCGGCCGTGGTCAGCCCCACCGAGTGCCCGCGCCAGCAAACCCAATGCCCGCGCAAGCTGACCGTCTGCCCGGCGGATATCGGAGCGGCCACCACCTGCACGGTTGCCGCGGCGACCCAGTGTGTGTCGTTGCAGACCGTCTGCCCGACAGCCGCGACGAGTTGCCCGACCCGCTCGACCTTCTGCCCGGCGCAAGTGACCAACTGCCCGGTCAATCAGACGAAATGCCCGATCACGGTCACCGTCTGCCCGCAAGTTGCGATGCCCACCGAATGTCCGCGCGTTGACACGGTTTGCCCGCAGAGCACCACCCACTGCCCGGTCAACTCGGCCTGCGCGACGACCATGCCCGACCTGCCCACCCAGTGCCCGGTGCAGCAGACTTCCTGCCCGCAGATCCAGACCATTTGTCCGAACCTGCCGTCGGTTTGCGTGACCGAGCCGACCGTTTGCCCGAATCTGACCACCCAGTGCCCGCCGCAGTCCACCGTTTGCCCGGTGAATCCGACCACCTGCCCGGTGAAGGCCACGACTTGCCCGGTCCAACACACCGCCTGCCCGCAGGTCCAAACCCAATGCCCGCAGTTTGAAACGACCTGCCCGTCGGCCACCTCGATGACGATTTGTCCGAAAGTGGTCACCGAGTGCCCGCGGATGGCCACGCAGTGCCCGCTGGAGCAAACCGTTTGCACCACCACGCTGACATCCTGCTCCGGCCAGCAGACGCTTTGCCCGGATCCCACCGGTGCGACCACCTGCCCGCAGGTGCCGACCGAATGCCCGTCCAAAGTGACCTTCTGCCCGCAGGCGGTCACCCGCTGCCCGGTGCACGCCACGGTGTGCCCCGAAGTGATCGTGGCGACCGAGTGTCCGGACAAGGCCACCGCCTGCCCGCAGGTTCCCACCTACTGCCCGAGGGCGGAAACCCAGTGCCCCGAGCAGGCCACCTCCTGCCCGGTCCGGGAAACCGAGTGTACCCACGAGCCGACCAAGTGCCCGATCATCACCACGCAGTGCCCGCAGGGTGCCACCTTCTGCCCAACGGTGGCCACCGAATGCCCGAAGGTGCCCACCCAGTGCCCGGTCGAAGTTGCGACCCAATGCCCGGTGGCCCAAACCAACTGCCCGGCGGTTCAAACCAACTGCCCGCGTGAAACGACGAAGTGCCCGGCCCAGCCGACCATTTGCTCGCCCGATCCCGTGGCCACGCAATGCCCGGCGGTCGAGACGCAATGCCCGGCGGTCACCACCGTTTGCCCGGTTGAGCAAACCCACTGCCCGCAGCAGCAGACGATGTGCCCGCAAGGCGCCACCTTCTGCCCGGAAGTGCCCACGCAGTGCCCGCAGATCGCCACCAAGTGTCCTGAAATGGCAACAAGGTGCCCGCAGGCTCCCACCACCTGCCCCGCGCAGCAAACATCCTGCCCGGCCGTTCAGACCGAATGCCCGGCCAGCCAGACGACGTGTCCGGTGATTCCGACGCAGTGCCCGGGAGATGTTCCCACCGAATGTCCCACCGCGGATACGCAGTGCCCGGCCCATCAGACCCTCTGCCCGGTCCAGCAAACCACCTGCCCGCAAACCACCACGATTTGCGTGGGTGCGGCCGGCCAGGTGACCATTTGCCCGCAATCGCCCACCAACTGCCCGGTCCAGCAGACGGTTTGCCCGTCCAAGCAAACCGAGTGCCCGCGTGAGGCGACGAAATGCCCGGCCATCGCCACCATTTGCCCGCTTGATCCGGTAGCCACCCAGTGCCCGCAGAAGGAAACCGAGTGCCCGCAAGGCGCCACCTTCTGCCCGACCGCTCCGACTGCCTGTCCGATCAGCCCGACCAAATGCCCGGCCGAACCGACCCGCTGTCCGGATCAACCGGTCGCCACGCAATGTCCCATCGTGCAAACCGTGTGCCCGACCGGAACCGTGACCGCCTGCCCGGCCACGCCGACGGAATGCCCGGCCACGCCGGTAGCCACGCAGTGCCCCACCGTGGCCACCTCCTGCCCGCAAGTTGCCACGCAGTGCCCGCGGAGCACCACCGAATGCCCGGTTTCCCAAACCGAATGCCCGGTGAACCAGACAACCTGCCCGGCAACCGTCACGGTTTGCTCCACGGTGGCTACCGAATGCCCGGCGGCCGAAACCGAATGCCCGGTGGTGGTCACCACTTGCCCGCAGGAAACCACCCACTGCCCGCGTGATACCACGCAATGCCCGGTCTCGCAGACGACCTGTCCGCAGGTCACCACTTCGTGCCCGCAAGTGGTCACCCATTGCCCGCAGGCACCGACCAATTGCCCGACCAAGGCGACCTCCTGCCCGCAGGTGGCCACCGAATGCCCGGTCGCGCAGACCTCCTGCCCGACCCTGCAAACCGAGTGCCCGCGCGTCACCACCGAGTGCCCGCGACTGGTCACCGAGTGCATCCAGGAGCCGACCCAATGTGTGACGCAGCCGACCCAGTGCGCCACCGGAGCGGCCACCTATTGCCCGCAAGTGGCCACCCAGTGCCCGCAAACGGCCACCGAATGCCCGGCCAACGCCACCCAGTGCCCGGTCCAGCAAACGACCTGCCCGGCGGTCCAGACCACCTGCCCCGCCAAGCAAACGGAATGCCCGATCGCCCAAACGACCTGCCCGGCCGTCCAAACCGCCTGCCCGTCCAAGCAAACGGAGTGCCCGGTTCACCAGACGACCTGTCCGGCCACGGTGACCACCTGCGCCTCCAGCGCCACCGAGTGCCCGACTGAGCAAACCCACTGCCCGGTTGTCCAGACGGCCTGCCCGCAGATCGCCACCGCGTGCCCGGTGTCCGCCACTGAGTGTCCCACCCACCAGACGACCTGCCCGCAGATTCCCACGCAATGCCCCGCCACTGTGCCGACGCAGTGCCCGGTGTCCACCACCACCTGCCCGGAGAAAACGACCGAGTGCCCGGTGACCGTCACCACCTGCCCGCTCACCGCCACCCAGTGCTCCGGAACGACCACCGAGTGCTCGAACCAACCCACGCAGTGCCCGAGCGCGGCTAATCCGACCCAGTGCCCGAGCGGTCCGGCTGACTTCACCGTTTGCCCGATCCAGCAGACACAGTGCCCGAAACAAGCCACCCACTGCCCGGCGCAGGATCCCACCATCTGTCCGGTTGTGGCCGGTCAATGCGGACCGACCTACACCCCGCAGGTCCCGACCCAATGTCCTCAGGTGGCAACCCAATGCCCGCAGGTGGCAACCCAATGCCCGGTCAACCTTACCACCTGTCCGGATGTGCCCACCGAGTGCCCGCTCCAACAAACCACCTGTCCGGAAGTGGCAACCGAATGCCCGGCCCAGCAAACCACCTGCCCACAGGCGGCCACGTTGTGCCCCATCCAGCAGACAACTTGCCCGGAGATGCCAACGCATTGCCCGATGACCCCGGACTGCCAGCAACCGACCATTATCCCCGGCGTGGCAACCGAGTGCTATCAGGTGCAAACGGAATGCCCGACGGTAGCCACCCAGTGTCCGCAGGTGCAAACGGAATGCCCGGTCCAGCAGACCACCTGCCCGGAGATGCCGACGCATTGCCCGTTCAACCCTGCGACGTGTGGCGGCTCAACCATGACCCCCGGCGTCCCGACCGAATGCGCGCCGCAGCAGACACTCTGCCCGACCGTCGCGACCAACTGCCCGACCGTGCAAACCCAGTGCCCGATGCAGGAAACGACCTGCCCAACCCGCACCACACTGTGTCCGACCAATACCGCCTGCGGCCCCACCATCCGTCCGGGTACCGTCACCGAGTGCGGCACATCGGTCCAGACCCAGTGTCCGACCGTTTCCACCGTGTGCCCGCACATGTCCACGGCCTGCCCGGATGCCACCGGACAATGCCCGTGATCGGTTGATACCTCCCAAAAACCCAAACCCAACGCGGCCAAGGATGCGTGACCCCATGTCACCGCCTTGGCCGCTTGCGTTTGGAGAACCCGGGCTTCGTAAGTCAAAATCAAAACCCGCAACCGCGCGTCCTGCAAACGACTGATCCTGAAATAAGGGGTCGCCTGGATTGACGATTGCGGGTTGGTAACCTTGGAGAGCGCGACCCGTTTCGCGGATGCGGTCCGGTTAGGCCACTCACCACCTTGATGCCTGAGCCCCTTACGGTACATTGGACAGTGTTAGGCTGTTTTCAAGTTAATGTTAGCCCCCCACTTTCCGGCCGAAGGAGGATCGGGACAGGGTCGCGACGCCCCTCCGGGCCGGGGTTGTATGGGGT
>JAFLEH010000021.1 GCA_017301995.1 Verrucomicrobiota bacterium | reverse complement strand
TGGAGGACATCATCAAAACACTCGACCGATGCACCAACCCCAGCCACACTAACCCCGTCACCCCATGATCCGCTCGTCCACAGCCGTCACAGGACACACACCACCCACCGGACAAATGCCCTTATTTAGAGTGACTTTTTCGAACGGATGGACGCTCAAAATCTGCAAAGTTCTGTGGAGTGTGCCGGGCAGCTTGATCTGCTTGTGGAGGATCGCAATCATCAGGTAGGTGCAGACCGCAATCAATAGCAGCCGGAGTTCATCGCCGCGGAGTATGGAAAATCTCACTCGAAAGTTCAAATGCGTGACATCGAGAATTTCATGCAAGCTATTCATTTTCTTCGCTTTGGGAATGCAGAACCCTCAGTTAGCCGGACACCCGTGAAAGCCATTATCGAATCCGACCCCTCCACCCCCTACCAAACCTGGGCTCAGGCCGAGTTCTCTGATCTATCCGGCGGCTACCAGCATCCGGATGCGGCGATCACTGCCGACCCGGATGGAGACGCGCTGCCCAACGGCATCGAATACGCCTTTGGCAGCGACCCGCGCGATCCCGCCTCCGGGCGCGGGCAGGCGCCGCTCGCCACAGCCAATGGATGTTCTTTCCTACTGCCCTCCATCGTTCCCGAAGGCATCCTCCTGCGCGTCGAAGGCTCTGACAATCTGACCGGTTGGACCACGCACGCCACCCGTCCGCCCGGCGGTCCGTGGACTGGTCCGGTGGTTCTAACGCCGCTGGGCACCCAAACCCGCCACACCTTCACCGATCCCGCTCCCTCCAACCGCCGTTTCTTCCGTCTCGCCGCAGAGGAACCGTGACCGGGTGGCCTCACTCCACGTCCATCGACTCGTCGATCACCTCGTCGTCGTCCACGGGGAGCGCGCGAGCGGGGCGGGGGGCGGGTTCGGGCTCGGGTTCCGCTTCGGGCTCCCGGTCCTTGTTCCGGTCCTTTTCGGCCTCCTTCTCGGGATCGAGTTCCTCAACCGGAAGCGCGTGCATCGGGCCTTCCACAGGGATGGCCGCCGGGATTTCCCCGTCCGGCGGACCGTCCGGATTCTCCTCGTCCACCACCAGCGCCTTCATCGGCGGGGCGATGATGTCTTTGATGTCGTCCTTGATGGGCTCGAAAAACGCGCGGACCATGGGGGCGGCGGTGCGACCGCCGGAGACGGTCTCGCCCGGCCTGCCCTCGTAAAGTACTGCGAACGCATAGCGCGGATTGTCCTTCGGCAGGAACCCGGCGAACCACGCGAGGTATTGGCTTTTTGCCTTCACCCACTGGGCGGTGCCGGTTTTGCCGCACAGGTCCGTGTAGCTCAGGCCTCCGCTTTTTCCGGTGCCGTAGCCTTTGGAAACCACATCGCTCATACCCTGTTGGACCACTTCCACCGCTTTCGGGTCCAGCCCGAGCCAGTTCCGGCGCTCTGGGACGGTCGCCTTGATCACCCGGCCGCGCGAATCCTGGATCTGCGTGATGAGCTGCAGGCGCGGCAGGGCCCCGCCGTTGGCGATGCCGGCCATCGCCTGGGCCACCTGCAGCGGCGACGCCAGCAACGGCCCCTGGCCGATCGACATGTTCGCGGTGTCACCGTCCAGAATCCGGCGCTTTTCGTTCTTGAGCATCCATTCGTCGTTAGGCACCAGCCCGGCGGTTTCCCCCTCCAGCGGCAGTCCGGTGCGCTCGCCGAAGCCCAACCTCCGCGCCAGGCTGAGAAACGCGGTGGGCCCCACGTCGATCCCGACCTGATAGAACCACGGGTTGCACGAGCGGGCCAGCGCGTAGCGGACGTCGATCGATCCCTCGGCGGACTTGCTCCAATTGTTGAACGTGTGGTTGCCGATCTTGATGGCGGCGGGGCAGTAGATTTCCTGATCTTTGGTGATCGTGCCGTTGTTCAGCGCGGCGAGGGCGACGATCGGTTTGAACGACGACGCGGGCGGGTATTTCGATTGGAACGCGCGGCCCATGAGCGGCGTGGCAGGGTCCTCGTTGATCGCCTTGAAATCGGCCTCGCTGATACCCGGCGTGAAAAGATTGAGGTCGAACGACGGGCGGGACGCCATCACCAGCACCTCGCCGGTGACCACGTCCACCACCACGAACGCCCCGCGCCGGCAGCCGTTGCGCAGGACCTTTTCCGCGCGTTTCTGCCAAGCGAGATTGAGCGTGGTCACCACGGTGCCGCCGGCCCGCGGGCGCGAGACCTGCTCTTCCAGCAGCTTGTTGCCGTTTTCGTCGAACTGAAGGCGTTTCATCCCCGGTTCGCCGGTGAGCTGCGCGTCGAAAAGTTTCTCCAATCCGGCGCGTCCCTCGGTTTCCTCGAACATCGGTTCGTTGAAATTGATAGGGCCGGTGGGAAGTTTCCCCACGCTGCCGGAATAACCCACGATGTGGGCGGCTAGATCGCCTTCCGGATAGTGCCTGCGGTAAACCGGGTGCAGCACCAGGCCGGATTCGAGCTTTTTCTCGATTTTTTGCGCGTCCTTGCCGGAAATCTGGCCGCTCACATACAGCGGGAGCCAACGGCGGTGCCGGTAGTGGTCGTAGAGTTCGTCGTCGGTCTTCGGGACGGTGTTTTTCACCAGCGGGGCCAGGGCCGCGAGCCGGGTGCGGGCCCAGTGAATCACGAAATCACGGTCGGCGTTTTCGAACTGCCGGTATTGCAGCGCCACCTGATAGGCCACGGTGTTCTGGGCGAGCGGATTGCCCTCGCGGTCCACGATTTGGCCGCGCGGGGCGGGGATTTTCAGGGTGATCGCGCGGGCGTCCTTGCGGGTGAGGATCGATCCGTCGGTGGCCGATTTCAATGGAGGCGGCGTGCTTGTTGCCGCGGCGGCGGGCGTAACCGCGGGTGCGGGCGGGTCCATCCCCGCCAGCGACTGTCCGCGGCACAAACCGGTCAGGGCGGCCAAAAGCGGGAAAAAGGCGGCAAGGCGGCGGATGGTCATCAGGTGGCGGCGAGAAATACCGCATTTTTCCGCTGCCTGCAATCCCCAATCGCGGGAACCCGAAAATGGCGCTCATCAGAAAGACCGGCCCACCCTCCGCCCGTAGCACCGCGCGATGATACGATACACAGTGGCGGGTTTCTGGGTGGCGGTGGCGACGGCGTTGGGAGCGCCCGTGCCGGTGGACGGCTTGCGGGCCGATGAAAAGTCGGTGAAATCCTGGCCCTTGCCGGGAGGTGGCGGGTTTGCGCTGAAAAGCGGCGCGGTGGCCACGGTGCCGGTGAACGTCCCGCTGTTGGGCGACAAGGAACGCGAGGCCGGCGGCGAATGGCGGGGCGTGGTTTCCGTGGATGTCTTCGGCACGGCCGGCGGCGGCGCGGGCAAGGTGAAACTCGAGGCGCTCGATCCGGCCAGCGGGGAGGTTTTCGCCAATGGCGAGGCCGCAGCCACCGGCGAGGCCCCGCGTGCGGCGTGGGTGGTGATTTCCTCGTCCGGGCACCCGGGTTCCGAGGCCGCAAAGGCGTTCGACGGCGACCCGAAAACCGACTGGCACTCGAATTACGCGGGACAGCAGGACAAGCCGCCGCATTGGCTGGGGCTGGAATTCGGCAAGCCCACCCGTCTGACCACCGTCCGCTACACCCCACGGCAATCCGGTTTCACCAATGGCGTGGCCAAGGCCTATCGGCTGGAAATCCGCAAGCCCGGCGGCGATTGGGATACCGTTGTCAAAGGGGAAACCACCGGGGAATTCGCCAAAAACCGCACGCCCCTCGATGTCGCCCTGCCCGCACCGACGGATGCGGAGGCATTCCGTTTCGTGATCGAAAGCGATTGGAGCGGCGGCGGCTTCGGCACCGCCGGGGAAGTCGAGGCCGTGGGCTTCAAGCCCGAACCGGTCCAGCCGGTCGTGGCGAAAAGCCGCGCGTGGTTGGAAATCCCCCAGCCGCTCATGAAGTCCCTCGAAGGAAAACGCTTCGCCGTCCGGGTCTCCAATGCCGGTGAGGGCACACTCGTGGTCGGCACCGCCCGCATGGCCCGCATTCATGAGACGCCTGGTGCGAAACTCTTCGGTCGCTCCAACGGCGGTCTCGGGCCCGACAAACTCGGCGCGGGGCTGTTGGGTTTCGACGCTCTAACCGAGCACGAACAGACGGTCCTGACCGTGATGGAAGTCCGCCCCAACACCCCGGCCTCGCGGGCCAAGCTGAAACCCGGCGACGCGATCCTCGCGATCGGAGGAAAGCCGCTCCCGATCAACCGCCTCGATCCCGGCTGGGAGTGGTTCCACACCAGCCACGAGGCGGCGCTCGGCCGCGAAACCGAGGCCGCGCTCAAGGCCGGGAAACGCGCTCTAACCGTCACGACGCTCCGCAAGGGCGCGCTGGAAACCATCGACCTCGTATTTCCGAAACCGCGCGCCCGCGCATTCACCACCCTCAACCCCGTCAACGACCCGGAAGCCGCCGCGATGTTGGAGGATTGCCTCAGGTTTCTCGAACGCACCCAGCGCGACGACGGAAGCTGGTCCGGAGACATGATCCGCACGTCGTTTTCCGCTCTCGCCCTGCTCGCCACCGGCGAGGTGAAATACAAGTCCCGCGTCCGCAAGGCGGTCGATTGGGCGAAGGAAAAATACAAAAAGCCCGCCGATTACGGAAATCTCGGCTTCTGGGCCGGGGCCTACGCCGGCATCCTCTACAGCGAATGGCACCTCGCCACCGGTGACAAATCGGTGCTCAAGAACCTCGATGAACTCCGCGATTGGGCGGTCAACGGCCAACACCCGAGCGCCTGGCAGGTGCCCGCCCTCGGCCATGGCCCCGATGGTTTGCCCTACGAAAACAAGGCGCTCGTCGCCCCCGGCTGCCACCTGCTGCTGTTTGAGGCCCTGGCCAAACGCTGCGGCATGAAATCCGCCATTTGGGAACTGCTCATGCCTTTCATGGAGATGGCCTGGTCCGATCCGAAAGACGGCGGCCACGGCGCGCTCGGGTACAACCGTTCCTACAAGGATACCGAGGAATTCTGGTCGCGCAGCGGACTCTTCGCCATGGCGTGCCACCTCCGCGGCGAACGCCCCGACATGCGCGACGCCATGGTCCGTTTCATGGCCGCCCATCACCCGTGGATCCGCAACAGCCACGCCTATGGCGAACCCGGCGGATCGCTTGGATTGTTAGGCCTGAACCTCGTTTCGCCCGCGGACTATCAGAAAGTCATCTCCGGATACGCCTGGTGGTTCTCACTGGCATGGGAACCCGGCTACGGCCTCCGCTTCACCACCCCCCACATGGGCGCGCCCTACATGGGCGAGGACGACCTCATCAACGCCACCTACGCCCTCGTCCTCCAAGGCCCGAAACGCAGCCTGCACCTGACCGGAAAACGGTGAGGGGGATTGGGGGGGGATTGGTTATTGGTTATTGGGAAATATCGGACCCGGGTTCCCCGTATGGAAAACACGGGAAGAACATCCGGGGCGGGAGATCGTTCCAGGGCAAACCTCCTCTTGGTTTTCGAATTCTGTATTCAGCGTAAACCCATGAAACGCATATCCTATCCGCGAAGTCCAATTGCTCTCGGAATCTTGGGCTGCATGGCTGTTGGTCCGTGGAGTTCTCTCGATGCGGCGCCTACGTTGTCCCCGCGCGATCCCGAGCTTCAATTGGCGGGACAAGCGCTCGCCCGTGACGACTCCCGGTCCGCCCTCGCCCGATTGGCCCGCAGCGTCCGCACAAATCCCCGCGACAACCCCGCCACGGCCGCGTTGGTTTTCATGCTGGCCTACCAGAATTACCCCTACCCCCTCGGATCATCCGACGCTTCTCCGGATCTTGATAACGGCCGCTTTGGGTTCTATCTGGCGTTCTCGAAGGACGGAAACACCTTGTTCATGCCCTATCGGAAAATCGATCTCGGGACTTTCAAGCAGCACGAGGTGGAGGAACCGCGTTTCATCCGGCCCGCGTCCGACAAGCCGCTGGAACTGACGGGTTTTATCACGGAACTGGAAAGCCAGGGACGTTTCATGGGGAAGCCGGTTGGCGACGAACCCACCACGGTTGCCTCAGTCGATGGCTCCCGCGCGATGGATTGGACGGGGAACCACCTCTTGCGAAACGAAGCTTTCTCACAACGCTACCGCCTGTCCGCGGAGTTTCCCGGCACCCTCGCCTGCGCCTTCCATCCCACCTTGCCCAATCGGATGGCCACCGCCTCCCATCTTCCGCCCGCGCCCGGCGTGCCGAGTGTTAGAATCCACTATTGGGACATCACGCCGTCCGCCGTGCCGCCGGTCGATGATCGAACCGGAACCGGCGGATCCACCGGAGGGTTCCCCACGCGTTTCGGGCGCACCTTCGTCCTCCGCGACGGCAGCCTCCGTACGCTTTCACGCAACCCGGCGGGAGATTTGCAACTGCGGTCGGCCGGGCCGGAATCCAAACTTCTGTGGGAGTGCCCGCATTACGGATCACCCGGCGACCAATCGTTCCTTCATCTGCTTTCCCAGGATCATTCCGTGTTGTTGGTGTGCGACATCCGGCGGCTTTCCAACGGTGATGATTCCGGAACCCAATTCCTCGTCCGGACCCGCGACGGAGGGGTGCTGGCGACCTATCAGAACGAGGGTGGCCTCGAGCAGGCTTGGAATCGCGGCGAAACCATGGCATTCATTCTCGGTCAAAAGCTCCACCAATTCGATACCCGGAAACAACGGGAACTGGTCATCCGTGAGACGGTTCCCCGGAACGTGACACCGGTGGGACCCGATGGCACGCTGTATGTCGATGTGGACAGGATCGGCGACGATGGTGTGGTTTTTGGGGGCGGCACGCCAGCCCAGCGCAGGGGCTTCCAGGAGATGCGGGTCTATTCCTCCGCTGAAAACAAAGTGGTGGCCACACTGCGAATGCGCCCCGATGACCCGTCCGGCACTCCCTATTTCGCGCTGATGAATCCGGCGGGAACCCGTCTGGTCACGGGTGACCGGTTAGGTAATGCGTCGGTGTTTTCGTTTCCCGACGGCAAACCGCTGTTCCTGCTTCCCGTCCATCACCGCGAGCGAAAGGATGTGGGGTGTGACGCCTATTTCCATCCGTCCGGACGGCTGCTCTATCTCATCAACTACAATACCGAATCCGATAACTGGGACTGTGCGGGAATCGATGTCTGGGACATGGCGCGAGGAACGCATATCAGCGAACATGCGGCTGCGATCGAGTGTTTCCCGTTTTCAGCGGTGCCCCAGAGCCAGCGTGAGCCATTGGTGTTTTCCAAAACGGGGAAATGGATGGTTGCCAGCGGAAACGATTCGCTCACCCTGCTTGATGCCGCCACCGGCGGACGCGTGTTCACGTTCCAGGCCCGTCCGGGCGGCAGCCAGCATGACGAGGTGTTGGATGGAGTCCTCGCGCTGGAATCGGGTAGGGCGCCGGCCTGGTTGCCCGATCTGGCGGAAGTTCTGGCGGGCAGGGAAGTGGCGGAAGAAGGGTTCGTACGGGATACGCTCGACGCCTACAATCCCACACGACTCAACGAGCTGAGGGAACGGATCGCGAAATCCGGCAGCCGTGATTTTCTCCATCGATGGGGAATCTGGTTCCTCACTCCTCCGGAAAACCGGGGGCCGTTTCCGGTGGGCAGGTGATCGGCTTGACTTGGATCCGCCATGATGGCATGTCTCTTCCTCGTATGCGTGCTTTGAAGGGGGGTGCGGGCTGGCCGGCATCCGTGGTGGCGGTCGTTGGATTTCTAACTGCGGCATCCGTTTTCCGGGCGAACGGTCAAGGAGCGCCGGTTAGTGGTGAAGCCGCCGAAACCATGGCGCTGCGGGAATTCGGGGGCTATGGTTACGCGCTGAGGAAAGTTGTTCCGATTAGCCAACTGCCTGCCAGAATCGGCTATTTGAAAGGGGAAATATCCTTGGTCGTGGATCCGCTGGACCGGGTAGGACCCTATGGTAGGGGAGAAGGAAAGCCATATCAGGCGGTGTATTTGGTCAATGACACGGATGATGCCATACCCGGCATCATCGGAGAACTGCAGAAGGTTCGCAGCGAGGTGGAATTCGGTGGTCACTGGTATTCCCGCGAACCGAGGGAGATGGTGTGTGCGAGCGTGCCGCCGCCGACGGATCTGCCTGCGAGACATGCGCTGGCATTGGGTGGCGTGGATAGCCAATGGGGTGACACCGGCGGGGCAATCCGATATGTGTTTGGAGTTCCAAACCGGACAATCAGAAGTGAACCCCAACGGGGGAGATACTTCGCGAACGATCTCATGCAAGTGATGGCCAAGGAGTCGTGGACGCGCGATCTCCGGGAGCCTCTTGAGGAGGGCTTGATCAAACAAAGGTGGTCGGGAAGCATGCTCGCCAACAGCGACGAGGAATTCTGCGCGCTGATGGAACTTGTTCGCAATCACGAACTGGCGATCCCCGATAGAGCCAGGATCATGGATTGGCTGCTCGAACGGGCGGAGAAGCGCGACGCCACCCCGCAGAAACGCCTGACCATGCGGAGAATCGCGGAAGTGCTGGCGAAGCCATGGGTGATCGACCATGACGGGCAGACGCTGGCCGACCGCTGTGTTGCCGCGCTTGAGGCGAAGCCCTCGCATTCCTACGGGACGCCCGAAAAGTGCCGCGCCTGCGTGTGGCGTTTGGTTGCCGCCCGGACTCCCAGCGCGGGACCGCATTTCGCGCAGTATGATCGCAGGCCCGCGGACGAGGCAACGATAGCGAGGCTGGTCGAACTGGCGGAAAGAGACCTTGGTTCCGATCATCCGGAGGTCGGGGATGCCGCCGCCGGGTTTCTTGGCAACGGCAGAATTGCCGAAGAGTTGTTTCCATCCCACAAATATCTCGGGTGGCTGTCGAGCGACCGGATCCGCCGGATTCAGGCGGGATTGACCGGTCTCTCCGCGAGACAACGGACGGCCGATGCCGGCCCATGGCTGCGGGAGAGGATCAAGGCTAACGATCCGCTCGTCCATGCCTACTACAAAGCGTCCCTGACGTATCACCATTCCGGAATCCAAGACTGGGAACGGGATGTGTTGGATCATCTGATAAGGGTCCAGCCGTTGGAAACACTCGTTACGCTAAGTGTCAACAGCGGTTCAGCCAGCAAGGAGAAACTATCTGGGGAATTCATGGAGTTCGTACGTGGCTTTCTGAACGACCAGCTAACCGATGAGCGACGGCAATGGTGGCGGGAGGCGGCCGAGAGAGACCTGAAAGGGAATCTTGAACTGACCTGTGAAACGGACTGCCAGGGGTTAAAAAACGGCATCCGCATTCTCGACTCGCTGGACGATCCTGCGGATACGCCGCTGTTGCTTGCGTTGCTCGACCACCCGGCGGCAAACGCGAATTTTTATTCGGATGGCAGCGGTACGTTGTTTTTCGTGGCACGGGAGGCAGCGGCTGTTTGCTTGAAGCGAAGAAAGATCCGAATCCCGGACGGGCTGGTAACCACTATTAACCTGCCACCGCCCGCGCCGTCGGCAGGTCCGACAACCGGATTCGTTGGAATGCTGGTTCGGCACAAGGTATCGGTCATTGTGGTCGTTCTGGCGGTCATGTGCGCCGGGAGTCTGCTGCTCGCGAATATCCGACTCCGAAGGCGGCCAAGCACCGAAGCCCCGTTCCAAGGCGGCCGCGCTCCCTGAGCGTCCTCTGCCACGGTGGGCGGCATCCCGAGTGCGTGACTCGATTCTCTCCCCCAGGCGCATCGCCAGTCTATGCGGGGACGACGCGGCTGGGTGGTAGGCGGAGAAATGGCCGACGCAAGAATCACCGCTGCTTGAAATCGCGGAATCCCGGAGTAGGTTCGTCGTGCGGACGCGGAAGATGGGCCTGAAATGAACCATTTCCGGGAATAATCCGCCAATCTCCACCTCTCAAACGACGAATGAGCGAATTTGCGGATTTAGTTGACGCCCACTACCAGACGTTGTTCCGGTTCGCGCTCTCGCTGACGCGGGACGCCGACCGGGCGGGGGATCTGGTGCAGGAGACGTTCTGCATCTGGGCGGAAAAGGGGTCCCAGCTCAAGGACCGGACCAAGGCGAAGACCTGGCTTTTCACCACGCTCCACCGCGAGTTTCTCGGACAACGCCGGAGGGCGGACAAGTTTGTCGAGGAGGAACTCAACGAGGATACCGTGGGCGCCGTGTCGGCCCCGGAGGAAGACGCCGACCGGCAAATGGACGCGCAGCGGGCGCTGGAACTGTTGGGCAAACTCGACGAGACCTACCGCGCGCCGGTGACGCTTTTCTATCTCCAGCAGCACAGTTACAAGGAGATCGCCGAGATTCTCGAGATTCCGATCGGCACGGTCATGTCCCGGCTTTCCCGCGGCAAGGAAATCCTGCGCCGCCAGATGCTCGCGGAGCCGGCCAGTGCGCCGAAAAACATCCTGCAACTCGAACCGGAGGCATTGCGCGCGAACCGTGGATAGAGAACAGGCACGTTTCATTCTCAAGAGCTTCCGCCCGTGCGGTGCGGACCACGGCTGCAAGGAATTCGCCGAGGCGCTGCGCTTCGCCAACGAAGATCCCGAACTCAGCCAATGGCTGGCCCGCGAACGCGCGTTCGATACCGGGTTCGCCTCCGCGCTCGACCGTCTCTCGATGCCCACCAGCCTCCGCGAAAGCATCCTTTCCCACCTCGCCGTGGAGCGCGGCGATCTGCCCCAACCGAAGGACCGCATCGACGCGATGTTCGTCGGCGCCATGGCCACGATCGTTCCTCCCGCGGGTCTTCGGATAGAAATCGTGGCCGCCATGGACCGCACCGAGGCGATCCGCATTCACCGCACCCGTTTCCGCCGTCGGGCGATGATTCCGGTGGCCGCCGCCGCGGGAATCGCGCTCGCCTTCGTGTTCACGCTCCACACCCCCGGACCGGAGGTGGTAAAGGTGCCGAAACTCCCCATGGATGTTGTGGAAACCGAGTTCATCCGCGCATTCGAGTCGCCCGATTTCACGCTCGATCAGAAACGCGAGGACCAGCGCGAGTTGTTCGACCATCTCAAGACCCGCAAGCTGCCTTGTCCCTGCTGCCTGCCCAAAGGTTTGGCCAACTTGAAGGGCATCGGCTGCCGCGAGCTTGTCATCGACGGCCGCGTCGGGTCGATCGTTTGCTTTGACGAGCGCGAGAACGGCATCGTCCACCTCGTGATTTTCCGCCGCCAGGACGTGTGCGCCGAATTGCCCGAACGCGACGCGCCCTTGCTCACGCAGCACGGCAAGTGGGCGGTCGCCCGCTGGGCCGATGAGGAGCGGATTTTCATCCTGATCGGCGACCGCACCGATCCGCGGCGTCTGTCGGCGCTCTTCTAGCAGATTCCATCCTTCCGGCAATGGGAGGAACAGCGGTTGCACTGGATGCAGTGGTAGGTGGAAACGGTGAACTCGCGGGTTTCCGGATCCCGGGTGATGGCCTGCACCGGGCATTTGCGTTCGCAGATTCCGCATTGGACGCAGTGGCTTTGCTCGACCCGGCGGCGCTTGAACGCGACCGCGGATAACGCGCCTAGCAGCACACCGTAGGGGCACACGAACCGGCAGAACGGCCGGTAAACCTTCACCCCTATCAACAATGCCGCGATCAACACGCCCCAGGCGGTCCAATCGCCGATCCAGAACCATCCGGGTTCCGCCAGATCGCCACGGCCCCAGGCCAGGACGCGCTGGATCCAGCCGTAGCCCCAGAAGAACGCGGTTTTGTAGGGATCCAACAGACAAACCAGCATCTGGCCGCCGCGGATGGCCAGCCAAACCGTGGCAACCAGCACTCCCACCGGCAGCCAGCGCAACACGCGGTCCAGACGTTCCGGCACTTTGATCGGCTTCTTTCCGGCCAGCAGTTCCTGGATCGCCCCGAGCGGGCATCCGGACGCGCAAAACACCCGGCCCATGAACAACGCCGCCACCAGCGGCAGCAGAAACATCACCGCCGTACTGATCCCCACCAACTCGGGATGCGCCAGCCCGATGGATAGATTCGCCACCGAGCCCACCGGGCAGATGCACCCGCCCCGCACGAATCCGAAATACCCGAGCGTCAGAGCCGCCGGAATCCAAAACCGTTTCACGTGGACGTGCCGCCAAACCATCGTGGCTCCCAGCGCCAGCAATCCGGCCAGTATTCCCAGGTCGAGCCAAGGCCATCCGGCCCACTCGGTTTGATAGAGCGTCGGCGCGAACTTCTCGCGGTATTGGACGATCTGATCGCTGGAGCCCAATTGCTCCGCGCTGGGAATCACAAAGCATGGCGGAGCGGTCTCCCCGGCCTTTTCCGCGGCTGCGGCGTCCTCGAACGGGTCGTCACCCGCGGCCACCGGTCCGCAGGCCAGCACCACCACGCCGACACACCCCAACAACCAGCGCCTCACGATTTTTCCCCGCTTTGCGCGTCCTCCATGCCTCCCATGTCCGCTTCCTCCATCCGCTTGAGTTCCTGGTCCAACTCGAAATCCCCGCGGTAATCATCCTCGGGATAACAATGGACCAGTTCGATCGCGTGATCCGGACAAACCGCGGCGATCGCGCAACGGTTGCAGCCGATGCACAACTCCGGCCGGATCACCAGGAACATCGATTTGGTCCCGAGTTCGTTGCAGCGCTTGGTGCATTTGCCGCACCCGGTGCAGTGTTCCTGATCGATCGTGTAAAGGTGATAGCCGTCCTTGCCGCCTCCGAATTCCTTGCGCAGCACCGCGTCGTAGGGACAGACCCGCTTGCCCTCGCTGTTGATCTTGTCCGAGGAAATCGTCAGCTCGGCGAGGTGCCCGTAGCAGGCCACGCAATACGAGCATTTCACCTGGTCGTTCACCGCCTTCACCGCCGAAGGATTTCTAACGCACGCGGTCTCGCACTTCCCGCAAAACGTGCATTTGTCCGTGTTGATCCGCCACACGTAGGGGCGCTTCGGTTGGCTGAACTCGGCCTCGGGATCGGCTCCGCCGAACACCCTCCAGCCCACGCCGCCCAGCGCGGCCGCGCCTATCAGCCTGCCCCCGAACTCGATGAACCTGCGCCTGCCCGGATTCATGGTTTCACCGCAACGGGGACATCCTTGGCCTCCACCGCCTCCGGTTTCCAGGAAACCGGGGTGACAAACCCCTTGCCTGTTAGATCGGCGGGAACCTGCTTGCCGGAAATCGCCAGCAACGCCTGTTGGAGCCGCGCGGCATCGGCCGGCGAAACCTTGGCCGTATCCACCAGCAGCGAGGTCAGCGGCATCTTCTCCGTCGTCGCGATGGTGCGGAAATCCTCCGGCTTGGCGAAATCCACCGCGCAGCTCGCGGTCAGCGCGTAATCGGAAATCACGGCGGCATCCACCTTGCCGCTCATCAGCGCGTCGAGGTTCTCGCCGCAGCTTGATAGATAGAGCGCCGACGCCGGCTTGACCTTTTCCTTGGCCATCAGCAGCAGCGGGGCGTGGTATTTTTCATAGGAATCCGGCTGGCCGAAGACCAACCGTTTGCCCTGGAGGTCGGCGAGTTTGCGGATGGGTGAGGCCACCGGCACCACCACGATTCCCGCCAACACCGGTGAATCCTGAGAATCCGCCACGTCCGCCACCCGGACGAACTTCCTGCCGGTCTCGGGTCCGTACCGCAACGCGGTCCACGGTTTGCAAAGCACGCCGTCAAATTTTTTCTCCCGGATCGCCTTTTCCAGATCCATCACCTCCATGAAATAGGTGATTTGCAGCTTGATTCCTTGCTTTTCCAACGCCGCGAGTGTTCCGTCGTAGCTCCGCTTCGCGATATTCGATATGCAAGAGCAAGCGGTTTTTCCGCAATAGATATCATTCAGTCCGATGCTCAGCGTGAGCGGAACATCGGATGAGGAAGCCTTCGCGGTTGGCTGGAAGGCGGTCTCCGTGGCATTCTGCCCGCGGAGGGAGGCGAGGGATAACAAAAGCGCCGCAGCGATCGGGATGGTTTTCATGGCAAACGGATGTCGGATACCAAACGGCACCGACCACCGCAATTCCACGAAATGTCAAACCACGCCCGCACTTCGCGAATCCATGCGGAGTGAGTCGGACGCAGCAGCCGGAAAAGGATCAACCCGAGGAGATCGAGGATGGCAGATTGTGGATTGTGGATGAAAACGCTGTCGTCCGTAGGCGCGCTCGTGAGAGCGTGGCCTCCCAGGCGTTCTGCGCCCGGAGAAGATTTCACCGCCAAGACACCGAGTCCGCCAAGGAGATTGGAGATCGAAGATGCCTGAGGAAAGAATCAAGAACCAAGAGTCAAGAATCCAGAGGAGACCGTGTTACCGGTGCGACGGTTTTGCGAGGATGTTCGGTTCATTCCCACCCCATTCTCATGCGGCCCCGGCGGTGCCGCGCTACCTTTCATTCTCCTCCCAAAGGTGGCGCGCTCTCGCCGAGAGCGCAGGAGAATGATGGGTGAATGACCGACCGCGAAGCGCCACCCATTCCCACCTCATTCTCGTGCGGCCCCGGCGGTGCCGCGCTTGAGTTGCGGCTTGCACTGGTGGTGTGCTCCCGATGAAACCGCTGGAAAATGACGTGGCTCCCAGCAGATTGCGGAACCTCAAAGCAAATGCCCCATCCGCACCCGTTTGGTCTCGAGGTATTTCTCGTTGTGCGGGTTGGGAGGGAAGGCGATCGGGATCTGCTCGACGATTTCCAGGCCGTAGCCTTCGAGGCCCACGACTTTTTTCGGATTGTTGGTGAGCAGGCGGATCCGGCGGACGCCGAGGTCGTGGAGGATCTGGGCCCCCATGCCATAGTCCCGCAGGTCCGAGCCGAAGCCCAACTTTTCGTTAGCCTCGACGGTGTCGAGGCCCTGTTCCTGGAGCTTGTAGGCGTGGATCTTCGCCGGCAGGCCGATGCCCCGTCCTTCCTGGCGCAGATAGAGCAGGACGCCGCCGTCGGCCGCGATGCGTTCGAGCGCGGCCGCCAGTTGGTTGCCGCAATCGCAGCGCTGCGAGTGGAACACATCGCCGGTGAGACACTCCGAATGCACCCGCACCAACACCGGTTCACCGCCGTCCACGGGACCGCGGGTGAGCGCGAGGTGATGGGTGCCATCGGTGTCGATCCGATAGAGATGGCAGTCGAAGTCGCCGAAATCGGTGGGCAGCACGATCGTTTGCTCGCGGTGGACCAGTTTTTCCTCGCGGCGGCGGTATTCGATCAACTGGGCGATGGTGCAGGCCTTGAGTCCATGGCGTTTCTGATAGGTGCCGAGATGCCCCACGCGCGCCATGGTGCCGTCGTCGTTCATGATCTCGCAAATCACGCCCGCGGGCGGCAGGCCGGCCATGCGGGTGAGATCCACCGCCGCCTCGGTGTGACCGGCGCGCCGCAGCACGCCGCCGGGCCGGGCCAACAACGGAAACACGTGGCCCGGTTTCACAAACGATCCGGCTCCGGCGGCGGGATCGGCCAGCAGGCGGATCGTCAGCGCCCGGTCCGCCGCGGAAATCCCGGTGCTGATTCCGTCCGCCGCGTCCACGCTCACGGTGAAGGCGGTTTTCTGGCCCTCGCGGTTGCGTCGTTCCATTTGCGGCAGGTCCAGTTCCTCCACGCGTTCGGCCAGCAGCGGCGCGCAGACCAGCCCGCGGCCGTGGACCGCCATGAAGTTGACCATTTCCGCGGTGCAAAGCGATGCCGAACCTATCAGATCCGCCTCGTTTTCACGGTAGGGGTCGTCCGCCACGATGACCATGCGGCCGGCGGCGATTTCTGAGACGATTTCGGGAACGGGACTGAAGACGAGAGGCAATTCTAACACGGTAACGGATGGTGGTGGGGGGAAATCAGTTGAGGGTGGGGTTGGCCGGGGCCTCCGCCAGGATGCGGTGCAGCGGGGACATTTTGCGGAGGATGCGGCGCCACAGGTGGCGGTCGTGGTCCGCGCCCAGCAACCCCGCGTCCGGACGGGTGGTGAACCACGAGTGGCGCCGCAGTTCGCCTTCCAGTTGGCCCGGGCTCCATCCGGAATGCCCGACGAACGCGCGGACGATCGTCCCGGAGCGGTTGGCGTGCTTGATCGCGTCCTCAAGCGAGATCCGTACCGCCCAGCGCAGGCCGTCCTTGCGGCTCCACCAGAATGCGGAAAACGTGAGCTGCTCGCGGGCCACAGGCCCCCCGGTGAACACCGGAATCCGGCTCAGCGGGGCAAACTCGGGCGCCGTCAGATAGTCGCTCACCAGTTTTCCCGTCGGCTGGTTCAGAATCAGCCCGAACGCGCCGTCCTCCGGCGAATGCTCGGAAATGAGGATCACCGACTGGTCGAAGGTGCCATCGCGCAACGACGGATCCGCCAACAGCAAGCTGCCTCGCAGTTGGATCGGCGAATCGGGCGTGGATGGACCAGCGGACACGCGCGCACTATACCCGCAATCCGCCGCCCCGCCAACCCCGGATTTCGCCACTCTCCGGATTGACAGAACCCGGTCCGCCCGCCACGGTCGGCCTCCGCCCCCATTCGATGATTTTCAAAAGCCTGTGCCGCCACGCCGAAATCGGCGCCAATTCCTACCTGCTGGAGACCTCCTCCGCCAGGATTGTGCTCGATGCGGGCATGCACCCGAAACACGAGGGGCAGGAGGCGGTCCCGCACTTTGAAATGCTCGGCGACGACACCGTGGACGCCGCCGTGGTCACCCACGCGCACCTCGATCACATTGGCACCCTGCCGCTGCTCACCGCCAGCCAACCGCGGGCGCGCGTTTTCCTCACCCAGGAAACGGCCGACCTCGGCCTGGCGCTGCTCCACAATTCGGTCAACGTGATGCAGTCGAAACGCATCGAACTCGGCCTAACCGAATACCCGCTGTTCCACCACCGCGATCTCGACGGGATCGTCCACCGCCTCGAACGCCGCGGCATCGGCCGGCCGTTCGATCTCGATCCGGCGGGCACCGTCCGCGCGACGTTTCACGATGCCGGCCACATCCTCGGCTCCGCGGCGATCACCATCGAGGCCGACGGAAGCCGGGTGCTCTACACCGGCGATGTGAATTTCGAGGACGCCACGGTACAGAAAGGTGCGATGCTTCCCTTCGATCCGGTGGATGCGATCATCGTGGAAACGACCCGCGGCGACTATGTGCGGCGGCCGGACTACACCCGCGCCAGCGAGGAAGACGCGCTGGCCGAGTGCATCGCCCGCGTGCTCGCCCGCAAGGGATCGGTGCTGATCCCGGTGTTCGCCATCGGCAAGACCCAGGAGGCTCTGGCGATGATCCACCGTTTCAAGCAGGACCGGCTCATCCCGCGCAAAGCCCCGGTATATATAGGAGGACTCAGCACCAAGATGACTCATATATATGATAATTTTAGCGAGGTTTCGCGCCGGCGGCTTCCCGGGTTCGATTTTCTGACCGATATGGAGATTTCCACCGGCGACCGCCGCCGCGGCGGTTCGATCCCCTTCACCAACGGCGCCATCTACGTGCTGTCCAGCGGCATGATGACCGAGAAAACCGCCTCCAACACCTTCGCGCGGCTGGGTGTGTTGGAAAACAAGCGGCACGGGCTGTTTTTCGTCGGTTACACCGATCCCGAATCCCCCGGCGGCCGCATCCGCGCCGCCCAACCCGGCGATCCGGTTCTGTTGGATCCCGCCCATCCGCCGGTCACCCTGCGCTGCGAAACCCGCGGCTTCGATTTCAGCGGCCACGCCACCCGCGAGGCGATCGCCGACTACGTCTGCCGGTTGGCCCCCCGCAAGATATTCCTCGTCCACGGCGACGCCCCCGCCACCGCATGGTTCCGCAACGAACTCTCCACCCGCCTGCCCGACTCGAAAATCACCATCCCGGTGCCAGGGGAGGTTCATGGGATTTGAGGGGCTCCGCCCCCGCGTTTCCGGTTCCGGTCATCCGGCGGTCCAATGCGGGTTTCACGGCATGGGTTATGACATCCGAACTGTCGGCTTGCCATCCGTTGCTCGGTCGATTCATCTATTTCCATGACGCCATCGCCTGCCACCCTCGAACAACGGATGCTTGTGGGATTGTTTCTATCGAAGTTCAGAAACACGGGCTTGGACTATCTGGGATTTTCCACATTTGTGGAGGCCTATAATGTCATCGGGCACGCGATCGGCGTGAAACCGACATCGCTGAAAAACTACCGGCAGGAGTTCGATCCGCTGTTTCCCCACGCTCCGGGCGGATGGCACAAACGCGAGATGCGGCCCGACCGGCGTGCGCTTTTCGACCGATATGGCCATCTCCCGTTGGATGATTTCGCAAAACTGTTGGAGCCTGTCGTGTCGTGTCCGCGGGATCTCGCGGACGAGGGACTGGAGGAGATCGCCGGAATCACCGACGCCGGTTTGGAGAACGAGAGTTTTTCAAAAAGGCTCATCACCGGGATTTCCGCCGAGCGGTTTTTCGAAGCCAAGTTTCCTAACATTCCACGGTTTGCCGGCCACGACCTATCCAACGTAACGCGGCTCGGATGCGGGTTCGATTTCCGGCTCCAGCCGCAGTCGGATGATCCGTTTCTCGCGGTGGAAGTCAAAGGAATGGCCGGCAAGTCCGGTGAGATTCAGATGACCGAAAAAGAACACAAGGTCGCGGAGTATCTCGGGGAAAGGTATTTCCTATGCGTCGTACGGAATTTTGCCGAACGCCCGGAAATCTCGGTTTTCGGAAATCCATTGGCGGCCACTCTCGAGTTCACCCGGCGCGAACGCCGGGTCGTTTCATTTTCGTGGCATGCGAGAATAGCCGGGTAACTCACAGTGACATCTTCCGATCATGCGCTACGCCCCCATTGACAATCCGGAAACATCACTCATGATTTCGGCGTAATGGGTCCGATGCCGTCCGCGTTTATTCGAGTTTTCAGTGGTTTTTCCCTCGCCTTTCTGGCGTTGGGGCTGTCGCAGTGCGACCGCGCGGTTAGGGCGGTTCCGGGTTCGCAGGCCAAGATGGACGGGCGGCCGCCGCCGGATTTCAACCGCGAGATCCGGCCGTTGCTGTCGGACCGGTGTTTCGGTTGTCATGGGCCGGACGGAAACAAGGGGCGGCAGGCCGGATTGCGGCTCGACACGCGGGAAGGTGCCACCGCGACGCTGAAAAGCGGAAATCGCGCGATCGTGCCGGGTGATCCCGCCGCCAGCGCGATGGTCAGCCGGATGCACGCGGCCGATCCCACCGAAACCATGCCGCCCGCGAAATTGAACCGCCCGCTGGGCGATTCGGAAAAGGACCTCCTCACCCGGTGGATCGCGGCCGGCGCCGAATACCAGCCGCATTGGGCCTTCGTCCCGCCGCGCAAGCACACGCCCCCACAGCCGTCCGATCCGGCGTGGCCCGGCGATGACATCGACCGGTTCGTGCTGGCGAAAATGAAGGACAACGGATTGGCCCCGAATCCCCCGGCCGACCCCGCCTCGCTGTTGCGGCGGGCGTCGTTCGCCCTAACCGGACTGCCGCCCTCCCCTGAAGCTCTCGACGCATTTCTGGCGGATCCATCCGGAGATGCCTACGCCAGACAGATCGACGCGTTGTTAGCCTCGCCCGCCTATGGCGAGCGGCTCGCCCAGGACTGGCTGGATGTCGCCCGTTTCGCCGATACCTACGGCTATCAGTCCGATTTGTCCTGTTATGTTTGGCCGTGGCGGGACTGGGTGATCCGCGCGTTCAACGAAAATCTGCCGTTCGACCGATTCGTCGCATGGCAATTGGCCGGCGATCTGCTTCCGGACGCAACCGACGAGCAACGGCTGGCCACCGCTTTCAACCGGCTCCATCGCCAGACCCAGGAGGGCGGGTCCATCGAGGCCGAGTTCCGCCAGGAATATGTCTCCGACCGCGTCCACACGTTCGGCACCGCGTTTCTCGGTCTAACCATGGAGTGCTCGAAGTGCCACGACCACAAATACGATCCGATCCCGCAGACCGACTACTACAGCCTCGCCTCGATGTTCGGCCAGATCGACGAATGCGGGCTCTATCCGTATTCGTTGGGCAACGCCACGCCCGAGCCTTCGATGCCGCTGTTGGATGCCGCCCAATCCGCCGAACTCGGCAAGCGCCGGGCCGCGTTGGAAACCGCGGAGGCCGCGAGCCGCATCGCGGCAGCCACACGGGAGGGACGGTTCGAATCCTGGCTCGCCAACACCGCCGGGATCACGCCCGCCACCGCCGTGGCACGCTATCCGCTCGACCGCGCCGACAACGGCACCTGCGCCAATTCCGTTCCAGGAGCCAAACCGGCGACCGTCGGCGGCGGACAACTCAAGCCGAACGACGGCGGCCTTGAGTTCGACGGCGACACGGTGCTCCAGTTGGATGGCGTGTCCGGCGTCACCCGGCATGATCCGCTCAGCGTTTCGATGCGGATTTTCTGCCCCGACAAAAAGGATCGCGCGGTGATCCTCCATTCCGGCCCCGCCATGTATTCGCAGGCGGCCGACGCGTCGGGCTTCGAGCTGTTGTTGGAGAACGGGCGGCTCCGCTGGAGCTGCATCCACCTGTGGCCCGGCTGCGCCGCATCGGTTGAAACCCGCGAGCCGTTTCCCATCGGCCGCTGGCTCCGCCTCACCGTCACCTATGATGGTTCGTCGCGCGCGGATGGATTGAAAATATATATCGATGGAAAACCCGCCGACATCGCCACCGTCCGCGATCATCTCGACAAACCGGTCGCCGCGGACACGTTCCGGGTGGGCGCCCGTCCCCGCGACGACCGCGGGTTTTCCCAGGGCCGTCTCGCCGATCTGGCGGTTTTCCGGACGGTTCTCAGCGCCGCGGAGTCGGCCGATCCGGATGGAAAGGATCTTGCCGCGGCCTATCAGAAAGCGCGGGCCGGTGACGCCGCCGCGAAAGAGGCGCTCCGGAGTTTCCATCACTTCCGGGCCGACGGGGAATCCGCCACGGCGCGGGCGGCGGTCGTCGCGGCGCGCAAGGCGCTGGAGGACGATTTTCTATCCAATCTGCCGCATGTCATGGTGATGGAGGAGACGCCCTATCGGAAACAATTCCACGTGCTCGTCCGCGGCGACTATGCGTCACCGGATCCGGCGCGTCCGGTCGAGCCCTCGGCTCCGGCCGCGGTGATGCCGTTTTCCGCCGATTTCCCCCGCAACCGACTGGGTCTCGCCCGCTGGGCCACCGATCCTAACAATCCGTTGGTCGCGCGGGTTGCGGTCAACCGTTTCTGGGCGATGTGTTTCGGCGCCGGAATCGTCCCAACGCAGGAGAATTTCGGCCTTCAGGGCGATCCGCCGAGCCATCCGGAATTGTTGGACACGCTGGCCCGCGAGTTCATTGACAGCGGCTGGGATGTGAAGCGGCTGCTCAAGCGGATGGTGACGAGCGCCACCTTCCGGCAGGCGTCCTCGGCCACCGATGAAAAGGCGGAAAAGGATCCGCGGAACATCCTGCTTTCGCGCGGGCCGTCGTTCCGGCTCTCCGCCGAGGCGATCCGCGACCAGGCGCTGGCGGCCTCCGGCCTGCTGGTTAGGAAGGTCGGCGGTCCCAGCGTGAAACCGTGGCAGCCGCCCGGCCTCTGGTCGGAATCCGGCGCATCGGGCGGCGATTACCAACCGGACCAGGGAGAGGGCTTGCATCGCCGCAGCCTGTACACGTTCCGCAAGCGCACCGCGCCTCCGCCGTCCCTGCTGACGCTCGATGCCGGCAGCCGCGAGATCTGCCAAGCCCGGCGGCTGACCACCAACACCCCGCTGCAACCGCTCCTGCTGCTCAATGATTCGTCCTACTTCGAATGCGCCCGCGCTCTGGCAAGCCTCTGCCGGAAGGAAGCGCCCGACGATCCCGCGGCCCAATTGGAACGCGCGTTCCGGCGGCTCGCCAGCCGCGCGCCGCGCGCCACGGAAGGCGCCACCCTGCTTTCGTTCTATCAAAAACAGCGGGCCGCCTTCGCCGCGGACGCCAAGAGCGCGGCGGACGTTTGCGGAAGCAACGACCCGGCCCTCGCCTCGCTCACCGTCACCTGTTCGATGCTGCTCGCCGCGGACGCCACCCTAACCACCCGATGACTCCCACCTACGATCACCTGATGTCCTTCACCCGCCGGCATTTCCTCGGCCGCGCCGGGCTCGGGCTTGGCGCGCTGGCGCTCAAGGGCTTGTTGGACCCGGCCGCCGCCGGCGGATTGTTGGGTTCTCCGCACCGGCCGCCGCGGGCGAAACGGGTTATCTATCTGTTCCAGGCCGGCGGCCCCTCGCATCTGGAGACATTCGACCCCAAGCCGCTCCTGCGCCAGCGCCACGGCCAGCCGCTGCCCAAGGAAATCATCGGCGGCCAGCGGCTTTCCACCATGAGCGGCAACCAAAGCCTGCTGCCGATGGCCGGATCGTTCAAGGAGTTCTCGAAGCACGGCCGCTGCGGCATGGAAATCTCCGATCTCCTGCCCCACACCCAGGCGATCGCCGACGACATCTGCCTGATCCGCACCATGCACACCGAGGCGATCAACCACGATCCGGCGATCACGTTTTTCTGCTCCGGAAACCAGGTGCCCGGCCGCCCGGCGATGGGCGCCTGGGCGTCCTACGGGCTCGGCAGCCTCAATGACAATCTGCCCGCCTTCATCGTGCTCGTTTCAAAGAACGCCTCGCGCGACCAGCCGCTCTACTCCCGCCTGTGGGGATCGGGGTTTCTCCCCAGCGAGCACCAGGGCGTGCAGTTCCGGCCCGGCAAGGAACCGGTTCTCTATCTGACCAACCCGGAGGGCGTTTCGCCCCACCGCCGCCGCGACATGCTCGATACCCTGGCCGAACTCAACCGCGACCAGGCCGCCCACGAACTCGACCCGGAAGTCCACGCCCGCATCGCCCAGGCGGAAATGGCGTTCCGCATGCAAACCAGCGTGCCCGAGGCCACCGATTTCTCCAAGGAATCCGAGGAAACGTTCCGGCTCTACGGCCCCGATGCGAAAACCCCCGGCACCTACGCCGCCAATTGCCTGCTCGCACGCCGCCTGATCGAGCGCGACGTGCGCTTCGTCCAGCTTTTCCATCAGGGATGGGACCAGCACGGCGACCTGCCGGGCGGCATCTCCCGCCAATGCCAGCAGACCGACCAGGCGTCCGCCGCGCTCGTCACCGACCTCAAACGCCGCGGGCTGCTGGAGGACACGCTCGTCATCTGGGGCGGCGAGTTCGGCCGCACCGCCTACAGCCAGGGGAAAATCTCCGCCAACAACTACGGCCGCGACCACCACCCGCGCTGCTTCAGCATCTGGATGGCCGGCGGAGGCGTGAAACCCGGCCATACCCACGGCCTAACCGACGACTTCGGCTACAACATCCTCGACGGCGCCGTCCACGTCCACGACCTCCACGCCACCCTGCTCCACCTCCTGGGCGTGGACCACGAACGCCTCACCTACAAATTCCAGGGCCGTTACTTCCGCCTGACCGACATCGCCGGGCAAGTGGTGAAGGAGATCCTGGGGTGAGGGGGATCTATCCGGGATTCAGGGATCCGAACCTGACGCCGCCAAGGCCTTAGACGTACTCCCATATACCGATGCTCACAGAGCGCCGCCACAAGCGTCCCCGTCCGCAAACTGTAGCGGCGCGTCTATGACCGTCGCTGACTGCCCCGCGAGGGTGTGAAAGCCAACGAAAGGAACCGACCGAAATTACGGATCAAAAGCTCTTGCCGCCCCGGCGTTCACTTTCCAGGCCCCCGCCACGATTGAAATTCACGGCTTTGGAGCTATGCGCGGGAGGCGGAGGGCAGGCCCTCGGCTTGGAATCGGCCGGTTTAGCGCGGTTTTTAACGCTCGCGATGTAGCGACCGACGCCCCCTGCGTGAACACCGTGCAACCTCACAATCACTCCCCGTCTTTCTCCATGCATTCACCGGCTTCGAGCAGGAAGCACCTCAGGCCGCTTTGAATGAAGTCAGGCAGGCGGATTCCTCTCGAATGTGCAAGATGCATTAGGTTCGTAAACAGATCTAATGCGCTTTCGCGTTCGTCATCATTTGGGCTCCAATACCGCCGGGCGATAGCTGCGCGTGCTGTCGACGCTCTCATGCCGTTAGTGCGACAAGGGGTCTCAAACCCGTCAGTCGCCGTATGGCGGTCTGGATTGTGAGGAGGAATTTCGGCTAACATCTCCAGCATCTTGCGGGTGCCGATTGAATCGAATGGTCGGGGAAAATGAAGCATGGTTGGTTGCGGAACTCGGACACAAATGTTCTTAAAACGAACACCCGCTGCAAGTTTAATGTGTAGTTTCTGGCTTGTGAGAAATTCAAAGGGAGCAAAGTCTAAAAACCGGAATATCGTCTTCGGGCGTTTTCGGCAGGCGAGGTTGGCGTTTGATCCTCCGCTGACCCAAGACCAGCTATCCGGACGGCTTGCAGCGAGGGGGCTGCATCTGGATCGAGTTGCCATCACAAAAATCGAAAGCGGGCAGCGGTGCGTCTTCGATTTTGAGCTACCGGTTCTGGCCGATGTCTTGAGGGTCGACGTTCGTTGGCTCCTCGGTGTTCATCCTCAAACCGAACAGGATTTGGCAGAAAGGGGGGCGAATGAAATTTGATGTTAGCGCCGCACTGAAGAAGTCAACTGGGCGGGCCAAATCCGATGTCGCAAACAAGCTTGTGAGCATGCTCCTTCATGAGATCAGCAGAATTGCGTGCGCGGCGGGAGGTATGACTGTCTCGGACCCCCGATACGCGGAATCTGTTGTTGCGGCGTTTGGTACATCCTGTCTCTATTGTGGAAAGCAACTTGAACCCGACCGGACGACTGTGGAACACTTGAACGGAATGAACCGTGTAAGTGTCGGCCTTCATGTGCCAGGAAATGTTGCAATGGCATGCAAAAAGTGCAACAACGCCAAACGTCAGGACGATCAGCACCTCCTTCTTGCTGACAACGGTTGGGAGTCCTTCCTTTCTCACGACGGCAGGCGCTGCGCAAGTGAATGCCCCACTTGCGCGTATTGGATCGGTGTCCTAGCGACAGATGATGTCGAAAGGTATTTGGCCGCGGCACGCATCCGCATTCAAACGTTTCAGGCCCAGTATCAGCAATTTGTTCAATGGTCAGCAGACGCACGGGACTCTCTTCGCAAAAGGGCGGAAAAGCTATATAGGGACTGCCAGACATTTGCAACGAATGAAATCACCGCGCTAACATCCGACATTCAACTTGGGTTCTCCCAAGGTCCAAGGCCATCATCACCAAATGGTTAATGGCGATGTGTTTCTGCTTGGTCCATTCGTTTGACGGACATCCTGAATTGTATCTGGGAGCCGTTTTACAGTATGAACGGGTCTTCGACGATGATCCCGGGGAAAATAGATCCTTGAAGAAGCGGGTGTCCCGGTGTCATATTCCCCCCGAAGCCGCTCCCACCACCCGGCGCGAATGTGTAGCCGTGCGGTGAGTAGTCCCGCTGGAATCATGAATTTTCACGGTGTTCACCGGCTTCCTATTTCGTCTGGTGCCGACGGTTGGAATGGCGCGGGTAAAAGAGAAGGGCAAGGTCGCCTATCGCTCAACGGCGTCGCCGGAAACCCACGAAGCCCACGATCTTGACATCAGCGTCGCGTATGGCACGGTTTCCTCGTGAAACAGCCTCGCTCGACCGCAAAGCACCAACCCGTTCCGGAATTGGTGAAGGCGCTGGCCATGCCGCCGGGCAGACGTTGCAAGAAGGCGAACAAAACTGCCACGCGTGGCAGCGGTTGGGCAATGGGCAGTCGCCACGTCGTCGTTTCGAGGGGGGCATCCTCTCGCCCTTGACAGGCAAACGTCCGAGTAGCGGATGCCTGGCCGAATTGAAAGGAGTTCTTTGATTGCGACAAATCACCTCCCCCGTGTCATTCCCGGAGGCAGGTCCGGGGGATTCTTCCGGGGATTGGGTTCGCGGGTGACGGAGGGCAGGTCGGGACCGGGGAGGAACCACTTCATTTGGTTGGATTCGAGCGCTGTCCATGCGCCGGACTTCCATTCCACCGTGATGCCGCGCGGGAAGATCGGATTGCCGACGGGGAGCCATTCGGTCCACGCGTTCTTCTTGGCGTCCCACCGGCGGTGTGCGTCGCAATCCAGAGAGACGACGAAGCGGCGGGAAATGCCATTGAGGCGATCCGCCTCGCTGACCGCTTGGTGGAAGATGGAGCGGACGACGAGTTTCCTCCACTCCACCTGCTGCTTGACCCCGGGGGCCACGCAATTGGAGGAAGCGGAACCATCCGCGCGGAACGTGACATGTTTGGCAAGCATGGTGGCTGTCGCCGAGAGCACGGCGGCTTTGTCCTCGGCGGCCACGGGAGCCAGTCCGGTAACCGCTCCCCGCATGCCTTCCCCAAGGGATTTTGAAACATCCACCTGGGCGTGAAGCGGAAGCAGGGCGAGCAACAGAAACATGATGGTTTTCATGCTAGTTAGGAATGCTTGAGCCAATCGAACGGCAGCACATCAACGCCCGAAGACCAAGCCATGTTTTGCAACGGGCCATCCGCCGTGAGCAGCAAATACCTGCCGTTGGCGGCCGCAAGGATCGCCGCGTCGGCATAGCCGAGGGCGTGATATGCCGGATGCAGGGTTGCCCGCTTGGCGGAGACACTTGATTCCTTCGTTTGGGCGAAATGAATGATGCGCGCGAGTTCGTCATGCAGGTCGAGAAGCGTGTTCGGATACCGGCAGTTCCGTTTTAGCAGATTCCCCGCTTCCGTGAGAATCTGAGGGAGGATGACAATCCGGGCGAATTGCTCCAAGACCTCGCGCAGCAGATCATAGTCCGCCGCCGAATAACCATCCGTGCGGGCGGTGTTGCCGATCAACCGCGGGTCCACATTGCCAAGAAGCAGAACGAGAAACAGGTTGGTGTCAACCACCGCCCCCCGCCCCCGGTATCGGGTGACCAACTCGGCAATATTGGAGTTCATGAAACGCCCAGCGCCGGTTCATACATCCTGATGGCAACCGCTTTCCCCTTTTCGGGATCGATCTCAACGCGTTTGTATTTTCTCCGCCAGGGATTGAACAACCCGGCTCCAAGATCCAAGGCGGAACTCGGCTTCGAGTCCCTGCTCCAATATCCCAAAGTGACCAAGTAGTTTCCGGACGGCAGTTCTTCCACCTCCTCCACTTCGGGCGAGACGCCCTTGTTATTGGACGCGTCGGCAAACACCTTGGCGAATTCCTGCAAGGCGATTTCCAAAATAGTTTCGATTTCAATGCTCATGGCGGGAAACTAAGAACGGCAGGGGCGGATTGCAAGTCGTGATGTGGCGGAACCCGGTGGCTGTCACAAGACTCACGGGGCCGGCGGCGTGGGTTTCACCGGCGGCTGGAGGCGTTTCTCCGGCTTGACGGTGTGGGAGGCGCTTTTCCAGGCGGCGAGCGAGGGAATGGCGAATGCTGAATTTCGAATGTCGAACGGAACGAAGCGCGGACCGGAACTCCTTCGAAATTCGAAATCAGGAGTTCCTCGGTTGCGGTCTTTCATGGTGGTGGATCGGGTTCGTTTGGGTATCTGGGTTGGCAACGGCGGACGCGAGCCACCGTTGCCGTCTTTCTACCAGATAGTTGGCGGATGGGAAGTAACAAATCGCAAAATATGCGAAATTGTTTCAAAACATTGGAAATGAAATGAATGGGAAGGGGGTCACCGCCAAGACGCCAGGAGCGCGGAGATTGGAGGGTGGTTTTGGGGTAATTTTGGGGGTATTTTGGTCGGTCTCGCAGGGGGGGTGGGGCGGCTCGCATGGGGTTTGGATCAGTCTCGCATAGGTGGTGGGCGGGACGCCCACGCTCCTTGAAGGGGACGCACGGGGTTTGGGTTGGTCATGCATGGGGTTTGGGTTGGTCTTGCATGGGGTTTGGGTTGGTCTTGCATGGGGTTTGGGTTGGTCTTGCATGGGGTTTGGGTTGGTCTTGCATGGGGTTTGGGTTGGTCTTGCATGGGGTCTGGGTTGGTCTTGCATGGGGTCTGGGTTGGTCTTGCATGGGGTTCCGTGATAGTGCTTTCGATCCCTCAGGATGCTCGTGCAAAAATCCACCGTGGGGAGGGTCGGTCGGCCAGCGCTCACGTGGGAGGACTTGAGGGAAATCCGGTTTTTGCGATTTCCGCGTTGCGGGGCGGGGGGGATGGGGTTTAGGGTGTGGCCGTGTTCCAGATCGTATTCAACGAGATCAGCGCGGCGGAGATTTCCCGGTTGGGAATTCTCGAGCAATTGGAGTTGTTGGACTCCTTCAAGGTGTCGGAAACGGACCTTGAGAACCTCGACGGCGACCGCTTCGGGAAGATCGGGCGCGACGACAAGGTCCTCTACCGTTTCCGGGCCAAGGACTATCGGTTTTACTTCGAGGTGAAGGACGGCACGGTGGTGGTCCACCGGCTCCTTCACAAGGGAACGTTTTCCGATTTCCTGTTCCGCTCGAACATGCCGGTGGCCGAGGACGAGGCGCTGGCGCAGTCGAAGCACTTCTGGAAACTGATCGACGAGGGCCGCAACGCGCGGCCCGCCTGATCCGCCGCCGCTTTTTTCCTTTCCATCGCCGATTCCTCCATCCACACTCGCCCCACCATGAAATGGCTCGTCACTCTGCTCCTCGCCGCATTGATTCTCGGTAGCTGGTTTTTCTATCAGGCTGCGGAGAACAAGGTGACCGCGAAGGAAAGGGAGATCGCCGAGGAACAGCGCAAGATGTCCGAGAGCGAGGATGTGGACTACGACATCGAGGACCGCATCGAAAGTCTGAAGGGGGAGCGCGAAAGGCTGGCCGGGGACCGGACCTTCAGCGGCATCCTCGTCACCATGCTTTCCGCGGGCCTTGTGGGCGTGCTGTTTGTGGTTTTCGTGCTTCCTGCCATGGCCCACAAGTTCACCCACGCGATTTACGACAGCGGTGAAATGGTGCAGCGCGATCCGATGCATGACGCCCACTCGCTGCTCGCCCAGGGCGACTATGAGGGCGCGATCTCCGCTTTCAAGGAGGCCGCCAAGTCCGATCCGCTCAACCGCCTGCCATGGGTGGAAATTTCGAAGATCCAGCGGGTCCAGTTCAAGGATCCGGACGCGGCGATCGCCACCCTGCGCGGCGCGCTGGAGGGCCAGGAATGGCAGATGAACGACGCCGCCTATCTGCTATTCCGGTTGGCGGAACTTTACGACGAAGACCGCGAGGACCGCACCACGGCCGCGGCGATCATGGCCCAGGTGATGGAGGAATTCCCCGAAACCCGCCATTCGGCCAACGCGCGGCACAAACTCCACGAGTGGGGGCTGATGTGATGCCATGCTCCGTCGGTTAGCGGCATTTCCGGAACGGCATCCGCTGTTTGTCGCCGCGCTGCTGGCGGCCGGATCGGTGGCGCTGGCGGATCGGTCGTGGCTGGCCGCGTCGGCCGCTGTTTTGTTAGTATCCGCGGTGTCGTGGGGGCGTGGGAAACGGCTCCGCGCGGTGGCCTGGTGCTGCTGCGGGGTGATCGCGGTCGGGAGTTTCCACTGGCGGGAGGTTGATAGGGAACGGTCGGGAAACGACCTGCGGGCGTTGGGAGAAACCGTGGCCACAGGAGTCGCCGCGCGCGATGCCGAGGGCGACGACCATTCCTGGCGGGTCCGGGTGAAACTCGATGCCGGACCTGGCGCGGGAGCGTCGGTGTGGTGGCAGGGGCACGGCGAAGTGCCGGTGGCAGGCGCCAGAGTGCGTGGCAAGGGCTGGTTCCGGCCCTTGCCCGAGCCGCGGAATCCCGGTGAGTTCGATCAGGGAAACCATCTGCGCCGACAGGGAATCGCCGCTGTTTTCGAGGCGATCGGCTCTGGAGCGGAGGTGAAGGCCGACGGATGGGCGGCGTGGAGTGCCCGTGTCCGGCATGGTTTCCGCACCGGGGTCACCTCCGGCCTTGATCCGGATTCGGAAACCGCCAAAACGATCCGGGCGGTGGTGATCGGCGAATACCCGCAGGACGGGGACGAATTGGTGGCCTCGTTCCGCAACAGCGGTACCCTGCACATTTTCTCGGTCAGCGGCATGCATGTGGCGATGGTGGCCAGCATCGGCTGGCTCGCGCTGCGGCGGATGGGTGTCTCCCGGAGGCCGGCGGTGGCCGTGCTGCTGGTGCTGGTTTTCGGCTACACTTGGATCACCGGAAACAGCCCGCCGGCGGTGCGCTCGGCGTGGATGGCCGGGGTGTTCATGGGGGCGTTCGTGTGGAGGCGCAGGCCGGACCTGCTCAGTTCGCTGGGTGGGGTGCTTCTGGCCGCCATGCTGTGGGATGGAAACCTGCTGTTCCAGCCCGGCGTCCAACTTTCCTACGGCGTGGTGGCCGCCATCGCCATCGGCACCCGCTGGTTCCACCGCTGGTTCGCATGGATTGAGGCGCCCGATCCGTTTCTGCCGCGGGACCTCATGACGCCGTGGCAGGTCCGGCAGCTCGAAGCGCGGCGATGGCTGGCGCGGGGGCTCGCCGCATCGATGGCGGCCTTCGCCGGTTCCACCCCTCTAACCGTATGGCATTTCGGGCTGCTCACGCCAATCTCGGTGTTGGCCACCCTCCTGCTCGCGCCGCTGGTGTTTGTGCTGCTGGGCGCGGCGTTGCTGGCCGCCGCCATCCATCCGTTTTCGCCTTCCGCCGCCGCATGCGTCAACCGCGGAAACGCGTGGGTGGCCAGCGGCTGCAATGGCGTGGCGGCATGCTGCGCATCGTTGCCGGGCGCCAGTTTCAACCTCCGGCACCACCGGGAACCGATGCTGATCGTTTACGACCTCGATTACGGCGCCGGCGCGGCCGCCTTCGCGCCCGGCGACGGGTCGGCGGTCCTGATGGATTGCGGCGACAAGTTTTCGTTCAAAAGCCGGGTTGCGCCGTCCCTGCGCAAGCTGGGCATCACTCCGGACTCCGTGGTCCTGACCCATCCGGACGGCCTCCACCTCGGCGGCGCCTCGCAAGTGTGGAAAGCATTCCCTATCCGCCAGGCGCTCCTCCCGGTGGAGCGCTCCCTCAGCAAGACCTATCAAAAATGGTGCCGCGAAGCCCCCGCCAAAGGCATCCGGATCCATCAGGCTTCAAACACGCAAACCGTCCCGCTGTCCGACGACGCCACCCTGGAAGTCCTCCTCGCTCCGGACCAAACCCGTTTTACCCGCCTTGCCGACGATCGGGTGGCCGTCTATCGGCTTCATTGGCGCGGCTGGCGCATCCTGTTCATGAGCGATGCCGGCACCCTAACGGAAAAGGCGCTCATGGACTCCGGGCGCGATCTATCCGCCGACGTGATCGTAGCCGGCCGCCACGACCGCGACCGATCGCTGGGAGATGGGTTCGTTAGTAGGGTCGGGCCGTCGGTCATCATCGCCTCCAACGAACCGTTCCCCCCGGAGGAGCGCCTCGACCCCGCCCAAACGGCCTACTGGCGCAGCCTCGGAATCGCCGTTTTCGACCAGGCCGCAACCGGCGGCGTCACCCTTCGGCCCACCAAGGAAGGCCTGGAAATCCAGGGCTTCGCGGATCGTTCCAAGGTGCTTCTGGGAAAACCGGCGGGGCGGTGAGTGGTGAAAATGGGTGGATGAATCAACAAACCGCGAATGGACGCAAATGGACACGAATATGGAATTGAAATTCGCGTCAATGGGAGTCCATTCGTGGTTCCATCTTCCCATTCAGCCCGAAATCCGAAGTTCAAGGTGGCTAGCGGAGGCTGTTTGCCACTGAATGCACTGATTGGGACTGAATTCACTGGCGATTGAAAAGTCGGTGTGGGTCGTCCAAGCCAAATCCTGATCTCACTTTCAAGTGTTGGCTCACAATCCGTAGAAATCTTCTGTTTCCTCTGTTCCATCAGTATTTCAGTGGTAACCCGGGCTTCCAAACAACCATGAACTTCGGATTTCGGGTTCAGGATGAAGGCGGGCACACGCGTCCTCCCGTGTTTCCGGGTGCGCCCTTCCGGCAGGGTCTCTCACCCTGCGGCATCCGCGCGGATGAAAAGCAGGAGCTTGCGCGGAAGGGCGGGGGGCTTGGGTTCGGGCTGCGGGGTGAGGACGCCGACAAGCATCGGCTTTCCGGGGACGAGCGAAACGGTGCAGATCGTCCGGAGTGTGGTGAAGGTCGGCATGCGTTCGACGAATTTTCCCCACCGGAAGGAGCGCTCCCTCCAGACGGTCGGTTCCGTTTCATCCACCCACTCGGGCACGAACCGGATGTTGATCAGCCCGGCATCTCGATCAAACGACGGCTCGATCTCGAAGCTGCTGCCCATATTGCGGGTGTCCCAAGCCGCCGGAACGTTGAGCGGGGTGATCTGGCTCGAAACGGCTGGCACCGGTTGGGGAGGAGATCCCAATTCCGGAGGTTCATACTCGGTCGGATAGATCCGCTCCAGAATCGACTCCGCGGTGGCTTTTTGGGCATTGGAAACCGTTTGGGAAACCGTGTCGATCGACTTCGCCTTGCCTTGCGAGATCAGGTCGAGCGTGGCGGCGAAAAGGTCCGCGGACGATCCGGGGTGGCGGTCCATCAGGCGGGTGAGATCGGCGGGCTCCACTTCGATCAGGCGGACGGTGACGCGGATGTTCTTTGGCGCGGCGAACGCATGGGCGGCGAGCAACAGGCAGACGAGTAACGGGCGCATGGCGGTTTGATAGAGTAGGGGCTTACTTTTTCGCGGGGAATTCCGGCGTGCAGGTGGCGATGACCAGGATTTTCCGCGAGGGATCCGGGTTTCCGTCCTTGTCGAATGGTGTGAGGGCGGCGACAAGCTGGGGCTTGCCGGGAGCCAGCATGAGAAGTCCGTTGGATCGCAGGGTGTTGAAGGTGGGCATGCGGATGGTTGCCTTGGCTTTTCCCTTCCATTCATAAAACACCCGGTCGCCGGTGTGGGTGACCTTTTCGGGGAAGATCACGGCTTTTATGATCCCGGTTTCGGAGTAGAAATCCCCCTCGATCTCCATCGTCGTTCCCAGATTGCGGGTGTCCCACGCGCTCGGAGTGGGCGGGATGCAATCTTCCGCCGAGCCGTTCGCGCTCTCGATGGGAAGTTCGGCGGGTTCCCATTCGGTCGGATAGATGAACTCCTGGATCGAATCGGCGGTGGTCTTCTCGCCCGGTTTGGAAACACATGCGAAGGTGTCGGTGAGCGCGGCTTTGTTGGATTCGACCATTTCCAAAAGACGGCTGCGGAGCGCGGTGTTGTCGGATTCAACGCCGGCGGACGAAACCAGATCCGGATAGAGACCGAGCGGCACCTCGAAGAACTCGGCGCGCATGCTGAGGACGGCGTTTTCATCCGGGGGAGGCGTCACCGGAACAACGAGTCGGGTTGTTCTGACGAATACCATCACCACGCGCGAGGGATCGGAGAATCCATCGGTATTTAGCGAGGGCATGGCGGCCGCCAGGGTCCAGTTGCCCGATTTCGTCCGCACCGAGGTGTTGTTCCGCAAGGTGGAGAACAGCGGCATTTTGACCGGCACGTCGCAGATCGGGCTTTTCCATTCCCGCCAGATGGTCTCGCCGCTCAGCCTGACGCTTTCGACAACCAACCTAACATCCACATGACCGTCCGCGGAGGGATCGGCGCATTCGCATTCCAGCGTGGGGCCCACGTTCCGGGTGTCCCAAGCCGATGGGTTTGGCGGTGCGGCGACCTCCGGGAGATTCGTCGGATCGAGCGACCCGCCGGGCTTGGGTTTGACGGTTTTCGGAAGTTCGGGCGGTTCGTATTCGGTGGCGTAGATGATTTCCCGGATGGATTCGGCTGTGGCTTTTTTGCCGACTTTCGCTGTCGTCACGAACGCCTCGTCGAGGGTGGCCTCGCCGGATTTCAGCAGCGACACCGCCTTTTGATGGATCGCGTTGTCATGGTTGGAAAGCGCGGTGTCCGGGAGCATTCCGGCGAAGGTTTCGCGCGGGACCGAGATGTATTGCACCTCGGTGCGGTAGGGTGCGTCCGGCAGGGGATCGGGGTCATCCTTCTTATTGTCGTCATCGGCGATGGAAGGTTTGGGTTTGTCGGCAAACGGATCGGGGACGGGTGTGTTTCCGTTGGGTCCGTTATCGGCATTGGAGCGGCTAGCGTCGGCAAACGGGTCGAAATTCTCATCCTCATCTTCACCTTCTCCGGAATCCGCGGGTAGTTCGAATCCCGGCGGTGCCACGATGTCGCAGCGCGCGAACACCAACATCTTGCGGGACAGGTCCGGCATGCCATCGGGTCGTTTCGGGGAAAGGGTGGAGAGGAGGCATGGAACGCCAGGCCTGAGGCGGACGTAGGTATATGTCCGTTGCACGGCGAAGCGCGGCATCCTGACATCCGACGCTCCGTGCGGGTCCTTGCACTCCACCCATGTCTCATCGCCGACGTGGAAGATGGATTCGTTCACCATCCGCAGACTAATGCCCGATCCCATGCCAATGATTTGCGCTTCCACCTCCAGCGAGTTGCCCAGATTGCGCGTGTCCCATGCCGACGGAAACGGTCCGGTGGAGAAATCCTCCGCCGGCGGCGTTGGCTTCCCGCCCGGATTCGGCTCGACTTTTTCGGGCATTTCGGCGGGCTCCCACTCGGTCGGATAGATAAACTCCCGGATGGATTCGGCGGTGGCTTGGCAATTGTCTTTGGCGGTTAGGGTCTGGACCGCGACGAGCGACGCCTGCTTTTCCGCCATGAGTTTGCCCACCGCCGCCCGCAGCGCGGCATCGTCGGCGGGCGCGTCCTTGCCGAACAGCAGTTGGTCCAGGCGGTCGCGGGAAACCTCGATGGTTTCCAGCCGCGTGCGGACCATCAGGGAAGGGGATTCGTCGGCACGGAGCCACCCTGGGAAACCAACCAACAACGACACAACCGCGGCGGAAAGACAGGTTTTCATCGGATTTCGCGGTTAGTGTGCCCCCCAATCCGCACCCGCGCAAGCGGAATCCTCCATGCGTCCATCACGTGATAAACCGCCGCGCCCAGCCGGGGACCGGGCCGTCGGTTAGCTCGTGCGGCTGTCCGTGGCGAAACTCGGCCAACAGCCGGTATGGTCTATCAAACGAACCGTTGTCATAAATTGTCACCCGAGGCAGCCGGGCGATCGCCCGTTCCAGGTTGTCCAGCGTCCGTTGGTATCGCGCCATGATCTTCGCCAGCGGCACATCGTGCCCGCCCGCCTTTACCCGTGTTTGAACGCGCTCGGCCGACTGTTCCGCGTCCGCGATGCCGATGTAGATCAGATGCACGTCGAAACCGGCCTCCACGGCGCTTGCCAAGTCCCCGATCTTTGCACCGACCGGATCGGACAGCACGGTCTCGGTGATGAAACCGGTTCGCTTTCCGATGAGAACCCTCCGAATTTCCGCAATCTGCGCCGCCGCAGTGTAAGAGTCGAGGCCCGTCTCCGCGGCCAGGATGTCCGCATTGAGAAACGGCAGACCCAATTCAGCCAGATAGGTCCGGAAGAAGGTGCTTTTGCCGGCTCCATTGGGTCCGGCAAGCATGATCAATTGCGGATTCATGGCTCACGGGACACGATGTTCGCGGTTGTCCGGCGAATCTCGGCTTGCGCCCGAGCGATGCCCTCGGGAGTGCCCACCGCCGCCAGCGCCGCGTCCACATCCGCTCGTCCAACGGATTGTGCCACACGTTCCCGTGCCGGATACGAAAGCGCGGTTTCCATGACTCTGCCGATGGCCGCCCAGTGTTCGATCTGTTGGGGTGGGGAGCGGTGGAACAGCTCCGCCTGCCGCTTGGCGGCGGCCACCAATTCGTCACTCAGCCGGATGGAAGTGCTCATGCCGGTAAAGTGTGGCAATTTGCCACAGGTGTCAAGGTGGATCGCCCGGCAGCGAATCAACCATCGTCAATCAAAGGGGGGGGCGATATTGTGCAATCCGCCTGGCGGACGACACGCGGAGGACGAAACCGACCTCTGCAACACTGAGAACCGCTGAGGTCGCTGGTATTTGTTTGGTTGGGATTCAGCTTTTTCGGGCCGTTATTTCACCCGTTTGAAGACGCCGGGTTTTTGGAAAAGGTCGGGGTCGTCGAGGTGTTTGGCGAGGGCGGCGCGGAGGGTGGCGGTATCGCCGGTTTCAGTGCCAAGGACCTTGGGGTCGATGGCCCGGAGGCTCAGCGTATCGTCGGTTAGGGAAGCCTTGAACAGATGATATTTGCGGTCTTCCGGTTTGACCGGTCCCTTGCGGGTGCCGATCAGTTGCGTCTGGATGTAGCTGTGGCCGGCGATTTCCACGGCAAAGGCGCGGAAATACAGCGCGTCGTCGCCGCCGGGGTATTGGATGGTGTATTCGTTAGACGAGTGCTGGAGGACCGTCATGCGGTCGGGATCCTTGGTGCCGGTTTCCTCCCAGACCCCGAGCAGCTTGTCGTCGGTGGGGATCTTGGCGGCGGCTTCGAAGGGCGATTCGAACACGCAGGAGGCGAGCATCAGGGCTGCGCCTAAGGCAAAAAGGAGCGGTTTCATGGCGTTGGTTGGTGGTGGGGCGGACCGGGAATGGTCCACTGTCGGGAAGGTTACAGCCGGACCCGCGGGGCGCAAGTCGGGAATAGCGTGGCGTTGGTCGGTCCTGGCGGGTTGATGCACGAGCATCCTGCGGGATCGGAAGCACTCCCACCGAACGGCATAGCCGCCCGCACCGCCGCCTTACCGCTCTGCAGCGTCCGCCTGTCCGGAGGCAACGAGCACATCCGCGACGTCCTCGCCTATCTCGATCAGGCGCCGGGGTGAGGTCCTGTCGGATCCCGATAGATATCCCCCTTCACTCTCGCAACCGTCTGCGACGCGTGAAACGACCAACCCGATCGGGGGGGGCGAATCCTTCCTATTGGGCCATTCTGAGGATTTCGGGAAAGCGAATCCGGGCGCAAACCCTTCAAAACAAGGGACCTGCCGCACGTGATCGGAAAATATTTGAAAAATCCGCCAAACGCGCGCCGTTTGGCTCGCTTGCTGCTTCACGCAAACTCACCCACGCTGAACCAACGTACCACCTCCGGATAATGACCTCATTCTCTATCGGATCTCTGAAGAGCATCTCACGTCCCCTTGCGCTCGGCCTTCTGCTGGCCGGTGGCCTCCATGCCGCCATCCCCCAAGGCAACCTGATCGTCAATGGCTCCGGTGCCGCTCCGGTCGCGACCGGATGGACCGTCCTTGCAACCGGTGGCGGAGGATGGTTTCAGAACGGTGGAGGCGGTTACGACGCCACTCCCGGATTTTTCATCACTTCCTATATCCAATGCCGCCGCGCCCAGACCATCGATCTGCTGGCGCTTGGCGCAACCGCCGCCGAACTCGATAACTCACCCACCATCCGGGTGAGCGAGGCGATCTCCTCCTACCTACAGGGAAGCGCGGACAAATATTATATCAAGGTGGAACTGCGCGATGCTTCCAACGCTGTCCTGGCCGTTTGGAACCAAGGAACGCAAACCGTCCCACTTACCGCCCCTTCCTCGTGGACCGTCTTCAGCGCCGAATTCAAAAACTACGGCCCGGGTGTTCGATATATCTATTTCGAGGACGGCGGCATCGACAGCGGTTATTGGGCCGGCAACTACGGCACCTATCATGACGCAGCCTCCGTCCAGTTCATTCCCGATACCGACAGCGACGGCATGCCCGACGAATGGGAGACCGCCAATGGCACCAACCCGAATGTGGACGACGCCAATGCGGATCTCGACGGAGACACTCTTTCCAATATCGACGAGATGACGCTTGGAACCCGCCCCGATTTGCGCGACACCGACGCCGACGGCTACGACGACCCCTACGAGGACAAGTTTGGCTCCTGGCTCGATGCCCAACACACCGGAACCGATCCCCTCAAGCCGGACACGGACGCCGACGGAATCCTCGACGGACTGGAGAATCCCGACCTTCCCTATCTGGATGAGACCCAGCCCGGAACCGATCCCAACAAGGCGGACAGCGATTCGGACGGCATGCCGGATCTTGCCGAGATCGCAAATGCCTCCGACCCCACGAATCCGGGCAGCGTGCCGACATTTGCCTACGGAAACGTGATGGTGGAGAATTTCGATGGGGTTTCGGTAAACTCGACCTACGCGTTCACCAACAGTGCCGGAACGTTCGCCCCGGCTGTCACCGCGTCAGGTGTGACGCAGCAGGCGAACGCGGCGAGACTCACTCTAACGGGTTCGGGAAACAGCAACACGTCCATCGCGTGGAACTCGGTGTCGTCCAACGCCAGATCCGTTAGGCTGACATTCGATTTCCGCATGAGCGCCGATGTTTCCGGCGAGGCCGCCGACGGCTTCGGGATCGGGTTTTTCAAAACGTCCGCCTATGGCACGGCCGGAGGTTCGAATCCCGGCTATACCCCGGCACTGGATCTCAACTGGGAAAACCCGGATGTCGGCCCCGGACATCCGAACGCGGTGGTCTTCGGATTTGATATCTACGGTGGGACGACCGATGGAAACACGGTTAGATTGACCGGTCCCGCGGTGGGAACTCCCCTACTGGCGAAGGCGGTGCCGAGCTTCCAACTCAACGCGGGTGTGTTCCACCGGGTGGTCATCACGGCCATCACCAACGGCGCCTCCTCCACCGTGTTTTCGCTCCAGATCATCAATGACGTCAATGGTGCGGCCACCGTGCAGAATCTCATCAGCAACGTGGTGGTCCCCGGTTTCGATATCACGGCCGACACCTTCCGCCTGATCGCGGGCGGCCGCACCGGCGGTTCCACGGTAACCACCGAACTCGACAACATCGCCCTGCAATCCACCACCGTCCTGCCGCCCATGCCGGTCGTTCTATCCGCCGTGATGGACCGTGCCACCAATCCCCCGGCTTTCGCCATCACCTGGTCCTCTGTGGCCGGCGTGTCGTATGTGGTGCAGAGTTCGGAAACCCTCGCGGCGCCATGGACTCCCGTGCAGACCCCTGTCACCGCCACCGGGGCCACCACCACCCTGCGCATCCCCGTCCCGTCCGGATCCGCCCAAAAGAAATTCTTCCGCGTCGGTCTCGCGCCTTGATAGCCCGCATCGTGGCTGATGGAAAAACAACCGGGGGCACGGTGATCCAGATAGGGCTGTATGGGAGGATTCCAACCGGGGACATGGTTTCCAGTCGCACCGGGTATTGCTTCACGGCTTTGGGTTTCCATTTGACGCTGGCTGAACTTCGTTCGCCAGGGATTCGGCAATGACCTTGAGCAGCGAGTGTTCGCCGGTGGCGTCGGAGTCGAGCGACCAGATCATGATGCCCGCGAGGGAATGTTTTCTAACGAGCATGCACTTCGCGCGGATGGTGGGCTTGCCGTTGTAGTAGATGGTGTCGCCGGTCCGGTCGGTCTGTTCGGCACCTGGGTATTGTCTGACGATTTCCCCGAACGGATAGTCCCGCGTCTTGAACGCCGGGCCGAATCCATAGCCGTAGAATGGAACGCCCAGCACCGCCTTTTCCTTCGGTAGCCCGCGTTTCAGCCAGTAGGCCACCGTTTGTTCGGCCATTTCGAGCGACGCATGCTGCCCGGCGGCTTTCGGGTTCCACGGTCCGGTGGCGTCGTAGGCCATCAGGTTGATGAAATCGAACTCGCGCAGGGTGGCGTCGGGCACGCGGTCGCCTCCGTAGCCGCGGGAAAGCGCTGCGGTTAGCATAAGTTTCCGGGAATCGCACTCGCGGCGGAGGATGGCGATGAAAGGACCGTAGTCGGCGGTGATCGAGGGGCCCTCGAGGTCCACGTCCAGACCGTCGAAATCGTGCTGGCGGACGAACCGGGCGAGCTTGGCGGCAAAGGCGGCACGGTGGTCCTTGTCAAGCAAGGCACCGTAGCGCGCGAGCAGCGCCTTGTCGCCGGACGCCGATCCGCCTCCGATGGAAAGCAGTACCTTCACGCCGTGGGCCTTGGCCAGTTTGACGAGCAGGGCATTGCTCGGATTCCATGACATATCACCGCTGTCGTTCGCGGCGTTCTCGAATGCGACGTTCAGGTGGGTCACCTTCGCGTAATCGATGCTGGGCGCGAATGTTGCGAGATCGTTCCAGTTCGGAACGTATGCCACAACCTTGGGCCGCTCCGCGACCGGTTCGGCCCGGATGATGGTTAGCAAAATCGCCAGAAGAATGAGGGGTTTCATCGTTGGTGGAGGAAGTCCAAGCGAAGCATCGGGACGCGAGGTCACGGTGTCAAACCGGGAATTCGGGGCTGGATTCGTTGCAAGATTTTCCCCCATCCGGCGCGTAGTTCAGGCCGATGCGATATTTTGTTCCCTTGTTTGCGTTGGTTCCCGGCTTGGTGTGCGGTGCGGATGCGCCCGCGGCGAGCGGTCGGGTGGTTGATTCCGTGGCGGCGGCCGGAAACCGGTTCACGCCCGCGGTGAAGGACGCCTATCTGGCGTTCGCCAAGGCGTTGGCGCTCGAGGCGCTGAAGGCTCAGGGACGGGAATTGCCGGCCGGGTTTCTGGCGTGGGTGGATTCGGATCCGGTGGTGCGTGACACGGTGTATGGTGCGCGGCAAAACGCGGCCAACGTCCTGGTGATGCTGCGCTCATTGGAAATCGACTTGGGCGAGCGGGCGGTCCGCAAGGACTTCACCCAACTGGCCCTCGCGATGGCGGTGGTTCACGCGGCGAAGGCACCCGAGGCGAATCTGAACCCGCGTGACCCGGTGAAAGTGATCATCCCCGGCGACCCTCGCAAGCCCGTGAACACCAAGGACCCGGGCCGGAAACTTGATATCAACGATCATATTATCAATTTCCTCAACGAGAATACCATCACCGAGGATGTGGTCGTGGGCCACAAGGAGGAGCCGCCGCCGTTGAAATACGACGACAAGGGGATCGCCATTCCACCGCCCAAGAACGCCAAGAAAATCAAAGTGCCAATCACCGAGAAACGCACCCGTTCCCTTTACGGAGCCGATGTGATCGCCAGCCGGGAACTTCAGGCGAAATTCAACGCCTACATGAAATCCCACGGACATGACGTGAACATCGACTGCGGAGACAAGGTGGTCTTCTGGAAAAGTACCGCCGCCGTCCGCGCGGAGCGGAAGAAGATCAATGAGGCGTTCGTGTTGTTCCGCACCGCCTATGAGGCCAAGGGGTTGTTGCCCGAGGCCCGCGATCCGTTTCCCACTCCCGGCGAGAGCGCGGCTTACTATATCAGAAACAACGGTTATGTGTTTCCCGAGGAGGTCCGCGGCCAGCGGAATTGGCCGCGCTATCCGCTCAATGCGCCCTGGCCCACGCTGACCCTGCTGGCCGCCGACAACCAACCGCTCCGCGAGCGCGAGGAGCGCTGGTTCGCCTTCCGCGACAAAGGGGAGATGCGCACCTACGGCGAATACATCGGCCCCATCGCCCAACAGTTCGACATGCAGTCGGCGCGCCGCGTTTCTCCCCATCCGTTCAGCTACGGGACCTATCAGATGATGGCCAAGGACGGCGGTGTCTGCGGCACCATGGCGAACATGGGCGTCCGCACCTACAACACTCTCGGCATCCCGTCCTGCACCGCCGGCCAGCCGGGCCATTGCGCGCTGATCCTCTTCGCCCACGATCCCAAAACCGGAACCTACGAATGCAAAGGCGGGCAGTTCGCAACCGGTGGTCCGGACAAGACCAGTCCCCACACCCCGTGGGTGTTCGGCGACACCGACGCCCGCAAGGGGATGCTCTACTATCAGACCATTGGTTGGGCGGTGAACTTCGGGCTGCGCGAATACCTGGACTCGACCATCGCCTATCAGGTGTTCAGGACCCTGCCGCCGGACCGTCAGGCCGCGTCCGGGGTGGATTTCCTGCTCAGCGCGATTCCGGCGAATCCCTATAACATTCTCCTGACCGACGCCGCGGTCGCCACGGCATCGTCCCCGCGCGATGTCGTGCGCGTCTGCCAGACGGTCGAACCGCTGGTGGCGTCGGTGAACCGGCCGGGTTGTCCCAAAGACGGTTATTATCTATCAAACCTGCGCGCCCAGGTGTATTCCAGATTGTCGAAACTCCCGGTTCCCAAGGACTCCGCCGTGGCGAAGGAGATCCTCGCATGGTTGCCTAACGACGCCATCGAACCGATCGTCCATTACACCGTCGCGATCGATGGCCTGGACACCGTCGCCTCGCGCACAAAGACCGATCTGTTGCCGAAACATTTCGCCGCGGGCCTAGCGCGGACCGATGCCGACTGCGAGCGCATGGCGGCCACCGTCAATGCCGTGGCGGCCCGCATTCCCGATAAGAAGGCGCGCAAACAATGGGCGGCGGATTGTCTCAAGACCTCCCTTGGAAAAGAGGCCTATCTGGGCCGCAAGGACAAGATCACCGTGGACGCCACCGCCGCCGCACTCGCCAAGCTGGCCGGCGCGAAAATGCCGGCCGAGGACGTTCTCCAACAACCGATCCTAACAATGATCGCCGCCGGTTTCGGAAAACGTCTGACCTCGCCCCGCGACGCGAAGGAGGCCGGCAAATGCGCCGCACGCCTGACCGCCGTGGCCGGACAGATCAAGGACCCGGCCCGTCGGACCGCCTGGCTGGAACGCCTCGCCGCCGCCATCAAGGGCCACGAAACGTTCCCGTCCGGGAAAAAGACCGTCCGCGATCCCTCCGCCGACACGATCCAGAAGTTGCTCGCCACCCCGCCGGCACCCAAATGACATTCCGGGAGGACCGCCGTTCCCATGAACCCGAAATCGGCAGTTGGCATGACCCCGGGCATCCATTTTTTCCACTGATGAACTGAAAATCACTGATCCCACTGAAGTGATTTTTGATCCGGGAGAAATCCCTCCCATTCATCAATCGGTGCTTTCCCGCTTTCCTCCCAAAAATCAGTTTCCTCAGTGGATCCCAGTCTCTCAGTGGAAATTCGAGCGTCCAGACTACCCTGAACTTCGGATTTCGGGATGAATTTTCCCGGTGCCGCGTGGTAAGGTGATGCGCCGGATCCCCGTCTGGAAAATTTCCGAAAATTTATTTTGACTCGTTTGGGTGTTAGGCGGATGCTACTTCGCATCGCGAGGTAGCACTACCCCGCCACGCGAAGTAGCCGATGATCGACACCTGGATAACCCAATTGCGGAAAGGACTGCTGGAATACTGCGTCCTGACCGTGCTTGCCCGGGGGGAGAGCTACGGTTATGAAATTGTGGCGGAGTTGAGTCGGTTTGAAGAGTTCTCGGTGACCGAGAGCACGATCTACCCGATCCTCGCGCGGTTGCGGCAGGAGAAATACCTGAAAGTCCGCGACGTCCCATCCGGGTTGGGCCCCACCCGGCGTTACTTCTCCCTCACAGCGATCGGCAAGGTGCGGCTTGCCGAGATGAACAACCACCTCCACAAGATCGACACCGCCATTTCCCACCTCAAATCACCACCAAGGAAAGACACCGGCCATGAATCTGACACCTGATGTCAAGGCACGCATAGAAAACCACCTCAACGCCGTCCGGGCGAATCTGGCCGGCAAGGAGGAATCGGTCCAGAACGAGGTTCTGGAAGGACTTCGCGATCATATCAACGAGACATTGGCGCGGCAGGGCGGCCCGGTTACGGCCGAGTCGGTGCAGGCCGTGTTGGACGCGATGGATGATCCGGCGAGTTACGCCGAGGATTCCCCGGCGGCCGCCGGGGGGGCGATTCGGGCGCCTGGCGGTCCGGGATCGGCGCGGTGGTTTTACGTCGCACTCGCGTTTCTTCTGGTGAACACGGTGGGGGTTTGGAAACTCGTGCAGATCGAGCGGAAAACCGGCACCGGCGGCGCAGGCGGCCAGCTTTCCGGCGGCATCGAGGTGCCATCGGTTCCATCGGACGACAAATCCGGGATCCGGTATCCCGACGCCGGGGGCGCCACGCCTCCGAAGCCCGAGGACAAGCCCAAGCCGGAGACCACCGGGAAGCCGCCGCTGCGCAGCATCGCTTTCCTCGACAACAGCAACCCGGTTCTCCAACAGCCCGACCAGCCGCTATCGTGGTTGTTCAACGGAGATGTGGTGGATGCCGCATCGGTCGGCAAGCCGGTGTCGCCCGCGCCGCTGAAAATCACCCCTGCGGTCGAAGGCGGATTTGTTTGGGAGACACCCGCCAAGCTACTGTTCAAGCCGGCCAAACCGTGGTCGCTCAACCAATCGTTCACCGCCGAACTCGGCCCGGACTTCAGGATGCCCGACGGCGTCCGTTACGAGGGGTCCAAGTTCTGGAGGTTCGGCACCCCGGTCTGTGAGGTTGTGGATTTCTCACAACTGCGGGCGCCGGAAATGTTCGTTTTCAAGCTCGACCTGTCGATACCGGTGGATGCCGAATCGTTCGGATCGAAGTTCAAGCTCTTCTATCTGGATTCCGACGGCGAGAAGATCCGCGTGGATTACAAGGCGCAGCCGGTCGGCGATACCGGCAGCCTGCGGATCGAAACGCCGATCGTCCCCGCGATCTCGTTCGTCTGCGAGATCGAGCCGGGCCTTCGCACGAAAAACTGGGCCGACGGCACGCGCGAGCGGATCGAGCGGCGACTGCTGAACTCCCGGCTGCTCACGCTCTCGGCAGCATCGTTCAGCGGAAGGAATCCGGACGGAACTCTGCCGGTGTGTATAAGTTTCAACGAGGATCCCGCCGATGGGGATCTCGCGGGCCATTTCGAGGTGAAACCGCCCGTTCCGTTCACTATCAGGCGCGGCTTGCCGAATTCGGGACGCGTGATGATAACCGGAGGCTTCATGCCCGGAACCACCTATGAAATCAAGGTGAAACGCGGCCTGACATCGGTGGACGGAAGCGTGTTACCCTACACCACCACCCGCGCTCTGGTGTTGGCAGTGCCCGCTGCTATGGTGCCTCCTACCTCGGAGAAGCCGAAGCCCGCGGCCGATGTGGTTGAGTTCTCGCCGAATCCGGCAGTGATCGCCTCCGGCAAGCAGGAACTGCGTTGGACGTTTGCCTATCCGATGGTGGCACGGGAGGAAGTGGGTCGCACGCTTCTGGAACCTCCGGTTAGGTTATCTCCCGACACCCAGGGGAGCTTCTTCTGGGCCACGGAGCGGCAGTTGGCGTTCCGGCCCAACACCGAGTGGGCGCTCAACCAGTATCACGAGGCCCGGCTGGTGGCGGATCTTTCGAATCTGGCGGGAACGCGCTACACGGGCATCCGGTTCTGGAGTTTCAACACACCCGCGATGGGGATCAAGTCGGTTCGCCAGATCGAAGCGGCGGGGGCCGGGTTCCGGTTTGGCGTGGAGTTCACCACCGAACCGCATGCGGATTCGGTGCGCGGCAAGACCAAGGTGTTTTGTTACGACGAGTCCGGCAAGCGGGTGGATCTGCCATTCACGGTACAGTCCAACTACAGCGGTTCGCTTGCCAGGATCATCACGGTTCCCAACTTGCCGTCGCCGCAGATCCGGTTCGAACTCGAACCCGGTTTCAGGCCGGCCAAGTGGGAACAGGGCATTCGCGAGCGGGTGGAGGCAACGGCGGTCATCACGTCCGTATTGAAGGTGGAGTCGATTGCAGCCACCGAGCCCGGAGAGCGCGTATCCGGCATCCGCTTGCGGTTCTCTGAGGACGTGGACGTGAAATCCGCGACCCCGTTCGTCAGCGTCGAACCGCAGACGAAGTTCACCTTGGAGCGTGAATCCTCATACAATCACCAGAACACCCTGCGGTTGGTTGGGGAGTTCGCCGCCCACAAGGAGTACAAGGTTAGAGTCCGGCAGGGGCTTGTTTCCGAGCGCGGATGCCTGCTGGTCAAGGAAACCGAGGCCTCGGTGACCATCGCCCGGGCCGGTGCCACGCTCGCCTTCGGCGGCGCGGGCGGCTATCTGTCGCCGACCGGTTCGATGCTCGTTCCGGTGAAGTCCCGCAACCTTCCGAAGTGCAAGGTTTCCGTGGCTCCCGTGATGGCCAGCAATCTGGTATTCTTCGCGAAACGGAATGGAACCGGCTCGTCCTACAGTCTGCCGGTGCCGCCGGATGACGAAAACGGGAACGTCGGATCGGATGGGGACTATGATGAGGATTACGGTTATGGTTACGGGCGCTCGCTCGACGAGTTGACCGGAAACGTGACCCACAAGGATCTCAATCTGCCCGCCGCACCCAACGAGGACGAAACCACTTATGTGAAACTCGGCGATTTTACCAAATCCAAAGGCGCCTATCTGGTCCAGATCGCCGGCAAGGACGTCAAAGACGAGAACGGCTATGCGAGGCAGGTGAGGGACAGCAGGCTGGTGGTGATCACCGATCTGGGAATCTCCGCCAAGTGCGCGGATAGCCATGTTTTCGTGTGGGTTTGCTCGCTCAAGGACGCCAAGCCCGCCGCCGGCGTGGAGGTTTCCGCCTATTCGGTGAACAACCAGTTCATCGCCAAAGCGGTCACCAATGCCGACGGGGTCGTGGCCATTCCCTGTGACGTGGCTAATAAAAACACCCGGCCGTTCCTGGTGACCGCCCAGTTGGGCGAGGACCTTTCCTATCTTTCGCTGGAAGGCACCCGGCTCGGTGATCCGTCGGAAAACGACGAGCCTTCCCGTGATTATCTAACCAAAGGAACCGAGGCGTTCGTATTCACCGACCGCGGGATCTTCCGTCCCGGGGAGAAAGTCCATGCCCAGGCGATCATCCGGCAGGCGGATTTCTCCGCGCCGCAGCCGTTTCCCGTGGTGTTCCGTTTCATGAAGCCGGATGGACGTTTGTTCAAGGAAACCACGGTGATGCCGAATTCCTTCGGTATCGCGGAAGTGGAAACCGAAATGCCGGACTACCTGGCCACGGGCCGTTACAGCATTCTGGTGGGGGTGCCGAAAGCGAAGAAGGACCTTGGAAACACCTCGTTTTTGTTGGAGGAATTCGTGCCTCCGCAAATCCGGGTAGCGGTGAAGACCGATCCCGCGCGGGTCGCTTCAAAGGATCCGCTCAAGGCGGAGATCACCGCGGAACACCTGTTTGGCGCGCCTGCCGCAGGACTTAAGGCAACCGTGAAATGCATCTACGGTCCGGTCGGCTTTGCTCCCAAACAGTGGGCGGGCTATCGGTTCGGGCGCGAAACCATCAACCGCTACGGCGAAACCGTGGAGCGGCCGTTCGCGATGAAGACGCAGGACATCGACGGATTGGAACTCGACAAGGAGGGCAAGGTGACCGCGGAAATCGGCACCGACGTTCCGGCGAACGCCCCCGGACCGATCCAGGCGCTCGTTCAGGCCTCCGTGTTCGAACAGAGCGGGCGCGCGGTGACCGCCACAAAGACGGCGGTGATCGATCCCTATCCATTCTATATCGGCATGAAACCGTTCGAAACCGGCTGGGTGAAATCCGGCGAGGTGCGGAAGGTGCCGGTGGTGGCGGTTAGGCCGGACGGTGAGGTTTACAAGCCGGAGAAGCCGCTGGCGGTCCGTCTCTCGCGCATCGAATGGAACTACAATTATGTTTCTTCGCCGGGCGGCGGATACACCTATCAATGCCACCGCGAGGTGAAGCTCGTCCGTGAGGATCCGCTCGACCTATCCAGCGGCTCGGCGGAATATTCGTTCACGCCGGACGGATATGGAAACCTCGAACTCGCGGTGGTGGATCCGGAGTCGGGATCCGCGTCGTCGTTCTGCTTCTATACGTCGGATTACGAACAATCGTGGACCACCAGCGATCGCGAGCGGCCGGATGGCATGACGCTGAAGCTGGACAAGCGCGAATACGCGATCGGCGAGAACGCCAAGCTAACGATCCAGGCTCCGTTTTCCGGAACGGCATTGCTGACCGTGGAATCGGACAAGGTGCTGTTCAGCCGGGTGATTCTGTTGGAGAAGAACACCGCGGAAGTGGATGTGGAAGTGAAGGACAACTTCGCGCCGAACGTTCATTGCACGGTTTCGGTGATCCGGCCGGCGGTGGCCGAGGAGGTTTGGAAGAGTCATCGGGCGTTTGCCACGGTGCCGCTGCGTGTCACACCGGCGGCCCACCGCATCAACGTGGCGCTGGAGGCGCCGCAGACGATCCAGCCGCAGTCGAAACTGCGCGCCAAGGTGTTGTTCAAGGATGACGCCGGCCAGCCGTTGGACGGCGAGGTCACACTGGTGGCCGTGGACGAGGCGATCTGCATGCTCACCTCGTTCAAGACTCCCAATCCGCTCGCGTGGCTCTATCAGCTCCGCAGATTGGGCGTGGAATCCCATGATATCTATTCGGAACTGATGGAGGTGTTCGATGATTCGGTGCTGGATAAGAACTCCCATCCGTCCGGTGGCGATGGCGACGAGGAGGGAGATGGCGCCGAACGCCTGTCGAAGCGCCTCAATCCGATCAAGGCGAACCGTTTCAAACCGGTGGCGCTCTGGGCATCCCGGATCCCGGTGAGCAACGGTGTCGCGGAAATCGAATTGGATGTGCCCGAATTCACCGGCGAGCTGCGGCTGATGGCGATCGCATGCAACGCGAGCCGCCTCGGCAGCGCGCAGGGCATGGTCAAGGTGAAACGACCGCTGATCGTCCAGCCCTCGCTGCCGCGTTTCCTCGCGCCGGGCGACGAATGCCAGATGAACGTCTCGGTGTTCAACGAGATGGGCAAGGACATCACGGCCAAGCTCCGTGTCACCTGCGGCGGGCCGCTTTCCACCACCGTGAACGAGCGCGATATCCCGATCGCCAAAGGCGCATCCGCCTCGGTTTCCATTCCGATTGTGGGAGGCAAAGTGCCCGGCAAGGGATTGTGTACGGTGAGTTGCGAGGCGGAGAATGTCCGCTACTCGGATACCATCGAGATTGCGGTTAGGCCGCCGATCTCGGCGGAAGTCGTGGCCGATTCGGGATCGCTCGCTCCGGGGAAGTCGATAGAGATCGGGCTGCCTGGCAATTGGCTGCCGGAAACCGTCACCCGGAAGCTGCGGGTCTCCAAGGAGCCATCGCTGGAGTTGGGCAGGGGAATGCAATACCTGCTGCGCTATCCCTACGGCTGTGTCGAGCAGACCACATCGTCGGCGTTTCCGCTGCTCTATCTGCCGGATCTGGCGAACCAGACGTTTGACAAGTCGATGACCCGCGACAGTGTGAAGCACTATGTCAATTCGGGCATCTGGCGGTTGCTTTCGATGCAGCAGGCCGGGGGCGGATTCTCCTATTGGCCGGGCTATCAGGACCTTCACCCCTGGGGCACGAGTTATGCCACCCACTTCCTGTTGGAAGCGAGGAAAGCCGGATACGAAGTTCCCGAGGCGAGTCTCGGGCGCGCGGTCAAGGCGTTGCGGGCATCGGTGGATTCCGGAGCGGCACCCAGCGGGGATAATCCGTATTTCTATGACAACCTCGCCTATGCCTGTTATGTGCTGGCGGTCGCGGGTGAGCCCGTGCATTCGTGGCAGGAGCGGATGTTGGAGAAAAAGGCGGGGCTTTCCTACTACGCGCGGCTGATGAACGCGTCCGCGCTGCTGCTTCAGGGCGATCCCAAGCGTGCGGTTGCTTTGTTGGAGGAACTCGGCCTGCCGGGACCCAGTGTCCGCGACCAGGGTGGCTGCTTCAACAGTCCCAACCGCAATGCGGCGCTGCTCCTGTCCGCGTGGCTCGACATCGATCCGAAACGCGACGAGGTTTACAAACTCGTCCAAGTGCTCGGCAAGGCCCGATACAACGGCTATTGGGGCACCACCCAGGACAGCGCGATGGCGCTTATGGCTCTCGGAAAGTTCGCCCAGCGGACCAAGGGATCGGTCGCCGAGTTCAAGGGAACGATCACCTTCGGCGATGGCGCCACCGAGGCGATCGATCACACCAAGGAACGGGTTTGGGAGAACATCCCCAACGGAAAAGGTGTTGTGAAACTGACCAACGACGGCCCAGGAATGTTATATTATTCGTTTGAGACCGAGGGTGTCCCGGTGGATGCGGAAGACTATTACAAACGCCTCTGCGCCAGGAATTCCGGGATGAAGATCGAACGCGAGTGGCTCGATGACGCGGGAAATCCGATTGATCCCACCAAGGTGAAGCAGAACGATCTGGTCGTCGGCAAGATCACGCTGAGCCCCAACGGCCGCGCCTACGACAACATCGTGATCGAGGACCTGTTGCCTGCCGGGTTGGAAGTGGAGAATCCCAATCTTGAGACGGCTCAGGTGCTGCCATGGCTCACCGCGAAATACGATTGGTGTGCCCGGCGCGACATCCGCGATGATCGCGTGCTTGTGTTCACCCGGCCGGTTTCCGGGCCATCGACGTTCTACTATCTCGCGCGGGCGGTGACGCCGGGACGTTTCACCGTGCCGCCGATCTCCGCGGAGTGCATGTATGATCCTGAGGTCCGCAGCATCACCAGCCAGACCGAAATGACGATCACGAAATGAGATCCTTCTTCCGCAACCCGCGGCTCCGGCGGTTCGTCCGCCGGGGCATGGCCGCCGCTCTAACCGTGATGGCGCTGGCGGCGCTCGGGTTCGTGGTGCTGTGGCTTGCCTTTCCCCTCGACCGTGCCGCGCTCTATCGGATTCCGGCGGGCGTGACGTGGTGCGACCGCGGAGGCACGCCGCTGCGGGTCCGCCTGGCGGAGGGCGGGATTGATAGCATCCCCGGTTATGTCCACCGCGAGGACGACTGGATCGCCAAGGCGGTGGTGGCGGCGGAGGACCGGCGGTTCTGGAACCATCACGGCGTGGATCCGCTGGCCGTGGCGCGGTCGTGCAAGCAGACCGCGACCGCATGGCGCAGGGTGTCCGGGGCGTCCACTCTATCCATGCAGGTGATCCGGATGTCGTTTCCGAAGGAACGGACCCTGGCCAACAAAGCGACCGAGGCGTTCCGCGCGATGCAGATGGAATGCGGACTCGAAAAGGCGGAGATTCTATCGCTCTATCTGAACCGCGCGCCGTTCGGATCGAATGTGGTGGGGATCGAGGCCGCCGCGCGCCGCTATTTTTCCAAGGGCGCGCACGATCTGACGCTGGCGGAAGCATCCTTTCTGGCCGGTATTCCGCAGTCGCCGACGCGGTTCAATCCGCTGAAACACCCGGAGGCCGCGGCAAAGCGGCAGCGCTACGTGCTCGATCGGATGGAGGCGTCCGGGATGATAACCGCCGGGCAAAAGCGCAACGCCTTGGCCATGCCGGTGCGGGTGCGATCCGAACGCTATCCGTTTCTCGCCCCGCATTTCTGTGATATGTTGGTCAAACGCCGAACCGCGTGGGAACCGGCGATTGCCACCAGCCTCGACCTGGCGCTCCAGCGGACGGTGGAGGAATCGGTTGGAAAATACGCGCCGGGTTTGGCACGGGAGGGGATCCATGGCGCGGCGGTGGTGGTGATCGATGTGCGGACCGGTGGCGTCCGCGCGCTGGTTGGGTCGCCGGATTTCCACGCGCGGACCAAGGGATCGCAGGTCAACGCGGCCAACGCCCCGCGCTCGGCCGGGTCCACGCTCAAGCCGTTTGTCTATGCGCTGGGGTTTGATCGGGGATCCCACACGCCGGCCCGCGTGCTCTATGATGTGCCGGAACATTTCAGCGACTACACACCGCTCAATTTTGATAGGAAATTCCGCGGGGTGGTTAGTCTGCGGGATTCGCTGGTCCAATCGCTGAATCTGCCGGCCATCGAGGTGGAGCGCGCGGTCGGGCTGCCGCGGTTCCACGAATTGCTGCGCCGGCTGGGATTGCGCACCGTCGCGAGGCCGACCGACGAATACGGGCTGGGTCTGGTGTTGGGGAATGCCGAGGTGACATTGCTCGATTTGACCAACGCGTATGCCTGCCTCGCCCGCGGCGGGGTCTATCTGCCATGGCACGCCGGTCTATCGAAACCGGAGGGAGGCGCGGAGGTGATCTCGCCGGAGGCGGCGTGGATGATCTCCGATATCCTCGGCGGCGACGAACGCGCGATGTTCTCCACCGGCACGGTGGCGGATATCAGGATTCCGCGGCTCGCCTGGAAAACCGGAACCTCATCCGGTTTCCGCGACGCCTGGACGATCGCCTACAATCCGGACTATGCCATCGGCGTTTGGCTGGGAAACCCCAACGGGCAGCCGTCGCAGGCGTTGTTGGGACGCCGGGCCGCCGCGCCGGTGGTGTGGGACATCTGTCGCAGGCTCTATCCGGACGGCAATTCCCCGTGGTTTGCCAAGCCCTCCGGCGTGGAGTCCCGCGAGGTCTGCGCCGTTTCGGGCGGTACGCCGTGCCCCAACTGCCCGAGAGTCGTGGCCGATCACGCCATCACCGGCGTGACCCGCTACCAAACCTGCGATGTCCATCGCTTCGGCCGCGAGCCGGTCTGGCCGCCGCGGGTGGCGGATTTCCTGCGCGCCAGCGATACCGCCGCCACCGAGAACGTCGGCGGCCTGGCGATCACCTCGCCCGCGGACGGCAGCGCCTATCTGTTCGTGCGCGACGCCAACCCGCGGATCGGCCAGCGCATTCCCCTCACCGCCACGGCGTCCGCCGCCGATGCCGCGCTCCATTGGTTCGTGGACGATACCTACCTCGGCGAATCCCGGTCCGGCGGAACGATCTTCTGGCCCCTCAGCGCCGGCACCCACCGCATCGTCTGCTCCGACTCCCGCGGCGCCAGCCGCAGCGTCCGCATCACCGTCCGCGAACCGAAATCCGCGATGGTGGGGCAGGGGAGGTGAGGCCGGGTCCGCCGCGTTGCGGAACGAATGCCCCGGCCGCGTTGGCGGCTCTGGAAAAACCGCGAAGCCGCTTGGCATGGACGGAGCGGAGTCAAAGCCGTATGCAGGTGGTGTGGGACCCGGGAGCCAATCACTCCCGGGGACCCGATTCTGCATTCGGGTGATTCGCGGCGTCTCTTGAAGAGGCAGACCGCGCCAAGGCCACTCAAGAATAGCACGCTCGTTTCGGGAACGATTCGCAGCTCGTTGATGGTGAGAGTGAAATTTGGATATCTTCCTTCGAAGGTAATGTTGAGGGAATTGAATCCTTGAAGGCTACTGGAGTTCTCAAGCGAGAACGAACTGGCCGGGATCGTCACTAGTCCAGGCCCGTTGATCTCGAAACGATTCAGCTCTCCATCTGGCGTGATCTGGGTATCAATCTCGACGTAAACAAAGCCTCGTCCGAAAATTCCTCCCACATCGATCTGGAGTGCCTCGCCACCGAGAAAGGAGATTGGGGCCTGTGATGAGTAGAGGAAGAAGACCGATGGCAGCGAAGGCACGAAACTGTCGAGGGATGAGATCATTTGTAGGTCCGCATGGCCCTGCCCAATGGTGGTAGCCATCTGTGCTTGTCCTCTCCGGTCTCGCAAAGCCACCCACCGCGAGTCAAACAATAACTCGTCCGCAAGGGCGGCTAACATCGTATTCGACGTGCTGTCGCTAATCATGCCGTCCTCGCCGAGGAAGGAATCAACCAAGATTGACGCCGCGCTCGACGTCAAGGTTTGGAGCACCAAGGCAGCAAGTAACGCCTTCATTTGGTTAGCGAGTGCGTGTGTCCGGCATTTTCATTGCAGAACGTCGAGTCCTCCTACGCCTGACCGGGGGCGAGGCTTCGATTGCGGGTTGAGGTTGTAGCGTTCATGGCGGCTGGAACTGGATCCGGGTCAGGCGTTAGGAGTGAACGTCATATTGGAGAGTTTTATTGTGCGAATGGATCGGATGGATCGGTGACGCCCTTGTTGCCTTTGTTCATATCCTCATCGGTGACTGATTCTTCGAGTTTCTTCGTTGAGTTTAATTCGCCTATAGTCCCTGCGAAATCGCCCAACTCCTTCCTCTCGATAGCTTTGCTTGTTACCGTTAAAACCTTGTCCTGCTTGGGAGATGTCCAGAAAAAGAATCGATATCGAATACTTGCCTCATCCCACGGATAATACACAGTTACGAGCATCTTGGTTCCGGGCCGAAGAGGGTAAACTGAATGACCGGTGCCGCAAATAAACGACGGAATCCGAAGCCACTTCGTGTCACGTAATGCCTCCAAATGGTGAATCGGACTGGTGATAGATTCCCCTGAGACATAGAAAGTCTCCTTGGTTGGATTGGCGATCTCAAAAATCACTTCAGGCATTCCAGAAGTTGGATCTTTGGAATCGAACTTGCGAATCATATACACCTCTACGGTAGGTGAAGGTTCCGCGAAGGCTGCCAAAGTGGTGCAAATCAGGATGAGTAGAGTTTTCATAATATTTGCCGAACAGTATTCATTCGTAGCATGTCGGGAAGTGATATCCGGATGGGTGCTTGGGGTGGAAGATGGTCGGTTTTCCTTGATTTGACAAGGATGTTTTCTCCCGGTGCGACTATCAGGCGGGGGCGGCGGGTGGTTTTCCGGGCGGGCGGCGCGGGCGGATATACGCACGCCGGGCGGCGGGGGCTGGCGGTATTCTCGCCGGGGCGTTCCTCGATCATGGCGGGGCTGCCGGCTTCGTTGCCGGTGCCGAGGATGACGAAGACCTTGAAGCTGGCGCGGGTGCCGGGCTGGGTGAGGCCGAAGCCGGTGAGGAATTCTCGCGGGTCGGCCGGGGTGTGGGTGGCGAGGGTCACGGCGGGGAGGGTGTGGCCCGCGCCGCGCGCGTCCCTCCGGGCAGCCTATGGCAGGCAGTCCCGCCCCGCCCGGCCCACTACCGTCCGGATGCCCGCGCCAGATCGGAACCGCCGTGTGCGGATCCCTACCCGCGGTGGTTTGGGATCCGGGAGCCAATCACTCACGGGGACCCGATTGGGCTTTTCATTTGTCGATTGTGTAGCGGTAGTTCTTGTAGGTCGGCACCAAGTCTTGGTTGTCCAAAAGCTTCTCCGCAGCCTTGCTGCCACCTTCTAGAGAGTCGATATAGTTCCGAGCCTTATCGGGAACATCAGCATGCCCGTTACTCACGACCATGTAACCGGCAGTAAAGAGAAACAAAGCTGCCGACTTCTTGTCTTCTGCGACATCTCCAGACATGACGCTTTGCAAATAGGGGTAAATCGTGTCGGCGCTGACTGCAGCGGATCGGACAAAATCCATTAGATCCTTGGACTCCTTTTGCTCCTTCATCATGTTTGCAACCTTGGTGAGCTTATCGTCCCATTCAGGATTGAGAGGTGAGTCATCCTTGCTAGGTGCTGCGACACTTGTTGAAGCGGTGGTCTGTTCCTCTTTGCGTTCATTGCACGCGGCGATGAACAATCCAGCAAGCAGTGTGAGTAAAAGGGTTGTATTCGTCTTTTTCATTTCTTGCAGAACAGTATTCATCCGCAGCCTGTCCGGAAGCGATATCTGGACGGGTGCTTGGGGGGGAGGGTGGGCGGAATCCATTGATAGTGCAAGGATTTTTCCGGCAGGGTTTTCCCGTCCGGCGCGCGTATGGAACCGGTCATTGGTCCATCCACGATCCTCAATCTGATTCCCTTGGCGGTTTGGCGGTGAATTTTCTGGCGGGGGAGTGAGCCTAAAGCGCCGGCGCGAGACGCGCCGGCGACGGACTGGCGCGAGACGCGTCAGCCACGGGGAAGTCACGCTCTCACGAGCGCGGCTACTGGTTTCGTGGCCGGTGTCCGGGACCACGAAAACCTTGAAGCTGGCGCGGATGCCGAGGCGGGTTATGCTAACCGTCTTGCGGCGGGGTGCGCTTGGGGAGGGATTGGCCGTCCACCCAGGATCCTTCGACGAGGATCTGGCGGAAGATGGCGGGGATGCCGGTGGAGCGGTCGGAGATGAGGGAGTTGAGCATGAGGAAGCCGACGCGGCCGATTTCCTCGGGGTGTTGGTCGATGCCGCAGTCGGCGCCGCCGTCGAGGACGGAGGTGACGGCGAGGCCGAGGTCGCCGGGCACGGATTTGCCGGATTGTTGGAGGAGTTGGCGGATGGCGGGGTCCGGGGTGACGATGGCGTCGGGCCGATAGGTTTCGAGCCAGGCGGTGAATGCCTTGCGGCGCGCGGCGGGGTTGTCGCGGCCGAGGACGAGCACGGGGATCGGGTTGGGATCGCGGATGATGCGCTGGCCGCCGAGGAAGCCGAGTTCGAACTGCATGCCACGGAGGCTGAAGTCGCCCTCGAGGGTGACGAATCCGATGCGTTGATAGCCTTTGGCGTGGATTTGTTGGACGGCGAGGATGGTGTTGGCGATCTGGTCGGCGGTGACGATGTGGCAGGCCGGGTGGTGGAGGGAGCGGCCGAAGCGGACGACCGAGTAGTGTTCCCACGGGAAGTCCTTCCAATCGGGTTCGATCTGATGGGGGGGCAGGAGGATGCCGCGGATGCCGCGGGTTGACAGGATCTGGTGGAGCCGGCGGGGTCCGCATTCGGCGCCGAGGCGGAACTCCTCGAGGCGGAAGCCGAATTTATCGGCGGCCTTGAAGGCGCCCTGCCAGTAGAAGTCGAACTCGCGGTGTTTGCGGAGCTGGGCGGGATCCGGCCAGGCGTTGATCCAGGCGACCTCGGCGGTGATCGGCTGGCTGCGTTTGCCGCGGCGGTAGCTGGCCAGCGCGCTGAGCATGGGATCGGGGCGGTAGCCGACTTCTTCGGCGAGGGCGATGATCCGTTCGCGGACCGGTGCGGAAATGCGCGGGCTGCCCTTGAGAGCGAGGGAAACGGTGGCGTGGCTAACACCCAGGCGCGCCGCCAGGTCGCGCAGGCTGATGCGGTGGGGATCGGGTTCCGGAGGCATGGTTTCGCGTGATGAGGCTGGAGCGAGGGTGTGGCCGTGGGGCTGCAAACTCAACCTCCAAGTGGGAAACAGGGGACTTGGTTTACCAGAGAAAGCAGGAAAAGCCAAGGGGTGGAGAGGATGTTTCAGGTGGCGCGGCACCGCCGGGGCCGCAGGCGAATGGGGGGAGAATGAGGGGAGCGTCGCGGTCGGTTATTCTCCGGTTCATTCTCGGTGCGTTTTCGGCGAAAACGCGCCACCTGGGATCGCGCTCCACCTCACCATTTCCCGATCCCGGCTGCCAGAGTCAGGATGGTGGTTTCGCCCTTGCGGGTTTGTTTTTTCCCGACGTCGGCGGAGGGGAAATCCGCCTCCAGGCAGGGGGAGGGTGCTTCGGGCGCGATCACGAACGCGCGCTTGGATTGGGTGATGCGCCCGGTGGCGGAGCGGCCGCCCCAGGGGTCGATGTAGCCGACCTCAAACGAATCGGCGTCGCGATCGAGTTTGGCGGGCAGCCGGGTGACGGTGACGAAGTGGCCTTGGAGGACGATCCATTCCGGCGGTTTTCCGGGGGGCTTCCTCTGGACGATCCGGCGGATGCTGATGACGGGTGGCAGGCCTTTGGCCAGTGAGGTTGATAGGCGGGAATGGGCGCGCCGGAGCAATTGCGGTTGGGATTCGTCGGCTTGGGCCATGAACACCTCGCGGGACAGGCGCGGCAGGAACTTCAGCCGGCCGATTTCGTTGGCCATGTCGCAGAGGTCGTCGGCGTTGACGCCATTGCGGGACCAGCGCCTGCGTCCGGGTAGAGAGGCGGATGGCTGAAGGCCCCAGGTGCGGATTGTGGTTAGGAGACGGGCTTTGTCGGTGTCTCCGGCGATGACGGAAACGCCTTGCTGCCAGGATTTGTCGCCGAAACGGAACGCGTTGAGCAGGGCGGCCGGTCCGCAAGCGTTGCCGGAGACGGCGAGTTGGTCAAAGGCGGCCGCGTTTTCGTTAGGAGCTTCCCGGATGGCGGGTGCGGCGCGGGCGGCCGCGGCGGATAGCAGGACAGCCAGCAGCGCCCCGGCGAGGCGCGTGCGGTCAGTTGGATGACGGGGAATACGTTTCAACACGCCGGTTGTTTGTCGTTTTCACGTCCCATTGGCTACCGGAAAGATTGACCGAGCTATCGAATTTCAGGGTTCCGGGCGCGTTCCAATCGACGAGCGGCAGGGGGATGTTGAAGGTGTGCGTCTGATCGGGAGCGAGGTTGGTGATGTTCATGGGCATGGAACCGAAGGGGGTGGTGACTTTGACGCCGGCGTTGAGCAGCATGGCGGTGCCGCGGTTCTGGATGACCACCTGGAGGTGCGGGTAGGGGATATCGGCGGTGGGTGCGGCGAGGTAGTTGGATGCGAGGGCCGCGTCGTAGATGCCGGGCACGCCCGCGTTCATCACGCGGCCCATGTCGAGCACGCCGTTGCCGTAACCCGGGTCCCAGCCTGGCGCGCCGGCTTCGTTGAGTTTCGAAAGCACGAGGTCGGCGGCCTGTTGGGCGGTGCGGGTGGTGCCGTCGCCCGGATTCATGGCGGCGGCGATGGCTCCCGCGAGCAGCGGAGCGCTGGCCGATGTGCCGGAAAACGAAACCGCCTCGTTGTTGGTCCAGGCGGCGTTGATATCGTAGCCGGGGGTCATCACGGCGAGGGACTTGCCGCTGTTGGAGAAATCCATGGCGGTGCCCATCGCGTCCACCGCGCCCACCGCGATGACTCCGTCGTTCGCGGCCGGATAGGTCAGGCGCTGGACGCCCTCATTGCCGGCCGAGGCCACGATCACCACGCCGGCGTCGCGGGCATACTGGATCGCGTTGCGGACGAGGCCGCTGTCGCCGCTGCTGCCGAACGAAATGTTGACGACCTTCACCCCCGCGTCCACGGCCGCCACGATCCCCTGCGCGATGAGGCTGCTGTTGGAGACGCCGTTGTCGTCACCGATGCGGACCGAGAGCAGGCCTTCCAGCCCGGGAGCCACGCCCGGCGTGAGATTGCCGCTGCCCGCGATCAGGCCCGCCACCGCGGTGCCGTGGCCGTTCCAGTTCGTGAGGTCGGTGGAAAGCGGGACGAGGTTGAGCATCGAGATTTTGCTGGAAATCGACGGGTGGGTGCTCACTCCCGTGTCGAGCACGGCCACCCAGACGCCTTTGCCCCACAGCGAGTTGTCAGAGGAAATGCCCAGCACTTTCAGCAGGTCCCCGCCCACGCCGACCGCGCCGGCCTGGACGCCGCCGGGTTTCGGGGATGGCAGCCATGCCGGGAATATCAGCGAAAGTTCCTCGTTGCCGTCCAGCAGAGCCAGCAGATCCAAGGGGTCGGAAAACCCCACATGCACGGCGTTGAGCGCGTCGATGCGGCCCAGCAGTTTCACGTGATCGCCCAAATTGGCCAGGAACCGCTCCATCGACTCGCTGTCTTTGAAAATCAGCCCACGCTGGCCGGGAAGCGCGCCGGCTTCGAGCGCTTCGTCATCCGAACGCCCGTTTGGCCCGCGTTTTCCGGAACCGAACTGGACATCTTCGTCGATCACCACCTTCGCGGACGGCGGTTGGATATCGGATTTCCGGTTGGCGTTTTGGTCCGCCACCGGCATGGCGGTCTTCGCCAGCCAATATCCGACACACGCGGAAATGGCGATGAATAAGACAAAAACCAGTGGGCCGTAACGCTTCACGCCTTGATAAAACCACCGAAATCCGAAAAAACAGCAAAATATTTCCAAATTAATCGGTTTTCCTAACGACAAAGACGTTACACCGTCAACGCATCACCGTGATTTTCGATTTTTCCAGATTGTTTTTCTTGCCCCAAGCCAATTCCAAATCGTAGATTGGCCCCCCACCGGTTTGCACCAACCGCTTCGCAAGAGGCGAACCGGCGGGCCACCAACCACCTTTTTTCGCCATGAATCCTGATCGTGCCACGCTCAATTTCCTGAACAGCTTCCCGGTAGAAGCCAGAAAACGCGGGGAAACTTTGCAGAAGGACGGCGCGGTCACCCAGATCTTCGGCAACCACCTGTTCATCCAAGGCCGGGTGGAAGACGAGACCGGCACCCACCGCACCTCGCTGCGTCTGCAAGGCAACCGCTGGTTCGGCTCGTGCACCGCCGAGGACGAACTGATCTCCGGCGCGTGCCAATACGCCACCATGATGGAGCGCATGCACCGCGGCGAGGATCTGCCGGAGTCGCCTAACGAATTCGACGACACCCCGATCCTCGACATCATCGAGGAGAAACTCGGCCGCGAGCTGGACGACAAGGAGGCCGATTTCGTCTCGAAAATCGAGAAACGCTACCGCCGTTACGTGATCGAGGGCGAGCTGCACGACCACGACATGGTGCGCATCACGCCGCGCTGGGAGATCACCACCTACGAGCCTTTGGAACTGTGGCCGATGCCGCCGGGCGACATCATCGAGTTCTGGAACTATCTGGCCTACGCGTTCTTCAAGAAGAAGCTGGCCTATCCGGAGTTCATGAACGTGATCACCGATCTGGGCCACGTGCAGAAAAAGATGGCGGACTGGGAGCAGGAGCGGGAGGTCGCCGCCTGGTATGAACGGATAGAAAAAGTCAACGAACGCCCGCCGCAAGAGGCTCCTCTGAATGTCCGTTTCCGTCTGGTGGCCACCATCAACGAGGCGCGCATGGAGGTGTTGGATTCCAAAACCGATCTTTGGGTGCAACTCCGGGAGAAATCCGATATCGACCGCTATGTGGATCTCCACCACGAGGCGGCGCTCATCATGGACTCCTCCAGCCAGATCCTGTGGGAGCATTTCCTGTCCTTCATGCGCCTGCACGGCGACACCACCCTCGATTTCGATCAGGAGGAGTCGTGCCGTTTCATGAACCGGGTGTTCCGCCAGCCCGCGCTCAAAGGCTACATCGTCAACCTCGACGACAAGGACTTCAAGGTGGTGGATGAGCCGCTCCGCTGGCAGTGCGAGGATGATCCCTACGATCCTAACAGTTTCGCGCTGCAACTGGTCACCGCCGGTGGTGAGAATGTGTCACACTCGGTTCGCCTGCTGCCGGGACGAAAGGAACTCTATCAATCCGACGAAACGGTATTCCCCGGCCCGCCCCGCTGGCTGGAGGAGACCGAAGTGATGCCCCGCTATCTGATCCCGAAACGGGTGATCGATTCGCTGGAGGGCGTGGAGTTTCTCCGCAAAATCGGCGCGCGGCTGCCGGAATCGCTGGTGAAACGGGTCGTGGATCTCGAACTCAAACCGAAGTTCGAACTCAAGCTCGTCGCCGGCCTCACCTCCGCGGAAACGGAACACCTCGTGGTGGACGTGACCGCCGTGGAAACCAAGGGCCGCCGCACCGAACACCTCACCAAGGAAGGTTGGGAACTCGCCGAACAGCAGCCGGTCAAAGGCAAGCAGCTCCTCCGTTTCGCCCGCGAGGATCTCTATCCGGTTCCAGGCATTCTCGACGAAATGGGCCTCGCCTACGACGAGAAAATCCTCGCTTTCAAATCGCGCATCACCAAGCAGTTCCCGGAACGCTTCGCCGATTGGGTCCGGTCCATGCCGGACACCGTCGAGCTGGATATCGACCTGCGGCTCAAGTCGATCCTCGCCGACCCGGTGACCGCCGCGGTCCGCTTCGAGGTGGTCGGCCAGGATATCGACTGGTTCGACCTGCGGATCGTCATCGACGTTCAGGGCGTCAATCTATCCAAAGCGCAGATCCGCCAGCTCGTCGCGGCGCGCGGCGGCTACGTACGGATGGAGGACGGCTCGTGGATGCGGTTGGAAATCAAGCTCGACGCGGACCAGCGCGAGGCGGTCACCCGGCTCGGGCTGGATCCGTTCGATCTATCCGGAGAAACCCACCGGATGCACGCCCTGCAGCTCGCCGACCCCAAGGCGGCGGAGGTTTTCGATCCCAAGGCCTGGCAGCGGATCAAGGACCGCGCGGGCGACATCAAGATCGAGGTCAACCCGGAGGTTCCCACCAAACTCAGGGCCAATCTCCGGCCCTATCAGATCGAGGGTTTCAAGTTCCTCAGCTATCTGGCGACCAACAATTTCGGAGGCATCCTCGCCGACGACATGGGACTCGGCAAGACCGTGCAGGCGCTCGCCTATCTGGTGTGGCTGATGGAGGAACAGGAGCGCAACAACCTTCCGCGACGTCCGGCGCTGGTCGTCTGCCCGAAGTCGGTGCTCGACGTGTGGGCCGGCGAGGCCGAGAAATTCGCCCCGCACATCCGGGTGAAGATTCTCCGCAATCGCGACGAAATCGACGTCGATGAAATCCAGAACCGCATCGACATGCTGGTGCTCAACTACGCCCAACTCCGGGTGTGCGGCGAGGAACTGGTGAACCTCAAATGGCTCACGGTCATCCTCGACGAAGGCCAGCAGATCAAGAATCCGGACTCGAAGGCCGCCAAGTGCGCCCGCGAGCTGGACTCGCAGAACCGTCTCGTTCTAACCGGCACGCCGATCGAAAACCGTCTGCTCGACATGTGGTCGCTCATGGCCTTCGCCATGCCCGGCGTGCTCGGCTCGCGCGCCTACTTCAAAAAGCGCTTCGACAAACGCAAGGACCCGCTCAGCCAGTCGCGCCTCGCGTCGCGTCTGCGGCCGTTCCTCATCCGCCGCACCAAGCTCCAGGTGGCGCAGGACCTCCCGCCGCGGACCGAAGAAGAGGTTTACTCGAAGATGGAGGGCGTCCAGATCGACCTCTACAAGGCCGAACTCAAGCGGATCCAAAAGGCGTTGTTGGGCCTGGACTCCGACGAGGCGGTGAAGAAGAACTCGTTCGCCATTCTCCAGGGCCTGATGCGCCTGCGCCAGATTTGCTGCCATCCGGGGCTCATCGATCCGAAGTATGTGAAGGAGGAGAGCGCCAAGATGGAATCGCTGTTCTATCTGTTGGATCAGCTCTACGAGGAAGGCCACAAAGTGCTCGTCTTCTCGCAGTTCGTCACCATGCTGGACCTGATCAAGGCGCGCCTCGAAGGCGAAAGCCGTCCCTATCACTATCTGACCGGCCAAACCAAGGACCGCAAGGGCGAGATCGAACGTTTCCAGACCACCAAGGATGCCTCGGTGTTCCTCCTTTCGCTGAAAGCGGGCGGCGCCGGCCTCAACCTGACCTCGGCATCCTACGTGATCCTCTACGATCCCTGGTGGAACCCGGCCGTGGAAAACCAGGCCATCGACCGAACCCACCGCATCGGCCAGAAGAACAAGGTCATCGCCTATCGCTTGCTCACCCGCGATACCGTCGAGGAAAAGATCCGTATTCTCCAGCATCAGAAAACCCAGCTCGTCACCAACGTGCTCGGCGATGAAGGGTTCGCGTCCAACCTCGACCTCAACGACCTGCAGTTCATCCTCACCCACAGCATCGACGAGGAGGAGCAGCAGCAGAAGGAATAGGCGGCGGACATCCGCGTGGGGCATCGCTTCCGTGAACAACCAACGGCCCTCAGGCATGGACGCTCTATCAAATCCGGTTCGCCGCGGGCTCGTTCCGGCGTTCCTCATGATCGCCGTTGCGGCGGGTTCGCTGGCCGACGCGAGGCAATGGCGTTTCAAAGGGATCGCGGATCCGGTGGAGGCGGATTTTGTCGCGGAAAACAACGGATACGTCGTGCTGAAAGGTTCGAATGGCAAGAGCTTCGAGGTCCCTCTGGCCAATCTCAGTCCGGCCGATCAGGAGTTCATACGGGCGCTGAATGGCAAGCCCGCCGATGCCCCATCCGCATCGGTTCCGGCTGGCAACCGCAACACCGGCGGCACCGTACGGTCCGCCGAATCGGTCGGCGGGAAACTGCTCACGCTGGACAAGCCGGTTGAGTTCCATCTGACGTCTCCAACCGATCCCTTCGGCGGCGGATCGGTGCGGTTCGCCAGTCCCGACGCGCTGCTGGTGTTGGAAAACGTCAAGCCATCGGACGTGATCGCGAAATACCTCGACCGGATGGTGGTCAGCGGCGCGCCCGCCAGACCGGACGCGAACGTCAGGATTGTTCGATACGCGGGCGGCTCCATCATCCTCCCTCATGGTCCGGATTTTCCGGCGCTCACCGTGTTCCGCGATCCGAACCTGGGCGGCAATTCGGTTTCCATCAAATGTTATGAAAAAGCCGGCTCCGCGGAAACCTCGGATATCAAGGGACCGGTCGGATCGTTTCTGCTGAAACGCGGCTACATGGCCACGCTTGCCGAAAACGAAAACGGCACCGGCATCAGCCGCAACTATGTGGCTCAGGATCACGATGTCGTGGTCAGCCAGATGCCCAAGGGACTCGACAAGGGCCTGCGCTTCATCCGCGTGTTTCCCTGGCGCTGGACCGCGAAAAAAGGTATCGCCGGCAACATCCATCAGAGTCTCGATGTCGGCTGGTTCTACGATTGGAACATCGGCGCGCGCTCGTCCCCCGACCTCGAATATGTCGCCATCAAACAAAAACGCTGGTGGCCGGGCATGAACCAGGATTGGAAGGAAAAAGGCATCAATCACCTGCTCGGATTCAACGAGCCCGACCGCCCGGACCAGGCGAAAATGACCGTGGACGAGGCGATAGCCGGTTGGCCCGAATTGTTGGGAACCGGTCTGCGGCTCGGCTCGCCGGCCACCTCGGACGGCGGATTGGAGTGGCTCTATCAGTTCATGGAAAAGGCCGACCGCCAGAAGCTCCGCGTGGACTTCGTGGCGGTCCATTACTACCGCGGCGTGGGCAATCCGGGTGATGGCAAGAGCGCCGCCAACCAGATGAAGAACTATCTGAAAGGCATTCACGACCGGGTGAAACGCCCGATCTGGATCACCGAGTGGAACAACGGAGCAAACTGGACCAACACCCCGGAGCCTAACGAATCCCAGCAGAAATCAGCCATCGCCGAGATGATCAAAATGCTCGACGAAACGCCGTTCGTCGAACGCTACGCGCTCTACAATTGGGTCAAGGACGGCCGCATGTTGGTCCGCAAGGACGGCTCACTCACCCCCGCCGGCGAGATCTATCGCGACCAAAAGTCGCCGGTGTTTTTCGACCAGCCATCCTACGCAAAGTGAGGCCGCGTGGCGGAATCTAACCGGCGCTGGCTTCCCCAAGCACGGGAAAGCCGCAGCGGGCTGCCGCAGTCCATGTGATCCTCTTCAAACCTCCGGAAGAACGTTCCGCCCCTCCGGAAGAACGTTCCGCCCCTCCGGAAGAACGTTCCAACCCTCCGGAAGAACGTTCCAACCCTCCGGAAGAACGTTCCAACCCTCCGGAAGAACGTTCCGCCCCCCCGGAACAATGTTCCGCCCCTCCGGAACAACGTTCCGACCCTCCGGAACAATGTTCCACCCTTCCGGAACGATGTTCCGACCCTCCGGAACAACGTTCCGACCCTCCGGAACAATGTTCCGACCCTCCGGAACAATGTTCCAACCCACCGGAACACTGTTCCGGCCCGTTTCCTCATTTCCCGCCACTCGTCCGGGGAGTCCCGCCAGTCGTCCGGGGAGTCCCGCCGCTCGTCCGGGGAGTCCCGCCGCTCGTCCGGGGACTTCCTCCACTTGTCCGGGGACTCCCGAAATTCGTCCGGGGACTCCCGCCGCTCGTCCGGGGACTCCCGCCGTTCGTCCCAACGGGACGGATCATCCCAGCCCACGGTGCCAACCGTGGGTATCCCGCATCCCCGAATCCCCGCGTCCCAACGGGACGCCTCATCGGCGACACCACCAACACCCTTTCCATCCACCACCGCCTCCCGGAATCTCTGACAATTTCCCCTCGCCAAGCCGCCCGCCGTTTGACACACTCCGTGGTGTCGGGTTCGCCGCTGGCGGGCCGCCGGTTCATTCCATCCGCCCATGACGCCTCTCCAGAAAATTCTCTCCGCCTACCGCGCCACCTCCCAGACCGAGCGCGAGAAAGGCACCTACTTCGAGGAACTCATCCGCACCTATTTCCGCTTCGAGGCGAGCTATGCCGACCTCTACTCCGATGTCTGGCTGTTCGCGGACTGGGCGAAGGCCCACGGCTTCTCCGCCAAGGACACCACCGACAAAGACAGCGGCATCACCAACGACGCCAACCTCTGGGCCACCGAAACCATGGCCAACGCCAAATACCCGCTGGAGCTGTTTCTGCGGGTGGTGACGGTGAGCTTGGAGACGAACAGGATCGTGGGGGAATTGCCAATACATAAATCACAATAGTCTACCATAATGAATTACAGAACAAAGCTCGAATCAGATTACTCTTTCTTGGAGAAAATCGCCAAGCTTCTTGATGACGCGGAACAGACAGGAATCGCAGTTCCCGCGAAGGTGCGTGTCTATATAGGACGCTCGAGCAATAATGCTGATGTAAGCGCTGCTGCAGGAGGGCATCATTTGGATAGAGCAAAACTAAGGAATAACGACTACTCAAAGAAAAGCAGCCAGATCACGCGCATTGAATTTCAGGTTCCGGGGTTGTATAACAATCCTGACTATCAGGTGGCATTCCGTTCGGACACGGACTCTTCCTACCGAACCATTCATCTCGTTTACAGCAAAAGCGAATTACAGGAGCGGGAAAAAACATTGGCTTTCTTGGGGCTTGTTGAAGATATCTTTCCGCCTCTCAAGATATCGCCATTAATTGACAAAAACACCGAATCATTGCTTTCGGATTTGCATGCGGTTCGAGATTCGATCTCGACCCAATCGGAGCAGGCTCTAGCCAAATTGGCGGACACAATTTCGAATGTCCATGCAGAATCTGTTAAGCGAATTGACGATCACATTCGCAACAGGGATGAGCATTTCTTGGAATTGGAGGAAAGACACCGTGATAAAGTTGAGGCGGAGCAAAGACGAATTGCGGAACTTGAATCCGCGCTGATGGCGAAAGAGGCAAGCCTCAATTTGAAGGAACCTATCGGCGAACGGCGGCGCATTCACACAGAGTTGCGGAAGCGACTAATTGAGCAGGTTGAAAACTTTCGACCTTCCAGGAGCGTAAACCACTCGCGCGCATTTGTGCGGATAGCTAATTTTGCGCTGATTGGCATCTCAATCGCGGCGTTTGCATTCTTTGCGTTGAAGTTTACAGGGAGCGAAGAACAAAAAACTGAGTCAAACGCTACGATTTCGCTAGCGGATGCGAAAGTTTCTGCGTCGGCATCGAATGATCCCGCCTCTCCCTTCTATATACTCGCTTACATAAAGCTCACGCTCAGCGCATTGGCGGTGTTTGGCTTTAGTGCGGCATACATTCGGTGGGAAGGGAGGGTTGCGGATCGGCTGTCAGAAACTGAGTTTAGAATTCGTGATAAGGCAGTTGATATAGAGAGGTCGGCTTGGATAGTTGAAACCGTCGAAGCGTTAACCGCAAGCGGGAAGGTTCTTCCTGATGGGCTTCTTGAGTTGCTTGGAAACAACCTCTTTGAGAACCGGGATCGCAAGGAATCCGAGGCTGAGAATCTCTCGAACTTCCTGCAGCACCTTGTCGGAAAGAAGGGTGATTTTGAGACACATTTACCCGGGGGCGGGTCGGTCACGCTAAAAGCCGATGGCGCAAGACCTAAGCCGGAATAGGAGCAACATAGAGTTTGATATGTCCAATAAACTTCCCACAGTCTGGTCTGCCGAGCCGCATACAATTGCGAAGATATCAATATTGAAGAACTATTTGAATGCTTGGTTTCCGATTGTCGGGTCGAGATATCCGAGCGTCGTCTATGTTGATGGCTTTTCTGGTCCCGGAACATACAAGAACCATGCCGAAGGGTCACCGGTTGCTGCGTTGCGTGTGTTCAAGTCCTGGATTCTCAAGGAGCCAGATCGGATTGGAGCGAAGGTTATAGCTTGTTTCATTGAGTCCAGCCAAGGTCGTTACGAGCTTTTGCGGGAATGTGTAGGGAGTGAGAAATACCCTGCCCGCCTGGAGCCAATATCAATTTGCGGTGAGTTTCAATTTGCATTTCCCGAAGTTCTTGGCCGCGCCGACGTAGGTGGCGCTCTGTCGTGTGGACATCCGTTGCTGTTGTTTGCCGATCCGTTTGGTGGGACAGGGGTTCCATTCCAATTGTTCAGGGACTGCCTCAGCAACCCTTCAAGTGAGTTGCTTTTGAACTTCGACGCGGACGGGATTGCAAGGATTTGGTCGGGCAGAAATCCAAATTGGATCGAACAACTAGATGAGATGTTTGGCGGCAGGGACTGGGAGAAGGCGCTAGATTGCCCATCAGATTCTCTTGCGATCCGATCACTAAAAGCGCTAGAACTTTACAAGAGGATACTGATCGAGGATGCCGGTTGTAAATATGTTTGGTCATTTGAAATGAGAGGAAAGAACGACCGCATCAACTATTATTTGGTGTTTGCCACAGGTAACCGGCTGGGTATGGAGAAGATGAAAGAGGCGATGCGTGCTATCGATACAACCGGCACGTATTCATTCTCCGATGCTCATTACAATCAACACGTATTGTTTCGCGGCGATGACATTGATCTTTACTCGGACGAAATGCACAAGAGGTTTTTGGATATGACCGTCTCATACGAAGATCTTGATAACTACGCCTTATGTGAAACACCGTTTCTCAACCCGAAGGCGATGCTTGAGACGCTCAGTCGAAGTAGCCGAGTCACTGTTGTGCCAAAGAAGGGTGAGGTCGTGAGGGCCCATTCATTCCCCGAAGACAGAATCCAGGGGATCTTCTTTCACCCCGCTCCCCCGCAAGAGGTCCAGGGCACTTTGTTCTGAAATCGAGGGTTGAGTTTGAAGATTTTGCGATTGAAATGTCCGGGTTTCGGGCTTAGTGTCCGCCATGGCAAGCAGTTCCATCGAATGGACCGAACTCACGTGGAATCCCACGACTGGGTGCGACAAGGTATCCGCCGGATGCAAGAACTGCTATGCGGAGATCATGTCGCGGCGGTTGCAGGCGATGGGGGTGGCGAAATACGCGGACGGGTTCAAGATTCGCGAGCATGAGGCGGCGCTGGCGATTCCCTACGGGTGGAAGAAGCCGGCCATGGTCTTCGTGAACTCGATGAGCGATCTTTTCCACAAGGATGTTTCCCTGCGTTTCATCCAGCGGACCTTCGAGGTGATGAACGAGTGCCCCCACCTGATTTTCCAAGTGCTGACGAAGCGGGGCGAGCGGCTGGAGCAAGTGTGGAAGAAGCTCCGCTGGACGGAGAACATCTGGATGGGAGTGAGTGTGGAGAATGAGTCGGTGACAGACCGGATCGACCATTTGCGCGCGGTGCGTCCGGCGGTGAGGTTTCTTTCCTGCGAGCCGCTGATCGGCCCGCTTCACCGGCTGAATCTGAAGGGGATCGACTGGGTGATCGTGGGCGGCGAGAGTGGCGTCCGTCCGCGGCCGATGAAGAAGGAATGGGTGGTGTCGATCCGCGACCAGTGCGACCGGAGCGGAACGGCGTTTTTCTTCAAACAATGGGGTGGCCGCAACAAGAAGGCGGCGGGGCGGGATCTGGAAGGGGTCTTGCACGATGCCTTTCCGACGCCGAAGAAACGGCGCCTGGCGAAGGCGTGATGGAGTTTCCGGTGTTGTGCGGTTCACGGTGAGTCCTCAACCTGCAACCTTGCGAACAGCCGCCCGCTGGTGGCGAGGGCGCGCGGAATGAGAACCTCGACGCGGTCGATACCGGGCGAGAAGCCGTTCGGCGTTTCGAGGATATCCACTCCGTTGGTGTCGTCCTCAGCCAAGGTCCAGGCAGTCAGGTCGCCGCTGTAGTGACAGGTGGGAAGATAGGTTGCGCTGACCTGGGAACGACGGAACACAAACCGCAGGTAGGTTTCGTCGAGCACCATCGTCGGCAGCAGCGCGCGCGAATCCCACGCCGGATTGGCTGGGTTGGGTTCTCCCCCGATCACGAATTCGATGCCGTTAGGAATGCCGTCGCCATCGGGATCGGCGTTGAAGCCCGCGTCGCCGCCGGTCAGGCCCTTGGACTCGGCCCAGGCGTCGTAGGGATCGAGCGCGGTGAGTTCCACATACTTGCCGGCCCCGTCGTAGGTGACTCGGAACCAGGCGGTGATGGTGCCGGAGGTGCCGGAAATCAACGATCCCGTCGCCGGTGCGTTGCGGAAGGTGCCGGTGCGGACTCCGGTGCCGGTTCCCGCGGTGATGATCCGGTACACGGTGCCGGGCACGGGATGATAGAGCGGCTGGACCGTCAGGTCGGTTAGGCCGCTGCCCAGCGCCAGCACCGAGCTGTTTGCCAGGGTGATGGTGTCGAACGACGATGCCGATGCCAGTTCGACCACCACCGACGGATTGGCCCCTCCGGCGGTGAAGCTGAGGGTGCCGTAGTTGGTGAAATTGCCAGCGGAGTTTCCGGGACGGATGGATGCGCCGTTGGAAAGCGCCAGCGTGCCGGTGCTGGAGCCGCTGCCACCGAGGTAGGCTGAAGTGCCTGACATCGTGTGGGTTCCGGCGCCGAAGGTGATGCCCCCGTTTGCAAGGATCGTGCCGGTGTGACTCGACCCCTTGCTCAGGCTGAGGGTTCCGCCGTTCACCTGGATCGATCCGCTATTGGTCATCGCCGCGCTGATGGTGCTGGAGCCGGTGGCCACCGTTAAAATGCCGGAATTGAGGAACGCGCCGCCGTTGTTGGTGTTGTTGAACGAAACCGCGCCGGCAATGTTCCATGTTCCAAGGTTGTGGATGGTTCCGCCTCCGGCTCCGGTGCTGTTGTCGAGATTGATCGTACCGCTGGTTTGGTGGGTGAAAACCCCTTCGTTGCGGATCGTGCCACCGCTCATGTTGAGGGTGGTGGAGGCTGCCTTGCTGGCTGCTCCGGTGAGTCTGACGGTTACCGAACCGCCGATCTGTCCGGTGGAGAAATACCCGTGATCGGCGGAGACCGTGCCCGTTCCGGTTAGGGTGCCGCCGGTGACCCCGAATCCGCCGGTGGCCGGACCGCTCGCGGCACCTACCTCACCGGAAACCGTGGTATAACTCGTGTTGTTGCAATACACATAACTGTTTCCGGTGAGGGTTCCGCCGGTCCAGGTGTGGGTGCCGTCGTTCAGATAGATGATCCCTCCGGCCGCGTCCAGCGTGGCTCCGGCTTCCAAAGATCCGCCGCCCGTCAGCAGCATCTGCCCGGCCAGCACCCGGAACACGGAACCGGTCCGGTGATGCACCACCGCGTCGATCGAACTGTTGCCGCTCACGCACTCGAACAACCCGTGGTTCACCACCTGTCCACCGCCGTAGGTGTTGTTATAACCGACCGCGCCATTGAGCCGCCATGTGCCGTGGTTGGTGATCGTCCCCGCGCTGCCGCCGGTCGTCGAGTCCAGATTGATCGTGCCGCTGGCGGCGTGGGTCCAGACGCCCTCGTTCAGGATTGTCCCGCCGTTCATGTTGAGGGTGTTTCCTGTGCCCGCGGTCGAAGAGTTTCCGGTCAACCGGACTGTCACCGATCCGCCGATCAGTCCGGTGGAGAAATACCCGTGGTCGGCGGAGACCGTTCCCGTCCCGGTCAGCGTGCCGCCGGTGACGCCGAATCCGCCGGTGGCCGGACCGCTCGCGGCACCGACTTCACCGGAGACCGTGGTGGTGCCGCCACTGCAATACACATGATCATTGCCGATGATGGTGCCACCGGTCCAGGTGTGGGTTCCCCCGGATAGATAGATGATGCCGCCCTTGGCATCCAGCGTGGCGCCGGCCTCCAGTGATCCGCCGCCACTCAGCAACATCTGTCCGCCGAGCACCCGGAACATCGAACCGGTCCGGTGATGCACCGCTCCGGCGATCGAGCTGTTGCCGCTCACGCACTCGAACACTCCGTGATTAACCACCTGCCCCGCGCCATTGCTATTGTTATAGCTTACGGCACCGTTCAGTCTCCAGGTTCCCTGGTTGACGATCATTCCCGCGCCACCGCCGCTGGCGGAGTCCAGATTGATTGTGCCGCTGGCGGCGTGGGTCCAAACGCCCTCGTTCAGGATTGTCCCCCCGTTCATGTTGAGGGTGTTGCCAACGCCAGCGGTGGATGAGTTCCCGGTGAGCCGGACCGTCACCGAACCTCCGATCAGTCCGGCGGAGAAATACCCGTGGTCGGCGGAAACCGTTCCTGTGCCGGTTAGGGTGCCTCCGGTCACGCCGAATCCGCCGGTGGCCGGACCGCTCGCCGCACCGATCTCGCCGGAAGCAGTGACATACCCCGTGTTGTTGCAATACACATAACTGTTGCCGATGATGGTCCCGCCGGTCCAAGTGTGAGTCCCGGCGTTCAGATAGATGATACCACCGGCGGCATCCAGCGCGGCCCCGACCTCCATCGACCCACCGCCGCTCAGCAACATCTGTCCAGCCAGCACCCGGAACACCGATCCAGTGCGGTGATGCACCGCCGCATCGATCGAACTGTTGCCGCTCACGCATTCGAACAAGCCGTGGTTCACCACCTGCCCGCCGTCGTAGATGTTGTTATAGCTTACGGCACCGTTGAGCCGCCAGGTGCCCCGGTTGATGATTGATCCCGATCCTCCTCCTGTGGTGGAGTCCAGATTGATCGTGCCGCTGGCGGCATTGGTCCAAGCGCCATCGTTCAGAATCGTGCCCCCATTCATGTTGAGGGTGGTGGCCCCGGCCTTCGTCGATTCACCTGTCAGCCTGAGGGTCACCGCGCCACCAATCAGACCGGTTGAGAAATACCCTCGGTCCGCGGATAGGGTCCCAGTGCCGGTCACGGTGCCACCGGTCATACCGAATCCGCCGGTGGCGTTTCCTGTAGGATTCCCCACATCGCCGCTTACGGTGGTGGTCCCTCCGCTGGCATAAACCAAGGAAGATCCCGCAAGCGACCCGCCCGCGAGCACATGCGATCCGGTTGAGAGATAGAGCGCCCCGCCGTCCGGTTCAAGCACGCTTCCCGCCGCGATCTCCGATCCGCCGCTGAGCACCATTTGCCCGGCTGTCACGCGCAACACGCCGCCTGCCGTCTGCCGGAACAGCGCCTGGATCGTGTTGTTGCCACCCGATGAGTGAAAGAGTCCACCATTCTCAAACACGCCTTCGCCATAGGTGTTGGAGTAGGTCGTGCCCGTCCCAAGCTGCCAGGTTCCCCGGTTGACAAGGGTCCCGCCACCGGCGGCGCTGCTCGGATCCAGGGCAATGCCCACGCCGGTTCCTTGTACAAACGATCCCTCGTTGCGAATCGTCCCTGAGGCAAGCGAAAGCGTCTTGTTGGCCTCGATCGCGAACGACTCGGTAAATCGCAAGGTGGGATTGCCGGTGATGGTTCCGGTTGAATAATAACCCCTCGCGGCCGAAAGCAATCCCGTGCCTGACACGGTTCCGCCTGTTAGTCCGAATCCACCTTGTGCGGCGCCGCTAACAGGCCCCACGCTGCCATTCAGCACCGTGCTGCCTCCTTGCGCATAGATCCATCCCTGGCCTACCAGGGACCCGCCATCGAATGTGTGGACTCCCGAAACAAGCGAGACCGATTGCGCGGCGGATGCGTCCATCACACTTCCGGATTCATGCAGGCTTCCGCCCTTCAGTTGGATGGCTCCACCGGTCGCTGACAGCCTGCCTCCATCGCGGTTTTCCAAGCCCGCCATCACTTCGACCGTGCCCGCCGCCGCGTTGAAAAGCCCGGAGTTCAGAAACTTCCCTCCGCCGCCAAGATTATCGAACCGGCAAGCCCCAAGCGCATTCCATTCTCCGAGATTTTCCACGGCACCGAATTTGTCCTCGGCCGTATCCGGATCCAACTGGATATGGGAACCGGGTGACTGGGTCATCACGCCGTCCACACGCAGCGATCCCTTGCGGATGGAAAAACCACCGGTGCCACTGCGCTGAACCATTCCGGTGTAGCGCAAATTGGCATCGTTGATCTCACCGGTCGCCAGCGTTCCGTGGTCCGCCGCCAACCAACCCGCGCCAGGCCCGGCCATCACAACTCCCGAGCCGTTATCATAAGCCCCGCCAACCGTGCCTCCCTCCATGCTGAATCCGCCTGTCGCCGGACCCGACTCCGGGCCCACCCGATCAATCACCCAAACACTGCCTCCCGAAGCCTTCACGCTCGAACCGCCGGTCAGAGTCGGCCCATCAAGCAGATGATCGCCCGCAACGAACGAAATGCCGCCACCATCGGCGTCCAACACGCTGCCAGGTTGATGCGTGCTCCTGCCAATCAGCGATATCGAACCGCCACTCCGCGCGCGCAGAATGCCGGTGGACATGTTGAGCATCTCAGTGCCAATCGATATTTCGGCCGCATCGGTCAACGCGTCGACAAGCCCATGATTCTCGAAAATCCCCTGGGAAAATAAACCGCGGATGTCACAGTCACCCAACACATTCCAAGTCCCGCGGTTTTCAATTTTGCCATAAACTTCGAAATTGAGTTCCGGGTCGAGATCGAAGCCGCTATTCCCTTGGTGGGTCATCACACCCTCGTTCACCAACATTCCGCTACGGATCAGCAGGTAACTGTTGGACTGTTTGACCGATGTCCCGGTCACCCGCACCTTGACACCGTCGATCGTGCCACTTGCGAAGCGGCCTCGTTCGACATTCACCGCACTGGCGCCTCCAAGGGGAAAATGCGAGACCATGCCACCGTTCATCTCGAACCCACCCGTGGCCGGGCCGGTCAGCGGGCCGACAACACCCACCTGCCACTGGCAATCCGAACCAAGCGTGCCCACATAGCCATCGCCCTCGAACGCATGGGTGAAGACCGTATGGAGACCGCCACCCAACGCAATCGTGCCGTCCGCGCGCAACACTCCGTCCGACAAATAGGTGCCTCCACCCTCGCAAACGATCGTCGAACCGGTGATTGCATGCATCACAGCGCCGCCGCCGTGATGCATCTCCGCACCGATCCGCGCGTAGCTGGCAGGGCCAGTCGTCTGAATGGTGCCCTCGTTGATGAACACCCCCTCGCCGTTCGTATTGGCGATCGTGTGGTCTCCCTCCATATTCCAAACACCCTTGTTCACAATAGTCCCGTAAATGCCTGAGCCGATTTCCGGATCCGTGTCTATGACCCCGCCGTCCCGATGCCAAAATGTGCCTTCGTTGATCAACGCTCCGCTGATCAAACCGACATTCGCGTCCTCCGCGATTTCTGATAGACCAGTGAACCGAAGTGTCGTGGCCGATACCGTTCCTGCCGCCAGCACCCCCCGTTCGGCGGAGAACATGTCGGTTCCCGATCCGCCGCCCCCGAGACCCCCACTCAGCCCCGTGACCGCCCCTCCCACTAACATAAATCCGCCGGTGGCCGGCCCGCTGGCGGGTCCCATGTTACCCAACAGGGAGATATTGCTGAAAAGAAAGCTCTGGAGATAACCGCCGCCGCTGAGGACACAGTCGCCCATGACATGGGAACCGTTTCCCAACGACACAGTGCCCTGGCAATCAAAAACGGAACCGGAATCATACACGCCTCCACCATTCAAACTCAGAACCGATCCCGCAGCGGCTCGGATCGTCGCGCCGCTTTCATTCCTCATCTTCGCCCGAACCACCGCGTTTCCGGCGGCATCCAGAGTGCGCAACAAGCCGAGGTTCTGGAATTCGCCGTCGCCCTCGAGGTTGAAGACGCTTGCCGTCTCCATCAGATTCCATGTTCCCTTGTTGATGATGGTTCCGCTGCCCGCCGAACCGGCCGGATCGGCGTTCAGAAACCCCGTCGCGCTTTGGGAAAACACGCCCTCGTTGATGACAACGCCGCCGACAAGATCAAACATCGAACCTAACGGAGTTGATCCCGTTCCGGTGACCCGGATCATGGCGGATTCCAGGCTACCGGTTCCTAACACCACCCGGTCCGCCGACACGCTGCGCGAAGTTATGCCGCCCATTCCGCCGCCGGATCCACGGATGGTCCCGCCCTGCACCACCAGCCCCCCGGTCACCGGGCCGGCGGTGCCGTTGATCGCGCCGGTCAGCGCGAGAATGCCGGAATAGGCCCTGATATTGCCACCTCCTGTTAGAGTGGCGTTCCCGATCGAATGGGTGCCGCCGGCGAACCAAATGTCGCCTCCATCCGCATGGAACTCCGGATTTCCCGCATAGCTTCCGCCCCCCATCAGATACAACCCGGATTGCAACGCACGGATCTCCGCACTGCCGGAAGTGATCACTCCGGCATGCACATACGACGGCGAGGCGGCATCGTGTTCCAGGGTGCCCGCCACCGAGAGAAACCCGCCGCCAAAGGTCTCCGACACGGTCCGTCCGTCCGAGAAAATCAGTTTGCCGCCTGCCGCGATCTCCAAGGTGCCGCCGCCAATCGTGCTCTGCCAGTCGGTGTCGTAATCATCCGCCGCCGTCACCGTGCCGGAGATTGTTAGCGTCGTCAGGTCGTCAATCAGGATTTCCGCCCGCGCCGACCCACAGACCATCGCGAAGGCAAGCGACCAGATCCGGGGGGCGACGAGGAAACTGGGGAGGCAGGAGCGGAGCTTCATAGGGGCGATGCGGGAGGGCTCAGGGATTGATGGTGACCGAAACACGCAGGAACCCCGCATTGGGCCCCAGCGGAATGCTGGCGGTGGTCCAGCCGTTGCCGTCAGGGGTGCCCTGATTGACGCCGATGCTGGTCCAAGTGCCGCCGGTTAGGGTGGGGGAGGTTTCCACGACATAAACGAGCCCCGGTTGCGCGCGGCGGTAGGTGATGGACAGGTTGCCGCCGCCGCTGACTCCTTCCGGCAAAGCGGAGGCATCCGGGGTATTCGGTGCCAGACCGAGGCCGAACTCGATGAGGTTCGGGATGCCGTCGTTGTCCGGGTCGTCGTTCGGACCACGCTTGTTAGCCGGAACGCCCGCGTTGGCGAGGAATGTCTGCAAAGGCGGCGCGGCGGTGACGGTGAAGGTGCGCACGACCGGAGTGGCGGCGGCGGTGGTCGCATTGCCCGCCTGGGTGGCGGTGATCGTAACCAGGCCGGTTGATCCTGTTAGGGTGACGGTTGACCCGCTGAGGTTGGCGGGGCCGCTGATTTGATAGGAAACCGGCAGTCCGGAGTCGGAAGTGGCGTTGAGGACGAAAGGATCGTCCAGGGTGGTCTTGTCCGCGATGGCCGGGAAGGTGATGGTTTGCGGCATTACCGGGCCGGACTGGGATTCGAACTCACCGCCGTTGAGCACGGCGAGACGGGCTTGGGCGGCACCGTTAAAAGTGCCGAAGGCACCGCCGACCCAGATGCGACCGGCACCGTCCACGGCAAGGGCGGAAATGGTGGAATCGAACGACGCGAAGCCGGTGTCGTCCGCGCCGGTTAGGGGATTGCTGCGCTTGAAGCTGCCAATCGAACCGGACAGCACCTTGCCATCCGCCTGCACCGCGAGGGCCGAGACCATGCTGGCGTGGCCGCTCGCGAAATCGGTCAGGCTTGCTCCCGTGTTGGCGTTCAAACGACGCAAATAGGGCTGGGGCAGTGCGCCATTTGCACCGAGGATGAGGTCACCGCCGGACAGTTGGAGCATCGACTGACCCTGCACGGCAAGGATGCTGGGCGCGGCGGCGGCAAAGGCGGTGTCTTTTGTGCCGGTCGATTCCAGCAACACCGTGCCGAAGGTGCCACCGGCATACAGCTTGCCGTCGCTTCGTCGGAGCAGGGCTTTGACCTCGTTGTTGATGACAGTGGTCAGCACGGTAAATCCGGTATCGAGCGCACCTGTCGCGGAGAGTCGGGCGACGCGGTTGACCGAGGTGGCACCTACGAGATTGAAGCCGAATGCTCCGCCAACATAGACGCCGCCATCGTCCGTGGGGGCCACGGCGTTGATTTGGGCGTTGGGGCCTGCGGCGGAGGTATCAAACGCGATATCGAGCGCGAGCGCGCTCGTGAGGCGGGCGACGCGGGTGCGGGAGGCCGTGACACCTCCGACTGTGATGTTACCGGTGAAGCTGCCGCCAATGAAGACGCGTCCAGCGGAATCTTGGGCGAGGGCGCGGACATCGCCGCTGAAGGTGGGCGTGAAACTCGGGTCAAGGGTGCCGTCGGCGAGGAAGCGGGCGAGGCGGCTGCGGTTGTTGACCACTCCATTGACCGTGATGCTGGTGAATTGACCGCCCACGAGCATCGATCCGTCGGCAAGACGGAGGATCGCCAGCACCGCGTTGTTGGCAGTGGGATTGCCGATGCCCGGCGCGAGCGAACCGGGACGGCGCTCGACGGTTAGAACGGCGGCGGAACTGGTGACCTCGCCGAGGGTGTTGGTGACACGAAGACGATAGGACCCCGCCTGTGCGAAACCAACGCCGGTCACGGTTAGGCTTTGGGTGGTGGCGCCGCTGATGGTGACTCCGCCGGAGGTTCCATTGGCCAGTGGCGAGCCGTTGAGGAGCCATTGGTAGCTCAGCGTGCCGGCCCCGCGGCTTTGGGCGGTGAAAGTGGCGCTGGCGCCGATTTCACGCGTGAGGCCCGCCGGTTGGCTGAGTATTTCCGGCGTGCTTAGCACGGTGAGTGCCGCGGAATTGCTGGTGAGCGATGCCGTCGTGGTAGGGCCGTCCGGTTTGCTGACCACCACATCGTAGAGTTGGGCATCGCTGGTTAGAACATTGGCGATGGTGAGCGTGGAGCTTGCGGCACCGCTGATGCGTCCTCCGTCCGCGAGCGGTTGGCCGGCACGGCGCCACTGGAAGGTGAAGCCGTTGTTAGCCGCAACGCCAACCGTGAAGCTCACGCTGGCCGCACCCACATCCACGGTTTGTGCCGCCGGCTGTTGGGAGATGGCAAATGCGGGAGAACCCTCGCCTTGAAGCACCACCAAGCGGTTGGCGGTGCTGCCGTTGTAACTCGTGAAACGCGATCCGCCGAGCCACAGGCGGCCGAAGGCGTCTGGAGCGATCGCATTGACCGTGGGCTGCGTGCCAGAGGTGACGGTAAAGCCGGTGCCGATGTTGAACATCGTATCCAGTGTGCCATCGGCGTTGACCCGCGCCAGGCGCGCCGAAGGCGATGTGAAATCGCCTCCAACCAGGAAACCACCGGAGGGCAGCGCGACCACCGAGCGGCAGAAGTTGTTGAACGCGACCGGCGAGCTGAACCCTGCGACGAGCGAGCCGTCGTTCTCCATCCGATAGATCGATCCGGTGCCCGCGACATTCACCAGCATCGCGAGTCGTCCGGTGGCGTCCAGATCGATCGCCTGCACGCTGGAATTCGCCGGAAGTCCGGATGTGAAGCCGGATGCCACCGCGCCGGATGGAGCGATCCGGACCAACCCATTGATGGTTGTGAGCACGCCGCCATGGCTGTAGGCCGTAATCGAGCCGCCGACGAGCAGCGAGTCATCCGGCATCATTAGCATGCTGAACATGCTGCCGCCAATCGAGGGTTTGAAGTCGAGATCGAGCGAGCCATCCGCGCGGAGTCGGACGAGATACGAATAGCCGGTCTGGCCATCGAGGTTAAGGAACGAGCCTTGCAGATAGATCCTGCCGGCCGAGTCGAGTGCGAGGCGGAATACATTGTTGGATGGTTGCGCCGGGTTGAAGCTGGTATCCAGCGTGAGATCGGCGTTGAGCCGGGCGATGCGCACCCGGCCGTTGCCACCGGTGCCTCCGATGGTGGTGAATCCACCGGCAACCAGGACTTTTCCATCGGGCTGGCGCAGGATGGCCTGCACCGAGCCGTTGAAACTACCTGCGGCAGCGAGCGCCGGAACCCCGGCGGTGTCGACGATGGCGAGGCCGGAAGCGACATTTGCGCCACCGGTTCCCACCACGCCGCTGTCCGAACCAATCAGGGTGCGGCCATCCGGCAAATGGAGGAACGCATTGACCGCATTGGTGCTCGTTCCAAGCGCGGTGAGTGCGGCGGACGGGTCGCGGGTGGCAGGCACGCTGGCCACGGCGATGGTAGCAGCGGTGGTGCTGATGGTTCCCAAGCCGTTGGTCACCGTCAGGGTGTAGTTGCCGTTGTCCACCGCGTTGACACCGGCGATGGCGAGGGATGGTGTCGTGGCTCCGGAGTAGCGTCCGCCATTGATGATCGGCACGCCGTCGCGGGTCCATGTGTAAGTGGCCGGGCTGGCGGCGTAAACTCCTGCTGTTAGGGAAAGCGTCGATCCCAGGGCGGGTGTTGCGGCGGCCGGTTGGCTCACCACGAGCGGTGCGCCGAGCACATACAGATGGGCGGTGCTTGAGGCGATCGTGGTGACTCCACCCGTCACTTCGACCGTGTAGTCGGCGTCGTCGGCGGGGCTGGCGTTGCTGATGGCCAGCACGGCGGAAGTGGCGCCGGAAATGTTGCCCCCATTGGCAAGAGGGCTGCCGTTTTTCAACCATTGATAGGTGAGGCCCGTGCCGGACGCGCCGACTCCCAGATAGGCGGTGCTACCCGGTGCCACTCCGGTGGCGGTGGGCTGGTTGACGATAGCGGGATTGGCGGGATCCCCGCCGATCCGGGCGAGACGCTGGACGGCGGTGCCATTGTAGTTCAGGAAATTTCCGCCCACCCACAACTGCCCATCGGGTCGCTGGGCGATGGCATTGGTGGTGTTGTCGAAACCGGTGCCGGTGGCCCATGTCTGGTCGAGCGCGCCCACGGTATCAAACGAGGCGATGTTGCTGAAATTTCCACTGCCCGACGGCAGGCGTACGAAACTGAAGGTGCCTGTGCCGACGGTGCGGCCGTTGGCCTGGTGGACGAAATCCGTGAAGCTGCCGCTGGTTGGTCCGAAGAAATCCGCCGAACTCCACGCGCCCGTGGTTGACAGGCGGGTCACGCCACGGTTGGAGGGCGGCAGGTTGGAACCGGACGCCATCACCCGGCCATCGGCTAGGACGCGGATGCGGCTGAAAGTGGTGCTGCTTCCCTGCCCGGTGGGGGCGAACGCCGTATCCACGGTGCCGTCCGCCGCGCAGCGAAGGAAACGCGACATACCGCCATAGGAAAGCGAACCTCCGACGACGAACGATCCATTCGCCCCGGCGCCGAGCGCGGTGACGATGTTGCTGGTGCCGGTGGCCGTGCTGGTGTTGAAGGGGGTGTGGAGGGAGCCGTCGCTGTTGATACGGGCGAGGTAGCGGTGGCTGGTATTGGAGTTATAGGTGGTGAAATCGCCTCCTAACAAAAGATCGCTGTCGGAAAGCACGGTCATGCATCTAACCGTTGAGTTCGCGCCGGTGCCCAGCGCCGTCATGAAGGTCGCGTCCCGGGCTCCGGTGGCCGCATCGAGCGCGGTGAAATTGTTGAGCGCCGCGCCACCGCCCGCCTGGGTGAAGGTGCCGAGCGCGTAAAGGCGGGAGCCTGACAACTCCAGCGCGGTCACGGTGTTGTTAGGAGCGGGATCGAAGCTGGTGTCCACCACGCCGGTGGCGGAGATTTTCACCAGATAGTTGCGACCGGAGCCATTGAAGTTGGTGAATGCACCACCCACATAGGCGCCGCCGTCCGCAGTGGCGACGAGTGCGGAGACCGTCCCGTTGATGGTGAGGGTGAGCGGCCAGTCGGGCGCGAGGTTGGCGGGATTGAGCCGGATCGTGACGAGCGCGGCTGTGCTGGTGACGGAGCCCGCCGCGTTGGTGGCTACCAAGGTATAGACTCCCGCGTCGGCCATGGTGAGGTTGGACTTGGCGAAGCTGGTGGCGGTGGCCCCGGCGATGGCCACGCCGTTGCGGAACCATTGATAGGTGGTGGGACTGGGGCTGCTGGTGGTAGCGGAAAGATTGAGGCTGCCACCGGTGAGCAGCGATGCTGCGGACGCCGGCTGCGCGGTGAAGAAAGCCGGCGTGTCATCGTCGATGAGGGTGACGGTCGCCGGAGCGCCTGCTCCGACCGGGCCGCTTGGATTGCTCAGTGCGATGGTGAACACCCGGTTGGCATGGACCGTGGCATTCTCCAGTTTGTTCACGGTGATCGTCTTGTCCGCGGTGTCACCCGCCGCCCAGGAAACGGTGCCACTGGCCGCCGCGAAGTCCACACCGGCGGTGGCGGTTCCATTCGCGGTGGCCCAGTCGATGGAGACCGCCTGGGTGGAGTCGCCGTAGCGTTTCAGCGTGAGGGCAAGGGGTGCGGCTTCTTCCAGCGTGGTCACGCGCGGCGGGGCGAAGCCGATGGTTCCGACCTGCGGATTGCCCACGAGCAATGCGGTGTAGTTGCGCGTCACGCCTTTGTAGGAGGTGAAATTGCCGGCAATGAAGATCTCACCGGTGGAGGTGAATTTCGCGGCGTTGATCACAGGAGTTCCTCCGGCCACGCCAACTCCTGCGGAGAAAGTGCTGTCAACCGAGCCATCCAGATTCACGCTCACGACTCCGGCTTGGGTATTGCCGTTCACCGTGGTGAAGCCACCCCAGACGAACAATCGGCCGTCCCGATAGATCACGCCGTTGGGGTTTCCGTTCAACACGGAGCTGCCAAACTGGAACGAGGTGTCAGGCGTGCCGTCCGCATTGAGGATGGCGAGATAGCGCTGGCCGGGGGTGAAGAAATCCACATTGAACCTGCCGCTCACCGCGATGCGGCCGTCCGGAAGGACATCGAGGCCGGTCACCCAGTTGCCGGTGCCGAAGTCGATGTTGCCGCCCGTGCCGAAGGTGGTGTCGAGTGCGCCGGTGGAGGTGAGGCGGGAGAGTCGATAGGTGCTGCCGTGACGGTGGCTGATCAGCACCTTGCCGTCCGTGAGTTCCTTGATGAAATACACGGTCGCTCCGGTGCCTGCCGCTACGGTGTTCGCCGCGGGTGCCCAGGTGGTGTCATTCAAACCATCCGCCTTGACCCGCTGGATGCCATTGGTGGATGTGGCGGCATTGGCGCTGCCGACATAGAGCGTGCCACCGGCTCCCGGTGCCAGCGCGGTGACCCCGCCGGTGCCATTGACGGCATAAGACCAAGAAGTGTCGATGGTGGCGGTGGCATTGTTATTGAGGCGGAATAGACGGCTGCTGACGGTCGAAGTCGCGCCGGAAGGCGTGTGGGTGATGGTGCCGAAATTGCCTCCCACATAGGTGTAGCCGTTGGCCAGGTGGAGCACTGAGTTGATCGTGCTCACATTGATGCCAAACGAGGTGGTGGCATCGAAGGTGCCGTCCGGATTGAGGCGGCGCAGCTGCGATGCACTCGCGACGAGATAGCGGCCGGCTGAATCAATCGTCAGGTTCTGGGCCGCGTTGTTGATGATCAGGCCGGTCGGCGCGAATGAGGTCACTAGCGAACCTGCCGGCACCGAGATGGAAACTGCGGCACCCGTACTTTCCGTGCTGCCGTTGGCATTGGTGACGATGGCGCGGTAGGTGCCTGCGTGGGTGGCGGAGTCGGCCGCGCTGACCGTGTAGCTGATGGATGTCGCGCCCGGGATGTTGACAAAGCCCGAACCAGAATCCCGCTGCCACTGGACGGTGGCGGGAAGTACGCTGTCATAGAGGATGCCCACGACGAACTTCGCGCCCTGCTCGACGCTCACCGCCACCGGCGGCGTGACGATCATTGGCGCTGTGTCGTCATCGCGGATGGTGACCACGGTTTCATCGGCGGAGGGTGGCAGGAACGCGCCGCCGGCGGCACCTGTTAGGTTCACCGTGAAAAGCCGCGGGCCATCTTGTGCGGTGTCCTGGAGGATGGGGATGGAGATGTTTTTCACCCCGCCTTCGCCAGCGGTCCACGACAGCGATCCGGAGACCGCGGTGTAGTCGGTGCCGGGGACCGCGTTGACCGGCGTGATGGAGTAGCTCACCGAAACCGCGCCGGTGAGTCCGCCGAAGCGGGACAACGGCACGCTCACCGAGCCGGCGTTTTCCGCAGTGGTGATTGTGGCGGAAACCGCGCGGATCGTGCCGGGCTCAGTCGGCGCGTATTCGTTGTTGAAGCGGACCAGGTTGTAGTGCTCGACGGCGGTGTCGGTGATGTAGTTGAACCATCCGCCAGCCACCAGTTTGCCATCCGGTTGCACCACCATCGAATAGATATGGGTGCCGTATTGGCCCGGAGTGGTCGAATACGGAGCAATGTTCAGACCGCCATCGAGCGTGCCATCCGGATTGAGTCTGGCGATGGATGCGCGCGGCTGGTTGTTCCATTGGAAGAAGATGCCGCCGACCAGGATGGTGCCGTCCGGCTGCAGGGCGAGTTCACCGCCTGCCCATCCTCCGGGGCCGGAGCCGATATTGTTCATGAAGGCGGTGTTGAGTGTGCCGTCACTATTGAGGCAGGCGAAATAATAGTGGGTGCCGGTCGCGGCGAAGGAAACATCGCCGCCGATGAGAATCCGTCCGTCCGGCAGCACTAACAGTTCATCGATGTCGCCATAATCCGTACCGAACGCGACCGAGAACGAGGTATCGGTGGTGCCGTCGGCATTCAACCGGACCAGCAGCGGGGTGCTGCCGCCGCCGGCCTTGTTGAGACCTCCGGCGACCAAGATTTTTCCGTCTGGCAGCACCGCGAGATCTCCCACGAACGACGAATTCGCCAGCGAAGCGTTCACATTGTCGCAGAACGCCGTGTCACGGGCGCCATTGCCGTCCACGCGGAACAGATTCGCCGCGACGAAGACGCTGCCGGAGGTCAGTCGGTTGAAGGCTCCGCCGACCAGCACCTTCCCATCGGTCTGCTCGGCGATTGCCAGCACATATCGCGAGCCAAAGCTCACCGTGTTGGACACGCCGCCCAAATTGAACCCGGTGTCCAGCGAACCATCCGCATTCAGCCGCATGATGCCGCTGCGCGAGGTGCCTTGATAGCTTTGGAAAACGCCACCCACATACATTTTGTCCCCGGTCGTGACAATGATCTTGTTTACCTCCGTATCGCCTTGCGTGTCCGCCAATGTCGAGGCAAAGGCATTGAACGCCGAATCAAATGTGCCGTCGGCGTTCAACCGCTTGAGGGATGTCCTCGGGGATCCAGCCGGCGGTGCCTGATAGCGGGATAGGTTGCCGCCGATGACGATCTTCCCATCGGATTGCAGGGCCACGGCATTCACCGCGCCGGTGCCGTTGTTCCAAGTGGGGTAGCCGTCTGGCGTGATCCCGGGGCCAGTGGCGCTAACAAAGGCGCCGTCGAGACTGCTGTCCGTGGCAAAGGCGGTCAGTGATGCCAGTCCAAAAGTGGCTAGAACGGATGCGAGGGCGGTTAGGTGGTTTCGTTTCATAGGGGGAGAGACCATGTTGTTCGGATTGTTTCGGATCGTGGATCGTATGAGGCGGGTATGGAAATGCGCGTATTTTATCAAACAGGGCGGTAAAGTTGGGAGGATGGGACAAATTTTCCGAAATTGAAGGACTACTGAAGCAAAATACGCTGCGTCTGTCAAATCACTTTTGTGCGCGTATTTTGCTATTTGGGTAGATCGCATGTGGGGTGCATGCGGGCGATCCCACCCCGTTTGGGGCTTGCCGTCGGGCGAATTTCCCGAATGATTGGGCCATGCGGTGCCGTAGCTTTGCCTGTCCCATGTCAAACCCTGCCCGCATTCCCCTGTTGTTCGCCCGCGTCCTGCCATGGGTGGCGGGAGGGGCGGCGATCGGTCTGTTGGCATACGTCTGGGCCACTTCGTTGCCCGCGGGATCGGTTGGGCTGCGGTTGCCGGTGGTGGAAAAGGACGGTGGTGGTGATGCGGGTGGCGAATCGCCACTGGCGAAGGCGGTTCTAACTCCCGGATCGGGCCAGTCCGCGGACCTGCCGGGCTCTTGGCCGTGTTTCCGCGGTTCGAATCTTGACGCCGTGGCGGCAGATCCGGTGGCGCTGGCCGATAGTTGGCCCAACGAGGGGCCGAAGGCGCTGTGGAGTGTGGATCTGGGCGAAGGCTACGCCGGTGCCGCGGTGCTCAACGGCCGCGTCTATGTGATGGACTACGACCGCGAGAAGAAGTCCGACGCCCTGCGCTGCCTGTCACTGGCCGATGGTCGGGAAATCTGGCGGTTTTCCTATCCGTTGTCGGTCAAGCGCAATCACGGGATGTCCCGGACCGTGCCGGCGGTGACGGACAAGTGCGTTGTCGCGCTCGGACCGAAGTGCCAGGTCTGCTGCCTTGATGCGGTGACCGGCAAAACCAAGTGGGGGATTGATTTGGTTAGGGAATACGGCAGCGCGGTTCCGGCGTGGTATGCGGGACAGTGTCCGCTGATCGATGGCGACCGCGTGATCCTCGCTCCGTCCGGCAGCAGCCTGATGATCGCGGTGGAACTGGAAACCGGGAAAGTTGTGTGGAAAACCCCGAACCCGCGGGACTGGAAAATGACCCACGTTTCGATTTCGAAGATGGAGCTGGGCGGAAAAAAGACCTATGTGTACTGCGGACATCGCGGCGTAGCCGGGATCGCCGCCGATGACGGATCGCTTTTGTGGGAGACGCCTGACTGGAAGATCAGCATTGCCACGGTGGCCACGCCGGTGCCGGTGCCGGGCGCGCGGTTGTTTCTATCCGGCGGCTATGAGGCGGGCGCGATGATGCTCGCGCTCACGGAAACCGGCGGAAAATGGCAGGCCAAGCCCGCGTTCCGGCTGGATGCGGATACCTTCGGGGCCACCCAGCAAACGCCGATTCTCTATCAGGATCACCTTTACGGCGTGCGTCCCAGCGGCGAACTGGTATGCCTCGATCTGGCCGGAAAAGTCCTGTGGACCAGCGGTGGCGACCGGTTTGGCCTGGGGCCGTTCATCATCGCCGATGGCAAAATCCTGGTGATGGACGACGAAGCCACGCTCACCATGGTCCGCGCGGTTCCCGATGGATACAAGCGGCTTGCCAAGGCGCGCGTGATCGAGGGACACGACGCGTGGGGACCGTTCGCCCTCGCCGGAAGCCGCTTGATAGTTAGAGATTTCACCCGCATGCTTTGCCTTGATTTGGGCAAGAAATGAAACCCGATTCACGTAACCCCGCCATGACCACCCGCCGCGAAATATTGACCCGATGCGCCAGATGGGGCTCGCTGCTCGCGCTCGGCGGCATCGCCGTCCGCCTGGGCTGGCAAAGCCGCGGCAAATGCGACCGCCCGTCGCCCTGCGGCGGCTGCCCGTTGTTTGCCGGATGCGCCCTCCCCAAAGCCGCCGAAACCCGCCAGCAACCGGCCGCGACGACTCCTTCGCAGAATCCAACGCCAATCAAGTGACCACGGATGACACGGAAAAGAGAAAGGGAAGCGCGGAGCGCCATCCGTGCCTATCCGTGCGATCCGTGGTCAAATCCAACCGAATGTTCGTGAGTCATGAAACCCCGCAACCCTTCAAACAGACGTGACCGAAAGCCCCAACAATCCACCTGATGCGGATTCGGCGGAGCCCGATGCGGCGGCCAACCGGCGTTCGTTGCTGCGGGCCGCTTTGATTGGCGGCGGCGTGGTGGGCATGGGCGGTTTGGCCGGATTCGCGGGCAAGCGCCTGTTCCTAACCGAGCGTGAGGCGCGCCCGAAACCGCCGCTTGGGCCGGAGTTCACTTATGATGTCTCGCGTTTCCAACAGACCGATCCGGCGATGGTGAAGTTCACCGAGGAAAAACGCTTTGCCACCGGCATGGAACGTCCGCGCGCGCTGGCGCTCGGAGCGGATGGTTCGATATGTGTGGGCGATGGGTCCGGGCTGCGGAGGTTTTCGGCCGCCGGTGAAATGTTGGAGGAAATGCCGCTCGCTTTGCCGGTGTACTCGGTGGCCGCCCGGCCCGGCGGCGGATGGTTTGTCGGCCATGCGGGAGGTATCCGCGTGCTGGATGCCGCGGGAACTGAAGCCGGGTGGTGGGCGCAGCCGGAGGGGAAGTTCGTGCCGACGTCCATCGCTGTCACCGGGGCCGCCATCTATGTGGCCGACGCCGGAGGCCGGGTGGTGGTGAAGCTCGATCCGAAGGGCAAGAAGATCGCGGTGATCGGCGCGCGCGATTTGGATAGAAACCTGCGTGGATTCGTGGTTCCCAGCCCGTATTTCTGCGTGCGGATGGCGCCCGACGGTCTGTTGCGGATTGCCAACCCGGGAGAACACCAGATCGAGGCGTTCACCACCGATGGCGATCTTGAAATCGCGTGGGGCAGGGGATCGTTCGCGGTGGAGGGATTCTGCGGATGTTGCAATCCGGTTAGTTTCGAGGTGTTTCCCGACGGTTCGTTCGTGACCTGCGAGAAGGGTCTGCCGCGGGTGAAACTGTATGACGCGCATGGCGGGTTCTCCGGACTGGTGGCGGGCCCGGAGGCGTTTCCCGAATACCTCAAGGCGGCCAACGCCGGGACGCCGGAAGTGCTCAACGTGGGAATCTATGCGGCCATCGACGCGCAGGGCCGCGTGATCGTGCTCGATAGCGTGGGAGCAACGGTTAGGATCATGCGGAGAAAGGAGGCCGCGCCGTGAGCAAGGAATCGGATCTCAGTCGCCGCGAGTTGCTCAAAACCACCATCCGCGGGATTGGTCTGCTAGGATTTGGCGGAACCGGCGGCTATCTCGTCGGTCGCGAGAGCCAGAGCGAGACCCGCTGGCAGATCGATGCCGACAAATGCATCCAGTGCGGCCGTTGCGCGACCGATTGCGTACTCGAGGTGTCCGCCGTCAAATGCGTCCATACCCACGGCATGTGCGGCTACTGCAAACTGTGTACCGCCTATTTCGAACCCGAACCGGTCAACCTCGACGAAGGAGCGGAGAACCAGCTTTGCCCGACCGGCGCGATCGCCCGCAAGTTCATTGAGGAGCCGTATTATGAATATAACATTTTGCGCGATTTGTGCGTCGGTTGCGGGAAGTGCGTGAAAGGCTGCAACATGTTCGGCAACGGATCGATGTATCTGCAGGTCAACCACGATCTGTGCATCAACTGCAACATGTGCGCGATTGCCGTGACCTGTCCGGCACAGGCGTTTCGTCAGTTGCCGGCGTCGTCGCCCTACAAGCTGCGGGGAAAAGGGGAGGGCGGAAAATGAGGAGGGCGGCCGGGTGGATCATGTTGGTTTGTTTGCTGGCGCTCGCTCCGGTTGCATTTGGCGTTGAGCGGTTTCCGCCGCCGGATTTCACCGATCACAAGGTTCCGCATCTGGTGGTGCCCGGTCCGGAAACACGCGGGGTGGGATGGATCGACGTGGTGGTGCTGTCGGTTGGGTTGTTATGGGCGTCGTGGCTGAGCCTGAAAGGCCGCTCGCGGCGCGGTGTGGTGGTGCTTTCGATTCTTTCCCTGTTATACTTCGGCTTTTGGCGGCGCGGATGCGTGTGCGCGATCGGGTCGATCCAGAATGTGGCGCTTGGCCTCGCCGATCCGACCTATGCGGTGCCGCTTTCGGTGGTGGCGCTGTTCACCCTTCCACTGGTGGTGGCGCTGGTGTGGGGGCGGAGTTTCTGTTCGGGTGTTTGCCCGCATGGCGCGATCCAGGATCTGGTGTTGGTCAAGCCGGTGAAGGTCCCCACTTGGCTGGATGAGGTGCTGCGGGTGTTGCCGTGGATCCATCTGGCGGCGGGTGTTTTGTTAGCCGCGACAGGCGGAATGTTTCTGATTTGCAAATACGATCCGTTTGTCGGGATCTTCCGGATGGCGGGTCCGCGGGTGATGCTGGTTGCCGGGGTGGCGATGCTGGTGCTTTCGATGTTTGTCGGCAGGCCGTATTGCCGGTATTTGTGCCCCTACGGTGCGCTGCTGGGGGTCGCGTCGCGTTTCGCGCGTTGGCGGCCCACGGTCACGCCCGGCGCATGTACCCAGTGCCGGTTGTGCGAGACCTCGTGTCCGTTTGGCGCGCTCAATCCGCCGCAACCGGTGGCGACCGCGCGCGAACGGGTGGCCGGGGCGCGGCGGCGCTTGGTTTTGTTAGTCGTGTTGCTGCCGCTGGCGGCCTGGGGCTTCGCTTGGATCGGCGGTCGGGCAGCGCTGTTGTCGATGCCGCTGCATCCGCAGGGAAAACTCGCGGCGCTGGTGGCGGCCGAGGCGCGCGGAGAGATTTCACCGCCCTTGCCGGATGAATTGCTGGCGTTCCATCAGCATGGCGCGGACCTTCCAGCCGCGATGTCTTCGGCAATGGCACTCGAAAAGCGGTTTCTGATGTTAGGACGGGTGATCGGCGGGTTGTTCGGCCTGGTGATCGCGCTCAAACTCGCGCGGATTCTGTTCCCCGAGCCGACGCCGGATTACGAAACGGATTCCGGGCGATGTGTTTCCTGCGCGCGGTGTTTCAGCGCATGTCCGTATGAGCTGCTCCGCCGCGGCGTGCCGGTGGCGGTGCCGGAGAAAGGAGGCCGCAATGGCTGACGAAACACCGTCACCCCGCCCTGCCTGGGCGCTCGCCTGCCGCCGGATCGCCTGGGTGGCCGGCACCCTAACCTTCTTGCTTTCGGCCGTTTTGTTATACAATTCGTTCCGTCTCTATCGGGGCGCGGGAAATGGCAAGCTTCGCGTCGTAGAGGCGTCCGGCTTGCTGCCGCTCAAGTCGAAACTGCGGGAGGATCCGAAGAACGAACCGCTCAAAGCCGAGATCCGCGAGCTGGACCGCCGGGTTCGGGAGGAGTATTTCGTCCGGGAGAAACTGGCCGGCCGCGCGGGTTGGGCGTTGTTGGCGAGCGCGGTCGTTTTGCTGGGCACACTTCACGGTGCGCGGATTCTTTCGCGTCCGAAGTTCGCCATGGCGGGTGTCACTGGCCGCCCCCCCGATCCTAACATCAAGGCGTCGGTCGCGGCTCGCGCGGTCACGGTGAGCGCGCTTGGTCTTGCAGGCATGGCATTGCCCCTGGTTTGGGATGTGTCCGCACAGTGGCAACATTCCGGCACCGCCGAGACCCCGGCGGGAGGGAGTGGTGGTGCGGGCTCCTCAACGGTTCCGGCGGCCGATGATTTTCCGTCGCCGGAGGAAATCGCCGCCAACTGGCCGCGGTTCCGCGGAGCCGATGGCTCGGGTGTTTCCTCACTAACCGACGTGCCGGAAACATGGGATGGCCCATCCGGCAAGAACATCGTATGGAAAACGCCGCTCGAATTGCCGGGTGAGAACTCGGCTGTGGTGTGGGGTGGCCGGGTGTTCACCAGCGGGGCGACCGAGAAGCGGCGCGAGGTGTATTGCCACGAGGCCGCCACCGGGAAATTGTTGTGGAAAACGCCGGTGGGCACGCCCCAAAGCGAGCGGGCGGAGCCGCCCGAAGTGATGGAGGATACCGGACACGCGGCACCCACCGTGGCGACTGACGGACGCCGTGTTTGCGCGATCTTCGCCAACGGCGATGTGGCGGCGATCAGCATGGTGGGCAAGCAGTTATGGGTCCGCAGTTTGGGCGCTCCGGAAAACATGTATGGGCACGCCGCGTCGCTCGTGCTTTGGAGGAATGTGCTGATCGTCGTGTGGGACCAGGGCGCGGCGGATGACGGGAAGTCGAAATTGCTGGGTTTGGATGTCGTCACCGGCAAGCCGCTGTGGGAAACCCCGCGCGAGGTCGCCAATTCGTGGACCAGTCCGCTTGTCATCGAAGTGAATGGCAAGCCGCAGGTGATCACTTCCGCGGACCCGTGGGTGATCGCCTACAATCCCGCCGACGGCAAGGAGATCTGGAAAGCCAAGTGCATGGAAGGCGATGTGGCTCCATCGCCGGTCTTCGCGAACGGATTGTTATATGTCGGTTGCGACCGCACCTGCATTGCGGCGATCAAGCCGGATGGAACGGGCGATGTCACGGAGACTCATATCGCGTGGAAACAGGAGGATGCCGGGCTTCCGGACATGTGCAGTTTGTTATGTGATGGTCCGCGGGTTTACACGCTGGTTTTCGGGATTCTGTATGCGTTCGACGCCAAGACCGGCAAGGCGTTGTGGGAACATGACACCAAGGTGAAGTTCGAGGCGTCGCCGTCCTTGTTCAACGGCAAGCTGCATTTGTTGGGAAGCAAGGGCGAATGGCTGAGCGGCACCGCGGACGACGAAGGCTTCAAGGAGACGGGCCGGAACAATCTGGGCGAGGGCATTGGCGCGTCTCCCGCGTTCATGCCCGGCCGGATCTATCTGCGCGGCGAAAAGAACCTCTACTGCATCGGCAATGGCGGGTGAATCTGACAACCGGAGAACCGCGCCGGTGGATTTGGCGTATGTGGATGAGGTTGTGGGCCGGTTGGGCCGGGAAGGCGATCAGGCGATCCCGATTCTCCAGGCTTTGCAGGCGCATTACCGCTATTTGCCGGAGGCCGCGCTGAAGCGGGTGTGCGATCTAACCGGCATCCCGCCGGCCACACTGGCCGGGGTTTCGACGTTTTACGCCCAGTTTCGCCATCGGCCGATGGGGCGGCATCATGTGAAGGTCTGCAACGGCACCGCCTGCCATATTCATGGTGCGGAGGATTTGCATGATGCGTTATGCAAGCATCTTCATATATCGGACGGTGAGGATACCGATGCCAAGGGCGACTTCACCGTGGAGAAGGTGTTTTGCGTGGGATGTTGCACGCTGGCTCCGGTGGTGCAGATCAATGATGACAGCCACGGTCATCTGACGCGCGATCAGGCGCCGGCGGTTCTCGATGATTTTCTGAAGCGCGAGGAGAAAGAGCGGAAGCGCGGAAGGAAAGCGCCGCCAAAGCCGCCCGCTCCCGGTCCCGATGCGGTGGAGATCCGGATTTGTCTGGACTCATGCTGTGTGGCACGCGGTTGCGGCAAGACGCATGATGCCCTCCAGGCCGCAGTGGCCGCGGGCAATCTCAACGCGCGGATCAAACCGGTGGGCTGTGTGGTGATGTGCGACCGCACGCCGCTGGTGGAGATCGCCCGACCCGGTGAAACTCCCCGGCAGTTTTCCGATATCCAGCCGGAGCGGGTGGAGGCGTTGCTCCGCAAGCATCTTTCGCCGCGCGGCGTGTTTCCATGGATGCGGCGGGGGGTCAACCGCGCGCTCGACTGGCTTTCCGGCGTGGACGTTGCGAACGATCCCGGTCCCGGACGCACGCCTAACCAACCTAGCGAGCGGGTGGCCGCGTTCTTCGGACGGCAGGTCCACATCGCGACCGAACATTACGGAAAGCTCGATCCGTTGGGGTTGGACGAATACCTTGCGCACGAGGGGTTCGACGCCTTCCGGAAATGCGTCACCACCCTGTCACCGGAGGCGGTGATCGATGCCATCGACCGCAGCGGCCTGCGCGGGCGTGGCGGCGCCGGGTTTCCGACCGCCCGCAAGTGGCGGGTGGTTAGGTCAGCGGAGTCCGATCAAAAATATATCATTTGCAACGGCGATGAGGGAGACCCCGGCGCGTTCATGGACCGGATGCTGATGGAGTCGTTCCCGTTCCGGGTGATCGAGGGCATGATGATCGCCGCCTACGCGTTGGGGGCCAGCAAGGGATACATCTATGTCCGCGCCGAGTATCCGTCGGCGGTGAGGCGGCTGCGCGAGGCGTTGCGGTTGTGCCGGGAACACGGGCTGTTGGGCGGCGGTGAGGCGGCGACCGGCTATGGATTCGATCTGGATGTGTTCGAGGGCGCTGGCGCGTTCGTCTGCGGCGAGGAAACCGCGATGCTGGAATCCATGGAAGGCCGCCGGGGCATTCCGCGCCTCAAGCCGCCCTATCCAGCCGAGCAGGGTTATCATGGAAAGCCCACGCTGATCAACAATGTGGAGACCTTCGCCAACATCCCGTGGATTATGCGGCGCGGTGCGGATGCCTACGCGGCCATCGGCAGCGCCACCAGCAAGGGGACCAAGGTGTTCGCACTCGCCGGGAAGATCAAACGCGGCGGTTTGATCGAAGTTCCGATGGGCATCACCATCCGCGAGGTGGTGCAGGACATCGGCGGCGGCACACCGGATGGGTCTCCGTTCAAGGCGGTGCTCATCGGCGGTCCTTCCGGCGGGTGCGTTCCCGCCGAACTCGCGGACACGCCGATCGATTATGAATCGCTCACCAAGGTGGGCGCCATCATGGGGTCCGGCGGGCTGATCGTGTTGGATAAAAACGACTGTATGGTGCAGATGGCCCGTTATTTCCTGGAATTCTGCCAGTGCGAGTCGTGCGGCAAATGCACCTTCTGCCGGGTGGGTACCCGGAGGATGCTGGAAACGCTCACCCGCCTGTGCCAGGGCAAGGCGAAAGCCGCTGACCTAACTGAGCTGGCGACGCTCTCCGACATGGTGTGCCGCGCCAGCCTTTGCGGGCTCGGAAAAACCGCGCCGAATCCGGTGCTCTCCGCGCTGCGCTATTTCCGCGACGAGTTTGAGGCCCATCTCCACGGCCGCTGCCCGGCCGGCAAGTGCCGCGGCCTCATCACCTACTCGATCACCGCCGACTGCGTGGGCTGCACGCTTTGCGCCCAAAAATGCCCGGTGGCGGCCATTCCCACACTGCCCTATCAGCGGCATTTCATTCTAACCGACATGTGCACCCGCTGCGACGCCTGCCGCGAAGTCTGCCCGGAGAACGCGGTGAAGGTGGAGTGAGTGGGGTCCCCTGGTTCAACGAACTTGCATGCGGCCCGAATAGGGTGCTGTATGTCCGTCGTTGTTTCCGATAGATCGGGTTTCCGTGCCGCGCGTCTCCACGATCCGGACCGCAAACGGATCACCGTTGTAACAGACTTCGCCGAAGAAGGCCCAAACCGACGAGTCGGAATTGACAAACATGGGAGCGAGCTTGCCTGCGGTTGTGGTGTAGCTGAAGCCGCCGAGAATCTCGCTCCGCCCGCGTCCGATGGTTTGAAGCAGAGTGCCACCACGTTCGGTTTTGTAGCCTAGAATCCACACATCGCCGCCGTCGTTCGCAAGATGCGTGCCTTCGTTCTCGATATTGAGCTGGCGCGCCCAGAGTTTCTGCCCGCGAAGCCGCAAGTCGTGGGTGACAACATCTTCGAAATACCACTCCGCACCGAACGCCTTAGCGGTGGGAACAAAGGTGCAGTCGGACACACTAACGGCCACCAGAGAGCGCTTGGTGTCCACCTCCAGTCCGCCATGGATATGGGAGAAATGATCGATCCGCACGACGGGCGCGTCGCCATCAGAAAGCTGAAAATCGGGATGCAGCCCAACACCGTAGTTGATTTGTCCGCCGAGCCCGGTGATCCGGCGGACTTTGCCCCGGATCGTCACGGTTTGCCGCAAATTGTAACTGCCGGGGAAAAAAACCGTGGTGGCACCTGAGTCCATTGCCTTTTGGATCGCGGGGGAGGAGTCCTTCCGGCCGGTCGGATCCGCTCCGAATTCATCCACATTGGCCCATGTCGTCGGATCGTCTTTGGGAATCTCGGGAGTCGCCTTCACTGGCAATCGGAGCGACCCTGAAGGCGAAGGAAAGGGACGGGTGGCGGGGTGCGAGATGTATTCGGCGATGTTGGGTCCTTCGCTACCTGGTTTGTCCGCGCCTTCGATCCGGAACGCGGCGGCGGCATCCGGCGTGTGAGAAACATCGCCCAGCGCGCGGCGGTAGCCGGTCGTGTTGATGTCGCGCAGGAGGATGCGCCCGCCGTTGTAGTTCACGATGGCGGGTTTTCCTTCCGCATCGCCGCGGCCCGTAAGGTTTGCTCCCAGCAAACACAGGGTGCCGTAGGTGGAAAGCGCGGGAACCGTGTTGTCACTGGTTAAATCTCGAATGCTGATAGTCTGCCCCTCGTTGGTAAAACCGACCTCCGACTGTCCGCTCAGGGTGAGGTGCTCGAAAACCTGGCCGTTCACCGCATGCCCGGTTGCGATTCCCCGCCTGAAACCGCTGACAACGCAGTCTCTAACCAGCAGCGGTCCGTTCATGTCGCTGTGCGCCAAATCCAGGCCAGTGTGACCGCTGCCTCGCCCGGCCACAAACCGGCAATCGCGCACTGCTCCCGAGTTGTTTGAGTAGAATTGCAGCGCCGTCGCCCCGGGATTCCCCGCACCCGCATCGAACGTTAGATTCTCGACATAGTTGTGAAACCAGTCCGCCGAACCGAACCCCCCGCACCACATGATGGACTTTGGCTTCTCCGGGTCGGTGAAGGTCGCGTCCTTTAGCCTTATGATGGTGGTTTCCCGCTGTTCGCCGCACAGATAGGTCATGCCCCAGTTATCATGCCCGCCGTACTTCTTCGGCCATGTCAGCGTGGCGCTCACAAGATAGATTCCACGCGGGAAGAACAACAAATGATGCCGCCCGGTGTGTTCGTTGATCGCCCGCTGTAGAGCCTCCGTGTCATCGGTAACGCCATCCGCCTTCGCGGCATAAGGTGGCTTGGTGACGTCCACCACATTTCCGCAGGACGGAAACGGCGAAGCGACGAGCGCGGTGGCGGTGGTAGCAAGGAAGACAAGGGCGAAGATTTTCATACTGCGGGAGTGGGACGCCAACTCTTTGAATCAAACGGGAACGGAACGCAACTCCGGAATCAATCCTAGCCACTCTCCTGATCACCTACTCGATTACCGCCGACCGCGTGGGTTGCACGCTTTGCGCCCGGTCGCGGCCATCCCCCCACTCCCCTATCAGCGGCATTTCATCCTGACCGACCTGTGCACCCGCTGCGACGCCTGACGCGAGGTCTGCCCGGAAAACGCGGTGAGGGTGGAGTGAGTGAATTCTCCGGCGGGAGATGAGTGGAGAATGGTGAAGCCGGGTAGCGCGGCACCGCCGGGGCCGCAGGAGAATGTGGGGGAAAGAGGGGTGCTTCGCAATCAGTTGTTCGCCGGATCATTCTCGTGCGCTCTGCGTCGGGAGCGCGCCACCATTGGGGGGCGAATGGCTGTCGCTGTGGGACATCTGATAACAAAACGGGCGGCGTGGGAATTCCACGCCGCCCGAGTTATAGAGGTTGATAGGTATCCGGATTACTTCGCGGCCAGCAGAACGCGGGCTTGAGCGAGGGCTTTCTCGGCCTTGGCCAGTTTGGCGAGGGCTTTGGTGACGGCGGCGGCGGCGGCTTTCGCTTCCTTCGCCTTGGCCTTGGACGCGCCGGTGGAGGCGGTCCCGCCCTGTTTGGCAAGCCAGTTGGAGATGGTGAGAGGAGTCACCTTGAACTTGCGCGCGGCGGCGGTCATGCCACCACGGCCTTTTTTCTCGTTGACCGCGGCCACGAAGTCCAGGACGACTTTCTTCTGCTCATCGGTATAACGGGTCCCTTGCGGAACCTTGGCGCGCTTGATGGGCTTGATAGGCGTCGGCTTCGCGGTTTTGACGGGAGCCTTGGCAGGAGCGGGCGCGGGAGCGGCGGCAGCCTTGGCGGGCTTCACGGTCTTCAGCCATCCGGTGATTGTCAGGGCGGAAACGCCATACTTCTTCACAGCGGCGGCCTGTCCGCCACGGCCGTTCTTGGCATTGAAGTCGTTGACATAACTGACGATCGCTTGCTTTTCGGTATCGGTATAACGCTTGCCTTTGGAGGCAGCTTTCTTTGGTTTGGCACTCATCGGCGATGAGTCTAGGCGGGGACAAGCGATTGCCAAGAGAAAATCACAAGAAATTTCATAAAATGTCTCAGCCGATCCTTCTGCATTCCATATAGAACCGCTTTTCGATCGCCTCGCCCATGGAGAATGTCTTGCGCGGCAGCGCGCCGTCGAGGATCACGGTTTTGAACAAATCTCCCTTTGCCATAGCGGGCAAATAGAAGCCGACGTTGCCCGCTTGCATGCCGAGACGCGTGACCACATCGGTGCCATGCACATAATCGATTTCCCCGAAACCGCCTTCGTTTTTCCACTCGTCGAGGAAGCGTTGCAGGGTTCCGACCGGAAGATTGCATGACGGAGTGTTTACATAAGCAACGCAATATCCGTCCGGATCGACACATCCTACCGCCTGGGCTTCCGGCGACTGGTTGTTGACGAGGTCAACCATTTCGGTTTCCGAGTCGCATGCGTGGAATCGGACGCCATCGCCGAAGTGGGCTTTCATCGCTTCGCGGAAGTCGTGGCGGACTTCGAACAACACGCGGTGGATGGGTTCGAATTCGAGGCCGTGGTCGTGGATGTTTTCGAGTTCGACGAGCGCGAAACGCGCCGGGTGATCCATGCCAACTTCGGATTTGATACTTTCCCAGATTGCTTTTGCGGTCGCGAGCGAGTGGTTGCCATCGCCGACGGCGAAAAGAAGGACGCCGCGGTCGGCATCGACTCCGTATTTCTTGCGGAAGGTGTCCGGATCCGCGAGGGCTTGGATGGTGGATGCCACATGCCGTTCCACCTCCGCGCCTTCCAAGGCGAAGCCAGTCAGATGCCCGCTGCCAAGCATGAGATCGAAATCATAGATGGGATCCATGTTGCGGGCCATGCCGACGAGCGGTTCGATGACGGTATGGTTGGGGTCGTCGATGAGCACGAGGATGTGCGGGAGTTCGAGCGGCGCGCCCTGCCGGATGCGGATGCGCGGGGGAAGGCGGTCGAGGATGGTGCCTTCGGTGGCGCGGATGAGCGTCTGGGAACCTTTGTTATAGTCGTAGTGTTCGAGGTCGAGTTCCAGCATGAGTCCGTGCCGCGTTTTGCCGGCGACGGTGCGCTCGACGAGGATGAACCGATCGCATGGCACGAGGATGTCGGAGGCCAGATAGGCTTGCATCGTTTCGCGGATGGTCCGCACGCGGTCATCCTCGCCGGGTTTGCCGAGATAGACCTCGGGGAGAATCAGGTTGAGCGTGGATGGCGAATCGCCGACGATCGACGCCGCCTGTTCCCAGTATTCGGGTTCCGAGGTGAACTGGTCGCACGCGATGACGGCCCACTTGGAGGGGTCGGTATCGGGGGTAGGCAGGAGGATGTGCGGAACTTGATAGGCGGTGGCAGGCGGGGTGTTCATGCGGTCGGTTGAGGTTTGGAGGATGGAGGCAGGATCACCAGCGGTGTGCCGGGTGAAACCTGGTCGTAGAGGGCGATGATATCTTTTTTGGAAAGCCGGACGCATCCGTGGCTGACCGGATTTCCTATCAGATCCTCTTGGTTGGTTCCGTGAAGATAGATGAAACGATCGGCGGTGTTGGCGTTTTCCGGATCGAGTCCTTCGAGGCGGAGGATGCGGGAGAGGATGAGGTCTTCGTTTTCGCGTTCGCCGGGTGTCCAGAAGCCGATAGGCAGGCGGGATTCGAAAATGGTATCTTCGGGGGCGTCGCCGCCGATTTTCTCGGAGATGACAAATCGTCCGGTTGGGGTTTTCATGCTGCCGGGTTCCGACCCAGTGCCGGCCGCCGCGGTCGAAACCGGATAGGTTGCGATAACCCGTCCGCCGTCGATCAGTGAAAGGATCTGTCGGTCCACCGAAATTTCTATTATCAATCCCGTTGTCATGGAATGGAGGTTCCGATCGTGAGCGCCGCGTTGTGACCACCCATGCCGTGGGAGACCTTCACGGCGTTGCCACGGCAGGGGATTTCGTCGGACGGAAGGTCAATCCCTTCCGGCGCGTGGCGTCCGGGCAGGTTTGGAGGCAGAGTGCCGCCGCGCATGAAGGCGGCGAGGATGACGCTTTCCAACAGGCCGCTGGCGCCGATGGTGTGGCCGGTGAACGGTTTGATGAGGTGCAGCGTGGGCATGTGGCCGGATGGAAACGCCGCGCGAAACACCGCGGGATCCGCCTTGGCCTGGACCGCCGTTCCGGTGGCGTGGGGGCAGGCCGCGGATGGGAGGCCACAGACGGCGGACGCCTTTTCCAACAGTTCCGGCGTGCGTCCGCCGGATGCGGGGATGCCCACCGGATCGCAGGCGTCCGCATTGCATCCGTAATGCAGTACGGTTAGGCCGGTGGGGCGGTGGTCCGCGGTGATCGCCATGGCGGCCGCGCCTTCGCCGGGAACAAAGCCCGCCGTATCCGGCGCATAGGGGTCGAGATCGAAAGCGGGTGCGAGGAGTCCGGATTGCGCGTAGTTGTCTAGCAACAATGGCACGAGCGGCAGATCCACCGCTACGGCGAGCGCGCGCGGGGCGATGCCGCTTTGGACCATCATCATGGCGACGCCGATGGCGTCGAGTCCTGCCGAGCATCCCGAGGCGAGAACTTGGTTAGGTCCCGGCATGCCATGGACGATGCTGATGGCGGCGGCGGGTTCGCTGTGGATGGTGTTGCTGGCCGCCATGAGTTTGAAGGGGCGGCGTCCCGGCCATGGGCCGAGCCATCCGGCCGCGTTGCCGCGGCTGGTTCCGACGACGAGGGCGGCGTCACGCAGATCGTCCGCGTTCCAGCCGGCTTCGGTGATCGCCTGGCCTGCCACGTGGAGGGCGGCCATGGTGACGGGACTCCATTTGCGATGGGTGAGAGCCGCACGGTTTTCGATCCATGCGCCCGGCCGTTTGGCGTGGGGATTTTCAGCGCCGAGCAGGCCGCCGAGCGGACGGAAGGGAACAACCCTCCCGCGCACGGCCGCAAGGTGTGCGTTCACGTCGGTGCCGAGGGCGGAGAGCGCGCCCATGCCCGCGATGTGGAGTGGCTGCTGGATGCACACGCAGTAGCAAGCCGCCGCGCGCTGGCAATCAAAAATCCGGACTTTGCGCGAAATCCTTTGGATTTTCGGCAGGCGGGCGGATCAGCGGATGTTGAAAGTGCCGGGGTGGCGGGTGGGGCGGAAGGCCATCGCGTTGATGCCCTTGATCATTTGGGCAAGGAAGATGAAGTAGAGAACCAAATATACTAGAAGCACCACCAGACCGAGATTGCTTGCGGTATTGGGATCGGCCCCGAGGATTTCGGTCACAGTGCTCAATGCGGATACGACGATAAAGAGGATGCAAATGGTTAGAGCCAGGCCCTCGCTGATTCTGGGCATCCGGATGAGATTGGGGTGCTGTGACATGATCCGGTTCCAGTCTTTGGCGAGACCATGGTAGGCTTGGAAAATCCAATAGAGATTGAAGAAGGGGATAAACATGAACCCCACGGCTTTTCCCGGGCTTGTGCGGGGATTCGAGTATTGCAGACAACTCCAGGCCCGGTAGAGGGCGATGTATTGCATGATAGCACCGATGATCATACAGACCACTCCCGCGCCAAACAACACCATAACCCCGATCAGCCCGTCCCGGTCCGGACGCGTCAAAATGGTGTGAATGAGCAGAAAAACCGACAGAATCATAAGCACGAAACCGCCTCCCAGCATGGCCACGATCATGCCGAACATCGTCGGTTTCACTTCCACGGGAGGATAATCCTCGCCAGGCGTGGCCCTTATCAGGCCGAAACTGTGGGGTGTGGCATAGGGTGAGACCGCCATCCCCGGTCGGGCACCGGCGACCATTCCGGTTGCCGGGCGCGCTTGCGGGGCTGCCGCTCCCCCTCGCATCCATGGAGGTTGGGGGCCACCGGGAATGTAGGAGGGTGCCGCCGCGGCGACCGGCACGGGTGCGGGAGCGGCCGGGAACAAGCCTTCGACGGCATCCGCCCGGGCCCATTCGGCCATGCCTTCGGTCCAGAGCATCGATTCGCGGACGATGCGCCCTTCCTTGACGAATTCCACGAGCTGCTCGCCGGTGTATGGTCCATATTGCTGCCCGTCCTGAAGTAAATGCCATGCGTCACTCATCGTGCGACCATCCAAGCAAACCGGGCGGGAGGGGGGCAAGCAAAACCGAGCGAAAATTGCTCCGTGGTTTACAAATGGCAGGCGAAAAGGCATGATCCGTGGCCGATGAGCGTGGTATGGTGCGATGGCGAATGGGTGGATCCGGGCCTTGTGGGACCGGCGTGGACGGATCGCGGGTGGTTGCACGGTCTGGGATTGTTTGAGACGATGCTTGCGATTGATGGACGGGTGGCGTTCGGCGAGGCGCACTGGCGGAGGCTGGGGGCGGGGTGCGCGCGATTGGGCTGGATTTGTCCGGCGGCATGGGAGGGGGAGATGGCGGAAACCGCGGGAGAATTGTTGGAGCGGAACGGTTTGGCCCGCGGCAAGGCGAGGGTGCGTGCGGCAATCAGCGGTGGCAGCGGGAGTTTGGCGGACCTGGCGGCTGGGACTGACCGGAGATTCTGGATGACCGCTTCCGCCTTGGGGGAGGCTCCGGGTGGGCTGGTTGTCGGGCTTTCCCGCTGGCGGCGAAACGAAATGGGTCCGCTGTCCGGGCTGAAATGCGCGTCCTACGCGGAAAACCTGGTGGCTTTGGACGAGGCAAGGCGGTCGGGTTTCGGGGAAACTTTGTTTTTCAACACTTCGGGACACCTATGCGAAGCGGCGACCGCGAACGTTTTTCTGGTGCGGGACGGAATCCTGCGGACGCCGTCGTTGGATTCGGGATGCCTTCCGGGAGTGGCCCGATGCGTCGTTTTGGAATTGGCGAAACGGGCTGGGATTCCGTGCGCGGAAGGCCGGATCCCGGGTTCCAACCTCGAGTCCGCCGAGGAGATTTTCCTCACTTCCGCGACGCGGGGACCGGTTTCCGTGGCCCGCTGCGACACCCGGGATCTGCCCTCCACGGCAGTGGCCGATCGACTCCGGGAGCTTTGGTGGCAGGCGGCAGTGGCTTCGGCGGGCGGCAAAATCCCGAAGATTTGACCTTGCCTGTTGGACTGCGAAGGCTATCATCTTCCGCATGATGCGACGAACGCTATTTTCGCTTTCCGGATTGGTGGTTGCCACGCTCTTGGCCGGCTGTGGGTCGGACCCGGACATGATGCTCATGGCCGGAAACAACCAGGGTGCCATCGCCGAGGGCAACGCGCTTTATCAGCAAGCCAAACAGGCCGACGACGCCGGCCAGACCGGAAAGGCGATCAAGCTCTACGACCGCACCGCCACGCGGTATTCCTATATCGACAATGCGCCGCAAGCCAGGTTCCGGCAGGCGGAGTTGCTGGAGCAGAACGGCGAGGTGCTCAAGGCGTTCAAAGCCTATCAGGAATTTCTGACCCGATTCCAGGGAAGCGGACTGTATTCGACCGCGCTGTCCCGCCAGGCGAACATGGCCAACGCCGCCGCGGAAGGCGAAATCAAGAACAGTTTCCTCGGACTCAAGACGCGCCTGAGCGTGGAGAAAATCGTCGAGATGCTCGGCCAGGTGAGGGACAACGCTCCCAAGTCCGCCACCGCGGCCAAGGCGCAGTTCATGATCGGCGAACTCCACCGCAAGGACAAGAAGGCGGCCAAGGCGATCGCCGCCTACCGCCAGTTGGTCCGTGACCAGCCCGATTGCAAGGAGGCTCCCGACGCGATGTTCCAGATCGGCGTGGCTCTAACCGAGGAGGCCGACCGCGGCAACCAGAACATGGCGACGATCGATCTCGCGCGCGAGGCGTTCAACGACTACCTCAACCAATATCCCGGCCATCACCGCAACGCGGAGGCCCGCCAGCGGATCGCCGGTCTCGGTGGTCGCGACCTCGACCGTTCGTTCGAAATCGCGGAGTATTATTTCAAAACCGGCCAGTTTGGGTCCGCGAAGGTGTATTACCGCGATATCGTGAAGCGCAGTGGCTCCGGCAAACTGCACGACAAGTCCAAGGCGCGGTTGCGCGAAATGGGCGAGTAAGCCGCCGGTTTTCCATCCGATCCGCCGATTGCCATGAGAACGTTCCTGCTTTTGCTAACCGCTTGTGTGTTGCCCTCGTGCGTGGGATACCGCGTGGGAAACGTCAAGCCGCACGCGCTTGAAAGCGTAAAGACCATTGCGGTGCCGATGACCGCCAACGACACCCAGCATCCGCGTGCCGAAGTGCTCGCCACCTCCGCGCTCACCGGTGCCTTCGCGCAGGATGGGACCTACCGTGTCGGCTCGGTGGGGAATTCCGACGCCGTGCTTGAGACCCGCCTCAGGTCGATCCGCTATTCGGCGATCCGCAGCCAGCGCCTCGACTCGCTGCGACCGGAAGAACTGAGCACCGTCGTGACCATCGACTGGGTGCTCAAGGACGCCCGCGATCCGTCAAAAGTCCTCGCGCGGGGGTCCAACACCGGCAATAGCCAACTCTTTGTGGACGCGGATCTCCAAACCGCCCGCAACAACGCCCTGCCCGACGCGCTTGAACGCGCCGGAACCGCCATTGTTTCGCGGCTTGCGAATGGGTTTTGAGGAAAAATGCGGGAAGGGGGAAAAAATACTGGCGCATATCGGAGATGTGTGCCATGTTTGCGCCATGCGCAAGCCCATTGAAGAAATCGAGATCCGGAGGATTACCCGTGCGGTAGGGCTCTGCCGGGGTGCGGCCGCGATTGAGGAAATCACGGCTCGTATGGATTTTGCGCCACCACGTCGCACCTTGCAGCGCCGATTGGCGCAAATGGTGAACGAGGGGATTCTTTGCGCCAACGGCGACCGGAAGGGACGCCGCTACTCGATTCCCGCGGTGGAACCGGGCTTTTTGCGCGAACCGGAAAGAACCTACGGCAAAGATACTGTTGGAAAGACGGAACGGAATGAGGTCCTTCCTCTCTCGCCCGAGGCGTTGGAAATCCGAAACCTCGTCACGAGACCCGAAGCAAAACGGAAACCGGTGGGATACAATCACGGGTTTCTGACTGACTATCAGCCCAACGTCACCCACCTGCTTCCCGCCGCGATGCGGAAGAGATTGCTTGAAATGGGGCGGACCAACGAAGAACCGCTACCTGCGGGCACCTATCTGCGCAAGGTGATGGACCGGCTGTTGATCGATCTTTCTTGGAACTCGAGCCGGCTTGAGGGCAACACCTATTCGCTGTTGGAAACCCAGCGGCTGCTGGAACACGGCGAAAGCGCCGACGGACGCCGCACCGAGGAAACCCAGATGCTGCTCAACCACAAGGCGGCCATCGAGTTGCTCGCGGAGCAGTCCGGCGAGATCGGATTCGACCGCTATACGATTTGCAGCCTGCACGCGCTGCTCTCGGACAATCTGTTGCCGGACCAGGCGTCCGGCGGGCGCTTGCGGAGGCATCCGGTGGGGATCGGCCGTTCGGTCTATCGCCCGTTGGATGTGCCGCAGGTGATCGAGGAGCAGTTTGATATGTTTTTGGAGAAGGCTGGGGCGATCCGCGATCCTTTCGAGCAGGCGTTTTTCGCGATGGTGCATCTGCCGTATTTGCAGCCGTTCGAGGATGTGAACAAGCGGGTGTCCCGTTTGGCGGCGAACATTCCGTTGGTGAAGCACAATCTGTGTCCGCTCTCGTTCACGGATGTGCCGCGGGAGGATTACGTTCACGCGGTGTTAGGTGTGTATGAACTCAATCGCATCGACTACCTGCGCGATGCGTTCGAGTGGGCCTACGAGCGTTCCTGCGCCCGGCACTCGGCGATCATTCGGGTTTTCGGCCAGCCGGACCCGTTCCGCCTGCGGTACCGCACCGTGTTGACGGAAGTGGTTGGCGAAGTGGTGCGGGCCGCGATGTCTCCCAAACAGGCGGTGGCGTTTCTCAACCGCAGGGTGCCGGAACTCGCTCCGCCTCCCGATCGCGAAAAGGTCATCCATCTGGCCGAGCTGGAGTTATATGGTCTGCACGAGGGAAACTTCGCGCGCTTCCGCGTCCGGCCGTCGGAGTTTGCCAAGTGGCAGGAAATCTGGCGCGCGCCGGGGAGGTGAGAGGGAAGAGGCCAGAGACCAGAAGCAGGAAACCAGAGTTGGGAGTCGGCGGGCTCTCCCAATCACCGATTACCGCCAATCACTCATGGTACTCCTGAATGCTCTTGACGGTTAGCTCGCGTTCCTTGAGGGAGCGGATGGCTTTGACAGAGGCTTCGGCGGCGGCGAGGTTGGTGGCGTGGGAGATCTTCTGCGCGATGGCGGTGGAGCGGATTTTCACCTCGTCGGCGCGGGCCTCGTGGCCGCTGGGGGTGTTCACGACGAAATGGATGTCGCGGTTTTTCATCATGTCGATGACATTCGGACGCGCCTGCTCGGCGAGCTTGAACAGGCGGGTGCAGGGGATGCCTTCGGCGGTCAGGCGGGTGTGGGTGCCACCGGTGGAGAAGATTTTGAAACCAAGCGCGGCCAGATCGCGGGCGACGGGGACCACCCGGTCCTTGTCCATGTCCGCCACGGATAGAAAGACGTTGCCGGAAGTGGGCAGCGGGTTGAACGCGGACATCTGGGCCTTGGCGTAGGCCATGCCCCAGTCCGGATCGATGCCCATCACCTCACCGGTGGATTTCATTTCGGGTCCTAACACAATATCGATTCCCGGGAAGCGGTTCCACGGGAACACCGCCTCCTTCACCGAGTAATGCGGCGGAATGATCGTTTCGGTGAAGCCGAGATCCTTGAGTTTCTCCCCGACCATGATCTTGGCGGCGAGCTTGGCGAGCGGCACGCCGGTGGCCTTGGATACGAACGGCACGGTGCGCGAGGCACGCGGATTGACCTCGATCACATATAACTGTTCGTCCTTCACCGCGAATTGGATATTCATCAGTCCCTTGACCTGGAGTTCGCGGGCCAGTTCGATGGCGGCGCGGGTGATTTCCGCCTTGATGGACTCCGAAAGCGAGAACGCGGGGATCACGCAGGCCGAATCGCCCGAGTGGATGCCGGCCTGTTCGATGTGCTCCATGATCGCGCCGACCACCGACGTTTCGCCGTCGCTGATGCAATCGACGTCCACCTCGGTGGCGTTGTCGAGGAAACGGTCCACCAGCACCGGGCGCTCGGGGGAGGCGGTGACCGCCTCGCGCATGTAGCGGGAGAGTTCGGAGTCCGAATAGACGATCATCATCGCACGGCCGCCGAGCACGAACGACGGTCTAACCAGAACCGGATAACCGATGCGGTTGGCCACGGCGAGCGCTTCCGCTTCGGTGGTGGCGGTGCCGGCCTCGGCCTGGCGGAGGCCCAGTTTGTCGAGCAACGCGGAGAAGAATTTCCGGTCTTCGGCAAGTTCGATCGACTTCGGCGAGGTTCCGATGATGGGCACGCCGTGCCGCGCGAGGTCGGCTGCCAGATTCAGCGGCGTCTGTCCGCCAAACTGGACGATCACGCCGTGGGGCTGCTCCTGGTCGCAGATGTTGAGCACGTCTTCTAGCGTGAGGGGCTCGAAGTAGAGTTTGTCCGAGGTGTCGTAGTCGGTGGAGACGGTCTCCGGGTTGGAATTGACCATGATGGTCTCGTAGCCGAGTTCTTTGAGCGCGAAGGCGGCGTGGACGCAGCAATAGTCGAACTCGATGCCCTGGCCAATCCGGTTAGGTCCGCCGCCGAGAATGACGATTTTCTTTTTGTCGGACTGTCGGGCTTCGTTTTCGTCGCCGTAGGTCGAATAGTAGTAGGGCGTTGCGGCTTCAAACTCGGCGGCACAGGTATCAACCAGCCGATAGGTCGGGACGATGCCATGTTCCTTGCGGATGGCGCGGACGGCGTCCTCGGTGACGCCGGATGCTTTGGCAATCTGGCGGTCGGAGAAACCGAGCTTTTTGAGGCGGCGGAGGTCCGTGGGGGAAGATGTGGCCGGGACGCCCACGCTCCTAGACCCTTCTTCCGCGATTTGTTGGAGGTGGCGGAGGAACCACGGGTCGATTTGGGTGGCCGCATGGACTTCGTCGATCGTCCAACCGTTGGTGAAGGCGGTTTGCAGCCAGAAAATGCGCTCGGCGTTGGGAATCTGGAGCTTGCGGGTGATTTCGTCGCGGGTCGGGTTTTGCGGGTCCTTCGGGTCGAAGCCCAGTCCCCAGCGCGAGGTTTCCAGGGAGCGGAGGCATTTTTGCATCGACTCCTTGAAGGTGCGGCCGATGGACATCGCCTCGCCGACGGACTTCATCGAGGTGGTTAGAACCGGGTTGGCGGTGGGGAATTTCTCGAAGGTGAACCGCGGGACTTTGGTGACCACGTAGTCGATGGTCGGTTCGAACGACGCCGGGGTCTCGCGGGTGATGTCGTTAGGCAGCTCGTCGAGCGTGTAGCCCACGGCGAGTTTCGCCGCGATCTTGGCGATGGGGAACCCGGTGGCCTTGGATGCCAGCGCGGACGAACGGGAAACGCGCGGGTTCATTTCGATGACGATCATCCGCCCGGTTTTGGGGTCGGTTGCGAACTGGATGTTGGAACCGCCGGTTTCCACGCCGATCTCGCGGATGCAGGCGAACGAGGCGTCGCGCATCAGTTGGTATTCACGGTCGGTTAGAGTCTGGATCGGGGCCACGGTGATCGAGTCGCCGGTGTGGACGCCCATGGGATCGAGGTTTTCGATGGAACAGATGACGACGCAGTTGTCCGCCTTGTCGCGCATGACCTCCATTTCGAATTCCTTCCAACCTAACAGAGACTCCTCGATCAGGACTTCGGAAACGGGCGAGAGATCGAGGCCGCGGGTGATGATTTCGTCGAATTCCTCGCGGTTGTAGGCGATGCCACCGCCTTGGCCGCCGAGGGTGAATGCCGGACGGATGATCAGCGGGAAGGTGCCGATTTCCGCGGCGACCTGTTTGGCTTCCTCGATGGTGTGGGCGGTGCCGGAGCGCGGGAGGTCGAGGCCGATCTTGAGCATGGCGTCCTTGAAAAGCTGGCGGTCCTCGCCCTTTTCGATGGCTTCCGGTTTGGCGCCGATCATCCGCACGTTGTGTTTGTCGAGCACGCCGGCCTTAAACAAGGCCATGGCGGTATTGAGGGCGGTTTGGCCGCCGAGCGTGGGCAGCAAGGCGTCGGGTTGCTCGCGGGCGATGATTTTCTCAACAACTTCCGGGGTGATCGGCTCGATGTAGGTGTGCTCGGCAAACTCCGGGTCGGTCATGATGGTGGCCGGGTTGGAGTTGACCAGCACCACCTTGTAGCCCTCTTCCTTGAGCGCCTTGCACGCTTGGACGCCGGAGTAGTCGAACTCGCAGCCTTGGCCGATGACGATCGGGCCGGAGCCGATGACGAGGATTTTGTGGATCGAGGTGTCTTTGGGCATGGTCGTGGGGCGTGAGGTCGTGTGGGAGGGCGGCTAAATTTCGAGGGATTTGGCAGGGATTGGCCGACTTGTAAAGACCCGATGTGACTGGGCGCGAAATCGCGGAAAATGCGGACCTCGGACACGGGGGAAGCGCACCCCGTGCTCACCAGAGGCGCGAGATGCCGTACGCCTCGAAGAAATCATCGCGGCTGACCAAATTCCGCTTCTCGCAGAGTGCTTGGGCGGCGAGGAGGCGGTCGAAGGGATCCCTGTGGTGCCAAGGGAGCTTCGCGACCTGAGCGCAATGGCTCGGCTGCAGATCGAGCCGGCCGATATTGTTGCGGCTCATTTCCTCCGGGATCAGATGCTCCCAGCGCGGCCCCATCCGGAAATCAGGCCGGTTTAGGCTGAGTTTGATACCGATTTCCCAAAGTGACGCGGTGCTCCACACGATGTCATCGGCGGCGACGATCAGACGCCGCGCGGTCTCCGACAAACGCGGATCATCGGTGATCATCCAAAGAAGGGCGTGGGTATCGAGCAGGAGTCTCACGCTTGGTATTCGTTCGGGTCATCCGCGACATGCGGGAGTGCGGGCGGCGCGTAATCCGCGAAATCCGGGAGGGGATCGTCAAAGGAAGGACCCATCGCCAGAACCAGCGATTTGAGCCCGCCGAAATGCCTGGACCGGGGTTTCTCCCGAATCACCTCCAGCCGCACCAAGGGTTCGTTACGCTTGGCAATGATGATTTCCTCGCCGTCCAGAGCCCTTTGGATGAGCCGGGACAGGTGGGTCTTGGCTTCGTGGATCGAAATTGTTTGCATGCGGTGAACTTAGTCATGTGACTTGGTCATATCAAGCCGGATTTCAAGAAATTCAGCCTCTAGTAGGGAATTTCCAACAGCGCCCGATGTCCTTGAGGTCGAAAAAATGAAAAGCAGCACGTCCGCTCGGAATAAAAACACGGAAAGTAAAAACTTTTTGTTGACAGAGTGGGTTATTGTGTTACTTTCTGTGCATGAAATTCACAGTCGATATCGAAGATGACACGATGGCCCAACTGATGGCGCTGACCGGCACGAACAAGAAGGGTCCAGCGGTCGTGAAGGCTGCCACCGAGTACCTGAAACGCGAATTGGCCAAGAAATTCGGCCAAATGGTGATGGAAGGTGAGTTTGAGGACTATCCTCTGACCAACGAGGATCTGGAATCGGCCGATCGCTGAAAACCCCAACCGCCGCATAAACCATGGTGATCGTCGATACCAGCGCGTGGGTGACGTTTTTCCGCCGGGATGGGGATCTTGCGGTGAAACTCGCGGTGAAGGGGTTGCTCGATGAGTTCGAGGCGACCCTCTGCGGCCCTGTGGAGATGGAGTTTCTCGGTGGGGCGCTGCCCCACGAACGTCCGCGCATCCAGCGATGGTTCGACATCATCCCCTACCTCGGCAACGATCAGAAACTCTGGCGCAAGGCGGCGGGGCACTACGCCTCCTTGCGCAAGGGCGGCCTGACCGCTCCCTGGAATGACGTGCTCATCGCCACGCTGGCCATCGAGAAAGGAGTGCGCGTCTATGCCCACGACAAACATTTTCCCGCGATGGCCGCCATCCTGCCAGGCCTATCGCTCTACGAGCCCGGCTACAACGGCGGCTACAACCGGGGGGAGTGAGGGACGCGAAGGATGAAGAAGATCATAAAAAGTCCGATTGCCTGGGTGGTCGCCGTGTTGGCGGTTCTGGTGCTACTGGGGGTGGCGACCCCCGTTTTCGATTTCTGGTTCAGATGGTCGCGTTTCAACTGCCGTTGCGAGGAGGTGGACATCGCCACCGGACGGCTCCGGTTCACCCGCTACCGGCTATACCGCAAAGTCTCGGATGAAATCCGGCCTTCCGCGCTAAGTGCGTGCCTTCCGGAGGAAATGATCGCCGGGGCCAAGCCCGACTGGCAGCGAGTGAATACCTTCTCGCCTGGTGTCAACCATTCGCCCCACCATGCGTTTCATGGGGCGATTTATCAGCTCCACGAATTGGCGGAGATATGGGAAGATCGCGAGTGGTATGATTTCCCTGAAAATCTGAAGCGCCAATCGGCGTTGCACGTTCTTGCGCTGTGGCAGTTCTCACACGACGATGTTTTGGCGCGCAAATATATCTTTGAACTTGGAAAAATCCGTGATTCCGATAAGAAAAACCGGATCTTTGCCGCGTTGCCGACCCTGAACATGCCACTGACCGAGACCCGGGGCGGCAGGGTTATCCGGACGGTTTTCTATCCGGACGGCATGCCGATGAGTCGGATGGAGGGGTATATGGACGCGACGGGAGCGTTTGTGAGCGACGGGAAACGCGACGATTTCCCGGAGGCCGGGGAATCCGCGGACGGAGAAAAGCCGTCGCTCCGTTAGAAGCGTTCCGCCAGATTCATTTCATCGCCAGAGCATGCGGCGATTTTCCCGTGAGTCCGGGGAGCGCGGTTGGCAGGCTTTGGCGGGAATCCGGGTTGTTATTGTTAGAAAAACCCGTAATCCAAACTCCACTCCCTCAATTCTTGTATGGATTCTGCCGGGTATCCGGGTTGGGGGCCGGGGTGGAGTTGGCTTCCGGGAGGGGGTCGGTGCCGCGGACGGTCTTGCGGGTCTGGGCCGGCGGTGGGGAGTTCAGCGAGCGGTCCATGGTTTCGCCCCAGTGCTGGAGGAAGAATTTCTTTTCCTGGGTGAGGAAATCCGGAGACCTGCCGAGAATCGGTCGCAGCGAGGTGGTCATCTGGAGGGTGACGAGCAGGAAGACGATGCTCCAGACGACGATCGGTCCGAACTGGTTGCCGCCAGTGGCGAAAACCACGGTTTTCAGGAATCGCAGGGCGAAAATCATCGCGATGAGCCACGCGCCGATGGCGAGGAATCCCATGAACCCGAAGGAATCCGTGGATTCGGCGAAGATCCACACCGCCGGTGCGAATCCGAGCAGGAGAAGTCCCGCCAGCGCGAGGGCGCCCGCCAGTGCGGAGGCCAGTTGGGCCATGGTGACCCGCGCGCCAGCCAAGGTGGAAAAGATATAGAGGCTGGGGAAACAGATCACCCCGGCGATCAGCAGACCGGCGGTGATTTTGACCGGAGCGGCCCACAGTTGCTCGTGCTTGGCGAAGCAGCCGAGCACGAGGCCGAAAAGCAGCAGCGATACCGCGGCCAGACCGGCGAAACGGCGGGAAACGCCGGGAGATCCGAGGCGGGGGATTAGAGCGTGGGGGCGCCGGAGCAGGCTCTCGAACAAGGTCTTGAGGTCCGGGTTCTCCGGCATTGCCGGTTCGAGCGGCGGCGGTTGGGGTGGAGGAACGGAGGCGGGCGCCGGAACTTGTGGGGGTGCCGTTGGCGTTTGCGGGGCGGGATTGGTTGGTTCGTTCATGGTCGGGTCGGTTTGGGGTTGGTCCGGATGGCCCGGAGCACGGGGATGAGGAGAATCAGCAGCATCAGAACAAGGACCGGACGGCCATGGCCGCCGGTGAAGGATTGGAGCGAAAACCAGACGGTCTGATAGAAATTCCCGCGCATCGCGTCCGGCCGCAGGAAGGCGACATCGAGCGATGGACTGCCGAAGAACGGCCGCAGGATCCACGAGAACTGCGCCCCGAGAAAACAGTTTCCGCCCAACCATGCGAGCAAGGTGGCGGTGGCGGCGGTGCGGTTGGGCGCGTTGGCGAGCAGCAACCGGTGCAGGTGGAGGTTCGCCGTGACCCCCGCGAAGCCGATGAGAAACGTGTGCGTCACCAGATAGGCCGCGTGGGCCTGGGCCGCTCCTGCGGAGTCGGGCGGTGGCGCGTTCCACGCCATCAGCCAGGTCACCGGCGATAGCGAACCGAGAATCAGCGCCGCCAGCGAAAACGAGGTCAGCAGCGCCAGCCACGATTGCCGGAAACCGAGCCCAGTTCCCAGCAACAACCCTAGCAGACCATTCAACAGACCGTTGCAGGCCAGGGTCAGCAGAATCAGCAACGGCATTTTCACCGCCACATAGGCGCCCATGACCGGCGATCTCCAGTAGCCGACGGTAAACCCATACGCAGCCAGCCCCAGCACGGTCGCCCCTGCGACCACCACCACCCGGCGGGCCGACGGCTCGTCGAGCCAGTCGGGCGAAAGGTGGATCAGGCGGCGCAGGTGCATGGCGTAGGTTAAAACGCCGGTTTGTGAAGCCTTCGTGCGCGAAAAATGATAAATCGGTGAATTCGTCCTTCCGGGAAGCGCCGACGTCCCCGTCGGCAAGAGATCGGGAAAGCCGCCGAAGACCTTCATTGAAACCCCATTCTGAGCCAGCGGGGGGGCGCGTTCTCCTGGGCATGAATTTGGCTGGTTGAGCGGGTCCGGGCTTGCGTGGCGGGCGGATTGCGGGTAGGGCGGGGGTGTGAAACGACGATCTTTCAGCCTGATGCTCGCCCGGCGCTACCTCAATCCGCGCCGGTCCATGCTGTCGTCGTTTTCGCTGATCTCGCTGGTGGGGGTGATGCTGGGAGTGCTGGTGCTGGTGGTGGTGATGGCGGTTTACGCGGGGATGGAGCGGGATGTGAAGGGGCGTTTGCTGGGGTTCACGCCTCACATTCTGCTGCGTCAGGAAATCGGCGGCATGCCGGTGGCCACGATGACCGATTGGCATGAGGCGGCGGCGATGGCGGCGAAACTGCCGGGTGTGGAAGCGGCGACGCCGTTTGTGGCGGATCATGTGGTGATCGACGGAGGGAATTTCAAGCGTCCGGTGCAGTTCCGCGGCGTGGACACCACCGATCCCACGCAGGTCAAGGGGATCGAGGCGATGCTTGCCACCGATGCCTATCCGGATTCAAAGGCGGATTTGGGGTTGGACGACCGGGTGGTCATATCCTCCCTGTTGGCGGAGAACTTCGGGATTCGGGTGGGAGACCAATTGAGGCTGATTTCCGCGGGAAACATTGAGGAGGTGGTGGACGCCTATCGGGTTGTGGAAAAACCGGTGCTGCGGGAGGCGTGCGTGGAGGTTTGGAACAAGGCGACCGCCGCGCTGGGGGCCGCGTGGAAGCCGGATGGGGACCGGTTCACCGTGGCCGAGGCCGTTTTGAAGGATGAGGTTTACACCCCGTTGTCCGGATTGCAGGAGGAGCCGCTGCGGGGGCCCGAGCTTGAATTGCTAGGTGGTTTGCTGGTGGCGCTGGAAGACAACACCAAGGACGACCCGGCGGGCGTTTACCGGTTCGGCGCGGAGCAGAAGCGGGCGGTGGAGGAAAAGATCGCCGCCCTGAATTCCACCGACATGGAAAAAATGGATGCGGAGATCCTGAAGGGGCTGAACCGTATTGTACTTCCCCGTGAGGTGACCGTTGCCGGTGTCTATCAGGCATCCATGCTGGTGCTCACGCCGGATATTTTCGCTCCTCTGCCGCTGGCACAGGATCTGGCCGGAACGGAAGGGGCGGTCCAGGGAGTGGCGCTCCGCCTGAGCGATCCCTATCAAGCGGAAAACATCGCCGCCGAAGGCAGGGCGAAATTCGGGGCCGGTTGGTCATGGCTGACGTGGGCTCAGCAGTTCGAAGGATTCTTTTCGGTAATCAACCAACAGCGGGTGATGTTATATTTCGCGCTTTCGTTCATCGTGCTGGTATCCGCCTTCTCGATGATGGCGGTGATGTTCACGGTGACGATCCAGAAACGGCGGGAAATCGGGGTGATGAAGGCGCTGGGGGCCGCGCCGGGGCAGATCGTGCGGGTGTTTCTCTATCAGGGGATGCTGTTGGGAGTGTTGGGAGCGGTGCTGGGGGTGGCCTTGGGGCGGGTGGTGATCCATTTCCGCGGGGAGCTTCAGACCGTGATGCGCTCGATGGGATTCGATCCGTTTTCGATGGTCACCGGATCGCCGCTGTTGCCGGCGCACAATGATCCGTTGGAACAGGCGGTGATCGCGGTGATGGGCTTCGTGCTCTGCTCGCTGGCGGCCTTTGTTCCGGCGTTTTTCGCAGCCCGCAGCGATGCGGCCAAGTCCCTCCGCAATCTCTGATCATGGAAATCTGGCTCATCATCGATGGAGAGAAAGCCGGTCCCTATCAGGATTTCGAAGTCCGTGGGCGGATCGCGCGCGGCGAGGTGGACGGGGAAACACCCGCGTGGCACACCGGCCTTGAAGAATGGAAAACCCTCCGTGAGATCGCGGTGTTCGCGAACGAGTTCGGGGCAAAGCGCGACATTGTGGCCGATGAAGGAGTCGCCGCTGTTTCGGGTCCTCCGCCGCTGCCCCAGCCTCAGGTTTTCGGGCGGAGGTTTTGGGCTCGCTGGCTGGACATCCATCTCTATCTTGCCTGCTGGTGGCTGGCCATGTGGCTCGCCGGCCGTCCGATCGGCGCGGCGTTCAACAGCGTGCTCATCATGGTGGTTCAGTTGGTGCCATGGTTCATCATCGAGGCCATCCTAATCCACCGGACCGGTACCACGCCGGGCAAGTGGATGTTGGGAATGGAGGTGGTGAACGCGGACGGCTCGCGGCTGAGCCTCCAGGCGGCCACGCTCCGGTCGTTCCGGATCCTGGTGGGAGGAATCGGGTTCGGTTGGAGTTTTCTTTCGCTGTTCTGCCAGGGATTCAGCCTGTTCACCGCCCGGAAGCTGGGGCGGCCGCTGTGGGATCACGGGGGCAATCACATCGTCCGGGTGAAGGAGTTGGTGCCACAGAAGGTTGCCGGTGTTGTGATGGGGCTGTCAATGGCGATTCTGGTTCAATTTGCGGTGTTAGTTCCCCATGTTGTGACAAGCACGCAGCAGATGTTTCCCGCGCTCAGGGAGGCGCTGGAGAAAAACCCGCCCTGGCGCCTTCCGGTTAGGGAGTGAGGGGAAATTGGTTATTGGTTATTCGTTATCAGGGGGAAGAAATGGCCTGTGCCCGTCGCGCGCATGGGAAGGCGCGCCAATTGAACCCGAAACCCGAAGCACAAGGTAGTTTGGACACTCGATATACCACTGATAGACTGAGAACCACTGAGGAAACTGATTTTCCGGAGAAAAATGGGGAAGCGGAGATTGATGAATGGGATCGATTTCCTCCCTATCAAAAATCACTTCAGTGGAATCAGTGATTTTCAGTGCCTCAGTGGTAATAACGGATGCACGGGTCATTCCAACTTCCGATTCCGGGATGAAACCAACCAAAATCACCCCAGGAGCGGCAGGGTCGGGAAGTCGCCGCCGAGGATCGGTTTGAGGGCGGGGGCTTTGAGCCATCCCTGGAGCAGGCTGGCATAGACGCTGCGGAAATCCACGGTGTGGGCCAGATCGCCCTCGGACAGTTTTGTCAGACTGGGATAGGATCCGTGGAATCCCCCCTTGACCGCAGGCCCGGCGAGGAACAGGCAGGACGCTTTTCCATGGTCGGTTCCGGCACTGGCGTTTTCCTGCACGCGGCGGCCGAACTCCGAGAACGTCATCAGCACCACGCGGCGCTCGTTGCCCTGTTGTTTGAGGTCGGCGAAGAACGACTTGAGCGCGGAATCGAGTTGTCCTAACAATCTATCGTGCGAGTTGACCTGCTGGTTGTGGGTGTCGAATCCGCCGTGGCTCACATAATAGACGCGGGTGGGCATGCCGCCGGCGATCATCCGGGAAACGAGGTTGAGATTGCGCGCGATGGGCGTGCCTTCGTAGGTCACCGTGGTTTTGTGTTTGGCGGCGAGTTCGAGGATTTTTTTGGAGCTGACTCTGGCGTCGAGCGCCACGCGTTCGAGGAAATCGAGATTCGATTCTCCTTCCACACCGCCGTTTTTCGCGCCCGCGGAGTTGGCGATGGAGGCGCCGGCGGTGGCTTCGAGTTCGTCATCGAGGTCCGGTTGGTTGAGGTTGGCGAAGAATTGTTCGGCCTGATCGCCCTGCCCGCCGCGGTGGATCCAGCGATATAGCTCGGGCGTATTGAGGCAAACGCCGGGATTCTTGACCGCGCCGAAGCTTTCCGGTTGGGATTTGTTGAAACTGATCCCCACCGTGGGGTCGGAGCCGGGGCAGGCGTTGTCGAAGTAACGGCCCAGCCAGCCCGTTCCCGAGCGGTTGGAGGTGTCCGCCGTCTCCCAGATCGAGGTGGACACGAAGTGCGAGCGGTTGGGATTCGGATAGCCCACGCCCTGGACGATGCCAAGATGGCCTTCCTTGAATAGGGAAGCCAGATAGGGCATCGAGGCGTTCAGCCCGCAGTAATCGTTGAGCTTGGCGATTTCGGTCGCCTTTTTCGCCAACCGGGGCCGGGCGCGGTAGTAGGCGTCGTCGGCAAACGGCACCAAGGTGTTGAGTCCGTCATTGCCCCCGGCGAGTTGGACGACCACCAGAATCGTGTCGTCCTTGCCGGTGACCGGCTGGATCGCCAGATCCTTGGCGCCGGCGTGAAGCTGGCCGAAGGTGCGCTCGATGAACATCGGAACCGTCCAGGCCGCCGAAGCGCCCAAAACGGTGGAACGGAGAAAGTCGCGGCGTGTATGCATGGCAGTGGATGATTTGGAATTTGTTGCTTGGTGCTTCGAATCTAGCAAAGCTGGTACTCGGGTGTGCTGAGGATGAGGTGGCAGAGTTCGGCGGTTTCGGTGTCGGTTAGCATGGCGTCGGCTTTGGCGGTGGTGAATTCGATGAATGCCGCGCGGTGTTTTTTCGAGATGGGGCCTTGGAAAAACCGGTTGAGCAGAGCGTCCACGAGGGCCTCGGGATTTTTCCGCAGTTCCGGCGGGGCGATGGCTTTGTAATCGGGACCGCTCCAACCGCGGTTCATTTCGCGTGATGCGCGGGCCATTTGGCGTTCCTTGACCTTGCCCTGGGCCGGCCCCATGCCCGGCAGGGTCTCGCCCGCGCCCTTGGTTAGAAAACCGGCCAGGTTGTAGCGGGTGAGGAGCGTGTTGGTATTGATCCACGCCTTTCCCCAATCCCAGCCGGCGACGTTCGGCGGCATGAAAAGCACCTGGCCGAGCTGTTGCTGGGCGGCGATCGGGAAACCGGTGGGCGGTGCGGTGATCTCGAGCTGCTTGAGCATGGCCACCAGATATTGGATCGGCGATTTGATCTGGTCGCGGATGACCGGTTCGGCGTAGAATTCCTTTGATAGAAAAATCCGGCGCAGCACCGGCTCGGTTCTGAAATCCGAGGCGCCGAAAATTTCCGCGAGCGCGTCAACGACGGTGGTGGGCGGGTTCTCCGCGACGAAATATTCCCAAAGTTTCGACGGCACGAGCCGGGCGGCGGCGGGTTGTTGGAAGAGCACGTCGATCACATCGGAGCCGGTGAAGGGTCCGGTCTTGCCAAACACGGTTTTGTCGGATGGATCCCACTGGCGGCGGTTGTGGGTCACCTTCGCGTTGAGCCGGTTCATCTGATAGCCGGTGAACGCGCGGGCCGCCTCGCGGATGTCATTCTCGGTGTAGTGGCCTTCGCCGAGCGTGAACAGTTCCATCACCTCGCGGGCGAAGTTTTCATTCGGTTTTCCCCTGCGGGAGTTCTGGGTGTCCAGATAGAGCATCATCGCCGGATCCAACAGAATCGCCTGGGTGAGTTCGCGGAAACTGCCGAACGCGTGCTTGCGGAACAATTGGTTTTGCCAGACCATGAGCACGGTTTGTTTCACCTTCTGGATCGAGGTGGCGAAGTGGTCGTGCCAGAAGATCGTCATCTTCTCCTTCAGCGGCGCGCGGGTGTGGAGCATGCGCCGGAACCACCAGGCCTGCGCTTCCAGGGCGTGCTGGCGGTTTTCCTTTTGGGCCGCCTGGAATGTCTCCCTGCGGATGCGTTCGGCCTCCTCGGGAGTGGCATCGCGGCGGGCGCGCTGGGCTTCCTGGAATTGTTGGGCGCGCATCCGCATGTCCGCGAGCGCCTGTTCCTCCGTGGCCCACGCGGGCGGCGGGAACGCCGAGTCAGGCTCGTCGGCAGCGAGCAGCGAATCCACCGCCTTGATTCGGCCCAGCGCGTGCAGGGTCTTGATTTCGGCGGGAGTTCCTCCGAAACCGGCGCGGTTGAGCAAGTGCGCGGCTTCGGCGAGGGTCCAGGTATTGTCGGCGGGGGTCAACATGGCGGTAGATGGTAAGACAATGGTCAAACCCCGGTGGGCAACGGAGGTTTCGGAAGAAAATATGCGGAGACGGCTTTGGGCTTGTCGGGTCGCGGGTCACGGGTGAGACTTGCCGCGTGAAACGGGTTTTTGCAAAGATTCTTGGTTCGAGGTTTCTGCTGCCGGTGACGCTGGTGGCGGCGGTGGTGATTGTTGTGGTGGCAGCCCGGAAATCGCGCGATCCGTTCGGTGGTGTTAGGGAAAAGGTCGGGTTTCAGGATGCGGATTTGGCGCTGCGGATGCCGGCGGAGGGCGGGATGGACGAACGGTTTGTTTTTCTAACCGCATGGCAGCGCGCGGTGGTCCCCGAGGCACACCGGTTTGATCTTCCGCTGGGTGGCGAAAACGGCGCGCTGGTTTACAACGCGCAGAAATTCTGGGAGATGAACGAAGGCCGCGGCGGCAATCATCTTGGCGACGATCTCAACGGAATCGGCGGCATGAACACCGATCTGGGCGACCCGGTTTTCGCGGTTGCGGACGGTTTGGTGGTGTATGCGGGCGAGCCGTCGGAGGGGTGGGGAAACATCCTGGTACTGGCCCATCGCGGGCCGGAAGGCAAGGCGGTGCAGTCGATGTATGCCCATCTCGACCGCATGTTGGTGGCGCGCGGCGCGTTGGTGCCCAGAGGAGCGAAAATCGGCACGGTTGGCACCGCCCACGGCAACTATCCGGCCCATCTGCATTTCGAAATGCGCGCGTCCGACGAAGTCGATATCGGCGCTGGCTATGGTGACAAGAAATTGAACCGGCTGGATCCGGTGGCGACGGTCGCCGCGTGGAGGGGGGCCGCTCCGGAAGCGCTTGCGCCGTCCGCGCTGGCGGTGGTCCAACATCCCGACGACGATCCGTGGTCGCGGTTGGAAACCAAGGACGCGAAGGCGGCCGAGAGATTGTTGGAACTGATCGGCGGGAAAAAAGAGAAGGAGTGATAGCCGCTCACTTGCCGCTCCATCCGCCGCCGAGGGCTTTGGCGAGGGCGGCCAGGGAGATATGCTGTTGGGCGTCCACCACCGCGATGGATAGACGGATCTGCAGCACGGTGCGGTCGGCATTGACGACGTCCAGATAGGAAGTCAGGCCTTCGTCGTAGCGTTCCTGGGTGAGCTGGCGGGTGTCCTTGGCGCTGGCGAGGGCCGCATCAAGCGCGGCGCGGGACTTGGCGAGTCCCTTGAGATCGACGAGCGAGTCCTCCACTTCGCGCAGCGCGATGAGGAGCGTTTGCCGGTAACCGGCCAAGGTTTCCTCATACTGGCTGCGGGCGGCGGCCAGGCGGGATTGGTTGGCCCCGCCTTCGAAAACGGGCATGGCCGCACCGGCACCTAACGATAGAATGCGGCTTTCCCAGTCGAGGAAATTCGACGCGGACAGCGATTCCAGTCCGGCCGATCCGGTGAGGCTGAAATTCGGATAGAAATTGGCTTCGGCCACACCGATCTTGGCGTTGGCGGATTTGAGCGATTGTTCGGCGGCGCGCACATCCGGGCGGCGGGCCAGCACGGATGCGGGCAAGCCGGGGCGGATGTCAGGCAACGGGCGCTGGCCAAGGCTCTCGGTCATCGCGAAATCCGCCGGACGGGTGCCACAGAGCACCGCGAGCGCGTGTTCGGCCGCGCCGCGCTGACGCTCGACGTTGGCGAGGTCGTTGCGGGCGAGTTCCAATTCGGTCCGCGCGCTGGAGGTGGCCAAACCGTCGGTTAGGCCGGCGTCGGTCTTGGTTTTCTGGATATCGAGCGCCTCCTGTCGGCTTTTCAGCGTGTCCTGGAGCACCGCCCGTTGCTCGTCGAGCCCGCGGACGACGAAATACTGGCGCACCACCTCGGTGGCGAGCCCGAGCCGCAGCGAATCATAGCGGGCCGCCATCGCGTCGGCGTCGGCGGTGGAGGATTCTATCAGGCGCTTGTTGCGGCCCCAGAGGTCGGGATCGAATGCGAGATTGAAACTCCCGCGGAAGTTCTTGTTTTCGAGTTCGGCGGCCGGGTTGGGATTGACGTTTCCGGACGCGCGGGCGATGCCGGCAGAACCTGCGAGATCGAGGGTGGGAAAGAGGCGTGCCTGGTCGATTCCGACGAGCGCGCGGGAGGTATCGACTCGGGATTTCGCGGCCGCGAGATCGTTGTTAGCCGAAAGCGCGCGGTCCACGAGCCGGTTGAGCGAGGCGTCGCCGTAAAGCCGCCACCAGGTGTCCGGCAGGTTGGTGCTATCCGCCGCGGCCCCTTCCTTCCAGCCGGTGCCGCCCGTGACGCCGGGCAGTTGGAAATCCGGTCCGAGCATGCATGACGGAGCGAGCAGGATTGCGGGAATCAGATAGAATCGGAGTTTCATGGTTGGCGGAAATGCTCAGGGTTCGGCGATGAAGACGTTGACTTGCTGGCCCACGTAGAGTGGCGGATTGGCGGGGCGTTTCAAGGAAAAGATCACCTGGAGAACGCGGGTGTCGATCCGTTCGGTGCTCGCTCCGGTCAGCGAGACTTTGGGAATGACATAGGGTTCCACCCGGACGAATTCCAGATCGAACGTGACGGAGGGATCGCCTTTCAGGTGTCCTTGGGCCTTTTGTCCTTCCCGGATGCGGGTGGCGTTCTGCTCGTCCACATCGGCGCGGACTTGCAGCAGGTCGAGATTTCCCAGCACCATGGCCGGGCTTTTCGGGGTGTTGGCGACGTATTCTCCGGCGCGCGTGTTCACCTGGAGAATGGTGCCATCGCGGGGCGCGCGGATCGTAAGGCGGTCGATCAGGATGGCGATGCGATTCAGCGCGGCCTCGGTGGAGGCGAACTGGGCTTTGGCGGCGGCGAGTTGGGCGGTGGCCACCAGCACGTCCTGCTGGCGGTTTCCGAGTTCGTCCTTGCTGACCGCGCGCTTGTCATCCACGCCGGTTAGACGGGCGAGCTGGGCCTGGTATTTCGCCAACTGGGCCTCCGCGACTTCGATCAGGGCGCGGTCGATCTCCAGCTTGGCCCGGCTGGAAATCTCCTCCGCGCGCAGATCGCGGTCGTCCATCCGGAACAGCAACTGATCCTTTTTGACCACGTCGTTGACCTTCACGCCGACCTCCGCGACCAGCCCCGGAGTGGGCACTCCGATGGAAACATTCTCACAAATCGCCTCAAGGATGCCGGTGGCGGCCACCGCTTTGGCGAACGGCTTGTGGGGCGGCGGCACGGGCGGTTCGCCGGGAGGCGGCATCTGCTTCTCCGCCTGAAGATTGGAGACAAATACGATCGCCACCACCCCGCCGAGCGCGCCGGCGATGGTTAGATAGCGGAATAGCAAGGAGAGAATCGGCATGGGAGATCGGGATTTGAAATTTGAGATATGAAATTCGAAATGTCAGGGGTGGGTGATCAGATGTTCCCTTTCGTGAACAAAATGCGGGGCGCTGGGGTGGTCCTGATGGGTCACCTCGATGATTTCGCCGTCGTCCATGCGGGCGATGCGGTCGGCATAGGAGAAAATCCGGTTGTCGTGGGTGACGATGATGACCGCGCGGTCGGGCGAGCGGGCGACGTTGCGGAAAAGCTCGAGAACGATCTCGCCGTTGTGGGCGTCGAGCGCGGCGGTGGGCTCGTCGCAGATCACGAGGGGCGGCTCGTGAACGAGCGCGCGGGCGATCGCGACCCGTTGCTGCTCGCCGCCGGATAGTTTGTTGGGTCGTTCCTTCCAGCGGTCGCCGATTCCGACGTGGGCGAGCATGTCGCGGGCGCGGGCGACCGCCTTGCTGGCCGGGAGTCCCTGGATGAGCAGCGGAACAGCGACGTTTTCGGCGGCGGAAATGGTTGGGATCAGATTGAATTGTTGGAAAATGAATCCGATATGGTTGGAGCGGAAGCGGGTGAGTGCCGCAGGTGGCATGCGGTGGAGCGGTTCGCCGAACACGACCACTTCGCCGGCTTCGACACGCAGGGTGCCCGCGATGACCGAGAGCAGGGTGGTTTTCCCGCAACCGGAAGGCCCCACCAGCATCAGGATTTCGCCCGTCAGGGCTTCCAGATTCACGTTCTTCAGCACTTCCAGCCGGTTGTGGCCCTTGCCGAAGCCCTTGCACACGCCTTCCACGCCAACGACCTTGTGGCCGGCGGATGGGGATCCGGAAATTTCCGTGTCGGAGATCATGAGCGGAAGACCATCGCGGGTTCGTAGAAGCTCAGACGGACGATGCCGATGAGCGCGGCCAGAATACATATCAATTGAATCACGAAAAAGGTGAATACCGGCACCTGCCACGGCATGTAAAACGGCGGTTGGGTCTTGTGGATCGCGGGCACCGCGAAGGCGGTGGTTCCCAATAATCCAAGCCCGAACCCGATGCAGCCCACGGTGCTTGCCTGGAGCATCAGCATGCCGCTCAGCCGCCAGTTTCCCATTCCCATCGCCTTGAGGGCGCCGAGGTGTTTCAGATTGTCCAGCACGAATGCGTAAAACGTCTGGCAGGCGATGGCCACCCCCACGATGAACCCGATGATTACCGTTGTTCCGAACGAAATCGGGATGCCGGTGTTTTTGACATACCACCAGATGGTGGCGGTGCTGAAATCCCCCGGGTTGTCGCCGAAGGACCGGTTCACGTAGGCGCGCAGTCCGGTTTCATGGCTGATATCGGCCGCGGCCTGTTCGAGGCTCACGCCATCCACCGGCGCGGCGATGACCGCGGATAGCATCTTGCGCGACGAGGGCGTGTATTGCAGCGCTCGGTCATAAGTGGTCCATATATAGGGGCCGCCGGTGAAAGACCGCATCGCCTTGCAGATCCCCACCACACGGGCTTCGATATCGTTGATTTCGAATTGGTCGCCGATCTTGATCCGACGCGTCTTGTCGGGCGACAATCGCTCGGTCGCGAGTTCGTCGATGATGACGGTGTTAGGAAGCCGGAGGTCCTCAAGACTGCCTTCCACCATCCGCGCGGGAGCGCCGGCCAGGGACGAGGAGTCAATGCCGATGAGCTGCACCGTTTTGAACGATCCGTCCGTTAGCCTGACGCGCTGGATCCCCGAGTAGAGGGGCATCGCCCACCGGACCGAAGCCACCGAGCGGACACGGGACACGTCGGTGTCGCGCATCGGGTTGGTCTCGTTGACCTGCTCGACACGTTCCTCGACCACAAAAATCGGCGCCGGGACGTTTTTCAGCGTGGAAGTGGTCCAGCGCAGCAGGCCGCAGAAGACCGAGGCCTGTTGGACGATGAGAAACGTGGCGAAAAACAGCCCGGCAACCAGCATCAGGTATTTTGCTGATTCCCCGAAGAGCATTTTGAGGGCGAGACCGATCATGTGGAAGGGATGGCGGCGTGGCGGCCGGCGGGCAAACCTTAGCAGGAGTCCGGCCGTCTGCAACCGGGGATATGGGCTTGACCCGGGGCTTTCCGTGGAGCAGACTACGCCCGTTATGAAGATCGCCTGCCTGCTACTGATCGCGTTGTCCGCCACGCTTGCCCCGGTTTCCGCCGGTTTCAATGAAAAGCGACTCGAGTCCGAAAAGAAAAGCGCCGTGGAAAAGGGGAAATTGATCGCGTTTTTCTTCGAACAGGCCTACTACGATCCGAACTGCCCGAAATGCATCCAGGACGTGAACGCCAACAACAGCGCCATGAAAAAGGCGCTGCCCCGCAAGTATGTGAACGTGATCACCATCGAGGCCGGCGAAACCAAGGGCCTCGACAAACTGCCGGAATGCGTCCGGGAGGGTGCGAAAAGCGCGCCGAAAATCATCGTCACCGATGCCGCCTGCGAGAAAGTGGTCGCATCCATCAGCGGACGTCCGGACCGCAAGAAGGCCGACGAGTTTGAGAAACAGGTGGCCGCCGAACTCGGGAAGTGAACGGTTCCACCGACATCACGGCCGCATGACGGCCCGGACCCGCCAGAATTGGCGGGTATCGGCGGGTGTGGTCGCTTGATAGGTTAGGGTATCGGTTCCATCCGGGTTGCGGACGAGCGAAATGAGGTTGGTTTCCGGTTGCCACTGGCCTCCGAGGTCGTCGGTGGTTTCGAGGATCACGTCCACGCTGTCGGCCCCGGCGCGCAGGCGGTGGGTGATGACCGGATAGCTAACGGGGGGAGCGCCGAACGCCGCGAACGAAACGGATGGGCCGCGGTCGGTTTCGGGTACTCGCGGGTTGCCGCCGAGCGCGTATTCGAGCAGGTTGCTCCGGCCGTCGCCGTCGGGATCGGCGTTCGGGTCGGTTTGCTGGTTTGCGGCGAGCCATGCGGGGAACAGGATGGCGTCCGATTCGCCGGGATTGCCCCCGGATGAAACCGAAACACGCCAGCGGGACGGTTGGCTGTCGCCCGAGAAATGGGACGGATTGGTTAGAACGAGCGAAAATCCGCCGCCATCGGCTTCGGTGGGCCAATCGCCGCCGTCCGAGTAGGTGACCTGCCGGATGATCGAATCGTCCGCGGCCCTGAGGGTGATCGTTTCGCCGCTGTTCGAAAGGTTTCCGGTGTAAACGCCCGCTATGGGTTGGCTGGTGCCGTAGCGGAACTCGAATGCGGCGCGGTTCGCCACAATGAGCATCCGCGCGCCGGGAGCGAGCGTGGTTCCCAACCATGAGCTGTTGAAATCGAATCCGACCGCGTCATCGATATACGCGCCTCTCAGGTCCGCGGCGCCGGTGCCGGTGTTGGTGATTTCGAGAAACTCGAATTCTTCGGGATCCATGAAGCCTGCGGCGATTTCGGACGCGCTGGGGTTGCCCGGATGATACATGATTTCGCTGATTGCCAGATTGAGTGGCGATGGCGCGTTGGTGTTGAGTCGGAAGACCGCTTCGCTGAGCGCGCTCCAGGTGGAGGACGAGGATTGATAGGCGCGGGCGCGGATCACTTGCTCGCCGGTTCCGGTTAGGATGAGCGGCGCGCTGGAGGTGGTGCGTGTGGCGGATAGGGAGAGGTTCATGCTCAGATCGGAACTGGTGTCGTTGGCCTGGTGGATCTCGACGGCGACCACGTTGGTGCCCTCCACCAACAGCGAGACCGGAATATTGGAAATGGTCTCCGTTTGATCCTCGATCGCGCTGTTGTTGAAATAGTTGTAGGCCGGATCCACCGGGAGGTTTCCTCCGATGCGGGTGCCATTCAGATAGACCGCATGGGCGTCGTCGTATTCGATCTGGACCGTGAGTGCGGAGAGTTGCTCGGGATTGGTCACCGTGAACGATTTCCGGAAATAGGCGGTCGCATAGCGGGGAGTCGGGCGCGGGATGGCGGTGGCTTCGTCTCCGTCGCCGTAGCCGATTTCGGCGGTGCCGGTGCCCCATCCGGTGTCATTGAAGGCCGGTTCGCGCCAAGCTGTGCCGAGATTGATGTCTTCGGAATACCAGCGCCATTCGGGGGCACTCCAGGGGATCAGGCTTTCGGTGGAAGTGCTGGCGGTGAAGACCTGCGCCCCGGGCCGGATAGAGCCGCCGACGGCACGCGGATCGGATCCATCCGGCATATAATAGAGCGTGGTGCCGGATTGTCCGCCCATGGTGACCTGAACGCCGGACGGTTGATAGCCGCCGAACGGCATGATCGACGGGGCGTCGATGGACGGATAGAGTCCGTCGTCTCGGAGTTGGGAGAGCACCACCGCATGGCGCGGGGTCAGCATGTTGAGCAGTTCGTTCTGGGCGTTGACCCAGTCCGCCCGTGTGAATGGCTGCGTGCGTTTGGCATTGCCCCAACGGGCGCTCTCGGCGATGATCGTCTGGTCCACCGTGGTGGCGAGCCGGTTGATCCGGTTGCTCCACGCGGCTGGAGTTAGCGCGCCGTCGTTGAACATGTGGCGCTGGACGCGATCGGCCCAGCGCATGCGGTATTCGGCGTTTTCCGAAAGATCGCGGTGGAGAAAATAGGGATTCGAGTAGGAGAAATTCGACTGGTTGCTCCCTCCCCACGGTCCGGTGCGGTCTTCGTACACATTGAGGAAAGTGTGTTCGAAATCGTGGACGAAGAACCGGAATCCGGCGCGCGGATTGTTCTCGGCGAGGCGGGTGCCGAACCAGTTGTTGGCGACATCATTTCCGAGGAAAGCCGAGGTGCACCCGTCGAGGTTGCCGGTCCAAAATGTGACCATCAGATAGTCGATCAGGTTGTCCGGATCCAACAGAACGGGGTCGGCTGTCGGAGTGACACCGTTGGCGGCCAGACCCATCATACGGAAATAGTTCGTGTTGTTAGGTGAGGCGGCGTGCGCGCGGGATTGGTTCCACAATTCCTGCCAGGCGCTGAGGGATCCGTCCGTGACTCCGGTCGTGTAACCCGAATCCTGCTCGCATTTGACGGTGTCGTAGTCGTCCTTGTTTCCGCCGAAGTAGGACGCGGAAAACGCCGCCTCGGTGCGTTCGTCGAGGTTGAAGAGTCCCCAATAGACGCCGTTCAGATAGAGATGCACATAGCGGACGCGGGATCCCTGCTGGCCCATGTCGAGCTGGGCGACGCGCGATGCCTCCTCGCGCAGGAAGGTGTTGCGGCCGTCGCCGCCGAACGACCACGAGTAGTTCTGGGCGGTGCGGAGATCGATGCGGTCGAAGTCCTGCGCCCCGTGCCGTCCGAACAGCGGATAGACGAGCTTTGCATTGCCATAGTCTTCGCGGAAGTACAGGTGAAACGCGTGTTTCGGATTGTCGGTGCTGCGTGAGAACCCGCCGCGGGTGCGGACGCCTGCGTTGATCTGGAACTCGCTGGTACCGTTCGGGTTGTTGGAGTCGGGCGGATTGATCCATTCCACCGAGACCGGGCGTTCCCAGGCCAAACCCCGGCCGCCGGGGTTTGAATAGATCCCTTGGGAGCCGTTGATGTTGAATAGGTTTGATAGGTCAGTGGTGAGAACCACACTGGGGATCGCCAGTAGCGCCGATTGGACCGCAGCGGGGCCGCCGAGATCGGGATTCGAGTTGTCCACGATTTCCGGATCCATGCCGAAATCGAGTACCTGCGAGGTTCCGGAGGATGAGGGCCATCCGGCGGGCGGTGAGCCCGCGGGTTGCTGGCGGATGACATCGGCGGGAAACAGATAGGTCTGGGTATCAACATCGGTGGGTTCCCAATCGGTCAGGAACGCGGCTGCGCGGAGATTGGTGGTCGTGGAAATGGTGAGGGGCCCGGCATAGACCGTGCCGTTGGTGGCGGTGGGAGTGGAGCCGTCGGTGGTGTAGCGGATCTGGGCGCCGGGGGTATCGGTGGTGATCTCCAGTTGGAACGGTGCGGTGAAAATCCCGCGTTTCACGCTGAAGCGGGTGTCCGCCACCTTTCCTAACAGCGACGGGTTTCCGTTGATCCAGCCCGGAGTGGCGAGGCCCGCGCCGTAAAAGGCGGGAGCCGCGGATTCATTGATCGAGCCGACCACCAACTCTGGCAGAACCAGAAACGAAGTGTCGTCGGTTCCGGTGCGCATGCCGTGGATGGCGAGGATGTTGGAGCCGTTGGCGAGCGACGGCAGCAATCCGGCTAGATTCCAGCCGGTGCGGCGGAGGCTTTCGGTTTCGCCGCGCGACGCGGTGGCGGTGGAATTCCAAACCGTGGATGCGGGCGCGTTGTGCGAGGCAGCGGCGTTGCCATTGAGCCAGGCCGCGAAGCCGTCGTTGTGGCGGGTCACGAGCGACAGCGCGGTGGCGGTTCCCGGCCCGGTGGCGGTGAAGGGAATGCGGACATAGGCGCCGTTGCGTCCGGCCATGGCCGATTGCAGGTTGGTGGCGATGATGTTTCCCGCGCCAACCGGTGGAGTTGTTGCCGCCAGGCCACCGTTGGCGGTATCGCCGACGAGGCGGAAGTCCGTGTTCCATGAAGTGAACTGTCCTGCGGCCGCATAGAATTCGACCTCATCGCCGCCCCCGCCCTCGAACATGACGATGCGGAACGAATGGGAACCGGCTGCCAGATAGACCGATCCCATGCGGTCTTCCGGACCGTGGAAGGTATCGTCGGTCATCACGGCCGAGCCGTTGATCCAGATCGCTCCGCCGTCGTCGGAGTTGAGGCCGAAAGTGTAGTAGCCAGCGGTGGGAATATGGACGAAACCGGTGGCCTCAAGCGCATAGTTCTCCCCCGCGCCTCCCGGAGGCGGGGAACTGAAGGGGAAGCGGCCGTCACTGTAGTCTCCCAGGAAATTGACGGTCGGATAGATTCCGGTCGATTGAGCCAGAATCCCGGGATCGCCAGCCGGAAGGGACAGCAGGCTGAGCGCGTCGGTTAGGCCCGACATCGAACCGTTCTTGAACACCTGGCGCGCCGTGATGCCTGGTTCGGTTAGGCCGAAGCCGAGTCCGGTGGGTCCCTGCGGCCATGACGCGTGGTTGTACGAGACGGACTGCCAGTTGGGCACGGCACCGATGGGGATCAGGTAACGGGCGGCGGCACCCGGCGCGACGAGAGTCGTGTGGTTGAAGCGCGGGCCGTAGGATTCGTCGGAATCCTGCGCCGGAAACGCCGGAGCGAACTGCTGGCGGACGCTGCCATCCGGACGGACAAGAGCGAGGTATTCGCCGTCCTTGGCGAGTTTGAAGTTGGCGTGGTTGGAAAACCGCTGGTGCTTTTCGGAGGCGAAGATGATCCTGAACTCGCCGGGTTGTAGGGTGGTCGAGGGAAAGGTCCACTTGGCGAGGTTGCCGGCGTTGTCGGTGAGTCTCCATCCGGCCAGATCGATGGGCACCGCATCGGGGTTGTGGATTTCTATCCAATCGGAATACGCCCCATCCTCGTCCGGGAGGGTGGATTTGTTATCCGCCATGAATTCGGAAATCACCGGCTCGGCCATCGCGACGGGTATGCATGCGACGAACGGCGCGAGCAGCAGCATGATTCCGGTTGAACGGCCGGATAGAGAATCGGAGAATTCGCTCATCACCACCAGGTTTCCATTTGGATGCCCCAGGTGAGACCGGAGGTTTCATTCGCGTAATCCAGACCGCCAACCGATCCTTGGAGACCGTCCGACCAAGCCGCGTAAGTTAGAAAGGCGCGAAGGACCGGGCGGCTGAAAAACCCGTCGCCGAGCGAGAGTTGGGGGGCCAGGGTGATCTTGCCGAGCGTTCCGCTGTTTCCGGTGCCGTCAAGCGTATTGGAGACCCAGTCCACGCCGCCTTCGAGCGCGATGCTGAAGTTGTCGGTGATGTGCCAGATCGGCCGGACTCCGCCGGAGAGCCACTGCTGGTGGGGCGCGCCGTCGCCGAATTCGGTGTATTGATAGACAAATGCGGTCCCGATCGAAAGTTGGTCGAGCGGCTTGACCACCAGTTGGTCGGTTAGGCGAAACCGCCAGGATTCGTTGGGGTCGGGCCGGATGTAGGTGCCCGTGGCGTTGGCGAAGGTGTCGAAGCCGGAGGTGAACGTTTTGGCGGGGCCGTTTCCGATCTGCAGCGAGAGCTTGTGGAGACTTTCGGGATCGAGGAACGCCTTGTCGGTGCGGACCAGATGGATGGCGAAACCGTCCGAGTCGTCGGCCTGGTTTCCGAGCGAATCGAGGCCCGAGCTGGCGTTGGAATACACGAGGCCGAGTTCGCCGGTGCCGCCGAGGAATTTCCAATCGTAATACCGGAGGTCGATGTTGGTTTTGCTGAAACCGGCGACGTTGAGCGGATCCGGCTGGCTGACGTAACCGTAGATCGCGCTCTGCGCGCCGTCGCCGATCCAGGCGAGCGCGAGTTTTCCGTTGGCGAAGGGGACGTCTTCGATTCCCGCGCCGCCGCCGCTCATGTCCCAGTAGGTGAAGTCGTTGATGTGGATGTCGTGGCGCCGATAGAAGCGGTTGCCGGCCCAGACTTTCGCTTCCGGCATGCCGGGGATCACGTTGGTTAGGGAACCCCAGACTTCCGGCGAGGAAAAATCGGTGTCGGCGGATGAGCCGTAGTCGTTGTAGGAATCGGAGAAGGCGAGCCGGTAGTTGAAGCGGGCCACCGGGTCGTTGGGTCCCATGCCCGAGCCCTTGGCAAAGGCCCCTGCCGGATAGAAGGTCTTGGCGAACGCGAGTTCTCCATAGTTTTCGGTTTCGTTGCCGAGCCGGTATTTGGAGACGCCGGGGATCCCGAAGGCCCGCTGCTGGCCACCCTGGTCGGAGCGCCCGTAGCCGGCCCGGAAATAGCCGGTGATGTCCAGATAGCCTTCAAGAACATCCTCTATCCGATCGGCGAGCGCGTTTTCGTAATCCGGGTGGCGCGTGATGTCGCGGATTTCGGTGTCCTGGCGGAATCGGGCGTCGGTGGCCTTGCGCGCGGCCTCGCGGGTGGCGAGCGCGCCGGCCTCGCGCTCGCGCGCC
>JAFLEH010000020.1 GCA_017301995.1 Verrucomicrobiota bacterium | reverse complement strand
TGGAACGGGCGCGGGACCTTTGGAGCAAGGACCGTGAGGCGGGATTGGCCGGGGTCTGGCTGCCGGGAGCGCTGGCGCGGAAATTCTGCCGGGCGGCGGAGAGTTTCGAGTGGTTTTGGTTGTTTCCTGCGCGGCAGGTTTCGCTGGATCCGGAAAGCGGGGTGATGCGCCGCCACCATCTGCACGGGAAGGTTTACAACGAGGCGGTGGCGCGGGCCGCGAGGGCGGCGGGAATCGAAAAGCGAGTGACGAGCCACGCGCTAAGGCACAGTTTCGCGACGCACCTGCTGGAAGGCGGCCTGGACCTGCGGACGATCCAGGAACTGCTGGGCCACGAGGACATTTCAACGACGGAGATCTATCTGCACGTGGCGGTGGGGGTGAACGGACTGGGTGTGAGAAGCCCGCTGGATGGGTAACATTATAAGGTGATAAGGTGATAAGGTAATAAGGTGACAGACGAATAGTCGAATGCGCTCCTGGCGGGTTTGTGCTATTTCTCTCCGAGACTGGGCTGGGTGCTGGTTCCGGAAACTTGGTCCGCACGTAAACACAGACATCCTGATCCGGCCGGAAAATGATTTTGCACAATTCGCTGCGACTGCCACGTCGATGAATGGTGCATTCTTTCTGGTCTCTGGTTTCTGGTCTCTGGCTTTTTGGCCCGATGGTGCCAAACCATTTACGACTGGCAAACGCAGTGGAGCGGAAATCAAGGCCCCGGATCAGGATCTCAGAATTTTGAACGGCATCGGGTCGGCCGCCGATTCTCCTGCTAGGTCACAGCAGCATCATCGCCGGGTGCTCGATGAGGCGTTTGACCTCCGCGAGGAACTGTGCGCCGAGGGCGCCATCGACCACGCGGTGGTCGCAGGAGAGGCCGATGTCCATTTGCAGGCCGGGGACGACCTTGCCGTCCTTGACGACCGGCTTTTCCACCGCCGCGCCGACGGATAGAATCGCGGCCTGGGGCGGGTTGATGATGGCGTCGAACGACTGGATGCCCCATGCGCCGAGGTTGGAGACGGTGATGGTGCCGCCGTCGAATTCATCGGGACGCAGCTTGCGTTGTTTGGCGCGGGTGGCGAGGTCTTTCACCTCGCGCGAGATGGTTAGAAGGGACTTCGTTTCGGCCTGTTTGATGACCGGTGTGACCAGTCCGTCCTCGACGGCGACGGCGATGGCGAGGCCCACGTGGCGGAAGCGGACGATCGAGTCGCCGGCGAACGAGGCGTTGATCGCGGGCAGCGCCTTGGCGGCGTTGATCACGGCCAGCAGGATGAAGTCGTTGAGCGAGTACTTGTTGCCCTGCGACTGGGCGGTCTGGTCATTGACCAGCTTGCGGAGGTTGCTGAGCGGCTCCGCGTCCACTTCAAGATGCAGATAGAAATGCGGGACGGTCTGTTTGGATAGGGAAAGCCGGTTGGCGATCACCTTGCGCATGGTGGTGAGCGGGATCACCTCGTCGTCTCCGCCGATGACCGGCATGAGCGGCTGCGGGGCGGAAACGGGCGCGGGCGCCGGGGCGGGATCGGCGGCCTTGGCCTTGACCGCGGCGGCAAGGGCGGCGGCGGCGGTGGCTTCGCTCGAAGGAGCGGGCGCCGATACGGATTGGGAGGGTTTGGCGGCGGCCTCGACGTCCTCTTTCACGATCCGCCCGCCGGGGCCGGAGCCGGTCACGGAGGTCAGATCCACCCCGAGTTCCTCGGCCACCTTGCGGGCGAGGGGGGAAACTTTCTGGCGCTCGCCGGCGTCGGCGGGTGCGGATTGAGCAACCGGCGCTGCAACCGGAGCGGGCGCAGGCGCCACAACCGGAGCTTGGACTGGAGCGGCAGCGGGCGTCGGCAGCGGCGGAGGCGTGGAAACCGGCGCCGCCGCGGGCGCGGCGGGGGTCCCTATTCCGTCGGCCGGACCGTTCAACACGGCCAACACCGCGCCGATGACCGCCTTTTGGCCTTCCTGAACGATGATGGCGGTCAGGGTGCCATCGTCGAACGCCTCCATTTCCATGGTCGCCTTGTCGGTTTCGATTTCGGCCAGCACATCGCCGATTTCGACGGAGTCGCCGACTTTCTTGTGCCACTTGATGAGGGTGCCCTCGGTCATGGTGTCCGAGAGTTTTGGCATATCGATATTGATGGGCATGGTCGTGGGAGCGTGATGGGGCTGTGTGGCGTGGAGGATGGCGCGGAATCGGAAATTTTCCAGTGTTTTCGCGGAAAAACCGGCGACAAAAAAGCGCGGGGTGCTGTTGAAGGCACCGCCGCGCGTTGGGAGATTCGGATGGTCCGGTATTACGGGGCGATCTTCTTCATGGTGGGCACCAGGCCGATATGCGGGCTACCGACGGGGCCTTGGGCGCTGCTCATGTTGATGACGGCCTGGGAGGTGCTGCCGCAGCAGTCTTTCTTCGGGCAGTAGAGGCGGGCGCATTGGCCGCAGGGGATGCGGACCTTTTTGGTGACGGTCTTGTAGCGCGGGACCTTCTTTTCGATGGTCTGCACCATGCCGCCCTTGCCGCTCTTGGCGTCGCCGGGGGTCACCACTTCTTCGGTGACGATGTCATAGCCGCAGGTCTTCACCTGTTTGGTTTCGGTGCGATAGCCGGCGGTGTTGGCGCCAAAGGTGCCGAACATGGAGCAGCACGAGGAAAAGCCGAGCGAAACGGCCACAACGGAGACGAGCATCAGCAGGTTTTTCATGGATGGATTGGTTGGTTGGATCAATGAGGGAAACAAATCACATGCAGCAGCAGGATGCCAGGGCAAACGCGGCTACGACAGCGGTGGTGAAGGCAAAAAGCAGTTTCATGTGCGCGCAAGCCTAGGCCCGCGACCGACCATGGCAACAAAAAAATCCGCGGCCCTCGCAAAAATTCCCCGAGTCGCCCGAGCGCCAGCCCCATCCCCCGCCGCACAGCGCATTCGGCTTGTGTTCCCGCGCCTCCCGGGTCTTACTTGGGGCCGCGGCACCAACACCCCGCGCAATTTCCCATGAGTTCCCCGATTCTCGACAAACTGGCCGAGCTTGGCCTGCAACTCCCCGCCGTTCCCGCTCCGGTGGCCGCCTACGTGAACTGCGTGCGCACCGGCAACCTGCTGTTCCTCTCCGGCGGCCTGCCGATCGACGGCGAGCGCAGGATTATCGGCAAGGTGCCCACCGATGTCTCGGTGGACGAGGCCAAGGAAGGCGCCCGCATCGTGATTCTCAACCGGCTTGCCGTGATCCAGGAGGAAATCGGCTCGCTCGACAAGATCGTCCGGATCGTGGCGCTCAACGGGTTCGTCAACTCGGCGCCGGATTTCCACGGTCACCCGCAGGTCATCAACGGAGCCTCGGAACTGCTCGTCGAAATCTTCGGCGAAAAGGGAAAACACTCCCGCACCGCCCTCGGCGCAGCCGCACTGCCGCTCAATGTGGCGGTGGAGATCAACCTGATCGTCGAGGTCGAGGACTGAGATGGCGGCATCCTAACCGAATCAACTCACCTTCTGCGCCGCAGTATCGCGAGCAGGCCGATCCCGCCCAGCACCAGCGCTCCCGGTTCGGGGACCAGGGTGTAGGTGATGACCGATGATCCGTAGCTGTCCGGCACAAGATCGATCGTGCCGTTGTCGCCGAACAGGATGAAATCCACCGAATCGCCCGGACTCAGTCCCAAACTGGCGAGCGGGATCGCGAACTCCGCCTCGTTTCCGGCGTTTCCGAACGGCAGCGTGGGGCTCCAGCCCCAGTTCCATTCGTTGGTGTTGTCGGCACCCTGGAACGTATATAACGTGGCGCCCTGGAACAGGAAATCGAATCCGCCGGCCGACGCTCCGTAGAGCTTGAATCCGGTGGTCGGAGTCTGGTCCGTGTCGAGAAACACGTTGAACCGCCAGCCGATGGCATTCAAATCGAACGTGGCCGATGTCTGATAGTATAAATAGAGGTTGTTGCTATCCGACGCGGCCTTCGCGACGAGGAAATCGGACTCCGGGTTGGCTCCCGCGTCCGCCGGATCGGTGACGAGGGTGCTGACGGTGAGCCAGTCCGCGAAATTCCCGTCCACCGTGATGGCGGCGGACGCGGGGATGGCTGTGGCTAACAATAAGAGCGCGGGATGTTTCATGGCGTTTGGTTTTCAGGGGGTGGTTGTGACCTTGAGGCGGACAAAACAGGGGCTGGCGGTGACCGGATCGGCGAGGCGGGCGACCACCTCCTCATGCCCGCCCGATGGAGCGCCGGTGGAAACGGTGACGAACTTCGACGCCGCGCCGTCCCACGAAAGCAGATCCGCGGAAACCTCCGGTGTGACGGTTAGAGCGGACGGCGCGACCGGGCGCTTGTAGGTGAACGTCAGGTGGCGATTGGAACCGACCGTCATGAACGAGGCCTCCGGCAGCACCGAAGTATCGGCGGATCCCGGCAATCCGCCGAGGGCGAATTCCATGAGATTGCGGACGCCGTCATGATCCGGATCGGCGGTGTCCCCGCTGATCTGCGCGTCCGCCAATTCGGCCGCGGTGAAGTTCGCGTGTTTCCATTTCGCGTAGTCGGTGGCGCCGGGGTTTGCGGCAAACTCATAATTGAATCCGCCGGCAAACTCGGCGGGCGAGCCGTCGGTCCACGCCGCGAGCCGGATGGCGCTGTTAGGAAACACCGGCACCTGCGGACCTCCGGTGGTATAGGTGGCATCGCGGCGGATGCGGTATTCCTGCCAGGTGGTTTGGGTGGCGTAGGGGGAAATGCCCGCGGCTCCATCCGTGAAAGCGGCGCCGATGTTATAATTTCCCGCCGATTGCGCGAACGGATAGTCGTTCTGCCAGCTTACCTCCGCGCCGATCAGGTTAAGGCCATAGATGTTGAATCCGGTTGCGGGATTGGCGTCGTTGTCCAGGGAGAGGAAGGTGCTGGGAGCACCGTTGGAGTTGTTCACGTGGGTGGCACCGTTGTAACCGATCAGCACGTAGAGGTATTCGTCGTCGTTGGCGGTTTTGATGGAGACGATGTCCGGAGTACCATCGGAAGCGGTGTCGCCAGCCGTCACAGGGACCGCCGCCCAATCCGAAAAATCGCCGTCCACCCGGATGTGGCTGAAGTGGGAGGGCACCGGCGGCGCGGCGATGGTGTATTCCACCGCCCCGGCGAACTCGGCGGTGGTACCGTGGTCGCTCCAGAACGCGAACCGCATGGTGTTGTTGGAAAACACCGGCTGCGGCGCCCCTCCGCCGATGGTGTAAGTTGCGTCGCGCCGGATGCGGTATTCCTGGAACGCGGTGTGGGAGAAGTAGGGAGCGATGCCCGCGGCGCTGCCAAACGTGGCGCCGAGATTGTAGTTCGCCGCGTTTTGCGCGAACGGATAGTCGTTCTGCCAGGTGACCTCGGCACCTATCAGACCGAGTCCGTAGATGTTGAATCCGGTGGACGGATTGGCGTCGTTGTCCAACGAAAGGAAGGTGCTGGGCGATCCGTTGGAGGTATTGGTGTCCACCACACCGTTGTAGCGGACCAGCAGATAGATGAAATCCGCGTCATTGGCGATTTTGATAGAAACGATGTCCGGCACTCCATCGACGGCAGGATCGGTGTGGACAACCGGGACATCCGCCCAGTCGGCGTCGTTTCCGTCCACCGCGATGGATTTGTAGAAACTCGGCGGTCCCATCGGCGTGGCCGCGAGGTCGGCGGTGTTGGTGTCCTCGTGCCCCAGCGCGTCCTCCGCGCGCACCGCGAACCGATAGGCGGTTCCGTTGGCCAGGCCGGTTACGGTGAACTGATAGGGATAGCGGCCCGCTCCGGCACCGGTCAGGTAGTTTGCCGGAATCGACGGCGCCACATTCGCGATTTTGGTGGCGTTTCCGAAGTCCATCGTCGCCGCGGCGGTGTAATAGATGTTATATTTCACCGGACCGGTTTGGTCGCGGGCCACATCCCAGCGGACGGTAACAGCGCTATCGGCCGCAACAACCTGCTGGATGCCGGTGCGCGGCGCGGGCGGTTGGTTTCCGGGTGTTCCGGGGTCGGAATCCGCGCCGGTGGCCGCGGTGCTGTCCCACACCGGTGGCGAGGTGTCCGGGTTCGCCGCGTTCCAGGTGGCGGCGTCGGTATTGAACGGCAGCGCGTTGAGCGCCGGATTGGTTCGATAGAGCAGCCATCCCTGCTCGCGCTGGCATTCGTCGAAGTCGGCTTGCGCCAGCGCCGGAGGCTCGCCGGCGGAGGTATAGCCGAGCCCGATCACCGTGAAACCGTCCGGCCGGTTGGCCTCGGCGTTGATCTTCGGCGCGTAACTGTGCTTGTTGTCCTCGAAATAGATCGACGGCGCGCCCGATCCGCTGCTGTCGGTATGATAACTCTCGAACATCAGCAGATTGATATATGGCCGGAGCGTGTAGGCGTAGGTCTTGAAATTCGGATTGTAGAAGAACACCCCGCGGTTGGCCAACAGGAGCTTGGCCGGGTTGTCGTCGCTGATGTGCTTCACGAGGTCGCGGTAGGCCTTCGCGGTCCATTCGTAGAGGGTCACGCCGAAGCTATTCGGAGCGGGCGTGTCCAGAGTGTCGAGAAACAGCCCGTCGCAGCCGTAGCCCGCGCCGTAGGTGGTGGTGAGCAGTTCCTGAATCCCGGCGCGGCCGGAGCCCGCCTTGGTTTTCGTTTTCAGGATTTCATACCACGCCGGATCGCCGGGATTCACGTAATAGCCGCCGAACACCGGGTTCTGGTCGGGCTGGCCGTCGAGGTTGTCGTCGTCCAGATAGTAGGACGCGAAACCGGTGCCTCCGGGCGACGGGTTTCCCAACGGAGCGATCGCGTCGGTTAGAGGATCGTTGTAGGACGGTCGCGGATCCACCCGCGGGCCGTTGCCGTCGTCGGCGAACGGTGCGCCGGGGCGATCGTCCTCGCCCACGGAAATGTAGGCCAGCACCTTCACATCATCGGAGGTTCCAGCCGTGCCGTCCGGTCCGGAGCGGATGGCTGCGATGTCGGCGGGGGTGATATCGCTGGCGGACGGATGCAGGATGACCAGTTTGTAATTCGTCCGCGCCTGGCCGACCAGAGTGGGCGTCCAGTTTCCGTAGTGGATCAGATAGGGTGTGGCCGTGCTGAGGCCCGGCACGGGTCCGCGCTGGGCAAGCAGGGGTGAAATGCCAAACGCCGCGGACAAGCCGCAGAGCGTGGCGGTTCGTAGAGTTGTGTTCATGATCAATGGATCACGCCCACTCCACTCCAAACCCGGCGGGAACGGAAGCAAAATCGTCCGCCCGGAGCGGGCGATCCGGTCAAATCGAAGCCAACACCTCCGCGAAGACCCCGAGGGTGTCGTCGAGATCCGCCTCGGTGTGGGCCAGCGAGATGAAGCCCGTTTCGTAGGGACTCGGTGCCAGATAAATCCCCTTGGCCAGGCAACCCCAGAAGAATTTCCGGAAAAACCCGAGATCCTGTTTCATCACGTCATCCACATTGACGATCTCGCGGTCGGCGAAGAACAGGCAGAACATCGAACCGGTCCGGTTGAGCCGGTGGGGCACCCCTTTTTCGGTGAGTAGCTTGCGCAACCCCGCCTCGAAATGCGCCCCGAGTGCCTCCAACCGCGGATAGCCGCCGGGTTTCTCCAGTTCGCGGAGCTGCGCCAGGCCCGCGGCCATCGCCAGCGGATTGCCCGACAGCGTGCCCGCCTGATAGACCGGGCCGAGCGGCGCGAGCAGGTCCATCACGTCGGCTCGCCCGCCGAACGCCCCGACCGGCAGCCCGCCGCCGATCACCTTGCCGAAACACGAAAGATCGGGCGTCAGATTCTCGATCCCCTGCACCCCGGCCTTGCCGAGGCGGAAACCGGTCATCACCTCGTCGAAAATCAGCAGCGCGCCGTATTCGCGGGTGATGCGGGAGAGCAATTCGAGATAGCCGGGCCGCGGAAACACCAGCCCCGCGTTGGCCGGATAGGATTCCACGATGATCGCCGCGATCCTTTCACCTTGGGCGGCGAACAGGTTGGTTAGAGCCTCGGGATCGTTGTACGGCAGCACCAGCGTGTTGCGCGCGAAATCCGCGGGCACCCCTGCCGAGTCCGGTTCGCCATGGGTCAGCGCCCCGGAACCGGCGGCAACCAACAGCGAATCGCTGTGGCCGTGGTAGCATCCGTCGAACTTCACGATGAGATCGCGCTTGGTGAATCCCCGCGCCAGCCGGATCGCGGACATCGTGGCCTCGGTCCCGGAGTTGCACATCCGGACCTTTTTCACCGACGGCACCCACTCGGTGATCGTCCGCGCCATTTCCACCTCGAACGGGTTCGGAATCCCAAAGGAAACGCCGTCCTTCGCCACCTCGTGGATCGTGTTGGTGATCACCGCAGGCGCGTGGCCGAGAATGTTGGGGCCCCAGGAGCCGATGTAGTCGATGTAGGTCTTGCCGTCGATGTCCTCGATCCGGCTGCCCTTGGCGCGACGGACGAAAAACGGCTCGCCGCCGACGTTGCGGAACGCTCTAACCGGCGAATTGACCCCGCCGGGGATGTACTCCTTGGCGGTGGCGAACAACTTGGATGATAGCGGATAGAGATCGGACGGATTCATGGCGGAAATTCGGTTGCGGCACGCAGTTTCACCCGGTTCACCCCCCGCCGCAATCCCGAAAAGCCGGAAATTTCCCGCGCGCATGGCGGATTATCGCACGGTTCCGGGACTATCATCTCCACATCCGGCGGCCACATCACCCACCATCCATCCCCGCTCATGTGACGAAACCGCCACATGAGCGGTATGGCGCGCCGTCCGGCAATCGGGCATAGGCATCGCAGCGGCACCTTCCGCCGCGCGCGTGAAATGAGAATCGAAATTGTCACCGATACCTTCCGGCCCGATGTCAACGGGGTCGCCATGACCCTCGGCCGCCTAACCGACGGGTTGCGGACGCGTGGCCACAGCGTCCGTGTGGTCCATACCGGCAAGACCGAGGCCGACGGCGAAACCCGCGTGGCCGCGATTCCGGTGCCCGGCTACTCCGAGGTTAGAGTGGGCCTCCCCAAGCCGTTCCAACTCCGGGCCCGCTGGCAGCGCCGGCGTCCGGACGCGGTTTACGTGGCCACCGAAAGCCCGCTTGGAAAATCCGCGATCCGCGCCGCCAAGGCGCTGGGCATCCCGGTGGCGGCGGGTTTCCACACCAATTTCCAACATTACGCCGAGAAATACCACCTGCGGGCGCTCGAACCGATCACCACGGCCTACCTGCGGGATTTCCACCGGTTGGCCGACTGCACGATCGCCCCGTCGCCCGACGTCCGCGCCAGACTCGAAGCGGAGGGATTCGGTGTTGTTAGGCTGTTGGGCCGCGGCGTGGACTGCGAGCTGTTCGATCCCGCGAAGCGTTGCGAAACGCTGCGCTCGTCGTGGGGAGCGCGCCCGGGCACCCCGGTGGCGCTGAGCGTCGGCCGCCTGGCGGCGGAGAAGAATCTGGAACTGGCATTCGCCACCTTCGAGAGCATGCGCCGCGAGGTCCCGGATGTCCGTGTGGTGGTGGTGGGTGACGGCCCGCTGCGCGGCGAACTCGAGCGGAAATATCCGTGGGTATGTTTCACCGGCATCCTAACCGGCCCCGAACTCGCCCGGCATTACGCATCGGCCGACGTACTGGTGTTTTCCAGCGAAACGGAGACCTTCGGCAATGTTCTGCTGGAGGGCATGGCCAGCGGTCTGGCGACGGTGAGCTACGATTACGCGGCCGCCGCCATGCACGTGCTTCACGGCGAGAACGGCTTCAAAGCGGCGCCAGGCGATGCCGCGAGCTTCACCGCGCTCGCGCTGGCGGCGCTCGGACTGAAGCCTCAGGATCCGCTGCGTGCCGAGGCGCGGGAAACCGCCGCGGGCCTCGCGTGGGAACCGGTGGTGGCGGACTTCGAACGCCACCTGTTGGAACTCGCCGGGAGACGCCAGAGCGGCACCCGAGGGAAACCCGGAAAGCGACCCAAACTTTCCTGCCGCACCGTGTTTCTATCCGACCTGCACCTTGGAACGCCCGACAGCAAGGCCGACGAAGTGGTCGATTTTCTCAAACACATCGAATGCGACAAGCTGGTGCTCAACGGCGACATCATCGACGCCTGGGCGCTCAAGCGCGGGTCCCGCTGGTCGTCGCGCCACAGCCGGGTGATCCGCAAGATCCTCAAGCTGACCGAACGCGACCGCACCGAGGTGATCTATCTGCGCGGCAACCACGATGACATTCTCGAACGGTTCATGCCGCTCGCGTTCGGACGGGTCCGGCTGGTGAAGGAACACATCCACCGAACCGCGGCGGGCAGGCAGTATCTCGTGGTGCATGGCGACGGATTCGACAGCGTTTCCACCAACCACCGCTGGCTGGCCGTGGTCGGCTCGGTGGGATATGATTTTCTGCTCCAGATCAACCGGATCTATAACAAATACCGGGCCTGGCGCGGCAAGGAGTACTACTCCCTGAGCAAGCGCATCAAGGCCAAGGTCAAATCCGCCGTGTGCTTCGTGGACCGCTACGAGGACCTTCTCCAACAGCTCGCCCGCCACCGCGGGTGCGACGGCATCATCTGCGGCCACATCCACACCCCGGAGGACAAACAGGTAGGCGCGGTCCATTATATGAATTCCGGCGATTGGGTGGAAAGCCTGACCGCGATCGTCGAGCACCACGACGGCGGCTTGGAACTCGTGCGCTATCAGGAATTCGTCAGCCGCCTGCGCGCCCCGGCCGCCGTCCCCGAACTGAAGCCGGTGGAAACCCCATGCCCGGTGGAGGCTGAGCTCCCTCAGGCACTGGCGCGGGCCCTTTAGCGCTCCACAAATCCGATTCGGAACCCCCGAGCATCGTTCAAGGATCCCATGCGCCCGGAACCTCTGCTGGGGGGTTCGCGTTTCATAAAGAGGAATGCCGCCATTGCGGTCATTCCGGTGGCAATGTGAAGAAATTGCTACAGTTGGCCTATTGATGGCATCGCCTCGCCCGGTCTAGCTTGGTTTCGCATGAAAGCGCTCCCGAAACCCAACCCACGCCCGCACTCAGCGTGGCGCGACCAATTGAATCACAGCAACCTGATAAGCCCGCAGGACCGCGAACTCCGCCGGATGCGCGGTTTGAGCGCGGAGGTTGGGGCCGCATGTACCGCATGGCTGGCCAGCCGGAACATCCGGGTGAAACCCTGGGGCTGCTTCGACAGATCCCGCCGCGGCGCCGGGCTCCGCAACCACGATTCCACAAATCAAACCGAACCATGAAACGTCTTGAAAAAATCGCGTTTATGACCGCGGCCGGCCTTTGCGCGGGCCACCTGATCCAACAATGGCTGCAAAACCGGGACGTGCGCTGGTGCCGCATGGCCGCCGGTGAATCCCGCTATGAACGCGCCCAAGCGCGCCCGTGGCGCAAACACAAAAGCACCGGCAAACCGGCCCCCATGCCGCGCAGCGCGGAGTGGGTTCAATCAACCGTCTGAAGCCTCGCCCGCCACGAGTTTCAGTTCCGCGCCGTGGTATTTCAGAAATTCCGCGAGAGCGGCCGGACCCATGTAGCGCCCGAGAATGCGCGGGTCGCTCTTTGTCAGATCCACGAGAATCAACCCGTCCAGCACATTGCAGAAGTCCGGATCGATGTTGAACGCGAGCAGTTTTCCTCCAAGGCGGAGGTACTGGCGCAGCAGCACCGGCATGCCTTCGAACTTGGTCTCAATGTCGCTGATGAGTTGGTCCACGTCATCGATGTCGGCGGCGGCGTTGCGCAGCTTGCGGAGCTTGGTACGGGAAACCGGATCGACCCACATCGGCTTGCGCGGCCTAACATACCTGGCGAGGTGCGGGAGACTTTCATGCCGCTTGAGAAACGCCGCGAGAAGATGTTTTGACATGGATTGGTATTCGTGGGTGATGGTAACCGGTCCGAGGAGCGTTTTGTACCGGGGATGGCGCGCCACATAGGCGGCGATACCCTTCCACAACAACATCAACGGGGACAACTGGCGCTGATAGTCCGGGCAGACGAAGGAGCGGCCCATTTCCAACGCGGGCCCGATCGACCTGAGCAGCTTCTTGCGGATCCTGAATAGCGTGGTGGTGTACAGCCCCTTCTTGCCGGAATCCGCCAGAATCTCGTCGGTGCGGCCCAGGCGGTATGCTCCCGCGATCCGGGACTCCCTGGCGTCCCACAGGAACAAATGCAGATAGGTGGCGTCGAAACGGTCGAGGTCCAGCGCGCATCCGGTGCCCTCCTCCACCGCGCGGAAGGATTGTTCCCGCAGCCGCCCGATTTCGCGCAGCGTCTGCGGCAACTCTCGGGCGCTTCCGTAATACACCTCCAGAGAGCCGGACGAACAAAGCCGCCGGTCATCCGCAAGCCTGCGGATTTCCTCGGCCACCACGGCGGGATCCACCGGATCGATCAGTGGCTCCAACCTCGGCCGCGGCAGGCTGGCCACCAGCGGAAGTTTCCATTTCGCTTTGCCAATCTTGTCCGGCATGGCCCGGTCGGCCAAATGATAGGTTCTGACCCGGAGATGACCGATCATTTCCTCGTCCGACATGTGTTCCAGTTTTTTGAAACGGATCGGATTGCCGACGCGGGGGGTGATGGTCCGCTGGCGCTTGTTGAGCAACTCCTTCGGCAAAAGAGCCGTGCGCAATCTCGGATGGAGCATGCCGGCCAACTGGAACAGCGGGCCGTTCGATCCCGCGAAGAACACCGGTACCACGGTTGCTCCTGATAGACGGATGATGCGCGCCACCGTGTCGCTCCAAGGCGGGTCCGTCACCCCGCCCTTGCCCACTTGCAAGTGGGACACCTCGCCTGCCGGGAAGACCGCCAGCATGCCGCCTTTGCGAAGCCATGAGATCGCCTCGCGCAAAGGGCGGAAGTTCGTCGCGCGGGACGATGGGCCGTTGAAAGGATCCACCAGGATGAGTTTTTCCCGCAAGCCGGAAACACGATCCAGCAGGAAGTTGGCCATCAGCTTGGCATCCGGCCGCACCGATTCCAGCAGCGAGGCGAGGATCAGTCCCTCCGCGCCGCCGAACGGGTGATTGGCCACGACCACCACCGGACCGTCCCTGGGAATCCGCCGGATGTCCCGTTCACAAACCTCGTAGCGGAGCTGCAGGCGGCGCAGGACGCGGTCGGGAAATCCACCTCCGGTCGCATCCGCGGTGGCATCCAGATAGAGTTGGTTGAGGTGGTCCACCGCCAGCAGGCGGTTGGCGGCGGCCGCAACCAGACGGAGCGGTCCCCGCGTCGCGAAGGTTGGCATCAGGATCGTATTGATTTCATTTTCGGGCCGTGGCGAATTCCTATCAGTCACGGTGCGGAGCGTGCCGTCGGCGGAAGTCGCCCGTCAATCGGTGAATTGTGACAATTTCCGCCCGCGGTCCCATCACCTCATCACCGGATCGGTCGCCCGTTCGAGGAAGCCGTTGCCGAGCACTCGCATGATGTTGAATGTTCCGAGCTTCCTTGCTTTCAGGAAACCGTCCCATGCGGACTCGGCCAGTGTTCCGCGGTTCAACATATCATATAACCATTGGTCCGCATAGTCCGGATTCTCCTGTTTGATTCCGGCTCGGATCTCCCTGAGCCATTTCCGGTTGAACTTTTCCTGCGAGCCGATGGTGGGGCTCATGATGATGGGGATTCCCAACCCGCAATAGAACGAAAGCTCGCTCGGCTTGGTCCAAAGGATGTCCGTCTCGTGCAGGGCCTGGTTGAACCGATCGAAATACCCGTGCAGCGATTCGGAGTGGATGATCCGGATGCCATCCCCGCCGGGATCGATGTCGGCCTTGACCTCGTCAAAGTAGTCCTTCACCTCCCTCCGGATTCCCGCGACCAGATTCAAGCGGACCTCTCCCGCAATCAGTTTTGCCCTGAGACCGCGGGCGATTCTCCAGCCGATCTCCTTCTGCGCGCCGGCGCCGCCCACGGCGTAGGTGATTGTCAGCGCCCCGTCATTTCCAGTGGATCCCTCGAACGGTCCAAGAAAATGGTCCACATTCCTCCCGTGACGGGCCCGGAATTTCCCCTGCGGATCCAGCCTGCGCAATCTCCGGGCCAGATTCCTCCTGAGCACGCCGAGATTCTCATCGCCGAGCAGCTCCATCGGAAGGGGAAATCCAGTTAGATGAATCCGCGAGTCTGGCACACCGTAGGCCCGCAAACGCTGGGCCGCCTTGCCACAGGGGGCGAAATATTCCACCCTGCTCTCCCATGGCGCTTTCGCCACCCACACCCGGTTGATGTCCGCGTCGCAGACAATGCAATACACCTTGTTGAACCCCTTCCGGTCGGCGGCGATCGCCGAGGCATAGAAAGAGGTGATGACCGGGGTCCTTTTGCGCGCGGTGGTCTCAAGCATGCCCTGGCAAAGGCCTTTTTCGACCAGCGATTCGAGCAGATTGACCTGGAAGGTGGTGTTGGAAAGATCCCGCATCGGATAGAACGCGGGGATCTTCAGCATCGAATCGAGCATGGAAAACAGCGGCGGTCCCACCACGGGCAGCCCTTTGGCCCTGGAGAAAAACTCGTAGGCACCCAGCAACCGCTTCCACAGTTTCCGTTCGGATTCCGGAATCGACGCCGATGAGCCCACGGTGATGATGCCCTCCTCGGCGATGTCCCTCAGGGGGTGAACCGCGCGCTGGTGCCCGTAACCCATGTCCGCGGTCACGACCCAGAATTTGCCAAATCCTCCGTTCAAACTGCCGTGCATGAGGCTCCGTATTGACCAAGGATTCAGCCGCTCCAACCGTCAATCCGTGACAATCCCGCCACACAGGGGGACTTGCCTCCACGCTCCGCGGGGCACGGGGAATATTTCAATTTGACAGGCGGCGGCGGCGGAGCAGCCCCAGCAACCCAAATCCACCCAACAAGGTGGCGGCGGGTTCGGGGACTATGGTGAAATTCCCGCCGAAGTCCAATGGACCGGCGGCGACAGAGTCACTTCCGGTCCAGTTCGACTCCAACTTGATGGCGGCGAGCATTTCCGCGACCGAATTGAAGGACCGGCTTCCGTTGTAGCGATAGTTGTCCAGAGAAGTGTTCAGCGCGAAGGCGGAGGTTCCGTCAGTCAGGGATGAGGGAAGATAGCTGTTGTCGGTGGCTCCCGCCCCGCTGGTTTGCCACCCCGCGACGTTTTTCCCCCACAGGAAGCCGCCTCCATACGTAGTCACACCGGTGGAAACACCGTCATAGTTTCCGGTAATGTCGTTGTACGTGATGGCTCCCTGATAGGCGAAAATGTTATCTCCGGAAGTCGAAAAGTCCAATTCGGCTCCGCCCACGGTTCCGGTGACGCTTCCGTCGGCGAGCTCGAACCGGTTGTCCGCGTCATCGTAGATCACGACGGTCCCGACCGCAATGGTTGTGCCCGTGGTCCATGTGAGAGGACCCGGCGTGGGGGTGGCGTTCAGATGCTCCGACCACCTGAATCGGTCGGGCGCCGCCGGATCCCCATACGATGAATCCGTGAAGTTGATCACCTCGCCGGATCCGATCGCGCTGGTGACAACGAATGCGAAATGCTCCGCCTCGTCCGAATTGGCGCCGATGAATGAGATCGATCCGGTGGTGATGGCCGCGTTGGCGCCCGCAACAAGCATGGCGATCGCGGAAATGATGATGACTGGAAATTTCGAGCGTTTCATGAGATTGGATTGCTGATTGTGGCACCCGCGGGGCGCAGGCCGAATCGTGCGCCACAGCCAGCATTGCTCCAGAGCGGGAGTGAAACGGTTTCGTCACACGGCATGGGATTCCAACGATCCCGGCTACAGCGACAGGATAGCCAAAGTGGGCATGGCTACCCCCCGTCGGATTCGTCAGAATGGGCGATCTTGTTAGATGGCGGGAATCACACTTCCTCCGGCCGGAGCCAGCGGAACGAGACGATCTCGAATTTGCGGCCGAAGCGGGCGTTGACCGGATTGAGTGCGGCGGGGACCTGCAGCACGGGATCCGCCGCGTCCACATAGTTGGGCGAGCGCTGGACCACCGCTTCGCACCAGGCGCGGGCCGCGACCTTGCCGTTGGCATCCAGGCTTTCGCCGTAGGCGCGGATGCGGAAGGTGTCGGAGCGGGCGCTGAGCGCGGGGCCGATGAACTGGAGCAGATCCGCTTGGGTTAGAAAGCCGAGCGCGCCCCAGGCGGTGGTGTCGGGCAGGCTGGTTTGTTCCAGACGGGTGGGATCCTTGATGTGATCCATGTGCTTGTAATCGGGGAGCGAGACCTTGTTATCGAGCGGCCATTCGCCGGTGAACGCCTCATTGAGTCCGGCCCGGTCGATGGCGGCCTGCAGGGCTCCCTTGCGGCCGGTTTCATCGTCCGCCAGGCGGCGGTTGACGAAATCGGCCATGCCGAGAAACGGCCCGCGGTTTTTCACTTCCACCACGATCCGCTCGGCGAGCCGGCGGATTTCCGCGCGGCTGAACACCCGCTGGCCGGACCAGGCCGCCTTGGTGTTGGCCCGTCCGCCGGTCCATTCGCCGCCCGCGGGATCGAGGATGCGGGGAAAGGCCACGCCTTCCGCGCCGTGGCCCTCGCCGAGCCCGGATAGCAGGAGCGCCTCCCAGGCCCCGACACTGGCGGAGTTCACGTTGAAAGCGCCGTCGATCATCAGGCACGGGGCCGCGCGATGATAGTCGGTTAGATCATCCGTCATGATCCGGCCCGCCAGCGGGTTCGGCAGGATGCGGCCGTTGGGTAACGGTGAGCCAACGGGGTCCTTGAGCAGCCGTTCCTTCCCGGCGGCGGTGCCGCTGGAGAGGAAATAGCCGTCCCACAGCATGTGGTTCAGCTCGTAGCTGAGATCATAGATGAGGGTTTCATCGAGTGCCGCCTGTTGGAGAAAATTGCGCGCGTGCCAAGCCCAGTTGTCCTCGTGGGTCCGGTTGGTTTCGCCGTTGGTGTTGGAACGTCCGTCCGTCGAATAGCCGATGCTGTCCTGGTTCCAGCCGCCCTTGTCCTTGTTGATCGCTTCGGAACGGTCCGGTTCGGTATGCAGAAGGGGAACTCGGGGGTCGGCGAGCGAGTTTCCCAGCGGATAGGTCGGATGCCAGACGAACTCCGAGAAGTTCGCGTGCTGGAGCGCGCCGAGCGAAGCAATCTCCGACCCGCGGCGGGGAACGTCGAACAACACCCGCGAGGTGGTCCCGCGGATCGGCTGGTCGAAAGGATCGCCGTTGATCCGGCCGCCGGCCGATCGCGGATTCATTGAAGACCAGTCCACCTCTCCGTCAAACAGGTCGCGGGTGTAGATCCCGAAGAAATGCGGGGCCACGTCGGTCACATTGTCAAACGGCGTGCGATAGGCCCATGAGGCGCGCATGTTCCAGTTGGCGACCGGCGCGGATTCCATATGGGGGGTGCCGGCCAGGCTGCCGCCGCCAATGATGTTGGACTCGGTTTCGGCGAACCAGCGCAGCCGGAATCCGTCACGGGTGCGACGGTCCGGCACCGCGGTGACCGACGGGCTGGCAAGCGAGGATTTGAGAAACGGCACCGGATCGAGCGCCGTCCACTCGACCGGCATTTCATCCTCGTCGCCATATTGATAGGCACAGGAGACGAACCGGCCCATCGGCAGATTGCGAAACGAGGCGTCGTTCAAATACGAGCCGCTCATCGGTTTCCAGGACATGAAATAGTCGTCGGCCTGGGTCCACGCCGTGCTCTGGATGTTGCCGGCGGGCCGGGGTGGCACCATTTCGCGCCACTCCACGGGCACTGCCGGCAGCAGGTTGTTCGCCAGACCGGGTTTCGGCGGAAACGATTGGATCACCTGGAACAGCGGATAGCCATCGGACCGCTTGTCCTGATAGAACGAGCGGCCCGGAGCCGGAGCCTGAGCGCAGGACAGCAGGTTGTTCGCGAAGTTCGTCTCATCATAGGGCGCGTTGCGCGCCACCGACCAGACGAGCGTCTCGCCCGGTTCGAGCGTGGCGGCCTCCAGTTTGAAAAACATGCTGCCGCGGGTCGAGCCACCGGTCGCACCGTCGCCCAGACCCCAATACATCCGGTAGGACTGCTTCTGCCCTCCCGCCAGCGTGACCTCGACTGACTTGGATCCGTTGATATGGAGAAACACGGCGGACTCCGGGACTTTGAGGGCGAAATTGTAGGGGTTCCACAGCGCCACGCGCGGGTAGAAGTGGACCCGCATCGCATAGGGATTGCCCGCGACCGGTTTGGCCGGATCATAATAACTGAGATTGTAATACAACGACCCTTCCGTGAGCACCGGCATCAGATGGGTGGTGGTGCGGTCCCGGAAATCGACCGACTTGCTGTTGCCGCCGCCGGTCGGCCGGTTGGCGATCTGCCCGAGTTCGGAGTCCGCGCGGAACGAACCGGCCGGGGCCGACGCACGCTGCGCCCAGGTCCGGATCAGGCCGAAGTTCGGCGAGGTTTCGGAAAACCGCCCGGCCTGGCCGGGATTGGCGGAGAGGGTGTCGGCTTGTTTGTTAGCCGGGCCCACCAAGTTGTCCGAGTCTTTCAAACCCGGCAGTTTGACGCCGTCGCGGTTGAAACCGGAAATCTCGCCCTTGCTCTCGATGAATGCAGTTAGATCGCGTTTCCATCCGCCCTCGCGGACGTCCACCGGCAGGCCCGCCGACCACACGGTGACATCATGGAACTTCCGGTCCTTCCTGTCCCCGCCGGCCAATGCGAGTTGGGCATCGTCAGCCAGCTTCTGTCGCACGTCATCCGGCATGTCTGACTTGGCGAATGCCTGCCACGAAGCGTCCTGCGCGAGCATCCGTGCGTGATAGATCTCGTTCGGATCGGCTTCCGTGCGGTCGCGGGTGGCGATGTTGGCCTTGGCCCCCAAATCGCCGACCCACCACGCGTATGAACCGCTCCCCTTCTTGGAATCCGCCACCGCGACTTTCGGCGCGCGGATGATTTCTCCCGGACTCACGTCTTCTCCCAAACTTCCCTGGTCCACCAGCGGGACCATGGTGTCTCCGCTGGCCGCCTGCTCTTCCTGATAGATAATTCCGCTTTCGTTACCGCTGACAAGGCAGGCAATCCGTTCGTCGCGGGCTTTCCAGCCGGTCGATTGTCTCCGGTCGGATAGCCCCCCCTGTTCACCGTTGCGGGTGATCCAGGGGGAGCCGTCCGGGCTGGTGGTGGTCCAGACGCTCAGCCAGTGCGGATGGGCGGGAGTGCCATGAGTGCCCACCGTGGCATCCGCCGAGACCCGCTGGTCCGGGCCAAGATGCTCCTGAATCTCCGCCAGCGCGAGAATGAGGCCTAACCGGGCGTTCGCCCGGGCCTGTGCCGCCGCCCCGTTGCCGGATTTCCTCAACTCCACCGAAGACAGACTTAACAACCCTACCGCCAGCAAGGTGAGCAACACCATCAGCGTCAGAGTCACCACGAGGGCGAACCCCTGCTGGCGGCGGCTTGATACGGTTCTCATGGCGGGCGGGATCGGATGGAGGGATCGGAAACGGGATGGCATGTTTGATTATGATGGACGCTCACGGGGCCAGGACGACCTCGAGGCGGAAGAATTTCCGCTCTCCGCTGATCGGCTGGCTCACCGAGATCGTGGTGGCATTGTTGACCGCGGGTGTTTCCGGGATCCAGTCCACGAGGTTCTCGCTGCCCATGATGCGGTAGGACAGAGCCGGATCGTTGCCGGCGATGGTGCCCTTGGCGAACGTCAGGGTGATGGAACCGCCATTGCGCACGAGCGTGGGCAGGGTGTCCGGGGCGGACAGGCTCAGTCCGAGCGCGTACTCGACCACGGCGAGGATGCCATCATGATCGTCGTCCGAATCGGCGGTCACGCCTGCGCCTCCCTGATCCTGCGCCCATTGTTCGAATGGAGTCAGGTTGGGAATCGATCCGCCGGCGGTGGTCACGCGGATGCGTGGCATCACCGAAGCTCCGTTAGGCGAGCCCGGCCAGAACAGCATCCATTCGTCGGTGGTTCCCGGTTTGATGGCGATGCCGTGGTTGGCGGCTCCCGCGCGCCAGGCGCGGACCACCGGGGTGATATCAATCCATGTGGTGGATCCCTGGCCAAGCCCGGTCAGAGCGCCAACGCTGTCGGCGATGTGAATGCCCTGCTGGGTGCCGAACAATCCATAACTTGTCGCCGTGGTCCAGTCGGTTAGCATAGGATGAACCCGGAACGGTCCCGGACTATGGGCGCCCGTGCTGTAGAACGACGGCGCCGTCGTGACCAACAATTCCGCCTTGACGATCTCTTCATCGAGCGGAATCGCGCCCTGGACACCATCGGCGAACGCCACCGGGAAGTGCATCAGCGCTTCCTGCGAATTGTTGGTTGCCTGGTCGATGAACTCGGCGTCCAGCGTGGAACCATCCAGCGTGGCGGATCCCGGCGCACTGTTGATCCGGGCCGAGCGATCGGCCGCGAAGGTATATTGCCGGGTTCCCTGGGCGATGTAGGTCACCACCAGCTTCGGCCGGAGGGAAACGTCGGCGTTGCCGACGGTGCAGTAGGCCCAGCCATCCGTGGTGCCGCCGGAGAATACCCCGAAGCCGTGGTTCGGTTCGCCGGACACCCAGGCGCGGACGATGTCGGTGACATCCGCTGCGCCGGCCTGGCCTGCGGCAAGGGCCGGAAAGCCCGCGACCGGCAGGCCGGTGGAGATTCCGCGCACACCCTCGAAGCCGATTCCGTTGGAAATGGCGTCGTAGGTGGTGTTGGCATCGACGGCGGCGGTCAGCCGGTCCACGATGAACGGGCCGCCCGATTGGGCGTCGCCGGTGGTTGCGGTGGTTAGAACAAGCTCGGCCTTAAGCACCGTCGCATTGGCAGGAATCATTCCGGAGCCGTTGCCGACAATGCCGTCGAAGCGGATCAGGTCGTTGACGTCGGGGTTGCCGCCATCGATCATGTAGGAAGCGACCGAGGAGCCGAGCTGGGCAATATAACTTCCGTTGTCGTTACCAATCCGCTTCTGGAACTGGCCGGCGTAGCCGTTGAAACCGTCCTGAAAAACCACCGTGGTGGTGGGCAGAGACGAGGCCGCGTCGTTGATGATGCCGGTGCCCGTGGAGGCGATGCCGATCGCGTAACCGGCACCGGTGGCGAGGGTGAGGGTGACTGTTTCCGGCATCTCCAGAGCGGTATCGGGCAGTGCGGTGACCGTCACCACCGCGGAGGCCGAGCCAGCAGGAATGGTGACCGCACCGGAAAGGGCGGTGAAATCATCACCGGCGGTGGCCGTTCCTGTAACGGTGTAATTGACGGCTAGAGCGGCGGTGGTATCACCGCTGCGGGTCACCATGAAGGCGAGCGTCTGGTCTCCGCCGTCTTCCGCCGCGCGGGGGTCGGTCGCCTGAAGCACCACTTCGTTCGCGACCGGGGCGAGGGGATCGAGCGGTGTGGCGAGGAAGCGGAAGCCGCCGTTCTGAAGCGCCCCATTGAGTCCCGGCAGATCGTGGGAAAACACCACGAAGGAATTGCCGTTGGCCATATAGGAATAGATATTGTCCGGTCCGTTGCCCGCGTTGGCATCGGCCGTCACGAACAGCGCGGTGTTGGACGGATTGATCGCGGTGCCGTCACCGAAGGTGATCTGATAGCCCTGGGAGGTGAGCTGGCAGGTCGCGCCGAGCAGGGCAAGCTCGCCATTCAGGGTGGTCAGTTCACCGAGATTGCCGATCTTGCCGCTCAACACGCGGTTCGCGGTCGTCGGGATATACAAAAGGGCGAATCCGGCGTTCTCGAGGTTCTGGTTGTTGTCGCGCGTGGTGACAATCCAGTTGTCGCCGCTTTGGCCGACGGAGGCGCAGTTGTCGGAGGCGTTGCCGGTTGCCACCGCGATCATGTTGCCGGAATCCGGAAGGCCGGAAATGACATAAGTGCCCGCCGTGGTGTTGGTGATCGTGATATGTGCGGGCAGGCTGCTGCTCCCCGCCGCGACCGATCCGTCCGCCTCGATATTCGCACCGATCCAACCATCCGCGTAAGGGAACCAGCCGAGGGCGAATGCGGAGGATTCGGGACTGACCACCGGTTCCACTTCGCCTGGGCCGTTGTTGTCCATGCTGCTGACATGATAGAAGCCGGCGGACTCGTAGGGCGCCGCGATGTTGTCGAGAGGGGCGAGGTTGCCGTTGACCACCGCGTTGGTGGTGAGCAGGACGCCGGTGGCGAAGGCGGCCGGCGCGCCGTTGATATTGACCGTTAGATCGCCCGGAACCGTGCCGGGCGAGTTGAACGCGCGGGCGCCGGGGCTGGAAGCCACCACGGTCCAGGCTGCGGGATCGGCGGCCGGGGTGCCGGTGAACAAATCCGCGTCGCCTCCATCTATCAGACCCGCCGAATATCCGGGCACGGTCGGACTCGCGAAAGTCACATGGCAGGTTAGAACGGCGTCGGTCCGCGAGGTTTCCCCGCCGTTGTCCGTCACCACCGCCGAGATCCGCCGCGTGCCGGCCGGCGGATTCGGGTAGCTGAACGAGAACGGCGAAGTCGCGGAAACTCCGATCGGAGCACCGTTGTCGAAATACTCGACCTGGGCCACGGTGCCGTCCGGATCGGCCGCAAGCACGGTGATCTCAAGGGGACCGTCGGTGGTGAGCCGCGAGCTGCCATCGGCCGGGCTCAAGAACGAGATCGATGGCTTTGCATTGCCGCTGAAGGTCATGCCGGCGGTCCAAACCGGCAGCCCGCCGAAGGTTCCGACGGTGGCCGCGCCGGCCGTGCTGGTGATACTCGTGCCGGTGCCTTCGCCGAATGACCAGCGGGCAACGAGACCGCTTGCTGAGGCGACCTCCGAGTTGATGGTCTGGCGGATTTCCGCCTGGGTGCGCGCCGCGTTCCAGATCCGGACTTCGTCGATGAAGCCGCCGAACGCGCCTTCGCCCAGGCCGTTGGAGTTCATTGCGGTGGCGATGGAGGCGTGCTGGATGCTGTCGGCACGGGGAGTGAGACCGCCGGCATTGGCCACGGCTTCGAGATTGCCGTCCAGATAGAGACGCCACTCGGTGCCGTCGAACGTGGCTGCCGCGTGATGCCAGGCACCGTTGGAAATCGCCGTGCTGCCGGCCACCGGAACGTTGACGCCACCCGTGCCCTCGAAGTCGGCGCACAGCACGCCGTCGCTGGCGCGGACGCCGAGGAACCAATTGGTGTCGAGGGTCGATCCATCCGCCTGGTTGCGGCCTTTGGCGAGCAGCGGAATGGCGGTCACTCCGCCCGTGCTAACAGAAGTTCCGGCCGTCTCGCGGCGGAACCAGGTTTCCAGGGTGAAGGTGGACAGTTTCAGTTCCGCCGGATCACCGAGCGCGACATGGTCGGCAATGCCGTCGAAGTAGAGCCCGCCGGATCCCGCGGCCGGAACCACGGTGATGGTGATCGGTTCGCTGAGATCCTTGACCGCGTTGCTATCGGTGACTTCGGCGGTTAGAACGAATGTTCCCAGAGCGGAAAGCGGCAGATCGAGGGTGAACGGAGCGCTGTCGTCAACGTGTGCCGAGACTCCGTTGACGAAGAATTCCACCTGTGAGGCCGTAGCGGGCGAGGCCACGAAGGTATTCGCGCTGATGGCCAGCGTGGATCCGAGCGTTTGCCGCGAACCGTTTGACGGATTACCGATCACCACTGGCGCCGGATTGGAGACCACCCGCAGCAGCGGCCGGAAGTTAGGGTCCGCTGCCCCGGTGGTGAACACCTGCCAACCGTTAGGTGTGCCGCTGCCAATGTAGAATCCGTAATTGGGCGCGCCATCCAGCCAACTGCGAACCGCGGCGGACACGTCCACATCCACAACCTCGCAATCGGCCAGGTCGGTCAAAGTGCCGAGCGCAGGCGAGATCTGGCCGGCCGCCAGCATGGCCCCGGCATCACCGGCGAAGTCCGCATACTGGCTCGCCTCACTGAACGGAACCAGCAACCGATGCACCGTGAACGGGCCGGGGCTATCAGCAGCGGAACTCGAAAAGCCGGTGACGATCCGCAGCGTTGCGGACTCGATCTTGCGTCCCGCGAGTGCGGTTTCCACTCCACCAAACCGCAGCATCGCCGGTATGTCCGGCTCAGTGGTGGGCGGATTCAAACCGTCCAGCCAGGATTCGGAAACGGTCGATCCCACAATCGTCGCGCCGGGCAGCAGCGAGGTGGCGGCGGTTCCGTTCAGATAGATGTCGATGCTGTCGGTGTAGCCGTTGAGGCCCTTCTGAAACTCACTGACCGACGTGGCTTCCTCGACAAAATAGGTGACTTCGAGTTTCGGACGCAGGGTCTGTGTCGCTCCGGTCGTATGGGTGCTCCATCCGTTGGTCCCGCGGTCGCTCCGGATGCCGAAGCCGTGGTTGGGACTGCCGTCCACCCATGACTGGACCACGCGGGTGACATCCGCAGTCACCGGTCCGCCGTAGCTTTGCGTGTTCACCGCGGAAAAGCTGCCCGCGATCCAGTCGATGTCGCCGGCGATGCCATCCGCTCCGAAATCGGTGCTCTTGCTGGAACCGCTGTTGAAAGGCCGGGTAAGGCGGTAGATGTTGAAGGAGTCACCGCTTTGGGCGTCCGTGTGGGTCTTTTGCACGAGCGTGACCGTGGCTTTGACAATCTTGGCACCGGCCGGGATGTGCGTCTCGATGTCGCTGAAACGAAGCAGCCCGTGTGCGAAGCCGGCATCATTCAGCGAGGAGGAACCTCCGTCGATATAGTAGCTTGTGGTGCCCGAGACCGACAATCCGTCGATTTCGGCGGCGCCGATCTTGCGGTCGAATGTTCCGGTGTAGCCGTTGAGTCCGTTTTGGAATACGACCGTGACCGGTTCCGCCGCCGGGGAGAGCGCTCGCGCGCCTAACATCACGGCGAGCAGCAGCGTGGTTGTTTTGATAGATCTCATGTTGGTTGTGGGGATGGGGCGGAACATCCGCAGGGACGCTCCACACGCCAACCCATGACTTAAAAAGCGCGCGTCGGCAAACCGCTATCATGCGACAATAATGTTGCATTCGGTATTTTCGTCCATTTTGTTATATGGGAAAATTGCCACCATTGGGCGCCGGGAGCCCCGTCGCAAGCGACGAAATCGTCACACGCCCGGTCGTGGGAGATCCGCGCGAGGGCGCATGATGGCGCCATGATCCGCACCGCGATTGTCCTCGTCCTAACCGGCCTATGCCAGTTGCCTTCCCCGGCGCGCGCGCAGGGGGAGGTCCATTGCCGCCTCCGGGTGCTCGCGCTGGGGGATCCCCCACCCTTCGTTCAGGAAGTCAGGAATGGGGTTCGTTACGAGGTTGCGCCACCCGCCGGGGAGATCCCCCCCCGCAATGCCGGAATATTGCCCGGCGGCTCGACGGCAGGAGCGCCGATCGGCATCAGAGTGCGGTTGGGCCGCGTCTCCGAGCAGGTGGAATTCACGCTTCCCAACCGGAACGTTGCCGGAATTCTGGACGATGAAGGCGACAAGTGGCTCGAAGTTCCCCTGCACGAATGCGGCGCGAGTCTCGTTCTGGCGTGGCGCAAAGGCAAAACCTGGAAGGAGGCCGCGGCACTCGTGATACCGGACGACGCGACCGCGCGGGCCGAGGGTTCCATCCACCTCACAAATCTCGCCGCCGGCCCGATGGCGGTGGTGATCGGCGAGGAGAAGATCCGCCTCAATCCGGGAGTCACCATCACCCGCCAACAAGCTGTTGGTTCGCCCGCGCTTCCGTTGGAGATATCCTATCCGAGCGCCACCGGCGGGTTGGTCTTATGCCACACCGCGATGCTCGAGCCGGTTGGCGGAACATTCAAGAGGTTCATCATCCACATGGCGGACGGCAAGCGGCCCAAACTGCCGGTGAAAGTCGTCCGGATCGAAGAAGCGTCCGGTTCCTCGGAAATCGTATCCAATTCGGGGAGCGCTTCCTCAACAAGGCGATGAAAACCAGGGGCAGCGCCCGATCTCCAATCCACCTCCTTAACCCAAATCTAACGCAACCATCCCGACATCATGCACTCCTACTTCTGTCTGGGCGGAGCCGGCCGAATATGCCGCGAGTCCGCGCTCGACCTGCTCCAACATGCCGCTGTCGCCCGTCTGACCATCGGCGATGTGGATGAAACGGCCGGCCACGAGGTCGTCGCATGGCTGAACGATCCGCGCGTCTCGTTCGTGAAAGTTGATCTCGATGACGAGGCTGGCACCATCGCGGCGATGCGCGGGCATGACGCCGTGTTGGACGGCACCACCATATCGCTCAACGGCCGTTCCACGCGCCTGATCGGTCTGGCGGGATGCCACGGCATCAATCTCAACGGCTTCGGAGAGGAATACGCGTTTGACGGACTGTTTCGTGAGGCCGGGCGGGTTCATGTCCCGGGATTTGGCATGACTCCGGGGACCACCAACCTGATGGCGGTGCGCGCAGCGGACAAACTCGAAAAGGTGGTTGTGGTACGCGTCAGCCACGGTGCCTTTCGTCCGGTGGCGTTCTCCAAATCGATCACCGAAACCACGACCTACGAATATGATCCGGCCCTCCCCGGCCGGGTCGTTTTCCAACACGGGGATTTTATCCAGGTGAAACCTTTCGCCCGCCCGAGGATGATCGCTCTGCCGAGTCCCTACGGCACCCATCCACAATATATCATTCCGCACAGTGAAACCAAAACGCTGGCCGAATACCTGCAAGGCCGGGGCGTCGAGCTCATCGAGGTGCGCGGAACCTGGCCGCCAGCCAACATGCTCCTCGTCCGCGCGCTCTACGAATGGGGACTCCTGCGCAACGAATCCTTCAACTTCCGCGGCCAAAATCTCCGGATCATGGATGTGATCGGCGACTACCTCGGCCAGTCCCGCGAAGGCACCACCACCGCGCTCTACGGCTATGCGCTTCACATCGAGGTCGAGGGTGAGCGCGAAGGCAGGCTGTTCCGCCACACGCTGACCCACACGCACCCGGCTTCGGACGGCTCTATCCCCGAATGGGCCGGCTTGCGCGCCTACACCCGGAACGTCGGTATCCCGATGGGGATCGCGGCGGAACGACTTGCGCTGGGCGTGGCTTGCGGACCCGGTGTCCACATCCCGGAGCGCGCTTTCCATCCGGACGACATCCTTCCCGCCCTCGCGCTCCGGGGAATCAACATCCATGAAACCGTGGAGGAAATCTCCGCCTATGACTTCTCCACCTGCGAATAATCTGACCAATCGCAAACACCGATCCCCGGTCATGCCGTTGACCGTAGGATCTCCTGGGTGATGGCGTGCGGCCAATGGCGAGTGACGGCGTTCCCGTCCGACAACCCATGATGGAGTCAGCGCGCGGTGTGCGACTTCTGCCCCGGGCCTTGTTGCGCGGCAGCTTCTATCAGGCAAGCCGCGCAACTGCCCGTTCTTGCGGGCTGGCGTATGGATCGCAGCCGCAGTGGACGGTGGATCCCCCCGGAACACGCGCCCGATTTTTCGGTCCGAAACCTGCCTGACACCGGTAGAATCCTCCCCAATCCGAAATTTCCGGATTTTTCATGTCAGAAAAGCCGTGGTGGGGAAATGAACCTGTGAAGAAACGAAGGAGGCCCGACGACACGGGCCACCGAAACCCCGGAAACCACAACCCATCATCACCATGAACCCCCGCATCGCATCCATTCTGCTCTTGGGAGCATCCGTTTGTTCCGCGCCCGCCGCCGTGATCGTCCAGGAATTGTTCGACGGCATCGGCACCAACGACACCAATCTCAACGGTTGGGGAGACGGGACGACCTCGTTAGGCATGACCGGAACCTGGGTGACCAATGGCAACCTGCCGTCGGTCCGCTACGCCAACAATTTCAACGTGAACGGCAACACCCTGCCCGGTTTGCCGTCCAACAACGGCTCGAACGGCGGGGTCTGGCAAGGCGGCGGCACCAATTGGAGCACGGACATCTACACGACCCGCAGCCTCGCGACCACCATCGATTTCGGCGTGAACCGGGTGCTGTATTTCAGCGTCCGCCTCAACAACGGCGGCGACTCGGCGATGGGAGTGGGGCTGGCTTCCGGCAAGGACGGTGCGGCCCAGTTTGTCGGTGCCGGGTTGCATTGGGACACCATGACCGCATTGGACAGCCAGTCCGCGGCGAACGCGGCCTACATCGCCTACGGAACCCTGGGCCAGAACCTAACCGGCAACAACGACGGCGTTTATGCGGTGCGCGCCCACGAAGCCGCGGGGAGCGTGAACGGCTTCGGATTGCTCGTCGGCCGGATCACGATCCATGCCGCCGGTCCGGATGTGATCGACCTCAAGCGCTACGCGGAGAACTCGGTGATCGACAATGATCTAACCTCAATCGCGTGGTCCGCGAGCGCCAGCGTCAACTCCAGCATGGTCGCCTCAAACCTGCTGTTGTGGATGAACGGCAGCGGCGGCGGCGAACTCGACGCCATCCGGTTCGGCGACACCTGGACGGATGTGACGGGCGTGAGCCTTGTCCCGGAGTCGTCCGTGTTCGGTCTGGCGGCGCTCGGTCTCGGCGTGATGCTCCGCCGCCGCCGGTGAACGCCGCACGGTTCTTGTTTGAAAACGGAAATCCATAACCAACCCCACCCATTTCATGACCTCGAAGATTCCAAATCGCCACATGCCGCGGCCCGGATGGCTCGGCTGCGTTGCGGCCGCGCTGGTTGCATTGTGCCTGCCCGTCCGCGGTGCCCCGCAGCCGATCCTGTCCGGTGCCGATTGGCGCGACACCGCCGGCAACCGGATCGAGGCGCACGAGGGAGGGGTGATCCAGGAAGGCGGCACCTTCTATCTGTACGGCACCGACCGGTCCCAGAACAACAGTTGGTTCCATTCGATCAACATGTATTCCTCCACCGATCTGGTCCACTGGACGTTCCGGAACAAGATCATGGCCTATTGGTCGCACGCGGACCTCAACGACCGGGTGGTGGAACGTCCGAAGATCCTGCATTGCCCGTCAACCGGGAAATATGTGCTGTGGTGGCATCATGAGAACAGCGGCTACAGCCTGGCCGAGGTGGGGATCGCCACCTGCGACACGATCGACGGCGATTACCAGCTCAAATGGCACTGGCGTCCGCGCGGGGCGGACAGCCGCGACATGAGCGTGTTTCAGGACACCGACGGCAAGGCCTATCTGATCGCATCCGTCTATGGCAACACCCAGTCCGCCATCTATCAACTCAGCGATGACTACACCGACTGCCCGACCAACGCGATTTATTCGAGCGGCGGGGGCATCAACGGCGAGGGGCACTCGATCCTGAAGGTGGGGGGCACCTATTTCTGGTTCAAATCCGGCTACGGCGGCTGGCCGCCCAATGACAACTACTACAGCACGGCCACCTCAATGTGGGGGCCGTGGACCAACCGCGGCGAGTTCGTCCCGGACGGCAGCGTGACCTTCTACTCGCAGTGCTACAACACGCTGGCGGTGACCGGCACGGCCGGCACCACCTATATGTTCATGGGCGACCGCTGGCACCCGAATGCCCACAGCCAGGACCGGACCATCTGGCTGCCCCTGACCATCAGCGGCACCACCGCGAGCATCCGCTGGTATGACGCCTGGACGATCGACACCGTGGCGGGGACCTGGAGTTCCGGCTCCAACGTGTTGGCGGGCGGAACCTATCAGATCGTCTCGCGCGCCACCGGCAAGGCCCTGGGCGCCTATAACTGGAACGGCGCACCCGTCGAGCAGCTCGGCTACTGGGGCAGCGACCACCAGAAATGGACGGTAACCCATCTGGGCAATACCGAAGGCTCCTACCGGATCACCAACGTGTTGAGCGGCAAGGCGCTCGATGTGAGCGGCAACTCCTCCGACAACGGCGCGGCCATCGATGTTTGGGACAGCAACGGCGGCGGCAATCAGAAATGGCGGATCTGCCCGACGGACAGCGGCTACTACTGTTTGTTAGGCGTCAACAGCCGCAAGGCGCTCGATCTTCCGGGTGGCTCAAGCGAAGACTGGCTGGACGTGGTGCAATGGGACCGCGGCGGGGCCACCCATCAGGAATGGGCGTTCATTCCCGTGGGCAACTCCAATCTGCCGGCCGCTCCGCAGAATCTAACAGCGAGAGTCCCGTACGGTCAGCACGCCAAGGTGCGGCTCGACTGGACGCCCCTGCGCATGGCGACGTCCTATCAGGTCAAACGCTCGCTCAGCCCGGAAGGCCCCTTCACTCCGGTGGGCGGACCGGTGATCGTGCCGAGCCTGACCATCGACGCGGCCGCTGGTGCGGCCGTCTATTACACCGTGGCGGCCAACAACTGGTTCGGAGCGGGAGCCGATGCGGCGGCGGTGCGATTCTCGCCATCGGCCTTGCGGGCCCGATATGCGTTCGAGGGTGACTTCAAGGACACCGGCACCGGCGTCTATCAGGGCACCAATTCCGGGGCCACCTTCGGAGCGGGCAAGGTGGGCGGCCAGGCGGCGCGGTTCAATGGCACCAGCCAATCGGTTTCGGTCCCGCTTTCCATCGGGGAGAACGATTTCACCATCGCGTTCTGGATGAAAACCACCGCCACCGGCGGCACCGGCGACTGGTGGGCGGGCCAGGGCTTGGTGGACGCGGAAGTCGGCGGCGGGCATGCGGATTTCGGAACCTCGCTGGTAGGCAACAAGGTCGCCTTCGGCATCGGCAACCCGGACCTAACAATCACTTCGGCCACGGCGGTGAACAACGACGCCTGGCATCATGTGGCCGCGACCTGGAACATCGCCACCGGCCAAATGAAACTGTATGTGGACGGGGTGTTGGAATCGTCGGCGAATGGCGCGCGCGGTGCGCGAACCACCCCTCCGTCGGTCCGAATCGGCCGCATCCAGGGTGGCGGCGGGTATTTCCAGGGCTCGCTGGACGACGTGCGGTTCTACGACATCGCACTGAGCGCCGCCGATGTCGCCAGCCTGGCGGCCGCGGCGGGCGGACCTCCCCTGGCCGGCGTGGTCTGGGACGCGGATGGAGTCGCGGGCGGCGATACGGGTGGTTCGGGAATCTGGAATACGTCAGCCGCGCTTTGGAACTCCGGGGGAACGATGGGGACCTGGAACAACACCGCGCTCGACACCGCGGTCTTTGGCGGGACCGGTGGCGCCATCGATCTGGTTGAAACCATCACGGCGGGTGGTCTGTCGTTCGACAACAGCTATTCGTTCACCGGCACCGGCGCGATTAACCTAACCGGGCTGGGTCCGGTCACGACGGCTCTATCCACCGACACCGCGACCTTCGGCGTGGGATTGAACGGAACCGGTCTCCAGAAGAATGGCGGCGGCAGGATCGTGCTCGACGCCGCCAACACGCTGTCCTCCGTGGACATCACCGCCGGAACCGTGGAAATCGCGGGCGAGCAGGACAAAAACCGGCTCGCACCCGGCGCGCTGATCACCGTGGCCGCGGGCGCGGTCCTGGATTTCTCCGGCACCAACCCGACCCCCGCCGAGAGTGAGGCCGCCTCGCCGAGCGTCGTGCTCAATGGCGGCACGCTGACCGCCTCCGGCGGCAACCATACCCACCTGGCGGATCTAACACTCAATGGCGGCGCCGTGAGCACCGGTTCCGGAGCCGGTGAATACCATTGGGAACGCTGGCTCATCTGGGGCGATGTCACCGTCGGGGGATCCGGTCTCTCCTCCATCACCGGCAAGGGCGTCGGTCTCGCGGGCAACCGGACGTTCACGGTGGCCGATGTCAGCGCGAGTCCGGTGATCGATCTATCGGTGTCGGTGGAACTCAACGACTCGGAAACGCTTGCGGGCGGAGTGGTCAAGGCCGGCCCCGGATCGATGGCGCTCAACCGGAATTGCGCCTACACCGGCGGCACGACCCTCCAGGAAGGCGTCCTCGATCTAACCGGTGGCGGCGGAGCCGAGGGCGTCATCATCGGCAACTGCGTGGTGAACACCGGTGCCACGCTCCGGCTTTCCACCCAGGACGCGCTCGGATACACCGGCACCGGACGTCGGTTGTCGGCGTTGTTGCTGGACGGCGGGGTTATGTATGTGAACACGACCGCCAATCAGACGCTCGGCGGCGCCGTGGTCACCCTGGCGCAGGGCGGCATCTCCGGCGTCACCGGCAGCAACCTCGATTTCTATCAAGGCAATCCCGCCGGCGCGACTCCATCCGCGCTCGTTTCCCTGGCAGCCGACAATCCCTCCACCATCAGCGGCGTGCGTCTCGGCATCCGCCAAGCCGGCGGGTTGACGATCACCACTGAGGATGGAAACGCCGCCACCGATCTTGAAATCGGCTCGGAGATCAGCCTGAGCGGCACCTATCCGAACGCGCCGCTGATCAAGGCGGGCCAGGGCCGCCTCGTTCTAACGGGCATCAACACCCACACCGGCCCCACCCATGTCAACGCGGGGACGCTGGCCCTCACCGGATCCGCGACCTTGCCGACGTCCGCCCTCCGCATCGCCGACGGCGCCCGTTTCGATGTGGCAGGCACCACCTCCGGCGGTTTCAGTCTCGGCGCGGGAACGTCGTTCTCCGGCGGGCGGGCGGCCGCCTCCGAGATCGATTTCGCGGGAAATCTCACGCTCAACGACGCCACCCTCGACATCGCCGGCATCACGCCCCTGGCAGGAACCCTGACCATCGGCGGAAATCTATCACTTGGCGACAACCTGCTGCATTTCGACCTGGCGGACACTCCGGTGACCGGCGATGGCGTGAACGACCATCTCATGGTGAACGGCGACCTGGTCCTTTCAGGGTCTAACGAGATCGCGGTCGCCATGCTGGGCGCCTATCTGGCCAATGGCACCTACACGCTGGCGACATGCACCGGCACGGTTTACGGCACCACCGCCAATCTGACACTCACCGGGCTCGTGCCGACCACCCGCCAGAGCTTCGCCCTTGCCATCGTTGGCAAAAGCGTGGTGCTCCAGGTGACCGGCCAACCCGCGAGCCTCGTGTGGAAAGGCAACGACCCGGCCAATCCCGCCCGTTGGGACCTGAATACGACCGCCAATTGGACGGGAACCGACAGCAAATTCCAGAACGCGGATTTCGTCCGCTTCGACGATACCGCCAGCGGGTTCACCGTGGATCTGACCGGTTCCGTGTCGCCCGCCTCGGTGGTTGTGGACAACACCACCGGTTTCCTTTTCACCGGCACCGGCGCGATCGCCGGTCCCGTGGATGTGATCAAGACCGGCCCCGGCACGCTGACCGTCAACTGCCCTAACACCTATACCGGCCGCATGCGGATCGAGGGCGGTCGCGTCGCGGTGTCCGCGATGGAAAACGTCGGCCAGCCAAGCCCGCTTGGCGCGGGCGATGCGGTCAGGCTCGGCAGCGGCGTCCTGGCCTACACCGGCGCGGCCAACGACTCCACCAACCGCCCGATCATCCTCGAAGCGGCGGACAGCACCATCGAGATTACGGAAGCCTCCGCCACCCTCGATCAGGCGGGATCCCTAACCGGCTCCGGCGTTCTGACAAAATCCGGCCCCGGCTCCCTGATGCTGACTACGGCCAACAGCCACGCGGGCGGCACCTTGGTCACGGCGGGCACGCTGATTGTCGATGGCAACCACTCGCGTTCCCGCCTGCCGGCCAACTACGTGGTCAATGTCGTCGGCGGCGCCTTCGAGATCCGTGGCACCAATCCGCTGCCGGACGAAGCGAACATCGGCTCTTTCACCATCCATTCCGGCGGCATTCTGCGGGTCGTCTCCGGCGGCAGCGCCAAGATCGGATCCGCTGGTGAAAGCCACGCCCACCTCGGCAACATCACGCTGGACGGCGGCACCATCGAGATGACCTACTCGGGTGCCGGCACCGCCTGGAACGGCGAATCGTTCGGACTCTTCGGCGACCTCACGGTGACCGGAACCGAAATGTCCCGGATCCTGTCCACCACGACCACCTCTCTATCCGGCATGGCGCTGGATGGAGCGCGCACCATCGCGGTCAACGACGTGGCGGCCGGCACCGACCTGCTCGTCTCCGCCCAAACCCAGGGCAGCGGCAGCCTGATCAAAACCGGAGCGGGCACGCTGGAGTTCTCCGGCAACCAGACCTATGCCGGAGCCACCACCGTAGGCCAGGGCGATCTGAAACTGAATGCCGCCACGCTGACCCAATCCGCCGTCACCGTCGCCGCCGGAGCCGCGCTGCGCGGAACCGGCGCGGTGAACGGCAATCTAACCGTCCACGGTACCGTTGCCCCCGGCCTCGGCACCGGCGCCCTGACGGCCGGCGCGCTCGTCCTCACCGGCACTTATGCCTGCGAGGTGGATGGAGCGGCGGCGGACGCGCTCGCCATCGGCAGCGATCTCGATCTAACCGGATCCACCCTGTCGGTTGGCCTGCTGGCCGGCGGCTTCACCGCGCCGCACTACGTGATCGCCACCTATGGCACCCTGATCGGCAGCTTCGCCTCCGTGACCCCGGGTTACACCGTGGAGTACGGCAAGGGCACCGGCTTCAACGAAATCTGGTTGCTGAAATCCGACGCCAGCTATGACAACTGGGCGCTGGCCAACGCCGGGGGCCAATCCGCCGATCTGGATTTCGATCACGACGGCGTGCCCAACGGCATCGAATACTTCATGGGCGCGACCGGTTCCGGCTTCACCGCCAATCCGGCCATCGGGACGGACCGCCGGGTGACCTGGCCCCGCGACCCGGCCGCCGTGGTGTCCTCGTTCAAGGTGCAGGTTTCCGAAAATCTATCCGCCTGGACGGATGTCGCCCCCGCCGACCCGGATCTCCAAATCGCCGCGGATTCCGTTAGCTACACCCTGCCCGCGGGCGGCGGTGCCAAATTCTGCCGATTGGTCGTCGCGCCCTGATTTTCCCGGCGCGTGACCCATTCCCCCGGCCGCCTGGCCCGCGCCAGGCGGCTTCCCGCGTTTCATGAGGGGGACTCCGGCCGGCGACCGCCTTAAAACACTTGGCACAATGCAAGATCCGGGTATCGTTGGGGGTGAACGACCGCGGGTTTCCGCCAATGGAACCAACGGGACCTACGATTGACGATCCGCCCCATTTCTCGCCTACCGGCCATGCGACCACCAGGACAGTCCGCCTCCACCGCCGACGGGAGCTACCTCCCGGCCGGACCGGTGGAGGACGGGGTGAGCGAGCCACGCGACCTGGCCATCGGTGAAAACGCCGGACTCTCACGGAAATTCACCGCTCTCTATCTGGAGAGCCGGGTGTCCTTGCGCGCCTACCTGCATGTGTTTCTGCGGGACGAGGCGGCGATCGACGATTGCCTCCAGGAAACGGCGGTGGTCGTCTGGCAGAAAGTCCGGCCGGATTGGACGGCGGAGGATTTCCGCAGGGTGGCGTTCACCTGCGCCCGCTTCAAGGCCTTGGGTTGGCTCAAAAAGAACAAGCCGTCCACCCTGATGTTTTCCGAACCGGAGATCGTGGCCAAGCTCGCCGAGCGCGTCATGGTGGACGCCGGCTCCAATGCCGACCGCACCGAACGGCGGATCACCGCGCTCCGCCACTGCATCGACCGCCTCGCCCCCGAGCAGCGGGACATCATCCACGCACGCTACGATCCGATGGCGGACCACAGTCTGGCCGACCTCGCCGACCGCAAAAGCCGCGGCATGGCGTCGCTGTATAAACAACTCGAACGCCTCCGCACCCTGCTCCGGGAATGCGTTGAGCGCCGCACCCACCACGATTCTCCATGACCCATCCGTCCGGCGATCCCCCCAATGACGAATTCCGGAATCTGGTCGATGCCGTGATCGACGGCCACGCCTCACCGGAGGAAAAGCAACGGCTCGAAGACCGAATGCGCGAGGATCCGGTATTGTTAGAATACTGTGCCGGGCGGCTGGTGTTCCACTCCGAGCTTGCCGAGTCGGTGCGGCCGGTGCGGATCGAGTTGGTCCAACAGCGCCGGATCGTCATCGACGGCGAGGGGCCCGACCGCCAGGTGTTGTTCGGGGAAACCCGGGAGACCCGGATCGGAAGCCGGCCAAGCCTGATCCGCATTCCCGACCGCGAGCGCCTGCCATGGTATCGGCGGGGAGGATTCATCGCCGGATGGCTGGCAGTCGGATTGGCGGCGGCACTCGGCTCTTGGTTCGTTGTACGCGATCGGCAGGCCCCGGTGAACGCACCCGCCGTGCTCCCCCAACTCATCCTGCGCAACGGCGGATTCGAGCTGGATCCGGCGTCGGATGATCCGGAAGGCCGCTCGGATACCATCCGGGATTGGGACGACTTTTTTCCCTGTCCCGACACCGGGGCCTACGATCTCGAAAAATACAGCAAAGGAAAATTCAAGGCCCGCGGCGGACACAACGTCGCTCGCTTCCGGTCCAACAAACCGGGGTGGATCACCCAACGCCTGAATCTAGCCGACGGCTCGCCGCTGCTCGCCCGCAAAGGCATGGCGGTCGTGGTCCGGGGTTGGGCGTATCTGGAGGACGAACCGTCGCAACAGAAATCGATAGAAATCTCCCTGCGCCACGTCGCCAGCACCCATCCGCAAATGATCCAATACGTGGCCGACAGCGGCTATGTCAGCCTCAAGGGTGGTTCCTGGCAGCCGTTTTCCATCCGTTTCGATCTCTCGCCGTTCAGCCTGAAGACCGAGGTGAAACACAAGGAATGGGGGGATCACACCAACGCCGCGCTCGACTTGGACGGCAAGGCGCTGTCGCTTTCCATCGACAATTTCTACAATCCGGCCGTGTTTCTCGACGATCTAACCGCCGAACTGCTCGATCCGGGTGGGGCGGCGGCCCCGTGATGAAGGCGAGCCGCGGCCAGACGGGCAAAGCCGCACGCTCGGCCGGAAGGCTTGGCTGGCGGCAACCCGACAGTCGGGGGATTCCAAGCCCCCGAACCATTGGCGGCCACATCGCGCGCAATGTGTCGAAATCGACACTGTTTGATGGGTGTCTCCGGCGAGGCGCGTATGATCCATTTCTCTCCATGAGCCGCTCCACTTCGTTTTCCGCCGTCTTGGCCATTTCCGCCCTCGCCTCTTTCGGTTTCTGCGAGGAGCCCGCCTATCCTAACATCGGCCACACCCGCCACCATCACCGCTATCAGGATGCCCTCCCGTCCGTGCCGGCCGGTCCGGCCCGGTTCACCACCACCCGCGATGGCGCCGCCGCGCTGCGCCTGCCTGTCGCGGAGGATTCGTTCCGTTTTGTGGTCTTCGGCGACCGGACCGGCGGGCCTCCCGAAGGCGTTGGTGTGTTGGCCGACGCGGTGCGGGACGCGAATCTGCTCTCACCCGACCTGGTGATGATGGTCGGCGATATGGTGCAAGGATATAACTCGGCTGACAAATGGGTTCCCCAGGCCGATGAATTCAAATCGGTGATGAAACACCTTGCTTGCCCGTGGTTTCCTGTGGCCGGAAACCATGATGTTTACTGGAGGGACCCGGAGGGCGCAAAGCGGCCGGAGGGCGAGAACGAATCACTGTTTGAAAAGCACTTCGGTCCCCTCTGGTACGCCTTCGAACACCGCCGCTGCTGGTTCGTCGTGCTGTTCGGGGACGAAGGCACGAACCCGGATGGATCCAAGGACTTCAAAAACCAGCAAGCCCAGAAAATGAGCGCGAGTCAGTTCGATTGGCTGAAATCCACTCTGGCAAAAGCCAAGTCCGCGGATCATGTCTTCATCTTCATCCATCACCCGCGCTGGCTCAGGACCATCGAACATGGCGGCTACGGCGACGACTGGGACCGGGTCCACGCGTTGCTCAAGGCCAACGGAAACGTCCGCGCCGTGTTCGGCGGACATATCCATCAGATGCGCAGCGACGGTCCCCGCGACGGCATCGAATATATCACCCTGGCAACAACCGGGGGCCATGTTCCGGGGTATGGGGAGGCGCTCGGCTTTCTCCATCACTTCGATGTCGTGACCGTCCGCAAGGATGGCATCTCCCTGGCCGCGATCCCTGTCGGCAAGACGCTCGATCCACGGGAGATGTCCGGCACCCTGATAGCGGAAACCGCCAGATTCGGTGAGCAAAAAATCGTGCCCGCTCCGGATCTGCCGGTCCGGGCGGACGGGTCCGCCACCGGCAAGGTTCTAACCAAGATTGCCAATCCGACGAGCCGCCCCGTCGAGTACACCCTGGCCGCGGGCAGCGAGGACAGCCGCTGGTCCTTCGATCCGGATCACCGGACCGGAGTGCTTGCGCCCGGCGCGGCAACCTCGCTCGAATTCCAGGTGGCCCGGCTTGCCTCGCCCATCGACGAGTCGTTCCGCGATCCGGTGTTGACCTTGGACGCCGGCTATCTGGCTCCGGGATACCGCTATGCGATCCCCACGCGGCCCATCGCGATTCCGGTGGCGCTCGACCCGGCGGCTAGAGCGTCGATTCCCAACCGAGCCCTTCGCTTCGATGGCAAGGACGATTTTGTCAGGGTCCCTTCGAAGAGTTTCGATCCCGGCGAAACGTTCACTCTTGAGTGCCGTTTCAAGGCGGACTCATTTGGCAAACGGACCGGCCTGGTCACCAAGGCGCAGGGGTCGGACTATGGAATCTTCGTGAACGGTGGCCGACCCACTTTCAGCGTCTTCATCGGCGACGATTATCTATCAGTCAGGCCCGGCAAGCCGATCTTGGAAACCGGACGGTGGCACCATTTGGCCGGAGTTTACGACGGTAAGGAAGCGCGCCTCTATCTGGATGGAAAGCTGGTGGCTTCCGCGGCTCGCCAGGGCCTCCGCAAACGCAACGACCTGCCGCTCGTGATCGGCGGAGACGTGGACGGGGCGGGCACCGCCACCTCCCATTTCGCCGGCCAGATCGATTACGTCCGGGTCTCCACCGTTGCCCGCTATCAGGGAAGCGGCGCGGAAGCGCCGGCGCGCCCCGCGAGCGATCCCGAAACCTGCCTGCTGCTAAATCTGGACCAGATCACCGGTCTGAGATTGTTGGATGAATCGCCTTCGAGAGCGCATGCCGAGCGCTGCTCGAATCCGGCCCTGGTGCCCGTCAACTGAAGCCTCACCCCAAACACCTGACTATCAAAAATGACCACACCGAAAATCAAACTGGCGATGTTCGACCTCGCCGGAACCACGATCCGCGACGACGATGCCGTAAGCGGATGCCTGTTCGAGGCCGCCCGCGAGTTCGGACTGCCCGCGACGCAGGAGGAGATCCAACTGCTGATGGGCACGAACAAGATCCACCTCTATCAATTTCTGATCGCCCGCTCGCGTGGTGGCGAAACGGATTTCCGCGATTTTGAAAAGCGCCAGTCGCCGGAGACGCTCGGAGAAGCCACGCGGATCTTCCATCGTTACGAGGAAATCATGATCGCATTCTACAGGCGCGGTGTGGTGCCGATCGACGGCGCCGAAGACACGTTCCGGTGGTGCCACGAGCACGGCATCAAGGTGGCAACCGGAACCGGCTTCCATCGGCAGGTGACCGAGGCGATCATGGATGGCCTCGGCTGGCTGCGGGACGGCCTCGTCGATCTGGCGGTGGATGTGGAGCACACGCCCAACCATCGCGGCCGCCCGGCGCCATTCATGATCTTCCATGCGATGGCCCAGTTGGACATCCAGAGTGTCCACGAGGTGATCAAGCTGGGCGACACGCCGGCGGACATGCTGGAAGGACTGAACGCAGGCTGCCGCGGGGTGATCGGAGTTCTCAGCGGGCCGTTGCCCGTGACCGCATGGGGCCACTACCGCCACACCCATGTCATCCCAAGCGTGAAAGAACTCCCCCGACTGATAGAATCCGAATTCTGCTGATATGAGAACAAGCCGAGCCGCCATTTTCCACGGACCTAACCAACCGTTCACCCTCGTATCGGTTGACGTGCCCGAACCGCGCGAGGGTGAGATCCTCGTGCGCAACGCCTACACCACCCTTTGCCGAAGCGACCTCAACACGTTTTGCGGAAAACGCACCGAAAAAACCCCAACCATCCTCGGCCACGAAATCGTCGGCCACATCGAGGAAATGGGCCCCGGAGCACCGGAGACGGACTGCCGGGGAAATCCGCTGGCCGTGGGCGATCTGGTCACCTGGGCGATCTACGCATCGGACCCCGCCGCGGCGCTCTCGCGGGAGGGAATCCCCCAGAAGGCGCCCGGGCTTTTCAAATACGGCCACGAACGGATAGAACCGGGCAACCATCTGCACGGCGGCCTTGCCGACTACTGCATCCTGCGCCGCCATACCCCGGTCATCCGTATCACCGAAGCGGTCCCGCTGCACGTTCTGTCGCTCATCAACTGTTCGGTCGCGACGATGTCGGGCGCGCTCCGTCTTGCGGGGCCGGTGGAGGGCCGGGACGTGCTTGTCACCGGCGCGGGGATGCTCGGAGTGATCGGCTGCGCGATGTGCCGCAGCGCCGGAGCACGCCATGTAATCGCGGTGGACGTGAACGACGGACGCCTCGATGTGGCGGGAAAATTCGGTGCCAGCGTCGGACTCAACGCGGCCCGCGACGGCGGCCTAACCAAGGAATCGCTCGCCGCGGCGCTGCCCGGAGGGAACGTCACCGTTGCCATCGACCTGAGCGGCGTGCCGGAAACGATGGAACGGATGATCGATGTGTTGGGCATTGGCGGCATCGCGGTGTTGGTCGGCGCAACGCATCCGCAACGCGCGCTGGCGATCGACGCCGAACGGTTGGTCCGCAACCTGCATACCATCCGGGGACTGCACAATTACAACGACCGCGATTTCGTTGCCGCCGTCGATTTCATGGAACGCACCCACCGGGACTATCCGTTCGCGGACCTCGTGGAGGACGGACATACGCTCGAGGGCGTCAATGAAGCGTTCGACCGTGGCCTGAATTCCGGAGCCTTCCGGATCGGCATCCGCATGTCGGATTGATAGTCCGAAACAACCCGCCATGTCCCCCAAACCGACCCAACCGACCCTGCTGCCGTTCCACCGCGGATGGTTTCTCGGCTGCTGGTGCGTGGTCGCCGCGTTCGGCGCCTACGCCTGCATGTATGGATTCCGCAAGCCGTTCACCGCCGGCACCTACGGGCACGACCCGTTCCAGGCCGGCTTCAAGACCTGGCTGGTGCTGGCACAGGTGTTAGGTTATACGATATCGAAGTTCATCGGGATCAAGGTGGTGTCCGAGATGCCGGCGGCGAGGCGCTGCGTGGTCCTGATGGGACTGGTGCTGTTTGCGGAGCTGGCGCTGGCGCTGTTCGGTCTGGTGCCTCCGCCCTGGAATGCGGCATGCCTGTTCCTGAACGGCCTGCCGTTGGGTATGGTCTTCGGTCTGGTGTTGGGATTCCTGGAGGGGCGGCGGATGACCGAGGCGTTCGTGGCCGGCTTGTGCGCGAGTTTCATCCTTGCCGACGGCTTTACCAAGTCCGTCGGAACGTGGCTGCTGGAAAGCGGCGTGCCGGAACGGTGGATGCCTGCCGCGGCGGGCTTCATCTTCCTGCCGCCCTTGGCCGGTTTCGTTTGGATGCTCCGGCAGGTCCCGCCGCCGGATCGTGAGGATGTTGAGGCGAGATCGGAGCGGACACCCATGAACGCGGCGGACCGGTCCGCGCTGTTCCGCCGTTATGCCCCGGGATTGGTGGCGGTTTCGGCGGTCTATCTGCTCATCACCGTGCTGCGCAGCATGCGGGCGGATTTCGCACCCGAAATCTGGGAGGGCCTCGGTGTGAAGATCGATGCCGGGGTGTTCACCCGCTCGGAAATGATTGTCGCATTGGGCGTTTTGGCGGTCAACGGCTTTCTGGTCTTTGTCTGGGACAGCCGCCGGGCGTTCTTCCTGAGTCTGTCGGTTGTGGCCGGCGGCCTCGGGCTGCTGCTGGCCGTGCTGGCCGCCAGGGCCGGCGGAGTTCTGCCGCCGTTTCCCTTCGTGGTGCTCATGGGGCTCGGACTCTATCTGCCATACGTGGCGGTCCACACCACGGTCTTCGAGCGCTTCATCGCCATGACCCGCGAGCGGGGAAACATTGGCTATCTGATCTATCTGGCGGACGCTTTCGGCTACCTCGGCTATGTCGCGGTGATGGTGTTGAAGAACCTTTTCCATCCCGGCGGCAGCGTGCTGGAGCTTTTTCTCTTGATCGGATGGGTGGCCGGTGGTCTTTCTTTGGCGGCGCTGGTGTATGCCATCCTGTTTTTCTCGCGACGGTGCCCCGCCAACAAGGATACTCCGCCCCACCCGTGATTTTGCCATGAGATTTTTGTTAGCCGCCTCGCTTCCGGTCTTGCTAGGTCCTCCCATCAGTGCCGCGCCGTTCATCGTCGCCCACCGCGGGGCTTCGCATGACGCGCCGGAAAACACGCTGCCCGCCTTTGAGCTGGCATGGAAACAGGGGGCCGATGCCATCGAGGCCGATTTCCATCTCACCTCCGACGGCAAGCTGGTGTGCATCCACGACGCGGATATCAAACGCGTCACCGGTGTCTCCAAGATTGTCGCGAAAAGCACTTTGGACGAACTCCGCGCCCTGGATGCCGGCGCGTGGTTCAAGCCGGAGTGGAAAGGCACCCGGCTGCCCACCTTCGCCGAAGTCGCCTCCACGGTGCCCCCGGCCGGAAAGTTCTATGTGGAGATCAAATCCGGCCCGGAAACCGCACGGGTTCTGGTTAGAGAAATGGGCAGGACCAAGCTCAAACCCACCCAGGTGGTGATCATCTCCTTCGACAAAGCGGCGATCGCGGCAAGCAAGAAGCTCGCGCCGGACATCCGCGCGTTCTGGCTTTCCTCGTTCAGGGACACCGGTCCGTTAGATCCATCGGCCGACGGCGTGCTTGCCACGCTGCGGGAGATCAAAGCGGACGGGTTCAGCTCCAAGGCCGACAAACGGATCGACGCGGCATTCGTCGCGCGAATCCGCGACGGCGGCTTCGAGTACCATTGTTGGACCATTGATGATCCCAAGGTGGCGCGGAAATTTCTCGGGCTTGGCGCGGGCTCGGTCACGACCAACCGCCCCGGAGTCCTGCGCGCGCGGCTTGCGGATTGAGATTTCCGGGTATTGACGCAAGCGGGCCATTCCGGACACCGGCCCACCAGATTGGCGGCCCATCCGTTCCTCGGGTTTTCCGGAAAGTTCGGGTGCGGTTGCCGCCGTATCATGACCCAACCGCAAACCTGCCAATCCACCATGATCCTTTTCCCGACTCCATCCGTTTCCATCGCTTTTCGAACCGGTGTGGTTCTTGCCGCGTGTCTAACCACCCCATCTTTGCATGCCCAGACGGACAACGGTCTAACATCGATGGACTCCTACCGCCGTCCCCAGGAACGGATCCATCTGATCCTCCCGGAGATTCCGGGTTTCAAAACCCTCAAGTGCGATTTCCACATGCACACGGTTTTTTCCGACGGCCAGGTGTGGCCGGGCGTTAGAGTACAGGAAGCCTGGTATGAGGGATTGGACGCGATATGCATCACCGACCACATCGAGTATCAGCCGCATGTGAAAGATGTTCCGACCCAACACAACCGGCCCTACGAACTTGCCAAGGAACCTGCGGCGGAAATGGATATCCTGCTCATCAAAGGCAGCGAGCTGACCCGCGAAACGCCACCCGGCCATTTCAACGCCCTGTTCGTGGACGACTGCGCGGCGTTGGATGCCGGAAAGGGACCGGATGCCGACAAAGAAGCGATCCGCAAAGCGGTGGCCCAAAAGGCGTTTGTTTTCTGGAATCATCCCGGCTGGAAAGTCCGGCAGATTCCGCAATCCTACGAGTGGATTCCGTTCGTGGATGAAGTCCACAAGCAGGGAAACCTCCATGGCATCGAGGTGATGAACGGATTCGGCTTCCACCGCAAGGCGCTCGATTGGTGCGTTGACAAATCCCTCGCGGTGCTCGGCAACACGGACATCCACACCCTAACCGGCCACGAATACGATTTCACGATCGGCCGCACCCGGACGATGACCCTGGTGTTCGCCAAAGAGCGCAACACGGAGGCGATCCGCGAGGCGCTGCAATCGGCGCGGACCGTGGCATGGTCGAGCGAGCACCTCGCGGGTCCCGAGAATCTCGTCCGGGCGTTGTTCGATGGCGCGGTGGAGGTCGGACCCATCCATCACCAGTCCGCCAAAGGGATCGGGTTCGTGGAGGTGACCAACCGGAGCGACCTAACATTCAAGCTGGTGAAAGCCGGAGGCCCGGCCGGACTCGCCGAGACCCTCACGCTCAATCCGCGCCGCAGCGTCCTGCTGAAAGGAGCCAACATCGGGAAACTCATGGAGGAAACCCGCTGGAAAGTCGCCAACGCTTTCATCCGCAGCGACCGCAATCTGGAAACAACCCTCGTTTCCCAAACGAAGACGCCCGAATAGCCGGTGGCCCGAAAACGGGTGCGGCTCAGGGGCATTCGTCCAACCGCGCATGCCGCGGGTATTGCCGGAGCCGATGGTGCGGAATTTTACGGGATCGCGGGACGCCGGGATGCGCGGATTGGAACAGAAAATCCCGACTTGCCACCCGACCGACGCGGTGGGAGATAACCGGCTTTCGTGATTCGGGCTTCGGCTTGATCATTCAGCGCGCACGTCTCACGGGGGTGAAAGAATTGGGCGGCCGGGGGATAAGTCAACCGGATTCTACCACAGATAATAATCGGTCAAGGTTGCAGAGTCGTTGGCGCTCCCAGTGGTTTGCCTCTACAATTTTGGGTTCCGTCGGCGTCGAAGTAGTACGGCGGTGGAAAGGAGGGTGAAAAGGGCGCTGGAAGGCTCCGGCACGGTGGTGATGTTGAGGCTCCAGCTTTGCAGGGTACTGGTTTCGCCAGGGCTTTGGTCGGCTACGAAGATCGACCAGGTGCCGTTGGGATCGAGAGCGGCGAAATTCGATAGAAAAGCGGTGCGCGGCGCGGTGTCGAGCACGGCGAGCGGATCGGCTTCCCGGCTGTCGGGTTGATAGGTTCCGCTCACGCTGCCGCCGCTCATCGGGATGGCCGTGTGGACGTCGGAGGGCGCGCTGTCGCTGAAGGTGATGTCCATGCCCACCGTGGCCGAACCGTCGGTAGATGTTAGACTCCGGCCGGGGCGGTTGAGCAGGACGGCGAAACCGCCGCCGTGGACGAGGTAGGCATACAGGTCGCCGTTCCAACCGCCGGTGAAGTTGAGGGTCACGGTCACATCCGCGATCAATTCCATGCCCGGTATGCTGACCGCGCGGGTATCGACAAACCCGGCATCGTCGTTGTCCGGGATCGCGGTGGACACGGCCCAGGTGGGACCATTCCAAACCGTCGCGGCAGTGGCGAATGATTGAAACGCCAACACGCCAAGAATCAAGGAGTGTGGGCGTCCCGCCCACATTTTCACCAAAGGTAGGGCTGGCCCGCCGTGGCCGGCCCACTTGTCGCCAACGGCGCGGGAAGCCGATGAAAAGAATTTATACCGCCAAGCCGCGAAGGCCGCCCCCGCCTTCGCCTTGAAGGCTATGGCGGGCAGGAAGGAACGCAAAGGGGATGTTTTCATATGGATGGAAGATAGTGGATCGTGGATCGCGAATGTCTCGATTCAGATGTCAGGGGTCGATGCGGTCGATGGTGATGGCTCCGGCACCACCATGGCCGCCGTTTCCTCCGGCCGCGGAGATGACCCCCGTGTTGGTAAGGGAACCGGCTTGCAGCACGATGATGCGTCCGCCGCCGGATCCGCCGCCGTTTGTGCCGCCACCGGTGCCACCCGCGGATCCTTCGGAACGAATGCTGCCGGACGGGCCAATCACAAGATTTCCTTTAACACCCAGCACGAGGAGTCCGCCGGTTCCGTTCGATCCCGGTCCACCGCCCGCGGATCCCCCACCTCCGCCAGGGTTTCCCGCTCCACCGCCGGCGTAGTCCTCGCCTTTGCCTCCTTGGCCGCCGTAGGCTTGGCCAGAGCCGCCGTTACGGCCGTTCGATGCGGCACCACCACCGGCACCGCCGGAATAGCATGTGCCTTGGGCACCCGCACCGCTGGTTCCACCACTCCAAACGCTACCCGATCCGCCCCCGCCTGTTCCATTCGCAGAGGTTCCTCCCGCGTAGCCGGGGGCTGCGGCTTGATAGGTGTTGTCCCAACGGCCTGCCCCCCCCGCACCGCCCTCGCGGGCGATGGTGTAGATCGCACCATTCCCGGCGATGCCGAGTTGTTGGGATTCGGCGGCGCGCCACGCGCCCCCCACGCCACCCAGACCGGTGCCGCCGAGATCGGAGGCGGCGAGGGTTTCGTTGGAGCCGAATTTGAAACGCGCCAGCCGGATGCCGGTGGCGGGGATGGAATCGGCCAGGGTGGGATTCGCATTGGCTCCGCGTGCGGTCATGCTGAGCGTGCCATTGATCGTGCAGTCGCCGTTCACATAAATGACCAGCCCGCGGCAGCGGTTGGAAGTGGTCACCGTGTGGCCGGCGTTGATGGTGAGATTGGTGAATTGTTTCACCACCACATCCCCGTCCTGCACGCTGCCGAAGTTGATGTTGCCGGTCGTGGTTAGAGCCCCGTCGGAGCCATTGCCCCAGAAGTTCATTTCCGGCACATCGCGGCCCATCCGGTAGAACGCGCTGCCCGGCGGCGGATTGCTATCCACGAAAGCAACGACGCCATGGCTTGTGGCAACGGTGGTGCCAATGGTGGTCCAGTAGTTCAGGTCGGTGGAACGCTGGACCATGTAGGTGCGGCCGGGGATGCCTTGGGAACTGATCAAAGCAGTGCCATTGCCCGGCATGGTGATCTGCGGCGGATTCACTCCCACGCCGCCGGAAGTGGGATTCGGCGCCACGCCGACCGTCACCGTGCCGGAAACCGTAGCGCCGTAGGGATCGGCGATGGTCACGGAAAAGGTGTCGTTGCCGGAAAACGCGGCGGGCGGAGTGTAGAGGATGGCACCGCTCTGCAACACCGCCGTGCCGCCCTGCGTGCTGCTAGGCCCGGCGGCGGTGACGCTGAGCGTGTCGCCATCGGCATCGGAGGCTTTCGACAGGAGCTTGGAAAGCGGGATGCTGGCCGCCGTCTGCCAAGGCGTGACCACGCTGTAGCCCGCGAAGGTCGGCGCGGTGTTGCCCGTGCCGGTGAGGGTGAGCGTGAACGGGTTTTCGTCGGGGTCATCGCTGGCAATCGAGAGCGTGGCGGTCTTCGCCCCGCTGGTCGCTGCAAATCTCACGGTGAAGGTCGCGCTGCCGCCTGCGGCAAGAGTGCTGGGCGGCGGAGTGGGCAAGCTGAAGGAAGAGGCTCCGGTTCCGGTGATCGAGGGTGTGATGCCGGCTAATTCCGTGCCACCCGTGTTGCGCAAGGTGCAGGTGATGTCTTGGTTTTGCCCGGGAGCGATCATGCCGAAGGCGAGCGTCCCGGTTCCGTTGGACACCGTCGTTCCGGTGGGGGCCTCAAGGGCGACATCAGGAGGACCGAAGGTCAGCGTTTGTTCGATGATGCCGGAACTGCCGTTGTATTGGCCGCCTGTGGTTCTGCCCCGTGCACGGATTTGGCCAGCGGGAGGCAAGGACAATCCCGTCAAACGCCAACCGCCGGTGACACGCGTCGGCGTGCCAAGACTCACCCATGAGGCTCCGTTCCAGTTTTCGAAGATGACTTGTCCGACCTCCGGTGTGCTCCCCCCGCGCAACCAGTCGATTTGATTATCCCCGACGATAGACAGGCTGGATGTCGCGGCGGTATCATTTGTGATTCTTGCAATATTGCTGCGCGGGATACCGCCCACGGCAGAAAAGCCGCCACCTAATAGAATGCGTCCGTCTAACTGAGAGGCGAGGGAATTGACCACATTGTTGGCATTGGGATCAAAGGAGCTATCCAACGTGCCGTCCGCGTTCAAGCGGGCGATGTTGTTGCGACCTACCAAGCCCACAGAAATGAATGGCCCGCCGATGATGATCTTGCCATCGGCCTGCAGGGCAATAGTGGAGAGTCCACCGCTGAGATTGGGATTAAAAGAGCTGTCCAGAGTCCCGTTCGTGTTCAAGCGGGCGATCCGGTTGCGAGCCACCCCGCCCACTACGACGAATCCCCCCCCGATAACGATCTTGCCATCGGCCTGCACGGCAATCGTGCCGACTCCACCGTCGGCATTGGGATTGAAGGAGCTGTCCAGAGTCCCGTCCGCATTCACGCGGGCGATGTAGTTGCGAGTCACCCCACCCACGGTGGTGAATCCTCCTCCGATGAGGATCTTGCCATCTACCTGCACGGCGAGCGAATAAACCCAACTATTGGCATTGGGGTTGAAGGAGCTATCCAATGTGCCGTCCACGTTCAAGCGGGCGATCCGGTTGCGAACCACCCCGCCCACGGTTGTGAAATCCCCCCCGATGAGAATCTTGCCATCCGCCTGCAGAACAACGGAATTAATCGAATCGTTGGCATTGGGATTGAAGGAGCTGTCCAGTGATCCGTTCGCGTTCAGGCGGGCAATTCGATTGCGTGTCACCCCGCCTACCGTGGTGAAGAATCCCCCCATGAGGATCTTACCATCCGCCTGCACGGCGAGGGAATTGACCACATGGTTGGCATCGGGACTGAAGGAGCCATCCAGCGTGCCGTCCGCGTTCAAGCGGGCAATTCGATTGCGTGTTACCCCGCTCATGGCGGTGAAGGCTCCGCCGATGAGGAGCTTGCTATCGGCCTGCACGGCCAGGGAATAAACCCGATTGTTGGCATTCGGATCAAAACCATCCGGCGTCTGGGCGTGGAGAAGTCCGGGCGACAGGAATGTGAAGAAAAGCAAGAGCAGGAGTCGGAGTGTTTTCATGTTAAGTTTCAAGTTGGAAGTTTCAAGTGGTTGTGTATGAATGGAAAGAAGACCAACTTTGGTGGATCACGCCCGGATGGCGCTCAATAGTAATGCCAGGCGATCCAGTCCGCCCCATGCATCGAATGCCTGGTTGGCGATGGATTCTATTTCGCCAAGGGGGCGGGGTTTCTGGTTGCCCGTTCCCGGAAACGCCAGATAGATGACATCCTTCTTCTGGGTGCCTCCTTTGGTGGGGTTTTCGGAATTGTCCTGAGGTTCCGGCTTCGCCTCCTCCTTGGTTTCGAGCGGATTTCCGGTCGTCGCGGCGAGGATCTTCTGTTGGGTTTGCTTGTCCAACTCGTCGGCCGCCTTGCCGACGGCGAAAAACTGTCTGACGCGCGCATTGGCCGCCGTGGTGGCGCCTTGGTCGGAGAGTTTCGCAGGCTCCGGCAGGCTGGCGGAAGGTGCCGAACCCTTGGGATTGATGCCCGAGGTGTGCAATTGCATGGTGGCCGCCACGGAAGGAAGCTTCTCGCCGTCGGTCGAGCGGACAATGGTGGCCACACGGCGGGAGAAACCCGCGAGCAACGATGGTGACTCGGCCGCTCCGGCGCTGGGAAGCGTCATGGCCAGGCCGATCCGGGTGTGGGAGCCGAAAACCACCGGCTGGGTTCCACTATTTTCCGCGGGGGAGCCGCCCGGCTTGCCAACCATTTTTTCCGCCGCGGTTCCGGTTGCAAAGGTTTCGCGGAGCGCCATGCCGTCAAACCAAGTTGTTTCGACATCCATCTTGGCCAGCGCGCTTTCATTCTTGGGAGCTTTATCTCCCGCGTAGAGAAATTCGCGCCGCCGGTATCCGAAGTTCACATGGTCGGGGAGTTTCGAGACATCCCCCGCCACTTCAAGGCCAATGGATGAACGGGCGGCAAAAACCAAGTCGCCCTGTGAGCAGGATGGGCTGGCGAAGCAGACGCAGACGGGGACCGGCAGGAAGCGATGGAGTTTCATTGGGGCGTGAAAGGTGGAAAGGTTGGAAAATCAGCGACGGTCACAGACCGACGCTACAGTTCAGGGTGCCGCCTGCGGCGGGTCAGGAACGCTCCGCTGGCGAGGAGCGAGAGGACGAGGGAGGAGGGTTCGGGGATTGCGGCGGCGAGGCGGAAGCCCAGTCCATTAAATTCAAAAGATGTAGACCATTCGAGCCTGTAATCGGATTGTTGTCCAATCTCGTTCATGTTCCAATAGCCTCCTCGCACTCCGCGTAAGGCACCAGATTCTGCAAGCAGATCATTCCACTCCATAACATTTCCAGCCATATCACTGAGCAAATAATAATTCTGGGAATCCTGTCCATAGGCTCCCACATCCGAAAGAATTGATGGCAAGCCATTTTCTGCGATAGCTTGGTTACCATCGTGATAATTAGCGGCACCTGCGTGGGTCATGTTGTTACTCGTCATGCTGTTACTTTGGTTGGCATGCAGCCAGTAGCCGCCGGCGCCGCTTATGTGCGTGGGATCATAGTAAGCCGCTTTAAACCATTCGTTTTCGGTGGGAATCCAAACTGTGGCTCCAACATTTCGCGCCGGTGCTGTGCCGCTGATTTGTCCACCGACTAAGGTGTAGGCTCCGGTCTCAGTGTCGCCGCTGCCCTGGCCGTTGTTTATCCAGTTAGTGTAGCGCGCTGCATCAAACCAGCTTACGTAGGTGATTGGTCGCAGTCCACTACCTGTCACCGAGTATGTGTAGCTGCCAGAAGTGCCGCTGCGTGTGATGCCAGCAAAGTGTCTATCCGATGCCATGCTGGAGTTCCAAAGACCGTAAGGGTCGCTGCTGGCTTTGGCATTTAGGAAGGCTGCGTATTGGGCGATGGTCGTCTCGTTGCGCGACATTCGGAAAGTGTCCGCCACCGCGCCGTAGCTATCTCCGCCGCTGCCGAAGAAATGCGTGCGGTTGGCGGCGGACTGGGCAGCATTGCCGGGATCCCCGATAGTGACCCAGTCGATGGAGACGGCGGCTGAAGCAGGGAGGTTGAGGAGGGCAAGGAGGATGGGGAGTTTCATGGTGGTAAAAGCTGAAATTCTGAAATGCTGAGAAGCTGAAAGGAAAGAAGATGGTGTCGTCTTTGGCCGTGCCGGGACAGGTCCGGTGTGACTGTTCGCCGGTTCCGGAGCGAAGCGCGGAGAAAGGAATCGGAGCGGGACGCTCCGGAGACGGACTGGAACAGATTGTTCCAGCAACGGGTAATTGGCGTTTCAGGAGAATTCATAGCCGGGGGGGCTTTGGGCAGATTCCGAAAGATGATTCATGTGTCAGGTCCGGGATGGGGCGTCAATGGTTTTCCGGAACGAGGGGGACTCGCTGTTTATTGAAATCAGGGATCTATCGGGGATTGTCGGATCGAGGGATCATAAGATGGATGAAGTGATGCCTCCCGCCCGGAGGTGTCATGGGTGGGCCGGGCGGGAGTTGGTTTCTGGAGAGGTGATTGCGGGGGCATGGGCCTCTGCAAAACTGGTTACCGGGCGGCGGGGCTTGCGTTACGAAGTTATTTCTTCGTGACCCCGTTTTGCGGAAGATGCGGGCGGCGTGGCCTGCGCCCGCCCTTGCCATGGCTCCAACATGGAGCCACTCCGGGCACTCGTTCAGTCTCTGGAGAAGAGACTGAGCAGGTAGGAGATTTCCTCCGGAATTTGATGGCGGGAGGGGACGGTTTCGAGGACGGCGGCTTCGAGGGCGTCGCGGTAATCGCGCAGGAACCGGGAGAGGGAGATGCGGACGTTGCCCTCGGAAATGCCGAGTTCCGCGGCGAGTTCGGCGGATTGGCCGCGTTGGAGGCGTCCGCCGGCAAGCAGAACGGGGAGTAGGGCGTCGTAGAGCCGGCCTTTGCCGCGAGCGGTTTGGGTTTCCCGCAGGTTGGTGAGGACACGGGTCATCAGTTCGTGGGCCCAGCGGCGGTCGAGGATGGTTTCGGGGCTGTCGGAGGTATCGCCGGATTCGCGTTCGTAACGGAGGTTGAGGGCATCGCCGCGCGGGGTGCAGGGTTGAAAATCGTTGGAGTCCCGGGGAAGATGTCCGTTTTTCCGCCAGTCGATCAGAAAACGATGAAGGGCGGTGGCGAGGTAGGAGCGGAGGCGGCCTTTTTCAGGATCGGCGGAGGCGAAGGAGTCCAGGCGGAGGAGCTTGGCGAAGAAGTCCTGGAGAGCGTCCTCCGCATCGTGGTGATTCAGGCCGCGGCGGCGGATGAAGCAGTAGAGCGGAAAATGGTATTGCGTGCAAAGCTCGGAGAGCGCGGGACGCGAGACGGATTCGTCCCCACTGCGGAGGCGCGAGATGAGCGTCCAGCGGGTGTCGGGGAAACAGGGATCGCAGTGGGGATCTGGCTTCATGGGAATCCGGCGGCCAGGCGGGCTTCCTGTTCGGTAAGTCCGTCGAGATTGATGAACGCGAGGTCGCGGAAGGACATGTGGTAGCAGAAAAGTTCGAAATTGCCAGCGTCGAGCAGGCCGTTCGCTTCCGCCGTTAGCCGGGTGTCGTTGATTTTCCCGAAGAGTTTGTTGCCGATCACGCAGGCTTCGATGGTGACGATCTGTTCCGGGCTCAGGTTCAATGGCACGGTTTGTCCGATGAGTTGGTCCTTCCGGCCGTCGGTTTCGTGTTGTTCGATGTAATGGAACCCCGCGCGGTTCCCATAGACTTCGAGGAGATATTCGCGGGTCGCCTTCGCACCGTTCATCCCGCCCGTCTGTTTCCGCATGGTCACCCCCGAGCGCGCGGTGGGCACGCGATCACTCCAGCGGTAAGTGGCCCGCGCGCCCCAATTCGCTCCAGGCTTTGCCATGGGCGCGGACAGGCTGATTTTCCCTCCGATTTCCGGTTTTGGCACGATCCACCCGTCGATCCAGTCGGCATTGGATCTGAACATCTTCCTTGCGGCGTCATCGTGATACACGGAAACCCATCGGCCGGGGGTGTAGGCTCCATTGTGTGCGGGGAACGAATGTCCGGTGCCTGAGATCTCCGTCAGTTCCGCGCGGTGAATGGTGGCATCCGTGCGGTAAGCGCCGATGCCGAGAGCCAGCGGATTCGGCAGCGAAAAATCCGGATTGGTGGAAAAGCGCTGGAAATCCCCGCTCCATGAAACGAGTTCCCTGCCATTGAGGAATCCACGAAGGCTATCCCTGCGCACTTCAACTCGCGTTACGTTCCGTTCTCCGTATTTCGGCGTGGCGTCGATACGGACAACGGCTTCGCTCTGGCGGGAGATGCAAAGTGTGTCGAGATCGCCGAAGCCGGAAAAACGCGGTTTGTCGGAACACTGGCTGGGGCGCCAGATCACCGGATTGCCGCCAGCGGGAAAGAGCAGAAAGACCTCTCCGTCTCCCTCCGCCGCGGGAGTGAACTCGATTTCGTAGTCATACTCCTCGGGAGGCCGGTAGGGAATGTGAACCCGAGGCATGCCTTTGCCTCCGGTAGTGGAGAAACTGCCTCTCAGAACCACCAGGGAACCATCGGCATTGAGGCTCCATTGGCCAGCGAGCACATCGTGTTTCAAATCCAGCTTCGACAAAAGACCGATCTTCGGGTGATTTGGCGCAGCCGGGGAAGGCTTCGGTGAAGAATCCCGCGCGCGTGGCCAGAACCACCAGGCCGAGCCTGTTGCGACGGTGCCCAGGCAGGCAAGCATCCACCTGCGGCGTCCCACAAGACGAGTTCCGCCACCCGCGGCGGCTTGCAGGGCCTCGATGAACTCCCTAACACTCTGATAGCGGCTGTCGGGATTCGCCTGCAACGCCTTGTCGATGACCTGATCGATCCTCCGGTCAAGACCCTTCACCACGGCGGACGCGGGCTCGAACCGCCCGCGGGGAAGCCGGCCCGCGAGCATCTGATAGAACACCGCGCCCAAGGCGAAGATGTCCGCCCGGTGATCGGGCATCACGCCGGGAGCATAGGCTTCGGGCGCGAGGTAGTCGGGCGATCCCATCACCACATTCGTGAGCGTTGGGGACACGGCGGAGTTTGCCACGCGGGCCAGGCCGAAGTCCGCGACTTTGACGCGTCCGGCGCGGTCGATGAGGATGTTGGAAGGTTTGATGTCGCGATGGAAGATGCCGTTTTGATGGGCGAAACGAAGGGCTGCGGCGATGGAGTTGATGATGGGAAGCGCTTCTCCGAGTGGCAGGCGACCGCGCGATTCCAGCAGTTGTTGAAGATCTCCGCCATCGACAAATTCCATGACGAAATAGCGCAATCCGACAGAGGTTTCCCCGGCATCATGAACCGACACGATCGCCGGGTGGCTGAGCCGCGCCATGGCCTTGGCCTCGCTCTCGAAGCGCAACGCGAAGCCGGGATCCGACGCGTCGATCCCGGGCGGAAGGATTTTGATCGCCACCTCGCGCTCGAGGCTGAGTTGCACTCCATGATAGACCGCGCCCATGCCTCCGCGGCCGATGACAGATATGATCGAGTAACCCGGAAGCTGCTCGTCGAGCGCCTCCCGGTCAGGAACCGGCTCCACCAGGTCCGCGGAACCGAGCGCCAGCAAGCTCCCGACATCCATGTCGGTCAGGTGGTCGGTGGCCCCGGGTCGTGGTGAGTCTCTTTTTGCCATGGAACTGAGCGACTTGCGATTGGATAGATGGCCATTTCTTCCCGGTCAAGAATTTTCCCTTCTTGCCGCCGATGGCATGGCAACCGCCAATCCCGGTTTTCCGGATCGCCACATCCACGCCAAATCGGGAGCCGCCCATCTGCCGCTGGTCACCTTCGAAAAGGGCCGCCGCCCGCCTGCCGGATACCCATGTGCTCGAAGCCCTCCGACCCGGCGATTCGAGTCCGGTCGTACGGAAATGAACTCACCGACCTCTGCCTCATCGGCCTCGCAGTGAGACACAGGGGCCGCTTCGCCACCTTCGACGCGGGCATCGGCACATCGCCCATCCCCGGAGGGCACGCCGCCCACTTCATCATTCCCTTCGTAATTCATCCTTGCTCCCCTTGCCCTACCAGCCCATTCCGTTAGCCCGACCCCGGCTTCCCATTCCCGTCACAAAACCCCACCATCCGAATCCTTTCCACACGACGATGGCCGCGCGCTTGCCGCGCCCGACCGCCGCCGTCGCAATCGTTAGATAACGCTCGTTTCCAAAACGAAGACGCCCGAATGGCCGGCGGCCGTTCGAGCGAGGGTTCGGGATCAGAGGTCCCCGTCCAACCCAGAGGACGGGGACCCCCTTTTCTCCGAACCGGAAGCACATGCGGGTATCTCCGGAACGATCCGCGTTTGGATCAATCCCAGTATGGCTCCCACCCCGCTCATCGCCAGAGGAATAGGGTGACAAGGTCGTCACCGCAATCATTTCAGGTCCTTCACCGGGATGAAGCCCACCTTGCGCACGACCTCCTGGCCCTCCGGCTGTTCGATGAATGCCATGAACGCGGCGGCCTGTACGGTCGGCTTGTCCGGCGCGTAGATATAGCAAGGGCGCGCAAACGCGTATTTCTCGGCGTTTTTGCCGATCGGTTCGACGCCGTCTATCGGCAACACTTTGATGCCCGGCGTTTTCGATGATGCGAGACCGACATAGCTGATACCGTTGCGATCCTTTGCCACCTGCTGGGTGACGCTTTCGCCACTGGCGAGCTTGACCGAGGCACGTCCGTAATCACGCCCTCCCATGGCCAGATGCCGCCAAACCCTGTAGGATTCGGATGCGGTGTTGCGGGTGTAGATGGCAACCGGACCCGGCGAACCGCCCACCCCGGACCAATTTTGGATTTCACCGGTGAATAGCCCGGCCACCTGATTCTTGGTCAGTTCGGCCACGGATGAGTCCTTGTGTACGATCACGCACAGCATGTCATGGCAGATCCGGTGCTCCTCCAGGGTGACGCCCCGCGTTTCGCACAGCGTTCGCTCCTGATCCGTGATCTTGCGCGACGACATGCCGAGATCCGCCGCGCCGTTTGCGAGGAGTTGGAACCCACTAGGCGATCCCTCGGCGACGATTTCGAATCTTACCTCGGGGTTGCCAGCCGCCTTGAAGGCCTCAGCAAGTTTTGGCACCAGCTTCGCTCCAAGGACGTCAGAACCCTGAATCCTGATAACCTCCGCCAGAAGCCCGCCGGAGAACAGGAAGGTGGCTAGCAGAACTCTGACTGGAACTGGCATGCTGAAACGGCCGACCGGCCACGCCCCAGGAGAAGTCATCGGCCGGGGAACGGGATGTCCCGGCGGCTTGCCCTTGGCCGGATGCATGCCGCCGGAAAGATCGCAATCACTTCAGGTCCTTCACCGGGATGAAGCCCACCTTGCGCACGACCTCCTGTCCCTCCGGCTGTTCGATGAATGCCATGAACGCGGCGGCCTCGACGGTCGGTTTGTCCGGCGCGTAGATGAAGCAGGGGCGGGAATAGGCGTATTTCTCGGCGTTCTTGCCGATCGGTTCGACGCCGTCGATCGGCAGAGCCTTGGTGCCGGTGGTTTTCGAGTACGCGAGGCCCACATAGCCGATGCCATTCCTGTTCTTGGCAACCTCCTGGGCGATTTGCTCGTTACCGGCGAGTTTCTGCGAATTCGCCGGATAGTCGCGGCCGTTCATCGCCAGCTTCTGCCAGTCCTTGTAGGTGCCGGAAGATGTGTTGCGGGTGTAGATCGAAACCGGCCCGGGGACTCCGCCGACTTCCGACCAGTCCTTGACCTGCCCGGTGAAGATTTTGGCGACCTGCTCCTTGGTGAGTTTGCTAACAGGCGAGTTCCGGTTCACGATGACACATAGCATATCATAGCAGATTTTGTGCTCCACGAGGTTGACCCCTTTGGTGCGGCAGAAAGTGCGCTCGTCATCCTTGACCTCGCGTGATGACATCCCGAGATGCGCGGTTCCGTTGGCCAGTGCCGGAAACGCGGTGGTGGAGCCTTCGGCGGCGATCTCGAACTTCACCTTGGTGTTGCCGGCTGCCTTGAAAGCTTCCGCAAGTTGGGGCACAAGCTTCGCGCCAAGCGTGTCGGATCCCTTGAGGCTGAGGGTCTGGGCACCGGTGGTCGCCGTCAGCACACAGACGGCAAGCAAATTTGTTAACATGGATTTCATGGCTGTGATGGATGTCGTGTTGGTTGGTGGGGTGTTTCGCGGATTTCGGAGTGCCGCGCGGCATCGGCCCGACGGCCCGCGAGTAGGACCATTCCACCCTAAATCCGTTCCGGATAGCGGAAGATCGTGACATTTCCGTCACAACTACCATTCCATCAATCCCCGAAACATGTTCCCACCATGCGCGCGGCGGCGATCAGGGGGTGATCGACCGGGACCAGACGTTTGCGCCCGGCGACATCCGCGATGGGAACCGGCACGATCGCTCCGGCCTGCAACGCGAGCATCACGCCGTGTTGTCCACGGTCCAGCACCCGCGCGCATTCGGTTCCCAGCCAGGACGCGAGCACCCGGTCCGCGGCGGACGGTGTGCCGCCGCGCTGCAAATGGCCGAGGATGGTCAGACGGCTTTCCTGTCCGGTTAGCTTCTCCAGATTGCGGGTGAGCGCGATGGTATGGCCCACGTGCTCCTCGTGAAACTGCTTGAGCCGCTCGGAAAACTCCGCACGCTCCGGCTTCTCCGTGGCTGCGGCCTTTCCTTCCAACAACTCCTTCACCTGACCCGCGTGATCGACGGACATCGCGCCTTCCGCCACCACCACGATGCTGAACCGCCTGCCGCGCTGGGTGCGCTGGCGGATCGCGGCCGCGACCTTCTCCACATCATAGGGAATCTCAGGCAGCAGAATCACATCCGCGCCGCCGGCGATGCCGGCTTCCAGAGCCAGCCATCCGGCACGGTGGCCCATCACCTCCACCACAATGATCCGCTCGTGACTGGTCGCCGTGGAATGCAGGCGGTCGATCGCTTCGGTGGCGATCCCGAGGGCGGTGTCGAATCCGAACGACCGGTCGGTTAGAGCGATGTCGTTGTCGATGGTTTTCGGAAGCGTCACCACGTTGAGCCCCGCCTCCACCAGCCGAAGCGCGTTTTTCTGGGTGCCGCCGCCGCCGAGGCACACCAGCGCGTCGAGATGATGGCGCTGATAGGTGGCCACCACGGCATCGGTCATATCCTTGGTCTTGCCGCCGATGTTCATCCGGTGCGGCTTGTCGCGGCTGGTACCGAGCAGCGTCCCACCGTCGGTTAGAACACCGGACAGCATCGCGCTGTCAAGCACCCGGGACTGGTCGAGTGCCAACCCGCGGAAGCCGTTGAGAAACCCGGTGACCTGCATGCCGAACCTGTCGCACGCCGCCTTGCCGAGGCCGCGGATGGCGGCATTGAGTCCGGGGCAGTCGCCCCCGCTGGTTAGAACGCCGATGTGTTTGCTCATGGGAAAAATGAATTGGGCTGGATGGCGCATTCGCGCCGCGGTTCACCCTGCGTCAAATTGGGCTGCGATGCAAGCGCCAAGTTCTGAGAAAGCGATACGCATCCAACTCACAACAGCCGATTTTTCTATCAGCCATTGCGCCGGTATGCCGCATCAGCGGCGCACCCATGGTCCCCGCTTATCCGACGAGATAACACATATTCCACAGACGACCCGAATCAGCCGGAACCCCCGCATACATCATGATCCACCTGTCGATCATCGCAGCGTGGTTTATGTCAAGATTGTCACCTAGGGTCCGTTGACCGCCCCACCGTGACGCCCAATGCTCGCTGCGTCGGGCGGGGAAATGCTTCACGCACTCCAATACCCGAGCCTCGGAAAATCACACCAAAAACAAACACACAACGAACGATGAAACACAATTTCAAGCCAGCAATGCTCGCTCTCGCAGGTGTCGTTGCCTTCACCTCGCAAGCGATGGCCGCAATCACCATCGAATCCGGCGGCCTTGCAGTCGCGTTTTACTCCACCAACCCGCTTGAGACGAACACCTACGTTTTCGATCTGGGCAAAGGAGCGGATTTCCGCGAGAATACCGGCTACAATGTGCCCGTAACCACGGTCAATACCGCGCTCACGAGTGCCAACATCGGCGCCGATCTGGTATCCAACTTCGGTGCCGACTGGTACAACACCGGCGATGTCCGGTGGTACATTGTTGGAACCGTCAATGCCGGCGCCGCTGTCGACTCCGACCCGGCCCGCACAAGCTATTATTCGTTAGCCCGCAACAGCTATGCGGCCAGCACGACGTGGGGATCGACCCTATCATCGACCCAACGGGGAACTCTCAACACCCAGATCTCCAACTTCAATGCCGGCACGAATAACGCCGCCGCTCAGACGGTTGGCAACAATGGCGCTGGCGCGGTGATCGCGAAGAGTTCGCCCCAGTCTGCGGATGAGTATGTGCTGCCGGCGAATTTGAACGCATTCGGCATCAATATTGATCCCCAGCAGACTTTTGGGGCAGGTTCGATCACCGATGCGCCCGTGGGATCGCTCGAGGGCGCGCTCGATATCTACCGAATCATTCACACGACCACCGGTGCCGACCTGACCGCGGGCTATTCGCCTACCAACGCGGTGGCTGGCAGCGGCCAGTACATCGGCACGCTCGCCATCAACTCCTCCGGCCTTCTCACCGTCATTCCGGAGCCTTCCTCAATGCTGCTCGGTCTCGCCGGCGCCCTCGGCCTCTGCGTTCGCCGCCGTCGCTGATCGGAATATCACCAATGTCCTTCGTACTACAAACAACACAACCAACAACACAACCAACAACATAAATCCATGAAACTGAAATCACTATCGTTCGCCACTGCCGCCACTCTGGCACTCGTCGGAGCCACGAACGCCCAGACCGTGATCGACATCACCGGTTCGACCGCTGGTCGGTCGGCAGTCGATGCCAAGATCAAGGCACTCCTTGCCCCAGGCTATACCTTCCAATACTACGGCAAGGATAGCACCGCCAACAAGCATGATGCCTGTATTTTCCACGGCACCTACGATGGCCAGCCCGTCATCATCCGCACCTTCTGGTCGGGTTCCGCAGCCGGCATCCGCGACGTGGCCACTGCTCCACAACTGAACAACAGCTACATCCTCACCTCCGTGGTTGGCTCGACGAGCGGCACCTACGGCGGCACGGTCGCAGCGAATCCTTCCGCCTTCGCTCCGGCTTCCACCGAAACCGTCTCGGAGATCGGGTTCTCGGATGTGTTCCAGTCATCCACCGAATACACCAGCCCCGGGCTCGTGAAGGATGATAAAGTCGCGATCATTCCGTTCAAGTTCTTCGCCAACAAAGGTTCCACCGGCATTACGAGCATGACTCCGCTTGGATTCCGCAACTTGTATGGTTCTTTGGGCGAGACTCCCCTCTCGATGTTCACCGGTGACGTTGCGGACGCTGGCACCATGGTGTATGCGACCGGTCGCAACAAGGAATCGGGCACCCGTATCACGACCCTCGCCGAGACCGGTTCCGGGGTGTTTGCCAGCCTCAACCAGTGGGGATACACCACGATCTCCAGTGGCAAAATGAACGGTGTGAGTTTCTTCGCGAACGATGGCGGCTATTCCAGCGGAAGCGACGTGGCCAAGATGATGGCCGCCACGTCGCCAGATAGCCAACCCGGCATTTACGTCGGCTATGTTGGCGCTTCCGATTGGAGCACCGCCGCCGCAGGTGTCGAGCTGAAATGGAACGGTGTAACCTATTCTGTGGCTGCCCTTCAGAATGGTAGCTACACCTTCTGGGGCTACCTCCATCAATCCCGCATGAATCTGACTGGCACCACCCTTGCTTTCTACGAAGACCTCAGGGATGAAATCACTACGGCTCCGGGCTCCGGTCTCGAGGCAATCTCATTGATGAATGTCGAGCGTACCGCCGACGGTGCTCCCGTCTCTCCCAAGTAAGAAACGTTACCTAGTGAGTCGCTTCCGCACGATGACGGGTGGATTCGAATAACACCAAATCGACTCCGGCACGGTGATTCCGCTGTGCCGGAGTTTTCCATTATCCAGTTCCAACCCCTCTGACACATCATGAATCCCAAGTTGCTTGCCGCAGGGGGGCTCTGCTTGGCCGCAGCCCTGTTTTCCGGTGCAAGAATCATTCATAAGGAGGCCTCCACCGCCAGTCAATCCAGCGGTCTTGGTGCAAGGGACCGCTTCGGGACGTGCGGTGATGGCGCGGCCGACCCATTGAATGCCATCGATGGCGGACACCGCAAATCGAGTGATCGGCGTGTCGCGAGATTCCTTCCCTCCAAGGGTTCTCAGGATATCGAAGGCAGGAATCCCGAATCATTCGTTGCCCCGCGGACTCGTCGACCGTTGACGACCTCGAACACCCGGAGAAACGCAAATGCGGGAGGTTTTGCTGATATGCCATCGGAGCAGCCAGAAATCCCTGGTGTCAGCGAATTCGGGAGAGCCATCCCCAGTGAGCCCAGGGGGCGGACTCCTGTAGCGGTACAATTGGCAGCTTCCGCTCTGCGGGGATTCACTCCGAACGAAATCCGGCTGATCCATGGGATGGATGAAAGTTTCAGCCAAGCGCTGGATCAGGAGCAACAGCTTCTCGGAAACGACCCCGAGCAGGCCGCTCTCTATCGCCGACAGGCGGTAGAGCTCCATGATGAGTATCTGAGGAGAACGCTTGGCTGGGATCGTTTCAATCAACTCTCCGCCATCGCGGCGGCTCTTCATACCAGAGGGCAAGGGGGGGCTCGCGGTGGTGTTTCGGGCACGGTGGAGCAATGAGCGACCTACCCCTGGATATGTAACAATGCTGTCACATTTGCCAAATGGATCGGAGACAGGCGATCATACTTTAATCTCTCCTCACGGCGGACGCGGATCCACCGTGAGCACTTTTGCCAAGCATCCGCAAACCAACATGCCATGAAACTCACTACCATGAAACTTACAACCATCCCAACTCTTCTGCTTGCCAGCACCCTATTGGCCACCCAAGTGGCCATCGCCTCGGATTCCGTCGATCACGGCGACCTTGTCGTTGTTTTTTATAAACTTGATTCTTCCAATGTGGTTGGTGAAAACTACTACGTGGTGAATTTGGGGCCTGCCAGCCTCTTCCGTGAGAACACGCAGAACAATGTTCCGGTCACCTCCATCAACACCGCTCTCGGCAGTGCCAGCGTCGGAGTGGACCTCGCTCTTGATTCAACGTTCGGATCCAACTGGTATAATGACAATGCCGTCCGGTGGCTGGTGGTCGGCACCGTGGCGGCTGGACAACCCGTGGTCAACGGCGACCCCGCACGGACCAATTACTATTCAGCCCCGCGGGCATCCCTGGGTAGCGCTGATTCCGGAGCTAACAGCACCATCGCCACGATATCACCCTCTAACCGTGGAACGCTCAGCACGCAAATTTACAACTTTCTGATGGCCGGCAGCGTCAATGACGCGATAGGCGGCATCAATAACAATGCCTCCACTTCGGGAACCAATCCAGCTTCTGCAATCATCCCGAGTGCGAATCCCAAGCCATCCGTTGACGAGTATATGCCGCCTGTCACCACGACCTCGTTCGGCATTGGCATCGATCCGCGCCAGGCATTTGGCGCCGGAACCCTTCCGGGATCCGCGGGAGTGCAAGGGGCGCTTGACATCTACCGCTTCATCCACACGACCAGCGGTGCCGATCTCACGGCTGGCGCTTCCACCGGAGACGCGGTGTTGGGAACGGGACAGTACATCGGCGCGCTGACCATCGACCAATCCGGCACGCTCAAGATCCAAGGATTGGGATCGTCCGCCGGAAGCTTCGCGAGTTGGGCGTCCGCCAACAATGTGACCGGCGGTGCCAATGGGGATTCCGACAAGGATGGAATCTCGAACCTTGTGGAATACGCGCTGAACCTGAATCCGGCCGCCTCGGACGGTGCCGCCGGCACCTATTCCGGCGGCACCGTGAGTTTCGCCAAGCGTGCGGAAGCGGTGACCAATGGCGATGTGACCTACGCGATCGAAGAGTCCGATGATCTTGGCGTGACCGATGCCTGGCAAGTGGTGACTCCCACCACAAACACGCCCAGCGCGATTACATACGCGCTGCCGACCGGCAACCCGAAGAAGTTTGCCCGGCTGAAGGTGACCACTCCCTAACTGTGGTTTGCATGGCTGCTTGTTGAGGTCGGAGCACCCCGGTCATCCGCAGGGTGGCCGGGGTGTTCTTATAACAGAACCCGGCTTTCTCGAGATAACCGCAATGTCGGCGGGTCCCGGCGTAGCCTTGGCGAAGACGGAGCAAATTGCGCCCGCTGAAAAGGTAGGGCACCCTCGATGAGGGTGCCGGAGGATGGGTTGAGGAAGATCATGACGATGACCGGGCCGGCATGTCAACCTATCGACCCGGCTTCCGCTTGCCATCCGCGTGGCGGCCTTATCAAGGCCGCCCTACCTTGAGGGAAGCGCTCAGCCACCCCAATGAAACGAGGTGGGCTGCCAGTTCTGAAACTTTAACTCCCAGGATCAACGCTCCCGACCGAGGGTTCCCGGATCACGGGCTTTGCGTTTCCCCGGTGGCTGGTCCGCCTTCCTCCGCATTGTCTTTGTCGTCCTCGTCCTCGGGCTCCCCGCCCCCACCGTAACCAATGACCTCCACGGTGTAGAGCGACGGCGCGTCATCGGCGTTGTCCTGGGTCTCGGCGGGTTTCTGATCGTCGGTGGATTTCTCCGCCGTGCTGTTTGCGGCGGCCGCCGTGTTCGAGGCCGCGGTCACCGCGCTGACGCTCGGAGCGCTGGCCGCAACCGGTGACCCGGCGCTGCTGCCACCGGCGGAGATGTTGCCCGCATTGACCACGACGACGGCGGCCAGATTGATATTGCCGCTCACGCGAATCCCGGCATCACCGGCGTCGATGATCCCAGCGGGAGCGATCAAGTCCACATTGCCGGGTGCCACCCCTTCCACCGTGGCCAAAACGCCAATACCACCCCCGGTGGCCAGACCGGCGAGGTCGGTTTCCACCGAGGCGCTCTGCGGATCGATGAGGACGCGGGTGGGCGGCGCGGCGGACACCGTCCGGGAGGACGAACCAGCGGCGATGTCTCCGCCGGAGGACCAGATGGCAACATTGCCGCCCTTGAGGGTGAAAATACGGCCGATGCCGATGCTCACGCTCTGGTCGGTGAACAAGTTGATGCTGCCACCCGCCTCGGTGACGATGCCGGGCGGGGTGAGCGGATTGCCAATGGTGGTTTCCGCCATCGCAAGGCCACCTCCCGGAGCGAGGATGGTTATATCCCCGCCGCTGCGGGTACGGATGTCGCGGCTGCGGGTGAGAATCCCACCCGACCAGAGAGTGGTCTCCGGAAAGAGGGCTTTGATCGCGGCGAAGCCCGTGTCGTAGTTCCGGTAGCCGTCGCTGAAAGGGTCGTTGAAGTCCCGTCCCGTATCGCGCAGCACCAGGTTGAAGACCGAAAGCGCCAGTTGTCTCTGCTGTTCCACCGTGAGCGCGGGGTCCGCCAGGTTCAATAGATCCCGGCCGGGCGTGACGGTGAGTTCCAGCGGGCTGCCGTCGCGCAAGATCCGGATTGGGGTTGCCTCCCCCACCTTGATACCGCTCAACAGATAACTGTCATCGTAGCTTCCCGGAATTTTCCTCGCCCCTACCGTTAGAATCACGTCACCGGTTTTCAGACCCGCGGCATCGGCGGCTCCACCGGGAGATACCGACAGGATTTTCACGCCGTTTTCCAGTGCTTCCGAGCCTTCATGGTCGGTCACCACCCCAAGGATCCCCCTGGCTTCCGCCAGATAGCGGTCCCCGTCCGGACTTGTGGCAAACCGGGCCACGAACTCGTCGAACGCCAGGTTGCTGGCAGGGAGCCCGGCAGCCGGGCCGATCCCCGCGCCAATGGTGATGGATGCCCCCTCAAAGCCGAGGTAGGGATTGCGGCCGTTGCCGATACTGGTGATGCCGGAGCCGGTGCCGTCGGATTTCGAACTGCCGAATCCTAGGTCCAGCGTGCGCCCGGCGAGCACTTCGAGATTGCCCGGGCCGGAAATCTGCAAGTCGCCGGCGAGCGGATTCAGAATGACGGACGGATTGGCCCCGATGTCTGCGGCGGCCAGATTCCGGGAAATCGTGTTAGCATTGTAGGCGACGAAGTCCCGCGTTGATGCAACCACACTGAAATCCGAAGCGCGCAGGTTCTGGATATAGAGGGAAACGTCTCCAATATCGTTGCCCGCGTGAATGCGGGCATATTTCGGGGTGAAGAGAGTGAAGCCTTCGATGTTGCCTTCACGTGCAATGATCCGGACGGGCTGCGGGTCGTTCAGGTGCAGACCTCCCGGCGAATGTCGCGCCTGTTCTTCCTCGGAACCGCCATTGGGAGTACCGGTTTCGGTGAATCTCTGATCAAGAAAATCGAGAAAGCCCTCGCCAGATCCGGCTCCGGTAACCCGATTGGCCGACACCGCGCGTCCGACAACTTGAATGTAAGCGAACGGACTGGATATCCCAGGCATGGCGGATGGGTCGGAATCGGACATATTGACCGAAGACGCGATCCATTGCTGGACACCGGTGATACTGCTGATTCCGGTTGGTTGCAAACCCAGGACGGAGCCCCCCGCCATCATCTCCATCTGGCCGGATGGAGATGATGCGAGCGTCAGATTGCCATTGAGGCGGATGTCACCTTCGAATGCCGTGGTGCGCAAGGTGGGAGCCACGAGGCTGGATACCAAACCAAACGGACTGACCGAGGTTTCGGCAAGTCTGAGCCATGGCTGATAGCTGGCCGCTCCGTTGGCGGTCGAGAGCAACTGCTGGGCGGTAAGCCACCCCTCCAGCGCATAGCGGACGCCGGATTCCGCAGGCAGACTGATCTGGGTGCGGTGCGTAACCGAGCCTCCAAGGGAAATGGCGTTCACGTAGCTGTCCTCCGAGTAGGTGCTGAACCAGGTCTTGTACCAGAACTTGTTGTTCAATCCCTGGGGAAGCAGGAAAGTATTGGCGATCGGGCCGAGAAGAAGATCCGAACCCGATTCAACGTCAAACCCGCCCTTGCCAAGAAACAGGGTGGTGGGAAGCCAGGTGTTCGGGTCCAAAATCAGAGGATTTGTCAGAGATCCGACAATCCCGCGGGACGGCGAGCGGGTGGCGTTGGTGGTGATGGAGGAACCGGCGCTCAGGATTCCCCTTCCCCGTTCGACGTAATAGACGCCTCCGTCGATATTGTTTCCGGCACGCACGGTGACATCCCCGCCCCCGAGTTCCATAAGATTGTCCGCCGAGGGTCTGCCGCCCGGCATCCGGGCGTTTGTCGGGGCGACAGCATCGATGTTCCTGACATCATTTCCGGCATTCAGAACCACATTACCGCCACCCAGCGTTCCAACACTCTGGAAGAAATTGCTGAAATCGATCCACCAAGTGGTGGACGCATCCTGATCCGTGAGCGAGGCACTGCCGTCATTGACTCCCGCAACCCCGGATTCACCGGTGGTCGGATCGATGTAGCCACGGCGGTAGAGCCAATTGTTTGGAAGTTGGCGGCTGGAATCGTCAATCAGAGATCCACCGGTCGCGGAGTTGGTGTTTCGGGTCATCCGCGCGACATCATTGGACGCCTGAATCGACACGTTGCCACCCGCCATGCTGTATTGAACGAAATACTTCTGCTGGACGGCGCCGAGCAAGGTGCCCTGGGTGGGGTGGCGGCCGGAGTCACTGAGCAGCAGCGGCACGACAAAGTCCCCCGGATTGACGACGGTGGTGGGATCGTTCACCAAGGTACCCGCCGTATAGATGGAGGCGAATTGGTTGAGGATATACGCGTTGCGGCCGGCGTTGATGTCGATGTCGCCGGATCCGGTGCGGATGACTTGATAGCGGTTGGTGATTGCGGTCGCGGTGGTGAAATTGGCGCCGGATCCGTAGCTCGCGGCGTTGCCATAGTTTTTGCCCAACAGGAACGATCCCTTTCCGGAGGCGAGCAACGACTCGGGGAGGACTGACCCGGAATCCGCTGATAGAAAATCGGCGCCCGAGGTGAGGCGGTAGGACCAGGACTGGGAGTTTGCCGGAAGCAGCGGGTTTCCCGCCATCAGCGGAGCCAGCCAGAGCGATGACTGGCCATTCGCCGCATTCGGAGTGACCGCCGCGAAACCATCGCTGAGCGCGTTGTAGAACACGATGTCTCCCGAGGCTCTCATGGTGAGGACGCCGGGCGCGGACTTCGGTCCAAAGCGGAAGGTTTCAAGATTCCAGTCGCTGGTTGCGGTGGAAGCGGTGGTACCGAGAGTCAGGTCGCCGGCGAGGTTGAAGATCTCCGCCCCGGGCGCGAGGATCAGATCGAGCGACGGTTGGAGCGATGCGAGACGGCCTAACATGGACGAGTATCCCGCAGTGGTGGTGCCGGCTTCGCCAAGGAAAGCGGAAGCCTCCGTCTTGATATGGGTTTGCAGCGTCGAAGTGATGGTCCCCGTTCCGGTGAGTTCGTAAAGTTTCACACCTTCCACGAGGATGCTGGAGGCTCCGGTGATCGCACTGCCGACGGGGTTGAGGGCCAGATCCGAGTTTGCGGCATTGCGCGGGGCACGCAGATGGAGCGTACCGGTAAACATCCCGAGCGATTCGCTTGCCGAATTCCTGGCCGCCACCCCCAGCTTGATCGCCGATCCGGACTGCAGATCGAGAACCGCCGCGGCATCAACCGCGCCGTTGTGCGGATTGCCCGCTTCGAGGATGACCGAACCGCCTTTGCCTGCGGAGTCAAAGCCATCGGCGGACGCGTCGAGCAGTGAACCGTTGGCGAGGGTGAGGCTGCCACGGGCCTTGAGGTCGATGATGCCACCGGTGGTGCCCGAGGCATCGATCATGCTGGAGACCGTGATGGCCCCGGTATCGGCGGAAACCCGATAGATGCGCGAGACCGCAAGACCATCAATGCCGATGTCGCCGTCGCGGATCCGATAGTCGCGCGAACGGAGGAATCCGCCGCCGTTGAGGATGGCGTCAAGACTGGCAAGGCTGCCACCGGCCACCGAACCGGCATCCAACGAGAAGGCGCCGGTTTCTCCCGTTCCTCCCGCGGTTCCGGTGATGGCGCCATTCAGATCAAACACGCCGCCGGATGCCTTGACACCGATGGCTCCCGCGTTGCCGCCGCCCGCTGGGGCGGACACGTTGATCACCGCGGACCTATCAATGGTCACGGCTCCCGCATCCGAGATGAGGTTCACGGTTCCACCGCTGGTGTGGCGGATGGTATCGACAAAGGTGGTGGATGTGCCGGCAAGGTCGAGTGTGGTTGCAGCCGTGTTGCCGAGTACCAAATCTCCCGAGGTCGCATGCAGGGTAAGCTTCCCGCTTGGCAGGGTAATGTCGCCATTCACCAGCACGCCCGCACCGCGCAGGGTGAGGTCCGCGCCAAAGCCACCACCGGAAGGAGCGGGCCGGGTCACGGCAGGCCGGTCGAGTCGCAGTGTACCGGTCGAGCCGATCTGGTAATTGGATGCGGCGGCGCCGGTGATGCCCGGGCTGGCCAGCACGAGGTCCCCGCCCGCTTCCAATGATCCCTGGCTGGCCGTCAGAATGCCGCCCGTTGGGGACAGGGTGGTCCGGGCGTATCCCTCCACGCGGATCGGGCCGGCCTCCAGGGTGATCCGATCGGCGTCAAATGCGATGGATCCCGTGCCGCCCCCCGCCAAAGGCGTGGGAGCCGTGCTTCCCGCGCTGTTCCCCAGCGAGAGACCAGCCGCGGTGAATGTCGCTCCACCATCTCCGGCATGGAATCCCCGGATGGCGCCTGTATTGAACGACAGACTCTCAAAGGAACGCGAACCGACCTCGCCACGGCCATAGACGTCCACCGTGGAATAGCTCAGCAGGCCGAGCCGTTTTGCGGAATTCTGGAGGCTTGAGAGGGCATCCCCCGCCAGCACGAGACCCGTCGTGGGATTCAGGACACCGGGGTCGCTTAGGACGATGCTGATCTGACCGCTGTTGAGGGAAACATCATCCGCGGCCAATGCCGCCGACCCCGCAAGGTCCGTGCCGGCGGTGGAATCCAGAACGATGCTGCCGCCAGTGAGTTCCGATCCGCCGGAGATCACCAGATTTGGCGCAACGCTCGTGCCCACACCGTATCGCAGGATCCTCGCGGAGGAACTGGCACTGACCCGCACCAGCGCTCCATTGCCGCTGCCGGAGACCCCCGCGCTACCGATGGTCAGATCATCGAGCGGGAGATCCTCCTCGGGGGCACTGATTTCCGAGTCCGTGCCGAGGGTGAGATTCTCGCGCGAAATCAAGACGATATCGGAGCCAACAAGGGCGGCCCCGGCGTTGTCGAGTGTGACATCGGCGGAGTTTGCGGTCACCTCCACGCCTGATGAACCGAACCTGCGAAGTCCGCCGATGAGCAGGCTCTCCGCTCCGAACGCGTTGAGCGTGGCGGCGCTGAGGACCAGCCCACCGGAGCCGCCCGATCCAGCGGCATTGATCAGAATGTTGGATGAGCTGTTGATATCAATCACACCGCCACGTCCCGATTCCGGAGTTGCGGAGCCAACTCCACCCCGCAACGTCATGCTGGAAGTCGCCGAAAATGACAGATACCCCGCATCCACCGGCAGTCTTGGCACCGCCAACTCACGGTCGATGGCGGCCGCTTTCAAAACGGAGTTCGCTAGCAGATCCTGATACTCGGCCCGGCTACGCACCACGGCGGCCGGGGCGATTTCAAACCCTCCGATCACGGTGGGGCCGGTGCGCGCCGGATCAAGATTGTTGGAGCGGTACCCGGCCACCAGCGAAGATCCATCGGGAGCAACCCCGGCACTTGCGGGAATCGTCGGGATGGGAGTCACGAGTACCGCATCCGGAAGAAGGGCGTAACGCGCGGGCAACAGGGTGTAGGTTCCCGCCGGAAGCGCCTTGCTCGCGGCTAACGTGATCTGGTCGCCAGCCCTGAGCGTGGAATTCGTGTAGCCAGGCTGGCCGCCCAGATTGGCGGCGGAGGAGTCGGTGTTGAACGGAGCGTAGGGACTGTAATCAAATCCATAGCCGGGCACGATGGCGAAAGCCTCCGACGAGGCGAGAATATCCTCGGTGCCACCGTTTCCGGAAATCCAGCGGTAGGCGTAAAGGTCTCCGCCACCACTGATATCGATGGTGGCTCCCGCCGCCGTGACGAGAGTCACCGCGGCAAGATTCACCGCCTTGCCGATCGGGCCGGTCGCCGTGATGTCGTTGCCGGCCGGATCGACCCACTTGGAGCCATCAAGGCTGATCCCGTAGGGAATGACAGCACCCTTGCCGGTGATCGGGTCGATCGCCGAAACCGATGTGAGGCCGCCGGATGATAGGGTCAGCGACGACGTGACGGGAACGGCGGCGGAGGAACCTGCGATTGGATTCACGGGCGCGCTTCCGGCGCCGTCCCAACCGAGATTGATCGTGCCGAGCGGCGCCCGCAGCGTTCCGCTTTGATGGATCTCCGATGCGTGGATGGAGAGAGTGCCGCCGGCGGATAGGGGCAGGTTGCGTTCGGTCCCCGGCAGGATGTTGATCGTACCGGGTTTGACCACTCCCGGAGCACCGCTGTCATAGACGAAGATGTTGAACTGCCGCTGTGTCGGGGGGTAGATCTGCCCTGCCTCCAGAGTCAGGTCCCCGGCCATCTGGAATGTTCCGTTGCCGCGAATGTCGCCCCCGGACGCATCGATTCCTGTTGAGCCGATGCCGTCCAGGGAAAGATCACCGATATCGACCAGTCCTGCGTTGATGGTCAAGGTGCCAGTCCCCGCTCGCGGGGCAAATTGATAGTTTGATAGATTGCTGCTGCCAACCACTCCAGAGGTGAACAACTGGATATCCTGTTGTTGGGTGGGGCTGCGGAAATTCCGGCCTAGGACAATCTGCCCGGAGTTCAATGCGACCGCCCCGTCCGCGTAGATCACCCCTCCGTCCGCGATCGAAACCCTGCCGGGAAGCTGGATAGACACATCGCCTTCGAAGCGCACGTTCCCGCCCAGTGCCAGCGAATCAATACCGCCGGAATCCAGGGAGGAAACGGAGAAATATCCCTGTTCCGCAAGGGGATTGCCCGAGGCATCCCGAACGATTTGACCCACTCCCAAATTCATGTTGGAAGGAGGCAGGATGGTTCCCTGCTGCCTGACGATGAGGTTGGCATCCGCCGTCGTATAGGACTTGCCTTCCGCGAGGAACACGCCCGACGAGATGGAAACCGAGCCGCCTGTGGCGGAATCACCGCCCGGCCGCCCCAACAGGGTGGCGTCCATGAAAAGCATTTGCGAACCTGCAAGCGTGATCGATCCTCCATTGGAATCGATCAACACCGGGACGTAAGGTTTGCCTGCGGAGGAACCGATCAGTGCCTGGTCAAGCGACAGCGAGGTAGGAGGCAAATCGAGGGTGCCACTTGTGCCGGAAACATCGAGAATGGCTCCGGCCTCTGCCAGGATATTGCCTGTCACGGTGATCTTGCCGCCGGCGAACACCTTGCCACTCCGGCGCCCAAATGGATCTGCCACCAGAACCTGCCGACCCTCGGTGGATAGAATGGCACCGGCGGCGATATGCACCGTCGGAAGGGCGTTGAGAACGCTCCCTGCGGCGGGGTATGAAGTCCCGCCCTCCACGGAAATCAAGCCGCCGGACGAGACAATGGAGCCATCCACCGTGACCGTCTGTCCCTTGAGCGATACCGCGCCTCCCGCATCGGTGGTGATGGTGGATCCGCTCTCCAGCCTAACCTCACCCACCACCAGCGGCACACCGCCGAAGCTCGCCCCGATCGCAGCAAGCGTGAGCTGCACCGGGGTCCTGACGGTCTCCTCACGCAGGGTCGGAGTCAACGCGAAGACATCATCCGCGCCAACGGAACCCAACCAACCGGTGACAACCGGTGTTACCGCCGCCCCACTGCGGACGTGGATTCCCGGAATCGGGGACGATGAGGACGACGCGGGTATACCAACACCACTCAGCGAGATCGTTCCGAATCCCCTGCTGGCGAACCGCTCCGGATCCACCATGGTGATCCGCGGATCGGTGATCGAGCCACCAATCCGGAGAGCCGGGCCGGTGATCGTCAACGATCCCGCCTTCGCTCCGGAATAGCCCAGCAGATCTGAATCGAGGGTTAGAGCCCCCCCCAGAGTCGCGCTGAATCCGGGCTCGCGACCGGCGGTGATCGACAGGCTGCCGCCGTTGCCATAACTCACCGCTCCCCGGCCATTGATCAACGCTCCACCGGAGACATCAACCACCCCCCCAGACGCGAGATTTGCCGAGTATCCGAGGATCGTGACCGCGCCGCCACTCCGGGCTACCGGAGCAACGGTGGCCCCACCGCTGCTCCCACGGTCGTCCACCACCAACCCCGAGGCGACAACCCTGCCAGTGGCTCCGAGCGTGAAAACCCCACGCCCTGCCGCAACCACGGGAGGTGAGCCGGCAGGCGGGGAATTCTGGATGAGATTCACCTCATCGTAGGTCAGACCATACGTCGAAAACGATAATTTGCCACCACGGGCGGAAACCGTGCCCGCGATGGTGATATTCGAACCCGCCATATTAATGGCGCCACCGGTGGGCGCCGCGAGTTCCACTCCCAGGGGCACGACAATATCGCCGTCGTGGTTATTGAGGGTCAGCACCCCGAAGCCCTGGTCCCCGAGCAGTTCGGGCGAGAGCAACACGCGATCCCGCCGGTCCTGCCTCAGGATGAGCGGGTCGCCGTTGGCATCAAGAGCGAACGGATCGGCGGACTGAAGGATCACCGCCGGATCGAAAGTGACCGCGGGGGGGGCCGGCGAATGGATCGGCAGGATCGGATAGGTGGTATCCTGGGCCTGGAACAATATCGAAAGGGTGCTGCCGGATGGCGGTGCCAGGCGTTGTTTTTCACCCACAACGATGGTTCCCGCCATACCGCCGTCAAGAGCCATTGATGGCGCTGAAATGGATAGCTTGCCCCCCGCGGCACCTAGGGTGTATCCTTCTTCGTATCGGAAGCCGGACGGTGCCAACACCCCTCCATAGATGTTATCCACACCATATTTGGGCGCGGTGGTCTCGGTGAAGGATCCATCGTATATGCCGTCATAGATCACATCCGGCGAGGCGCTTCCGATATCCACCAGCCGTCCGCCGGTGATCAAGCGGGTTGTTCTAACCATCCCGCCCTCGAACAGGGTCGAACCTCCCGAAACCTCAATGCCGGAGCCCTCGCGCAACACGACCGATCCCCCGGCGCTGATGGAAACCTCGCCCCCGGCGACGGTTAGCTGTCCCACCGACCGCTGGATGAGGTTGGCGAAGCCCGAGATGTCGGCCAGCGGAGTGCCTATCCATCCGTCACCGGTATTCCGGATATCCACCTCCACGGTGGCGTTGCGGAGCACGCCGAGGCGCTGCAACGGAGAATCCGCAAGCTCCGCCGACCGCAGATCGACCGACACGATATTCTGGCTAACCGGGACGGGCACCGCCAGGGATCCCGCCACATCGATCAGCGCTCCGGTATCGAGATATACCTGACCTCCGGTTTGAACAAGGGTGGAGGTCGGCGACGCGCTGGCGCTGTCATAAAACCAGGTGCCGGCTGCCAGTGACACAAGCGCGTTGGGACCCGCAATCACCGCGTTTTCTCCCATGTGGATCGTTTTGCCGGAAACGTTGGCTTGAGATCGCAACGCGAGTTCGGTGCCGATCGTCTTTTCGCCGCTCCCATATTCGGGAATAATGCTGATGGAGCTTCCGGTTCCGAGATCGACGGCGCCCGTATCCTTGAAAAGAAACAACGCGCCGCGCGCGTTGGCGGTAGCCCGGTTGGAGACCGCGTTGTAGCTCGCCTGAATGTCGATTCTCCCGTTGAGCGAAACCGAGGTGGTGCTGGCGAGCGCGCCATTCTGATAGATGCTTTTTCCCGCGAGGGTGATGCTGCCGCGCGGGGCCTCGATGATGCCGTCCTGGGTGACACCGCCGGCATAAAGGCCGGCCAGAGGATCGGACACCGCACCGACGAACACGTCGAGCCCGCGCAGGCTGGGATCCGAGGACGAGTGGCCGTCGAGGCCGACTTGCAGGCCTGCGGCGAGGATGGTCTGGCCATCCGGCGTTAGGATCGATCCGCCGTTGACGACATTGGGGCCTATCAGGGTGATGCGCCCGCCGACTTTGGCCGAGTTGGTGGGGCTGCTGAGGACGGCCCCCGGCTGTATGATGACATCGCCGTATTTGCCGGTGGTGGCCGGCGGAGCCTCCGGGGTGAAAGCGGGGGTGCCGTTGAGGCCGGCGGGGATGGCCAGTCCGGTGAACAGGAACTGCGCGTCGGGATTGTTCAGCAGGCCGCGTTCTATCAGATTGGTGTTGATCGGCAGGGACGAGACGGTGAGCCCGCGGGCGTTGACCTGGCTGCCGCCTCCGAAGATCACGCCGTTGCGGTTGATGATATAGACCTGGCCGTCGGCGGTTAGGTTGCCGAGAATCTGGGTCGGATTGGCGGAAATGTCGTTGACCTGATTGAAGGCGATCCATTGGCTGACATTTTCGCCGCCCGCGGATTGGTCGAAGCGAAGGGTGGTTTCCTTGCCGACGTTGAAGGTGTCCCATTGGAGCAGCGCCTGTTGGGCGGTCTGGCGGACGGTGACGGTGGTCTGCGAGCCACTGATGGATTCCACCGGATGGTCCGCGCCAGTCCACGGGGTTGGCGCGGAGACACCCGGCGCGGTCGGTTTCAGACCACCGGCGGTTAGACCGTTGGGAACGGCTGGAAGCTGGCTGCCGGATATGCCCGAACCCGCCGCCGCGGCATTGCGGGCCGCGGTTTGCAGCGCGCGCATGGCATCGAGGGTTTGGGTGGTTCGGGCCAACGAGTCGCGGGCATTGGCGCGCGCGGCGTCGGTGGCGGCCGGAGTGGGCGCGGCGACGGTGGATCCGCCGGAAGGTGCCGGATCCGCCGCGCCGCGGCCGCCGCGGAGGATATCACCGGCATCCGCTTCAAGGCCCGAGATCAGGAACGCGAACACGGGCGCTCCATAGCGGAGCGGGCGGGAAAACAGCGATGCGGATAGACAATGGTGGCGGCGTGGTTTCATGGCTTTGGGCGTGTGGGCGGCCTGCCTACTTGGAGGTCTTTTGCGGGATTCCGGAAAGTTCGATGCCGTTGATTGCGAGCGGGTGATCCTTGAGCAGTTCCGCCAGATACCGCTGGCGGTTGGCGCGGGCACGCTCCTCGCGCAACCGTGCGACGAGTTGGGAACGCACCTGGTCCAGCGTCGGGGTATGCGCCTCGCGGATGTCCAACACCTTGATGATATGCCACCCGTCATTCATGCGGATCGGATCGGTAATCTCACCCAAACCCAGCTTTGGCAGCCTTGCACGGATCTCCGGCTGGACCTGATTTTCGGTTAGCCAACCGATCAACCCGCCATTGGCGGCGGTGGCGGCGTCCTCGCTGGATGTTTTGGCGATCGCCGGGAAATCGGCGTTCTTCGCCTTGAGACGTTTTTCCAACGGTGCCAGCGCCGCGGGGGCCGGACTTCCCGCCGGCCGGTCGTCGGCAAGGTAGATCTGGGCCAATTGATAGGATTTCGGCACCCGCAGCGCCTCCCGGTTTTTGTCGTAGGCTTCCGTGATGTCCGCCTCCGATGGATAGTCCGAAGCGGGGGCGGAGACCTTCTCAAGATAGCTCTCGGTGAGTGCGGTCTCGCGGGCGCGAACGAGCCGGGCGATGACCGCCGGCTGTTGGTCCCATTTGTCGTCGGTGGCCTTCTTCAGCACCATCCGTTGCACCAACAGCGCCCTGGCGTATTGTTCGAGGGCGGCGGCGTCCTTCGATAGAGCCGCGGCCTGTTCGGGTTCCAGTCCGGCGATGGTTTCGCGCAGCTCCGCGGTCGTCAACTCGATATCCCCGATCCTGCCGAGCACCGGAGCGGGCTCCGCGCCTAACAATGAGAGCGGCGCGAGCAGTGTGGCTAGCAGGGTTTTCACGGCTTTTTGGCTTTGTCGGCTGCCGGGACGGGCGCACGCAGCCGCTGGTCCAGAATCCGGTCCTTGTAATCCTCGACGAGCGACTCGACTTTCACGCGCGTGGCGCCGATGAACGGTTCTCGCGCGCCTAGTGCCTTGCCGAGCGCGTACTTCTCAAACCGGTCGAGGATTTCGATGGAAAGGTTGAACAGGGTCACGTTCTTGGTCTCCCGGTCGGCCACCGTATGTTTCAGTGATGCCACTTCGGCGGCCAGCTTGGCCCGCTCATCTTCCTTGGCGCGCGCCACCTCGGCGGCCTTCTGGTATCCGGATTTCCAATTTTCAAGCGCTTCGGTATATTGCGCGATCCGCTTTTCGCGTTCGGCGAGCTTGTTGTTGAGGGCGGCGATGTTGCGTTCGGCGTCCGCCTTCGAGTCATTGAGATCCTTGGTCAGCTTCGCGGTGCGGGTGTCAGCCGCGGCGAGCTTGGTTTCCAACTCCTTCGCTTTCGCGTCGGCCGCGGCCTGGGCCGCCTGGAGATTGGCGTTCTCGGTCTGCGCGGTGCGGAGTTGGAGCAGGGTGGAACGCAGTTGCTCGCGGAGCTTTACGGATGGATCTGGCCCGTCCGCCGCGGCGAGCGGGAGAACGGCGGCCAGCCACAGGATGGATGCGGAATGGAATTTCATGAAAAATCGCATGGTGGTGTTAGAACTTCGCGTTGAAGTCGATCTGCAGCGTGTCGGAACTGAGCGGCGGTCCGGCGATCTCGTCGGAACTCATCCAGCGAATCCCGCAGCGGATGTCCTTGGTGAGCGCAAACAGTCCGCCAAGCGTGAAACCTTGGACATTGGTGCCGCCACCCCCGAAATCGGAGTCCGTGAAACCATCCACCACCGAATCGGACTCGAGATACCGATAGCCCAGCGTGGCCTGCCAGTCGCCGAACTTCTCCAACGCCGGCTTTCCGATGACAAAGGCGAGATACCACGCGGTGTCGCCGCCTTCGTAGGCGCCGATTCCGCCGCCGGTGGCGACGCCGCGGTTGTTGACGGCGCGCCCGGCGACATCGCCCGAATCGAAGGCGAGGTTCTTGGTCAACTCACCCAGCAACGAAAGCCGGAGGGGATCGAAGTGATCATAGTCAAGCCGACCGGTTAGGGTGAGATTGCGGAACTCCGAGGCCAGCCCGTAGTATTGGTATTGATACTTGTTTCCGTAATCGTTGGCGGCGGTGCTGTTGTCGATGTTGCGCAGGGCCATGTAGGTGTTGCCCCGTTGCGCGAACGAGGGACGGGTGGTGTCGGTGTCACCCGCGTCCTTGTCGGTGAGGGGAATGAATGGAGAGGAAAGCCTGCCCTCGATATTGTCGAAGCCATAATAGGCCATGCCGAATTTGGCGGTTAGATCATCGGCGATTTTCCAGTCAAGGCCCAGTTGGACTCCCGTCAGCCATTTGTCGGTACTGTCGAATTTCGCCGGCTGGTTGGATGCGAAATTGAAATCGGTGTTATAGACGGGGAACAATCCGGCGGTGAGGAACGCGGACGCCCGGTCGTTGATTCTCGCCTTGCCCCGCAATGCCAGACCATCGAATCCGAGATCATCGTCCCAATGCATTTCGGTGGAGAAGAACGGGTTGTCAAAGCGTCCCAGCAGGGCGACCGCCTCGTCGCCATCGCCCGGTCCGAAGGTGTAACCGATGAACGCGCGGTCCAGCCAGACGGCGTATTTTGAGAAATTGCCGCCGGACCCGCCGAGGGTTTGGTTGGTGGAGGTGGGTCCGCCGCTGTCGCCGGTGGCGAGGCGGATGCCGCCGTTGAAGCCGTCCCCGAGCATGATCTCGGTGCCGATCCTGGCGCGCAAGCGCATCCGGTGGCGGTCCTGATCGACGTTGTGTTGCGGTGAGAACAGCGTGCCGGAGGTGTCGAAGGGCGAACCGGTGTTGATGGCGTTGAAGTTGGGGAAGGCGCCGGAGTTATCATTTCCATCCGGAAAGAGGGTGTTTTCCGATCGGACCCGCAGGTCGCCGAACGGACGGAACTTCGAAGTCCAGGACGGGGCGGCCTGTTTCGTCCACTCCTCCTCGCGGGCCTGTGCCATGAGATCCTGCTTGATTTCATCGCGCATCTGGTTGCGGACGATCTCAGGAATGTAGGTGACGCGCATCTCCTCCTCGGGGCTGGGGATTGGAGGAATCGGCTGGACCTGGCTGGCGGCCACCGCGGCGGCATCCGCCTGGGCCTGTTGGATCATTTCCGCCGCTTCCGCCTGGGTGAGGATTCCCTTCTGGACGAGCCGGTTGATCAGATTGATTGTGACGTTGTCCGTGGGTGGTGCCGCCGGCAGCGGCGTGGCGGTCGGCTGGGGAAGGTCGCCCGGCTGGGGAGCGTCCGCGGTCGGATCGGCGGCCGGTTCTGTGGCCGGCTCCATGGCCGCGCTGATGGCGGTTAGAAAAACTGCGATCACCGGAATGATCTGATAGTATGGGCGTGGCGTCATTGCTGGTGGCTGGAAATTGGGATTCATTGGGCCGTCTTGCGGGCGCTGATGCGCAGGTGGATCGGCATGGGGAGGTCGGATGGCGGTGCCTGGGGAAGCTGGAGTCCCACGAGGATCCGTTCGCGGATCGCGCTGTCCACCGCCGGATTTCCGGAACTGCCCACGAGCTGCGCGCGGGTGATCCGTCCGTCGGCATCCGCCCAGATCCTTACCGTTAGATCACTGATGCTCGCGGTGCGGGTGGACGGATTCCTGCCCAGCGCCTCGCGGATGGAGCTTTGCACTTTCGCGGCATACCAACCGAATTTCGATGCGGATGCCCTGCGGCTTCCGCCGATGCGTTTTCCGCCACCCCCGCCACCAATGGCGGGTCCGTTTCCCCCGGCCACTCCGGGGCCAAGATCCACCTCGCCGGGCGGTTCTGGGAGCGAGTCGTCAGGCTGTGGTTCGTCTTCCGCAACCGGTTCCTGAACGAGCATCTCCTCCTCCTGGGGCGGTGGTTCCTGGGGTGGGGGAGGCGGCGGTGGGGGAGGTGGTGGAGGCGGAAGCGCGGGAATCGTAACCGTGACGGTATCCGGTTCGGCGTGTCTGAACCCTTTGCGCTCGCCCCGCGAGGCAAACCAGATTCCGGCGATCAGCACGGACACCACTCCCAGAACCCACGGCAGCGGATTGGCTTCCTTCCGGCGTTTGCGTGACGGCTTTTCGGGTGTTGACATATCACTTTTGCGGTTGGGTCGCCAGGGCGATCTGGTTGATGCCGACACGTCCGAGAACATCGAGCACATCCATCACAAGCTGATACTGGCTGGTGCGATCACCGCGCACCACCACCGGGACATCGGGTGTGGCGGCCTTGACCGCGGCCAGGCGGGACTCCAGGTCCGCCAGGGTCACGGGCACGGTGTTGAGCTTGATGTTGCCGGCGGTGTCGATGGTGATCGCCTGGGTCTTCGGAGCATCCAGCTTTTGGGTCGCCGGTTTGCTGTTGGCGGAGGGCAGGTTCACCTTGATCCCCTGCACGCCCGCCGTGGTCATGATGATGAAAATGAGGAGGAGCACCAGATAGAGATCCACCATCGGCGTCACGTTGATGTCATCGTAGTCCTTGTCGTCGGCGGAGGCCATTTCGTGGGTGCGGGTTGGTGGTTAGTGTCCGTTGCCTGCGGTATCGATCTCGTTTCGGGGCCGATAGAACTCGGCCATTTTGGCAACGAATTCGTCGATGAACACCTGCATCGTGCTGACCACCTTCTTGATCCGGCTGTTGAGGTAGCTGTAAATGAACAGGGCCGGAATCGCGACGATCAGCCCGACCACGGTGGCCAGCAGTGCGGATGCGATTCCCGGCGCGATCGAGTTGACGTTCACCTCGCCCGATTTGGCGATGATCGCGAAGGTTATCATCACGCCAACCACCGTTCCTAACAGGCCGACGTAAGGTCCGCCCGCGATGCTGATCGTCAGGAAAACGAGTCCGTCGGTGAGACGGTGGTTTTCGTGGACCAGTCCGCTGTCGAGGCTGGCCCTGACCGCCTGGATCGAGCGGCCCGGCAATCCGTCCAGCTTGTCGCTCAGCTTGTCAAGCCGGTGGCTGATCTCCTCGGATCCAATGTGATAGATGTGATAGAGAGGCGAGTCTTTCATCAGATCCTGATCCTCCTCATTGACGGTCCCTCCCATCGCCCTGATGGTGGAGGAGTTCGTGTGGTCGAGGGCGGTGAGATCGGTGGCCAGGGTCTTCCATTGCCGCATGAATTCCCGGTTGCCCCGTTCGATCTTGTTGAGATAGAAGAATTTCCGGAGCGCCACCGTCCAGCCGACCACGATCATGATGACGCAAATACCGATGGCGATCCATCCGTCAAACATCATGTTGTTGGCGATGTCTCCGAACAACATGATATGTTCCAGAACCTTCCCGCCATGGACCTTCCCTCCCTCCGCGCCACCTGCCGAGAGGAGCTTCGAGGCCGCTTCGGAGCCTCCCTGGTTGACGTATTCCAGCTTCACCGCTTCCGGCGCGAGCGCGACCGAATGGAAGCGGAGTTCGTCAAGCTCGCCGGCGAATCCGCCGCTCGGAGCGCCGAGGGTGATCGGACCGGATAGGGCGGGAATGCCTGCGGACGCGGATGCGTAGGCCTCTCCATTTACGAAAACGCGCGTGGCGGCGCCGTCGCTGGATACCGCGATGTGGGCCCAATTGTTCGGCTGAAGCGGTGAACCGGGAGCCGTGCGGACAGGGGTTCCGCCCCCGGCGATTTCCAGAACAGGAGCGCCTTGGTCAAGGAGAAGTCTGAAGGCGGCCGCTCCCTCGCCTCGGGTAAGGACCGCGGCGGCGGCGGACGGTTGGCCGGGTTTGAGCCACATGGAAACCGATGCGGGCTTTCCGGCGGTCCAGGCCAGGCTTTCTTTCGGCGTGATGGTTAGGCTTTGGCCGGGATCAAGGCGCAGTCCGCTGCCGATGATCGCGCCATCGGCGCTCGCACCGGCTGCAGCGGCATTGTTGGCGTTGGCGGTGGAATCCACCGGCGGCGAACCCCGCTCCGCAAAATGATAGACCGCTGCCAAATCCGGGCCATAGGCATCCGATGCCTTGCCAGGGGCGGGTGCCTCCGGATTACCGAAGTAAAGATGGAAGGTTTCCTTGCCGGACTTCGGAACCTTTGCGGCCACCCAGACGTAAGCCTCGCCCAACAGGCTGTCATAACGCTCCAGGTGATGCGGCAGAACGGTTTTGCCATCGGCGGATACAAACCGCAGGTCCCCCCCATCCTCCCGCGCGGCGGCGAACACCGCTCCTTCGGAGATTCTGACCAACAGCGGCGCGGGCGCGTCCGCGCCTCCGCCGGTGACCGTGCCGTCCACCGTGAACTGCTGGCGCTGGGTCCAGGCCTTGTCCCACCAACCGGCTTCGTCCGCCGCCAGAAACGGCGATGACCCCAGCAAAACGGCGGATAGAATCGGGGCGAACGGTATTCGGGGGGCGATGATTTGCATGAAGTCCGTCATTGTGTGTTAGAAGTCGATCCAACCGCGGAAAGTGATGCGGGGGTGGTTGTCGTTGGCGGATGGCTGGTCCAGCAGGGGAACGGCGAGATCCAGTGAGCCGTGGTAGTGCTTTTCGAGTTGGAACCGGGTGCCCAATCCGAAACTGGCGAATGCCATATCTTCCTCGGTACCCGGCAGCGGATCGATGAGATCAAGCACGCCCGCGTCAACGAACAGGTGGAACCTCCACTCGTTGTCGTCCCCGGCCTTTTCCTCCGAACCGATCAGTGACGGACCGCGGATCTCAAGCGTTCCGAAAATGCCGCTGTCGCCGAGTTTGGTGGCTTCGAGATAGCCGCGGGCCGTTCCGAGTCCGCCGCCGGAGAACTGTTCGCTGTTGATCAGCGGCTGATTGGCGAGTTGGCCCTGGATCTTCCCGAACCACTGCATGCCCCCGGCAAAGTCGCGGGTGTGGGCCAGGTCCGCCCGCCAAACGACAAAACCTCCCGAGGATCCATAGCGTTTGTTGGCATAGTCGAAGGTATCGCTGCCAAGCCCCCGGATGTTGCACGTCAGCGATGTATTGAATTCGGTGAAATGATCCTCGGCGAGCCACGCCGCCGAATATCCCGCTCCTATCGGATAGTATTCGATCGGGGATGATAGGGTTCTCCCGCCGATTTTGACATCCTCTTCGAGGTTCTTGCAATCGAAGCCGAGATTGACCGACTGGCGGAAACCGCCTGACGCTTCGGGTTCGTACATCCACCGGACACCGACGATCTCGCCCCTCCCTCCGACGTTGGTTCCGCCGACTGTCGAAATATCGCTGTCCTGTTTGGTCGCGTTGAGCATGATCGTGCCGCGCTCAGACACGGGAGCCGCGTAGTAAGCCGTGAAAACGGCGGCGTCATCGGGATTTTCGGGTGCCAGTTGGAATCCGAGGCCGAAGGTATGGCCGAGCTGGAAACAATTCGCATAACTCAGCGCGCCGTTGACGCGGAGCGGAGCCGTGTCCGGGCTGTAGCGGTTGTTCAGTTCCAGCGAACCGTGCAGCGGCAGCTTGTCATCAACCTTGAGTTCGATATCCACCGTGCCGGGTTCTTCGCCAGGAGAAAGCTCCGGAGTGATCCGGCGGTCGGCGGAACGGTTGAGCGCCACCATCTCCCGCGTGACCTCGTTGAGATTGGGAACCCGTCCCTCCGCCACCGACGGGGCCTGTTTCCGGATCCGGCTGGGCAGATACCACTTGGCACCGGATACGTGCAGCCTCGCGACCTTACCTTCCATGACCGACATCCGGATCACGCCGTGCCGGGGATCCTGCTCGGGAATGGTCACGGAAACCGTCTGATAGCCTTTCGAATGATAACATTTCTCCAGCGCCTGTCGGGCCTGCTCGACATCAGCCGGAGTTCTGGCGGGTCCGAGAAACCGATAGACCGAGGACTCCACATCCAGAGGCTTCAGCGTTCTGATTCCTTCTATCCGATATTCCCTGATATAAAACCGCACGCCGCCATCCTCCGCCGCGGCATATCCGTACGCCAGCAACCACCCCAGAAGGGCAGCACGGCTGACCGCGCAAGGCGCGTTCGGATATTCGTTGGTTCGCATGATTTCGACGGCGGACACGCCGGAGACGCGCGTCTTTGCCGCCGGTATTTTCCGTTTCGGGCACCACCGTCATCAACCGGTGGCGGGTGACGATTCCGTAACACTCCGCGTGACACAATTGTCACATCATGGTGATGTAAGACATCCGCGATCCGGCCAGAATCCAAGGCACGCCGTAGTCCGACCGATCATGAACAGCCCCGGTAAATGCAATGAAACACGATCCCGCGCCTGCGCTTACAAGGCGCTGGGGCATCCCTCGCGGCTGTTGATGGTCGAGGCGTTGCGCGAACGGGAAAGATGTGTCGGCGAATTGACCAAACTCGTCGGCGCGGATGTTTCGACGGTTTCAAAGCACCTGTCGCTGATGAAATCCGCGGGATTGGTGACGGCGGAGAAGCGTGGGCTCAATGTTTTCTATCATCTGTGCGACCGTTGCCTCGACGACCTCGCGAAGCACGTCGGAACATTGTGCGGAACCCGCGCGAAGCGGGAACGCCGCGTCAGTTAGAAAATCGCGGGCGTCTCAAACCACCTCGATCATCGCCTTGAGCACGCCGGTTTCCGGCTTCACCCAGTCCGGAAACAGGTCGGGAACCTGATGGAACGGCGCGCGGTGGGTGATCCAGGGCGAGGTGTCCACCTTGCCGTCCTCTATCAACCCGATGATCCGCGTGAAGTCCTCCGGCCGGGCGTTGCGGCTGGCCAGAACGCTCAGCTCGCGCTTGTGGAAATTCGGGTCATTGAACGCCAGCTCGCCCTGGAACAATCCCACGAATACCAATCGCCCGCCATGCGCCGGATAATCGAACGCCGCGGCCATCGACCGCGCGTTGCCGGTGGCGTCGAACACCGCGGTGGGAAGATCACCGTCGGTTAGACGGAGCAACTCCTCCGCCACATCGGCGGAGCCCACGAGAATGGTATCCGCCACACCGGGCATGCGGCGGCAGAATTCCAACCGGGTTTCGTTCACGTCCATCACCAGCACCCGCGCGCCCGCGGCGGCGGCGAACTGGATCACCGCCAGCCCGATCGGACCCGCGCCGATCACCAGCACGGTTTCGCCGGACTCCACGGCGGCGCGATCCACCGCGTGGGCGCCAATGCCTAACGGCTCAACCAGCGCGAGTTGGTCGTAGGAAAGCCGCTCCGACCGATGGAGCTTGCGCAGTGGCACGATGAACCGCTCGCGGTGGCCGCCATCCGCGTGGACGCCGATGACCTGCATCCGGGTGCAGCAGTTTCCCTTGCCGCGGCGGCAGGCGATGCAGGTTCCGCAATTCAGATAGGGTTCCACCGAACAGCGGTCGCCGGCAGTTAGATCGGTCTCTCCCTCTCCTATCTCCAAGATTTCGACACCCAGTTCATGACCAAGGATCCGCGGATAGCTGAAGAACGGCTGTTTTCCATTGAACGCGTGGATATCCGTGCCGCAAACGCCGATCCGGTGGACGCGCACCAGCGCGTGGCCGGGCGGAGGCGGGCCGGGTTCGGGAGTGTCGGCCGCCACCAGCAGGCCGGGTTCGCGCAAAATGAGAGTTTTCATATCATGTGGACCGGATTTCCGGCGGATCGGATGGTGGGAAGGCTGCCGTCGCCTCCCCGCGCCAAGGATGCCTGCCACCGCCCCGCTGTCCAGCATTTTGACCGGAGTACGGCATCTATCCGGCCTTTCCATTGTTCCCTCCTCCCGTTATACTCCGCCACCCAAACCCACTCCGCCATGCCAAATCCCGTTCTCCGAACCCTATTCCTGTTAGCCTGCGCCGTATTGCCTGCCACAGCCTCGCCGGCCAACCGGTTTCCGATCAGCGAGCACGGCGCCGTCGGCGATGGGAAAACCGTCAACACCCGCGCGATCCAGTCCCTGATCGACCGTTTGGCGGCTGAGGGCGGCGGGACCGTGGAGATTCCGAAGGGGGAGTTCGTTTCCGGCGCGCTGTTTTTCAAATCCGGCGTCCACCTGCGCCTCGATGCCGGCGCCGTGCTCCGCTGTTCCGGCACGATCGCCGATTTTCCGCCCCGCCGGACACGGATCGAGGGCCATTTCGAGGAAAGTTTCAACCCCGCGCTGGTCAATGCGGACGGTTGCGATGGTTTCCATCTAACCGGCGAAGGCACGCTCGACGGCGCGGGGCGCCCGGTGTGGGACCGCTTCTGGAAGGAACGGGACGCCGTCAAGGACAAGACCAATTTCAAGAACCTCAGCGTCCCCCGCGCGCGGCTCTGCCTGATCGAGAACTCCAAGGGCGTCACCGTGGAAGGCGTCACCTTCAAGGACTCGCAATTCTGGAACCTCCACCTCTACCGCTGCCGCGAGGTTGTGGTTAGAAAGGCCTCGTTCCGGGTGCCCGACGACTACCACCAGGCGCCGAGTTCCGACGGCATCGACGTGGACAGTTGCCAGGATGTCCTGATAGATGGCTGCGTGTTCTCGGTGACCGACGATTGCGTGGCGCTGAAAGGATCCAAAGGGCCCCGCGCCGCCGAGGACCGCGATAGCCCGCCGGTGGAGCGGGTGCGGGTGACCGGGTGCGAGTTCAGACGCGGCCACGCGGCGGTCACGCTGGGCAGCGAGGCCACGCTCGTGCGCGACCTCACGGTGGAAAAATGCCGGGTTCTCGGTGAAATGAACGTACTGAATTTCAAGTTGCGCCCCGACACGCCGCAGCACTACGAGCGCATCCGCTATCAGGATCTGACACTCGAAAACCCCGCGGGCGCGCTGGTTTCCATCCGACCCTGGAAACAGTATTTCGATCTCAAGGGCGAAAAGCCTCCCCAATCCGCCGTGCGCGACATCACCCTTTCCAACATCCGCGGCAAATACGGCGCGTTTGGCGTCATCGAGGGCAATCCGGGCCAAACGGTGATTGAAAACATCACCTTCGAGAATATCGAACTCACCCTCGCGGAACCGGACCTCAAGTCGCCGGCGCTCAAAGACCCGGTGTTCCGCAATGTCCGTGTGAACGGCAAACCCGCGACCGCTCCGGGAGCGGCGAAATAGCGGCGGCGCATTGTGGCTTGACCGCGCGGGACCGGACGGCCACCGTTGGGCCGCCCCCGCCTAACAGTCACTGCCGATGCCCCGTTTGCCCGCATGGTTGGATCGCTACCGCACCCTGCCTCGGTGCGTGATCCTGTTTGCCTGCGGCCAATTTCTGATCAACCTGATCAACACCGCGCAGTTCCTGCTGCTGAATCTCTTCCTCAAGGCGCACCACCTGGATGATCCGACGATCGCCGCGCTGTCCTCCCAGCGGTTTGTGGCGACATTCTTTCTGGCGATTCCGGCCGGATTGTGGCTGCGCGGCCAGCGCCTGAAAATGCCGCTGGTGATCGGCGCTACGCTGTTTCCGCTGATGGCGCTGGCGGCCCTGGAGACGGTTCGGTTCGAGGCGATGGGCCTGGCGAACGTGTGCTTCCTGCTGATGGGCTTCGCCGGGCTGATCCTCAACGTGGCGAGCCTGCCGCTCACCCTGCGGATGGTGCCCCCGGAGAAATCGAGCGAGGCGCTGAGCCTGCTGTTCGCCACCTGGGCCGCGGCGAGCATCTGCGGCGGACTGCTTTCCAGCACTTTGCAGGGGATCGGCGAGATCTCATTGTTAGGAACGCGTTTCCGGTTCGACGAATACGCCACGTTGCTGGTCCTCACCGTAGCGGGGCTCGGCGCGCCGTTCATCTACGCCCGGCTGCCCAATCCGCCGCCCGCCCCTGGGGTGGCGCGGCGCTGGCTGCACGTCCACCGCGCGGACATGCCGGTGCTGCTGCGCTCGCTAACGCCCACCCTGTGCATCGCCACCGGCGCGGGGCTTAGCATCCAGTTCCTCAACCTGTTTTTCAACACGGTCCATCATGTGGACGCGGCGCGGTATTCGGCCTACGGCACGGTTAGCAACGTGCTGGTGCTGTTCGCGGGCCTGCTGGTGCCCGAGGTGAAGCGGAAATTCGGCTGGCGCGGCGCGATCGTCGGCGTACAGGGCATGGCGGTGCTGCTGCTGGCGGTGATGGGTCTAACCGAGCTATGGACCGCGATGTGGTGGGCCCTGCCGATGGCGGTGCTGTGTTTCATCGTCCGCCAGCCGCTGATGAGCATGGCCGGCCCGGCGATCAGCGAACTGACGATGTCCTACGTGGGCGAGCGCAACCGCGAGCTGATGAGCGCCTGCAACGGCGCCATCTGGAGCGGCTCCTGGTGGCTGGCGGCGCGGGTGTTCCAAGTCCTGCGCGCCGCCGAACTGCCGTATTGGATGGTCTTCATCACCACCTCGGTCCTCTATCTGGCGGGCACCCTGTTCTATCTGAAAATCATCCGCGAAACGGACCGCCGCGAGGCCGAGGAAACGGTGCCAGGCCCACCCGATGGCGCGCCGAATCCGACGTGATTCCGTTCGGTTAGATGGCGGAACGCTGACAGAACCGCCCAATCCCCGCGTTTTCTTCTTCCATGATGAAACGGATCGCAATCACCTTGGGAACGGCGGGCGCCGCATGCGCGCTGGCGTCCGCGACGCCGTCCGCGCTGTGGGGAGCCAATGGCGAGGCCTGGGACCCCGCCGGACGGCTGCCGGATGTTTCCTACGCGGGCTATGCCTGCGGTGAGAAGCCGCTGCCGAAATACGAGATCACCGCGAACGTGCGGAAATTCGGCGCGAAAGGCGATGGAATTGCGGATGATACGGCGGCGTTTCTCGAAGCGATCCGGGCGACCGAGCGCGGCGCGATTCTGGTCCCGGCAGGGCGTTACCGGATCACCTCGATTCTCGAAATCACCAAACCCGGACTGGTGCTGCGGGGTGAAGGCCCGGAACGATCCATCCTGGTCTGCCCGAAACCCCTCAACGACATCAAACCGAACTGGGGCGAAACCACCAGCGGCAAACGCACGTCCAACTACTCGTGGTCGGGCGGAATCGTCTGGTTCAAAGGCGGCGACCGCGGCGCGAAAATCGGTGCGCCAACCGCTCCCGCGAAACGCGGCGACCGCGAGATCCGGATCGCCCACGGCGGAAAGGCCCCAGCCGGAAACTGGATCGAAATCAAAGTCCGCGACGATGGGATAAAATCGTTGTTAGAACATCTTTACTCCGGCGATCCGGGGAACGTCGGGAAAATCAAACCCGCGAGCCACAAGACCTCGTTTGTCACCCGGGTGCGATCCACGGCGGACAACCTGCTGCGGTTGGATCGCCCGTTGCGGATCGACGTCCGGCCCGAGTGGATGCCGGAGGTCCGGCTCTATCAGCCACAAGTGACCGGAAGCGGGATCGAGCAGATAGGCTTCGAGTTTCCGGTGCGCGAATACGGCGGCCATTTCAGCGAATTGGGCTTCAACGCGGTGGCGTTCAACGGCGTCGCCCACTGTTGGGCGCGCGACCTGGTGATCACCAACTCCGACAGCGGCGTGTTCGCCGGCGGCCGTTTCTGCACCATCGACGGCCTGGTCTGCCGGCTGCGCGGGGTCAAGGAGAACAAGGGTGTGTTCGGCCATCACGGCGTCACCCTGTCCGGACATGACAATATTCTAACGCATTTTCGGATCGAGCAACGCTACATCCACGACATTTCGGTGGAAGGCGGCGCGGGAAACGTTTCCTCGTGCGGTTGCGGCACCGATCTGTGCTTCGACCACCACAAGCGCGCGCCCTACGAGAATGTGTTCACCGACATCGACGCCGGCAAGGGAACGCGCCTTTGGCACTGCGGAGGCGGCGCGGACCTGGGCAGGCAGTGTGGCGCGCGCGGCACGTTCTGGAACATCCGCACCGAGCAACCGCAACACCACCCCGGTGGCTTCGGCCCCGCTTCGATGAACCTGGTGGCCCTAACCACCAAGGACAAGCCTTCCACCGACCCCAAGGGACGCTGGTTCGAAGCAATCCCGCCGGACCGGATTTCTCCCAAAAACCTCCACGAGGCCCAACTCCTCCACCGGCTCGGCGCGAGGTAGGCACCGCCGCGGCTGCGGCGAAAGAAGGGACAGCCACTTTGGGTACGCCACATGCGGCTGATCGGCGTGAACCACCTCGCCACCCACGGCCGCTGGGCGTTCGCGGAGTTCTGCGATGTCTATGCCATCGAGGCGGATTTCGCGGAAAAGGTGAAAAGCCAGTTTGAAGAAATGCTCCAAGGCGCTATTACCTCCTCCAAATGAAAGCGGGCTTGCCATCTTCAGATGACATTGAAAGAAAATGTCAGTTTCCTTTGATTCTCCTGCTGTCGTGTATGGAAAATGGCGGCTTCCGATGCACGCGGACTCACAGGCCACTAACCCCACAAAATCAGCCGGACTCCAATCCACCATCCGAAGTCGTTTTTCCGATCAAAACAAAAAATCAGCGAAATCAGTGGTTCTCAGTGGTTGATCCCACCCTCCGGCGGGCCCCCTTTCGGGGCTGTCGCTTCGCGCCAGTCTATCTCGCGTCCGCTCGGTTCAGCGGCAATCCGAGCGTCCAAACTGTCTTAAACCTCGGATTACGGGTTCATAGATCCGGTGCCGATCAGCCTTCCGCCGCCGCGGCCACGGCGCGCATTTTCGCCAGGCCGGTTTTGGCGACTTCCAACGGGTCGAGCGCCCAGTATTGCTTGTTGAACAACTCCAACGAAAGCACCGGTGCGGCGCCATTGCGCAGGAATGTCCGCAGCAGTTCCGCCAACGGCGCGATGCCATCGCCCGGATAGACCCTGTGGGCATCGGTGAGCGCCTCGCGGGATGGCTCCGCCGGATAGTCGTTCATGTGGAAGACCCGCAAGGCCGGACCGGCTAACAAGGAGAATGAGGAGAAGTCGCAACCGCCCTTGAACGTGTGATAGGCGTCACCGAGAAAGCAAGCGTCCGGATGGCCGCTCTGGAGCGCGATGAAAACGGCCTTCGCCACCGTGCCCACGGCCGGATGGCCGCCCCACATCTCGATCTGCGGGATCACGCCTATCGATTTGCCGAGATCCAGCAACTCCCGGTATCGGGCGGCCGCGGCGTCGAGCGCCACCGCGGCATTCGCTCCCGCGGGCGACGCGGCGATTCGCTTGCCGCCGATTTCGGCCAGCAGTTCCATATCGCGTTTGGCCTCTTCCATGCCCTTCGCCCGCTGCGTTTCGTCATCGACGATCCAGGTGGCGAAACCGATCGCGCTTTCGACGGTTAGACCGAGGTCCCCGATCCGCCGCCGGAGATCTTTCAGGGATCCTCCCTTGGCCACAAACTCGTGCAGTTTCCCGAGCCACGGTTCGATCGCGTCGTAGCCGGCCTTGGCGGCAATCTCCAACTCTTTCACCAGATCGAGATTCTGCCCGCGGATGGTGGATAGATTCAGGCAGAACCGGAATCCGGTCGCGGGCGTGGTTGCCAGCCGGACCGGCTGGGCCTCCAGCAAACCCGTGCCCGCCAGAGCGCCGGCGGTCGCGATGAAATGGCGGCGTGTCAGGATTGGACTGGGGCGTGTGCTCATGTCGCGGTGAGTGAAGCACACTCCGCCGCCGGGAGCAACATCGCCTCGGCGGATAATCCGTCGTGGCCGCGGGCCGCTTGACAAACCGTCCCTGCCGTGGCAACGGTCGTGACCCGTATGCGCGAAACCGCCGAGCCGATTCTTGAAGCCGTGGAACTCACCCGTGAGTTCTCCGGTACCCGGGCGTTGGACCGTTTCAGTTTCCAACTGCGCCGCGGCGAGGTGCTTGGATTGTTGGGAGCCAACGGCGCCGGCAAAACCACCGCGATGAATTGCCTGTTAGGCCTGACCCTGCCCACCAGCGGAAACCTGTTTGCCTTCGGCCTCGAACTGCACAAGCACCGGGTGGAAATCCTGCGCAAAACGAACTTTTCCTCGTCCTACGTCAGTTTGCCCGGCAATCTGAAAGTCTGGCAGAACCTGCTGGTGTTCGCGCGGATCTACGGTGTTCCCAAGCCGCGGCGGAAGATCGACGAATTGTTGGAGCGGCTGGAGGTGGCGCATTTGCGCGACCGCGTGACCGGCCAGCTATCCGCCGGCGAATCCACCCGCGTGAACCTGTGCAAGGCGTTTCTCAACGATCCGGAGCTGCTGATGCTCGACGAGCCGACCGCCAGCCTCGATCCCGACATCGCCGACAAGGTGCGCAAGGTGGTGCGCCGCGCGCGCGACGAGCGCAACGTGGCGATCCTCTACACGTCCCACAACATGCGCGACATCGAGGAGGTCTGCGACCGCGTGATTTTCCTGCACAAGGGGCGCATCGTGGCCGAGGGATCGCCCGCGGAAATCCTCCGTAGGTCCGCCGAACAATCCCTGGAGAACGTGTTCATCCGCATCGCCCGCAGCGGCGAGTTGGAGGACGATCCGGACAACCCGCCCGCCCCATGAATCCCCGCATCGTGCTCGCGCTGTGTTCGCGCTACGTTTACCTCTACACCCGGAGTCCGGTCCGGATGGTGGAAATGGTGTTCTGGCCGATGGTCGATCTGCTGGTATGGGGCTTCCTAACCGTCTATCTGCAAAAGAGCGTCGGCGCGGACACGCCGGGAGTTTTCACATGGCTGATAGGCGCGATGATCCTCTGGGACATCCTGTTCCGCGCGCAACAGGGGGTGGCGATTTCGTTTCTGGAGGATGTCTGGACCCGCAATCTGCTCAATATCTTCGTGGCGCCGGTGCGGACCGCCGAGTATCTGGCGGCCACCTTCGTGGTGGGCCTGATGCGGATCGGGGTGACCGCCACCGCGCTGGTTTGCGTGGGTTGGCTGGCCTATGCGTTCAATGTGTTCACGCTCGAATGGTGGCTGCTGCCGTTTTTCATCAATCTTCTATTGTTCGGCTGGTCGTTGGGCATGATTTCCACCGCGTTGATCCTGCGCTGGGGCCAGGCCGCGGAGTCGCTGGCCTGGGCGGTGCCGTTTTTCATCCAGCCGGTGGTGGCGGTTTTCTATCCGGTGAGTTCCCTGCCCGCCTGGCTTCAGCCGGTCGCGCGCGCGTTTCCGGCCACCCATGTCTTCGAGGGCATGCGCGAGGTGATGGCCACCGGCACCATGAACCCGGCCACCCTCGGTTGGGCGCTGGCCCTCAACGGGGTCTTTCTCGCCCTCGCCGGAGGCCTCTTCGCCTGGATCCTCCGCCTCACCCGCAGTCGGGGCCTTCTAACCAAGTTTGCGACGCAATAACATGGGTCACGATCCCTTGCGGGGCTCGGTCTGGCGTTCCGCGACGGGCTTCTGCCACAACGCCGAAGGCGGCAGATCGCTGGGACGGCAAATGACAAACCCGGCGTGACTGGCTCCGCCATTCAGATAATCCGTGATCGGACGGTCGATGATGACCATCCGGCCCTTGTCGCGGTCGGAGGTGGCATGGACGAAATAGGCGCGGTCCTTGATCCGCATGATGAGGCCCACATGCGAGGTGTAACCAAAGGTCGCTGTGGTGGTGATGGCGCAGATGTCGCCGTCCTGAAGATAGGCTTCGGCGGCGCGGGCGCGGGACTTGGGAATATGATAGACGGGCAGGCGCGAAACCTGCGCCTCGATGCGGCCCATCGGTTCGATCAGCGAGGGGTTGGCTTTCAGATATCGGTAGTTTTTCCACTGGACGGTCATCTCGCGGATCTCGCGGCGCATGCGTTCGGCCCCGGGGAGCCGCGGGGTGATGTTGGCGGCGTATCCGCGCCGCTGGTTGTCGTAAAACACCTCCTCCAGATGGTGCATGCGGCTCAGATAGCTGCCGGTACAGATGCCGCTGCGGTAGCGCTCCAGTTCGATCATGTGCAGCATGTCCTGCGGTTGATAGGGTCCGGGTTTGTAACGCAGCATGCGCGAGATCGCCAGGGCGTTCTCGTAAAACGTCCAACAATCCATCTCGGTCAGATTGACCACCGGCGATTCGATCCGGTCATCCACTTCGAGCGTGTAGTTTTCATACCGGGTTCCCACCATTTCGCGGGCCACCCGCATCGTGCGCTGCGGGAGCGGCAGGTTGCGCCAGTTTTCGCGTTCGGCCTTGGCCACGATCGCGCGGAATTTGTTCTCTCCCTTGAAAACGGTGCGCATCGGCAGTCGGGGCGCGCTCGGCGGCGTCACGGCGCGCCCGCCCGCCACGGCCACCGGTGTCTTGCGGACGCCGCCGGACGGGAAGTCCGTCACCTCGGCGCGCGCCATCCCGGCCAGCAAAAGGCCGCCCATCACCCACCATCCGGTTTTCGCATGCATCGCCGCCACCATATCCGCGCCGGAACGGTTTGCAAGCGCGGAGAATCGGCGCGGAGAATCGGACTGGACTGGAAGCCGGAGATTGGTAGGGTTCGATTCATCGCCAATGAATACTACCTCCCGATTTCCCAAGACCGATGTTTCGTAAAGCCTTGGTCATGCCGGCGGTGATTCTGGGGATGGTCTTCGGACTCCTCACAAACGAGTTTTTCCTGCATCCGGGCGGGGGACGGCAGGACCTTTGGGCGGATTACGTCCCGGTGGCAGCGACGATTCTCGGGATTTACGGTTTGCTAACAATCATCGTTTTCCGCGTGCGACAACCGACCTTCGGCCTGAGCCCGACGCAGTTCCGATGGGTATGGATCGGGGCGTTTCTTGTCGGAGCGATCGGCACTCCGCTGGTTTATGAACTCGCGGTGTGATTTGCAGCAAGCCTGCCGCCGTCTTTGAAAACCGGGTTCGATGTTGGATTGTCCGGGATTCAGGGATACCCACCTTCCGTGACGGGCTGTTACCTAGGTCCCTTCAAACGACAGCGACCGCGCGAATCACCGACTTCGCCGAAAATCGCCATCGTCAAGCGGGATGGTCCGTGCTACCTTGACGCCGCATGAAACCGCTCGATCCTTTGCCGCTGGTGACCACGGTGCTGTCGTTTGATTTCGACGGCACGCTGCATGTGCCGGACGAGACACCGCCGGTACCGCGTGGGTTTTTCGACATGATCCGGCGCCTGCGGGCGGACCACGCGATCAGTTGGGGGATCAACACCGGGCGTTCGCTGCCGTTGGCGATCGAGGGATTCCAGGAGAGCGGGTTTCCGTTTGCCCCGGACTGGGTGGTGGCGCGGGAAAGGGAGATTTATTTCCCCGGTCCCGCGGGCGGTTGGCAGGCGCACGCGGAATGGAACCACACCTGTGAGAAACAGCTCCACGCGCTGTTCAGAGAGGCCCGGCCGGTGCTCGAGGCGGTGCGGCGCCTGATCGAGGAATACACCGGCGCGCAGTGGATCGCGATGGAGGGCGAACCGGCCGGCGCGATCTCGCGGACCGAGGAGGAAATGGATTGGATCGCGGCGAAAATGCTGCCGATCGTGGCCGAGGAGCCCAGGCTCGGCTGGCAGCGGAATTCGATCTATCTGCGCTTCGGCCACCGGGATTTCCAGAAGGGCTCCTGTCTATCCGAAGTGGCGCGGCACTACAACCTCGGCGCGCCGCGGTGCTTCGCGATCGGCGACAGCCACAACGATCTCGAAATGCTGGTTCCCGCCCACGCGCGGATGATCGCCTGTCCTAACAACGCGGTGGAGGAGGTCCGCCAGCATGTGGCGCAACACGGCGGCTATGTGGCCCAGGCCAGCCATGGCGCGGGTGTCATCGAGGCGCTGGAGCACTTTTTCCACCCTGCCCCAGTGCCATGATTTTCATTCCGGATGACAAACCGTTCGTTTCGTTCTATCGGTTGCGGGCGCGGGGATTTCTCAACGCGGTTTCCGGCAGGCGGGAGTTCGAAGGCGCGCTGATCCGCCTGGAGAATGGATTCGGGTGCATCCATCCGTGGCCGGAGCTGGGCGATCCGCCACTGGCGAAATGCCTGGCCGATCTGGCGGGTCCGAGGGCGCGCGCGATCGTGCGGCGGGCGCTGCGCTGCGTGCAATACGATGCCGCCGCGCGTTCGCACGAGGAATCGCTGTTCGAGGAAATGGAGATTCCGCAAAGCCATGCCACGCTTGCCACCGCCGATCCGCTGGCCCTGGACGAAGCGGTGGCGGCGGGTTTTCAGATGGTGAAACTCAAATGCGGCGGCGATCTCCAAAAGGATGCCGCGTTTCTAACCGCCATGGCGGGGGAATATCCGGCGCTGCGCTGGCGGCTGGATTTCAACGAAACCTCCGACGTTCCGCAAATGGCCTCGTTTCTAACCGGATTGCCGGTGGCCGTCCGTCACGCGCTGGATTTCGTGGAGGACCCCTGCCCGTACGACACGGCCGACTGGTTGGAGTTGCGCCGTCTGACCGGCGCGTGTCTGGCAGTGGACCGCGAGGCCGGCCCGCAGGCGACCGGGGCCAAGGTGATGGTGATCAAGCCCGCGGTGGACGAGCCGCTGCCGCTTGCCGAAGCGGCGCTGCTGCACCATCAGCGGGTCGTTCTAACCAGCTACATGGACCATCCGCTCGGCCAGGCATTCGCGGCCTGGGAGGCGGGCCGGCTGGGCCTGCAATTTCCCGGATTGCCGGGCGTGTGCGGCCTGCAAACCCACCATTTGTTCGAACCGGATGCCTTTTCGGAAATGTTGGGGCCGTGGTCGCCCTCGTTCAAGGCCCCGTCCGGCACCGGGCTGGGATTCGATGATCTGTTGGAAGCGCTGCCATGGACCCGCAACTACTGAACGACCCCGGATGGTGGCTGGATGAAAGACCGCTCGCGCCGGACGGATTTCCCGGCGGCCTGCCCGATCTTCCGGAGTTGGCGGGAAAGGTGCTTTTCGCCACCTCCGGCAGTAGCGGCCGGCCGAAATGGATCGCTCTAACAAAGGAGGCGCTGCTTGTTTCCGCGGCCGCAGTGAACGCCTATCTCGAAGTGAATGCGGACAGCGTATGGGGCCTGGCGCTGCCGTGGCACCATGTGGGTGGGTTCGGCGTGCTTGCGCGTGCCCATGAGGCCGCGTGCCGGTGCGCGACGTTCGGTCTCCGGTGGAATCCGGAGGATTTCCGCAAGTTTTTGATAGAAAACGGAGTCACCCACTGCTCGCTGGTGCCCACCCAGGTGCATGACTTGGTATCCGCGGGAATCGCCGCGCCGCAGGATCTCCGGGCGGTTGTGGTCGGCGGCGGTCGCCTAACCGAAAATGCGGGGCGCGCCGCCCGCTCGCTCGGCTGGCCGGTGTTGGCGAGCTACGGCATGACCGAAGCCGGCTCGCAGATCGCGACACAGGGGATGGACTCGCTCGGATCACTCTATCAGCCGGACCCGATTCCCGTGCTGCCTCACTGGCGCGTGCGGACCACGGACGAGGGGCGGCTTGAGATCGCCGGGTCGGCGCTTTTCGCTGGAATGTTGGAGGAAGGCGGCGGGGCCTGGCGCTATCATGCCCGTACGGAGGAATGGCACGCCACCAACGACCGGGTCCTTGTTTCCGCGGACGGTCTAACACCGTTAGGCCGTGTGGACGCGGTGGTCAAGGTGCTCGGCGAACTGGTGGATCCGGAGCGGGTTGGCGAGGAGTTGCTGGAGCGCGGGGCGGGGCAGCTCCTGGCGGGATCCTGCGCCGTGGTCGCCATTCCGGACGCCCGCGCCGGGCATCGGCTGGTGCCGGTTTTTGACGAATCGGTTAGCCGGGGGCTCGCCACCGAGGTGTTGGACGCCTACCACGCCAGTGCTCCGGGGTTCCGTAGGTTGGATCGTCCGGTCTGGGTGGAAAACCTGCCGCGCAGTCCGCTGGGGAAGCTGCTTCGGAGGGATCTAACCGACCAGATCGCCCGCACCGCCACACCTCAGGGCACGGGATCGTAGATCTCGAAACACTCGGCGGCCGCGAAGCCTAACGCCTCGCCGGCTTCGCGATCCGGCGCGAGAATGCGTTCGTCGAAACCGATGCCCCTGCTGCGGAGGTTGCGGGCGTGCTGTGAACGATGGCAGCGCAGCAGCGCTCCCTTCCACACGGCCGATGCGGCGTCATAGGGCGTCACCAAGTCCACGCGCATGCCGAGGTTTTTCGGGTCGCGAACCAGCAGGGCGAGCGGCGGCGATGGCCGCGAGTCGCACCACGCTCTGAACCAACGGAAGGTCCGCCGATGGTCGGCATTGCTGTCGTTTCCATGCGGCAGAATCACTCCGTCAGGCATGTTGGAGTTGAGGATATCATGGACGCGCATCCGGTTTTCCTCCCCATCCGCGATGTGGCCCTCTGCATCCTCCTTCAACCGATGAAATCGCGGCTCGATACCGGGTGGACCGAACAGCTCGCAGCTTTCCCGCTGTTCTTCTTCGCGGGCGGCCGTTTTCGCCTCCCATCCGTTGGCAAACCCGTCCTCCACGCCACTCGCGCCGCCGGATAGCACCTCGAGCGCGATTCCCGCGCCGGCATCCGCCAGACGCCGGAGCGTCACCGCCACCACATCGAAATCATCCGGATGCGGCGCGAGCACGAGCCAGCGCCCCACGTTCTCCCAAGGCCCGGAATCCACACCGAGGACCGCAGGTTTCCCGACGGCGCTCATGACTGACGGCGGCGGCGCAGCAGGCCGAGTGCCCCCAAGCCGCCTAGCAGAGCAATCGAGGACTCGGGAACGATGACCGCCCGGAGGCTTCCTTGTTCGAAATAGCCGAGTTTGCCGTTGCCGAAGTCAAACATGTTGGAAACCGTGGGAGTGGACCCGTTGAAGGTGACGATGCCACCGCCCTTGATCAGCTCGTAGGTGCCCTGATCCGCGCTCGCCGCGGTCCAACCGATGATGTTGGAAAACGCGAAGTCGGTTAGGGTGATTGCCTTCCCGGCGGCCACGGATAGAATATCGGTGCTGTTGAGCCCAAGCGTCGCCCCGGTTAGATCCAGCTTGGCGCCCGCGTCGAAGGCAAGCGATCCGCCCAACGTGCCGGTGCCGCCGAGCGTGCCGCTGGCACCCACGGTGACGGCGGTGTCCCCCAGCGTGCCGTTGACCAGCAGAGTCCCGGCGGAAACCGCGGTGGCGCCGGTGTAGGAGTGCGTCACGCCTGCGGCGAGTTCCATCGTTCCCGCGCCGGTCTTGGTGAAACCGTCGTCAGCAGGCGTGAAATCGGTGTTCTCCAGTTCCGCGTTGACGATCAAATCCGAAGCGGACGTTCCCGTGACGTTTCCGACGTCGAAGGTCCGGTTGCCGGCCAGCGCCAGCCCGGATAGACCGGTGGTGGTGGAACTGGAAATCGTGGATGCCACGCTGCCGCCGACGGTGACGGTTCCATTGAGCTGGAAAGATTCGCCGTTATATGCGTCGCCCGCTCCGGAATAGGCCATCGCCACGGAACCGCCGTTGAGCGTCAGATTGCGGACGTGTGCGTGGCTGGTGCCGCCCGCGCCGATCGCCGCGCTCCCTCCGGACACGATGTTTAGGGTGCCGCCGGCGTTGACCGTGAAATCGACCGAGTTGCCGCCGTTGGGCAGGGCGTTCACCCCGCGGACCTCGAAGGTCCCGCTGTTGTTCACCGTCACCGCATGGTTATTCGTCAGCCGGTTTGCCGCCTGGTTCCCATCCACCGCGAGGACGCCCGCGTTGACGGTGGTGCCGCCGGTGTAGGTCATCTGGCCGGTGAACAGCATGGTGCCGCCGCCCTGTTTCACCACCGCGCCGACGCCCCCACCATTGCCGCCGTTGTCGAGGCGCGTCGTCACCTCCAGATCAGCTCCGGTTCCCGGCACGGTATCGGCGACATTGAAGTTCTGCGGTCCCTGGAGGTGGATTCCGCCACTGCCGTTCATGGTTGATTTGCCGGAGCCCGTGACGCTCACGGTGGCGGCCCCCGCCGTGGTATTGGCGAGAAGAACATCCCACGCGGAAAGGGATCTGTTGGAGGTCAGGGTGGATCCGTTGTTCAGGGTGATATTGCCGATGCGGCTGTCCATGCTTCCGTTGAACAGGATGGTGGATGCGTTGGCGGTGATCACCCGGCTGGCCTCCACTGCGGTTCCGTGGCCGCCCACCAGGATGTTAGTGAAGCCCATTTCCAGGGTGGATCCGTTGTTCGCCGTCATGGTGGCGCTGTTTCTCAGGGTGCTGCTAACAATCAACCTGCCTCCATTGACGACGGTGGTTCCGCTGAAGGTGTTGTCGGCGGCAAGTGTCCATGTGCCGTTGCCGCTCTTGATAACCCCTCCGGTTCCCGATAGGATATGTCCGAAACTGCCTGCGCCCGATCCGGCCAGCGTCACGGTCGAGCCGGCGGTCTGGTTGTAGTTGGCCATCCCGGAAATCGTGAGCAGTCCCGAGCCGGAAGCGTCGATGGTGCCCCCCGCTGCTCCGAAACGGATGGCATTGTTCTTCCATGTGGCGGCCGCACCGACATAGCGCATGGTGCCGCCGTTGACGCTGATGGAGCTGGAGGCCCACGTTTCGCCAAAGCTGCCGCCATAGTCGGGATTGCTGAATTCCACCGTGCCGCCGGCATTGACCGTGAGGAAGCCGGAGAAGTTCTGATTGTATCCCGAATAAAGCTTGGCGCCTGGGGCGATGACGAGGGTGCCGGCGTTAACGACCGTCGCGCCTCGATAGGTGTTGGAGCCGGTCACCGTGAGGGTGCCGGTTCCGCTTTTGGCGAGCCCGTTGGTGGTGCTGGCCATTACCGAGCCTATGGTCGCGGCGGCGTTGGTGGTTACGGTGAAGCCGGAGCCCAGGTTGATCGTTCCGGCTCCCAGGGTATAACCGGCGGTATCAAAGCCAATGGAGCCTGCGGTGATGGCGGAACCCAGCGTGACCGTGCCTCCCGCCGCGCCGCCAAAGGTTGCGTTGTCCGGAGTGGCGTTGTTCCACGCCACATTGGCGGTGCCGTTCCACCACCCGGATCCTCCGTCGGTCCATGTTCCGGCCCCGCCCTGGGCGCCTGTGGTTCCCGAGTCGGTATCCCAAGTGAGCGAGGCGGCTGGTAGGGACAGGGTGCAGGCGGCAAAGATGATGCCGGAGGATAGCAGTTTCATGATGGCTATGGGGATTTGGTCTTCGATTGTCGCAAAGCGGCTGTTGGGTGGAAGGGCACACTACTGGATTTCCACGCTCAGACGACCGAATTTTTTGGCATCTGGTGTCCGCGGAAGGGTGAGGGTAACCGTTTCAGTACCATTCCCATTGTCGGTGGTGGTGACTTCGGGAGCGGTGGCCACGTTGTAGGAGGAGGGCCAAGCCGCGAGGTCGGTGCCCACCTGGATGCGGACCGTGGTGTCCGGGGTCTTCGAGGCCTGGCTGCGGACGAACGAGAACACGAAGTCACCGCCGGGCGTGGCCTGTGGGGCGGGCACTTTTCCGAGGTCGTTGGTGGTCTTGGTGCCGCCAAGGACGTATTCGATTCCGTTAGGCACCCCGTCGCCGTCGAAATCGTCGGCCGCGGTGCCGGTGGGCGCGTTTTCGGCGGACCAAGTGGCATAACCGCCCGTTGAAACGGCTTCAAGGGTGATCTTCGACTCGTCGGCGTAGCGGATCTTGAAAGTGTTGGAACCGGCGGTGAAGGTTCCGCCTTCCGGAAGGCCCGCGAACTCACCGCTCAGCGCGCCGGTGTAGGTTAGGATGGGGAACTTGGTGCCTGCGGTTAGAGTGGAGTTGCCCAGATCGGTGAAGTTCAGCGTCGCTCCGTTCAGATCCACCGCGCCGGCGATGTTGAGCAGATCGGAGTTCTGGAGGGTCGAGTTGCCCTCGATCTTCAGCGTGGAGGTGGCCGCAAGCGTGAGCGGTCCGGCGCCAACGGTGGCAAGCGCGGTTCCGATGGAAAGCGTGGCGCCCGCCGCGACCACGACGGGCGAGGTTCCCAGCGAGGCATCCAGCACGAGCGTGCCCTGTTGGACGGCGGTGGTGCCGGTGTATTTGTGGGATCCGGCCGCCGCGACCAGCGTCTGGGTGCCGAAGGTGAGTGTGCCCGGCCCGGTCTTGGTGACGCTGCCATTGGAAGTGGAAACCCCGCCCGCTCCTCCCGGCGTGCCGGTGTAGTCCATGATCGTGGACCGCAGGACGAAATCACCGCCGACGTCGAAGGTTAGAGCCGCGCCGCCATTGTTGAGGTCGATCTGGGTCCACGTTTCGTTGCTGGGCGACCAGGTGTGAACGGACCCCGCCGCGGTGCGGATGATGCCTCCAGCCGCGCCGATCGTCCATCCCCGCCCGGAAGTGTCGGTGGCGGAAACCAAGTCCAGAGTGCCACCGTTGATGATGCTGCTAGGGCAGTTGTGGGTGAGCTGGCCGAAGTGGCCGGCGACGCTGTAGTTGATGCGTCCCGCGCGGACCGTGCCTCCCGCGTTGATGGTTAGGGTCGTGGTGCGGTAGGTGTCGGAGTACAATTTCGCGTCGCCGGTGGCGAGGTCGAGCACGCCGGCGTTCACGGTGGTGGGGCCGGAGTAGGTCTGCGCTCCGGTTAGGGCGAGGGTTCCCGCGCCGTTCTGTTGGAGCGCGCCGCCGCCGGAAACGATGCCGGCGACCGTGGCGGTTTGGGTGGCCAATGCCGCACCGCGCAGGGTGCCGGAATTGGCGATGTTTCCCGTGACCGCGGCTCCGCCGAGCAATTCGAGCGTGCTGCCCGCCCCGACGCCCAACGCGGTGGAAAGCGCGGTTGCGGACTCCAATTGCGCGGTCGAATTGTTGGTCACGGCGAACGTGCCGGTTCCCGCCAGGTTGGCGCTGATGAGGCCGCCGCGGGCTTCCACGGACGCCGCTTCCAGTGTGCCGGTGGTGCCGGCCAGGGTCGAGCCGTTGGTGAGCAGCACCGGGCCGGTTAGAACACCGGTGGTGGTTCCGACATCAAGCGTGGATCCGTCCAGCGTGACCGCCGCGGCGGTCGGCAGCGCGTAGGGGTCGGCGATTTCCAGGGTGCTTCCGTTCTCCACGGTGACCGCGCCGGTGAAGTCGCTGCCGCCGGTGTTGGCCAGGCGCAGGATTCCGCCTCCGGATAGACTGATGGATGTGGAACCGGTGATTTTACCGGCACCTCCCAAAACGAAGGCGGTGGCCGCGGTGTTGGCCGCCTGGATGGCCACACCTTCCACGGTGGTGTCGATGTCGATGTTCTCGGTGCCGTTGGCGGTGTCCTCGAGGCGCACCAGATCGCCGTTGAAAAACTTGTCGTTCACCGCGCCGTTTTTCCAGTTCACGTCGGTGGTGTTCCATTTGCCGGTTCCGGAGAAATTGTTCCATACCAGCGTGGCCGCGGATCCGGTCACATCCAGGGTGAGCGTGTTGGGAACCGTGGTGGTGCTGAGCGTGAAGGTCTGGCGGGCTCCAGCCCCCGGCAGGCCGAGCGGTGTTATATTGGCGGCCCCGGTGATGCCACCCGCGGCGGAAACCAGCGGATAGACCCCGTTTCCGAGAGCCAGATCAGTCAGGTTGAACTGAACGTCCGATACCGAAACCACATCCAGCGGGCCAGTCAAAACGATGGTGTCGTTGGCACCCGCCGGGTTGGATGTCAGATCGAACGCCACCTTGCCGCCGTCCAGCTTCAGGCCGCTGGCGGATGTTAGCGTCGCGGACGTCGCGGCGCCTTCGCCGATCTGCAGCGTGGCTCCCGGAAGCAGCGTGAGGTTTCCGGTGATGTCGGTGCCCGCCGCGCCGGTCCGTCCGGCGGTTAGAGTCCGGTTGTTCATCGGCGACCAATCGCCGGTGGCGGCCGTTGTATCGAGCAGCCCGCCCTCTTTCACCAGGATCGCGGCATCCGCCGAGCCGGTGCCGGAAATCGCGAGCACCGCGCCATCGGCCACGGTCACGCCGGATTTCAGCGAGCCATCCAGCAAAACCGTGCCCTCGTTCACCGCGGTGATGCCGGTGTAGGTCTGGGTATTGGAAAGCCGGAGGGTTCCGGGACCGGACTTGGTTAGAGATCCGGTCGTGGCGGACTTGGCGTCATCGGCAAGCGTCAGCGTCACCGCAAGGTCGGCCGTGTTGTCGCCGGTGACGTCGTCGATCACGAAATTCTGCGCGCCCTGGAGATGGATGCCGCCGGTTCCGTTCATCTGGGAGGGGCTGGTGTTTCCGGCGGTGTTGGACACGGTCACGGTTGCGGCGCCGGCACTGGTGTTCGCCAGCAGCACGTCCCACGAAGCGAGCCCGCGGTCGGAGGTGAATGTGCCGCCGTTGCGCAGCGCGATGTTGCCGATCCGGCTTTCCATCGAGGCGTTGGCGACCACCGTGCCCCCGTCGACCGTTAGAACCCGTGTGGAAGCGACCGCCGTGCCATGATTTGTCACCAGCAGGTTCGTGGCGCCGAGTTCGAGAATCCCCCCCGCATTGGCGGTTAGGAACGACGTGTTCCGCAAGGTGTTGCTCACGACGAGCTTGCCCGCGTTGACAGTCGTGGCGCCGCTGTAGGTGTTCGCGGTCGCCAGGGTTAGAGTGCCGCTTCCGGTCTTCACGATGGATCCGGTCCCTTCGATGATCGCGGACGTGCCGCTCACCAGAATATCGCCGACGGCATCAAACGTCAGCGGACCCGAGATGGAGGTGTTGGTGTTGGCATTGCCGGAAAGCGTGAGGACCTGCCCGGCCGGCGTATAACGGAAGGTTCCTCCCGTCGCGTTGACCGTGAAATCCTGTCCGGAGGAATGGGATGTACCGGTAACCTCGATGGTGCCGCCATTGAGAACCCGCCGCTGGCGGTAGTCGGCCAGTTGTCCCACTCCCGCGTAGGAATAGTTGGGCATCCGCCAAACCCCGTTGGCATTGACCGTGACCACCGCGCTGTTGTTATACGCGCCGTTGTACATCTTTCCGGTTGCGGTGAGTTCGAGCACCCCGCCGTTGATCGTCGTGCTGCCCGTGTAGGTTTTGGACGAGTCGAAGACAAGGGTTCCGGTGCCGGCTTTGGTCAGACCATTGCTGATGATCTGGGAGGACAGGGTGGCGCTTTGGTTGGTCGTTACCGTCGCGCCGTTCAGGGTGATGGTGCTGGCGGTCAGAGAGTATCCCGCCGTGTCAAAGGTCAGTCCTCCCGCGGTGATCGCGGAGCCGAGTGTCACGACCCCGCCACCGCCCCCCGCGAAGGTCGCCGTGTCCGGCGTGGCGTTGTTCCAGTTGGCGTTGGCGGCACCGTCCCACCAGAAATTGGTGCCGTTGGTCCAGGTGCCCGCGCCGCCCTGGGCTCCGGCGGTTGCGGGATCGGTGTCCCAGGTCAGGGAGGCGGCGTGCGCGGAAACAACGCTGGCGGCGATAACGATCAACGGGAATTTCGGTTTCATCGGGTCGGTTGGTTTTGGTAGAGTTTCGGATCAAAAAAGCACGCACGGTTATCGCCGACGGACCCGCCTGTCAAGCCGCCACCGCTGGTCGGTCTTGCAGACCAGTTGGCAAGCCTGACCATTCCCGCCACCCGGCATTTCCATTCTCCACCCAAAAGTGGCGCACTCTCGCTCAGGTAGCGCGCTCTCGCAAAGGTAGCGCGCTCTCGCCGAGAGCGCACCGAGAATGATCCGGCGAATAACCGACCGCGGACGCTCCGCTCATTCTCCCCCCCCATTCTCCCGCGGCCCCGGCGGTGCCGCGCTACCTTGCCTTTCCATTCTCCTCGCAAACTGAAAATCACCTGATTCCACTGAAGTGATCTTTGATTTTTGGGGAAATCCTTCCCATTCATCAATCGGTGCTTCCCCATTTTCCCCACCAAGAAATCAGTTTCCTCAGTGGATCCCAGTCTCTCAGTGGTAAATCGAGCGTCCAAACTACCCTGAACTTCGGATTTCGGGTTCAAACCCTCACCATGGCCAGCACGCGTGCGACGGGCAGGCCCATGACGTTGTCGAATGGGCCGTCGATGGACTCGATGATCCGCTCGCCGTGTTCCTGGATGCCGTAGGCACCCGCCTTGTCGAGCGGGTTGACGAGCGCGAAGTAGGCGTCGATTTCCGCGTCATCCAGCGGCCGGAAGCGGACGTGGGTGGTCTCGTGGGAGACCTCGGTCCTGCCGCCGGGGTGGATCACGCAGACTCCGGTGCAGACCTCGTGGGTGCGGCCGGACAGGCGTCGGAGCATCGCCCGCGCCTCGGTTAGGTCGACGGGCTTGCCGAGCGGCAGGTTGTCGATGAACACCAGCGTGTCCGCGCCAATCACGATGGCATCGGGATGGATGGCGGCGATGGCGGCGGCCTTGAGCCGGGCGTTTTCCTCGCAAAGATGCTCGGGATCGAGCGAGGCGTCGTGGATTTCCTCGGCGGGCGACGGAACCACGGTGAACGCGAGGCCGGCACGCGTGAGAAGTTCGCTACGGCGGGGCGATGCGGATGCGAGGATGATTTTCATGTGGTTAGGATATGAAAAGTTCGGCCTCGGGTTGCCAGGTGAAATCCCGGTCCAGCGGATGGATCGGCCTGCGGAGATATTGATAGGAAATCCCGGTCAGCACCGGCGGCACCGCGCCTGGCGTGAGCAGGAGAAAATGCCCGCGCGCCATGGCCGCCAATTCGGGCTCGAGGTAGCCGATTTTCACCACACAGAGATCGTGCTCCAACGGATCAAGCCCCAGCCGGAGATAATCCTGGCGCAAGTGATAGGGCCGCCGTTTCCCGGTGACGATCACCCGCACGCCGCCCACACGGATCACCGCTTCCGGGTTGGCACCCTCGTGGAACGAGACGAACTCGCCGGTGACGGTTAGGGCGGATCCATGGACCGGGTCGAGCTTTCCGCCCAGATCCAGCGTGACGGTTGCTCCCGGAGCCGCGGCGCGCAAAACCGTGATCGCGGGAGCGTCCGGCATCGATGCGAAAATCGCGGTCGCGCGACCTTCGCGGAGATCCGGGTTCTCTATCAATCCACGCAACGCGGCGGTCACGTCGCCTGCCGCACCAGCCGTCGGATTGTCACCCGCATCACTCAGGAACACCGGTCTCACGGGTGATTCCAGCGCCCGGCGGATGCCATCGTCCACCGCACACGCCTCAGTTAGAAAACCGAACCGCTCCCGCGCATTCCAATACCGCCGGGCGATTCCCTCGGCGGTTCGTTTGACGGCCGCGGCGTCGGTCCCGGTCACCACCGCGCAGGCCATCGCGCGCGATTGGTCGGCCCACGCGTAGCCGACCCACAACGAGGCGTCCCAAACTCCGGGTAGATCGGACTCCGCGGCCAACGGCGCGTAGAGCGAGGCGCCCGGCTCCGCGGTGGTGGATGACATCTCACCCGACACCAGCACCGGAATGCCGACCCTCGCCCTAACCGGACGAGCCTCTTCCCGCCACGCGCGCAGCAGCAGCCGCAACGCCCGGGCGCGGGTTTCCAACACATCCACATGCGGCGCGGTGCGATAGGCCGTGATCAGATCGGTCATCGCCACGAGTTCGGCGGAAACATTGCCGTGCAGGTCCTGGCTGCACGTGACGAGGGTTCCGGCGGGCAGCATCGCGCGGAACCCGGCTAACAAATCGGCCTCCGCGTCGGCAATCCCCTCCACCGCCATCGCGCCATGGACGTCGAAGTAGAACGCGTCCGGCGGTTCGGATAGATCCGCGAGCGCATCCAGGATATCGCGTTTCATCCCCTCGTAATCCGCGCGCCGCACGCAGCCGCCCGGCAGCGCGCGGAAATGGACCAGCGGCAGCGGATCGATGTCCGCGAACTCCGGGTCGGCCAGAAACGGATAGCGCGCGAGCATTTCCGCGCCGCGTGTCGTTAGAAAATCCCCGCGCAGCGAGGCGAGCGGCGAAAACGTGCCGCTTTCGATGTGGATTCCGGCGATGGCGACTCTCAAGGGCATGGCGGTGGAAAATCAGGCGAACTCCGGGTAATCCGGCTGATACATCCTGCGGCGGATGTCCTCCGCGATGTCGGCCGGTCGGGCGACGCGGGCGAGTCCCTCGTCGTGGGCGATTTCCGCCACGGCGGTGGCGATGCGGAGGGAAACCTCGCGGATGTTGTTGAATGACGGATAGATCCGGCCGGTTTCGAGTTCGGCGGGCGTCACCATTCCGGCGAGCGTCCGTGCCGCGGCGAGGAACATGCCGTCCGTGACCGTGCGGCTGCCGCTGGCGAGCACGCCCATGCCCACGCCGGGGAAGATATAGACATTGTTGCCCTGGCCGGGAACATAGGTGCGTCCCTGATAGACCACCGGTTTGAACGGACTGCCCGACGCGAAGATGGCATTGCCGCGGCTCCATTCGTAGGCCTGCTCCGCCGTGCATTCGGCCTTGGACGTCGGATTGGATAGAGCGAACACGCCCGGTTTCGGATGGTTGGCGGCCATGGTTTCCACCACCTCGCGGGTGAACACGCCCGGCACGCCGGCGGCACCGAGGATCGACGTGGGTTTCAGCAGACGCACCGCCTCGGCAAAGTCGGTCAGGTGCGGATGTTCCTTCGCGAACTTCGCTTTCTGCGGCGTCAGACCGGTCCGGGATTTGACGATCAGGCCCTTGCTATCGAAAAACCAGCAGCGGTCGCACGCGGCGGATTCTTCCATGCCATCGTCGCACAATGCCGCGACGACCAATTCGCCGATTCCGGTGGCCGCCTCGCCCGCGCCGAAGAACAGCAGTTTCTGATCCGCAAGGGTCATGCCCTGAAGTTTCGAGGATGCGAGCAAGCCGGCGAGGGCCACGCTCGCGGTGCCCTGGATGTCGTCATTGAACGAGCATACCCGGTTACGATAGCGGTCGAGCAGTTCAAAGGCGTTGTGATTGCCGAAATCCTCGAACTGCAACAGGCAGTTCGGATAGCGTTCCCTAACGGCCTGCACGAACTCCTCGATGAACTCGTCATACTCCGCGCCGCGGGCGCGCGGGCGGCCGAGGCCGAGGTAGGTTTCATCTTCCAGCAGCGCCTTGTTGTCCGTTCCCACGTCGAGGGTGATTGGCAGGCAGTAATACGGATGCACGCCGGCACAGGCGGTGTAAAGCGAGAGCTTGCCGATCGGAATTCCCATCCCGAGCGCGCCGAGGTCGCCCAGGCCGAGAATGCGTTCGCCATCGGTGACCACGATCAGGCGCACATCCTGATGCGGCCAATTGGCGAGCGTCTGCGCCACCCGTCCCTTGTCCTCGATGGATATCCACATGCCGCGCGGCCGACGGAAGATCACCCCGGCTTCGAGGCAGGCCTGGCCCACCGTCGGGGTGTAAACGATCGGCATCGTTTCATCCAGATGATCGAGCACGAGGCGATAGAACGCGGTTTCGTTGCGATTCTGGAGGGCGTGCAAAAAGATATATTTTTCCAGGTCGCTGGATTTTCCCCTCAGATTGCGCAGGGCGCGGGAAACCTGCTCGTCCAACGTGCAGATCCGGGGAGGGAGCAGGCCGCGAAGGCCGAGCGCGTCGCGCTCGGCGGGGGTGAACGCGGTGCCCTTGTTGAGCAGGCCGTTGTTCATGAGTTCGTAGCCGGTCGGGTGGTCCCGACCGCCCGTGGCGGTAAGCGGATAATAGGCGGATGACATGGCGGATCAGAAGGTTTCACGCCGCGGGGAGCCATCCGCCCCCGCACGGCGAACGATCCCGTAAGCCGGAATCCGGGCTTTGGCAACCGTGTTGTGAGGTGAAAACCCCGGCCGACAGCCTTCAACCGCTCATTTTCCCGCTTCCGCCCACGGATTGGCCACCTTTGCTCCGGCCTGGTCGATCAGGTCCGCCATCCGGTCCCGCCAGGCGGCCAGTTTGCCGGGGTCGCGGGAGTAGTCGGTCATGCTGCGGACGAGGTCGTCGGGCACGGCGCGCGCCGCCATCGCGTCTTCCTGCCAGCGTTTTCCGTCCGGGGTGGCGGTTCCGTGCGCGGTGGCGGCGCGCAGCGTTTCGGCCAGGATCCGGAAGTAGGCATAGTCTTCCAGTCCGTCGCGGAAATTCTCCAACCGGATGGTCGGAACCGGGATGCCATCCGGCCCCACACAGGTCCACGAGCCGTCGCCATGATAGGTCGTCCAGCTACGAGGATCCCAATCGGTGAACGGTCCGGTGGTGATCGGATTGCGCGAGTTCCAGATGCTGGTTTGATAGTAGAGGAAACCGTCGGGTCGCTGTTTGGCGGTCATCGCGCCCATCAGCAGGCGGCCTTCGATCGCCGGAAACTCGATGAACATGTTCGCATAGGGATGACCCGGCCCGCAGCAGATATACCACCACACCTGCTTGCCGGCGGCGCGCGCCCTGGCGGCCTGCGCGGGGTCGAATTTTGGTGTTAGAGGACACCAGGCGTCTATCGACTTCACCACCGTGTCGCAACCGAAGCTATGGTCGTAGCTGGTGGTCATCAACAGGACACCGGGAAACTCCTTGCGCAAGGTTTGGGCGGTCTTTTCCAACAGCGGAAACTGGTCCGCCTGGCATTCGTCGAAGCCGTAGATGTATGCGTGGTCGAGAATCCCGAGGTCCTTGGCGGTGCGGTAGGCCTCGCGCAACCCCTCCAGTGTCTTCTCCGCCTGGCCGGGATCGCGGGAAACACCGTCGAAGATCCCCAGGTTGAACGTTTCCAGCCTTCCCTGGCCGTGGAGGTGGCGCAGCACTTCGAAGTCCGGCGGACCGGTCCGATAGAGGCTGTCGAAATTGATATAATAATCCGCGAGAAAATCCGCCCACCGCAGTTTGTGTTTCCGCCACGCGTTGACCGGATACGCCGGTGATTTCCGCCATTCCTCCTGAGCGGCGGCGGTGGCGGGCATCGGATGGTCCGACGGCGCGAAGGTGACCGCCACCGGCAGCGGGCTTTGCTTGGGAAGCGAAAACCCGCGGACCTTCAATTCAACGGGAATCCTGCGGGGCGGGAGCCCGGCCGCGCGGATCGCCAGTTCGCCTTGGTAGATTCCGGGGGCCTGGTTTTCCGGCACGCAAACCCGGATCCAGAATGATTGCAGATCGCCGGGTTGGATATCGACCGCACCGAGAAATCCGAGGATCGGATCCGGCCACCATCCGACATGCGGCGATCCGTAAGGTGGCACCGAGTTGGTCCTCACATAGCCCACGACGTCACACTGGATGCCGGACGCGGGAAAGACGGCTCCTTCCGGGCCTATGAGATCCGCCGAACCTATCCTAACATTCTTCAAGGTTTCCGCGACCGGCACCACTACGATCTGGAAGCTCTCTTTCTCATAACGTGCGGCGCTCAACCTGATCCTTGCGGCCGGCTTCAGGGAGATCGGCGCGTCCCGCGGAAGGATTTTCTCCATCGACGTTGCATGGCCGACAAGCAATCCGTCGCCAGGTTGTCCCGCGGCGAGGCATTCCTTTTGGAAGCGTCCGACATCCAACCACCGATTCACCCGCCCAGGCAGAGTCCGCGCCTCGGCGGCCATCGTTTCGAGTGCCTCCAGAGTGTCGGGACCTCGGTCCAGCGCGGTTTTGAGTTCCGCAGCACGGGCGACCGTTTGCTCCAACCGGTGGCGGATGGCTCCGGGTGGGGCTTCTGTGAGTGCTTCGGCGGCCATTTCGCGGGCGCGGCCGAGCTGTCCCGCCTCCAGTGCCACCACCTGCCGGAGAAACGCCCGAGGCGGATCGGGCAGCGCCTCGCCGGGTTCTAACAGAACGATCCGGTCGAGATGAATGCGGACCGGAGCGGCAGGCCGTTCAGTAAAGAAATGGAGGATGGAGATGTCCCCTCGGTCAACACGGTCGGGCAACCCGGCCAACGGTATCACGCAGCGTTTGAAACCCCGCTCCCGAACTTCAAAGCGATGGTAGAGCCCCTCGCGGAACGGAACTTTCCCATCGGAAACAAAGAGCGCGAGATAGGGACTCGACTCCGTCGGGTTGACCACATCGACCACCAAACGGTCATACGGTTTCCAATTTCGTACGGCTGGCTTCCATTCGAACGCCGGCCATTCCGGCCGACCCTTCTCCCATGCCGGGCATTCGAACTTCAACGACGTTGTCCCGTTGCTGGCGAACGATCCATCTCTCACAAGCGAGGCGCCCGGAGGTTGAGAGGCCCAACGGATCGCTCCGACATCCGGGTCGGTCTCAAAATCGGCAACGATGCTGGAGGCGTCCACCTGCGCGGACAAAAGAAATGCAGTTAGAAGAAGTCGCGGGGCGTTCATGACGGTCGATCCCCGGATACGGTGCCGGGCACCCGCGTCTTGCGTGAAACGCCGCTATCGCACGGGTATCCCGCCAACGGTCGGCAACGGATCACGGCAGCGTATCCCATGTGGGAAAATATCCGGATTTCAAAAATGTGAAGATTTTCCTTGGCGAACGCCACGATTTTCATATCTTATCTTTTTCACGCAATAATTCCGCATATTTTGCTCCAACTCCTCCCACCGCGGTTGTTTCCGCGCAAGAATATAACAAACCAAGAACCGATGAAACCATACCGTACACTCGCAACATCCGCGATCGCATTGGTCAGCCTGCTGGGCTCGCCGGTCCGGGCGGATGTCACGCTCGACTGGGTGACCGTGAGCAATCCTTACAACGACCCCGATATCAACGGTCACGGAAATGTGGACGAACCCTACCGGATTTCCAGGCATGAGGTAACCAACCAGCAGTATTCCGAGTTTCTCAACGCCAAGGCGGCGAGCGATCCGCACGGACTCTATCATGCCGGCATGGCGAACTACGGAATCGTGCGGTCCGGCACATCCGGTGCCTACACCTATGCCGCCACGCCAGCGCTCGCACAGCGTCCGGTGGTGTATGTCTCATGGTTCGACGCGGCCCGCTTTGTCAACTGGCTCGCAAACGGACAAGGAAGCGGTGATACCGAAGACGGAACGTATGCCCTGGCTGGCGCGATGAGCGGCGTGGTGGCTGCGAACCTGTCGGCGGACTTCCGGATTCCCTCGGAGGACCAATGGTACAAGGCCGCGTTCTACGACCCGGCGGGACCCACCTATACGATGTATGCCCACCACGGAAACACTCTCTCGCCAACCGACGCGAATTACGGCGGCACCGCATCCTCCACAACGGTGGGCGCGTTCACGGCCGCGGCCAGCGCCTACGGAACATTCGATCAGGGAGGAAATGTTTGGGAGTGGAACGACGCGGTGATCGACACATCGCTCCGCGGGCTTCGCGGAGGATCGTGGTTGGACAGCGCCGCCAACCTCAAAGCCACAACACGCGGCAAAGCCGTGCCATCATTCGAAAGTTATGCCATCGGCTTCCGCGTGGCGGCCAAGGTTCCCTGACCCACACCCGCCCAGTTCCCATGAAAACGGTTTACCATATTGTTTCTTCGTTCACGCTGATGACCGCACTGGCCACAAGTGGTGCGGCGCAGTACGTTCAGAAATGGCTTTCCCACTACCCCCCGGTCCTCGTTGACAGCAGCCGGAGCAATGCCATGGCGGTGGATTCCGCCGGAAACGTGATCGTGACCGGCCGGTCAAACGGGCCCAAAGTGGACCATGATATCGCCACCATCAAGTATAGCGGATCGACCGGCACGCAACTCTGGGTCGCACTGCATGACAGCGCCGATCACGGACACGACGAGGGGCACAACATCACGGTTGATGCCGATGACAATGTGATCGTGGCAGGCTCCTGCATGCATGCGGATGGCACCTACGACGGCTACATCGCCAAATACGACGGCGCGACCGGGAGCCTGTTGTGGGAACGCGAGTACGACCAAGCCGGCCAGGATGACCAGATGCTCGCTGTTGCGATTGACTCGAAAGGAGAAGTCATCGGTGTGGGATTCGGGGAGAACGCGTCGGGCGGCGCCGACCTCAAGGTTGTCAAACTGGATGGAGGCACCGGTGAGACCCTGTGGGATATGATATATGATGGTGAGGTCCATCGGCGGGATATCGGCTTCGCGGTGGCGATCGACGCCGAGGACACTATCGCGGTAGCCGCCGCATCCGAGGCCGCACCGACCAACCTTCAGACCAACCACGATTTTCTAACCCTGCGGGTGTCCCCGGCCGGAGCGATCGTCTGGATGCACCGCCTCGACGGACCGGAGCACCTCACGGACCATCCGTATGGGATCGCCATCGATTCATCCGGCAGCATTTTCGTAACCGGCAACTCCTACAGCTTCACATCCAACTATGATATACTGACGGCGAAATACCAGTCCCCTGATTTCAATCTTGCATGGACCCGGCGTGTGAGCGGCCCAACGCCATCCGGCGGCGACACGCCGGCCGGCATTGCCATTGATCCGGCGGGAAATGTGGTTGTCACCGGCTATATCGGCACCGCCGTGGCCAGCGACATCTACACCGCGAAGTACTCCGGTGCCGACGGTTCGGTTCTTTGGACGACAACCCACGACGGCCCGGCCGGACAGACCGATTACGGCGCCGCCGTGGCCATTGATCCCACCGGGGAGGTGTTCGTCGTCGGCGCGTCTTCGAAGCTGAATGGCGCCCAAGTGAATGCCGACTACTATGTCGCGCGCTATGCGGGAGCCGACGGCGCCTTGGTTTGGGACCAGCGCTACAACGGTCCGGGAAACCGAACCGACGGCATGGATTTTGGGTCAAACATCCAACACACGCGCAGGATCGCGCTTACCCCGGACGGAGGCATCGTGGTCACGGGTTTCGCCGGCATGAGTTCCAGTGCAACCCCATTCTCGGACACCGCGATGACGACTATCAAGTATGGCCCTCCGTTCCATGAGATCGCGGTGGAGTCCCCGGCGGGCTCACCTCTGGTTGATGGTGTTTCTGCGTTGGATTTCGGACCGGTGGAGTCTGGCACCCAAAGCGCCGACCGTGTCGTCACCGTGCGCAATCTCGGAGATGAGAATCTCACCGGAATCTCGGTTGCGATAGGCGGTGCCGATGCCGCCAGGTTTCCGGCCGATCTCTCCCAAGTGATTCCCGTGCTGGGTCCCGGCGCGAGTTTCACTTTCACCGTCCGTTTCGAGCCGATCGCAACCGGTCCGGCAGGCGCGTCGATTCAGATCACCAGTGACGACGCCGACGAGAATCCCTTTGAAATCACGCTCTCGGGCACGGGATTTGTCGCTCCGGATATTCTGGTGGAGGATGATACCCCCCAGGATCTTTCACAAATCGGCAACACCTACATCTATGCAGAATGGGTCGATATCGGACTAACCGGATCACCGGTGGCCTTCACCATCCGGAACACCGGATCCGCTCCGCTCAACCTCGGCACCCTAACACTGGCCGGCGCCGACCCTGGCGAGTTCTCACTGGACACCACCGGTTTGGACACAACGCTTGGTCCCGCCGAATCAACAGTATTCAGCCTGGTCTTCGCGCCGACATCCAACGGAAACAAATGGGCCACGATCGTGATTCCGTCCGACGATCCGAACGAGTCGCCCTACCAGATAGATGTTAGCGCCTACAGTTCCCCTCCCCCGCCCTCGTTCGAGGTCACCCGGGGAGAGAGCCAATTGTACAGCGGCGAGTCCAGCGTGACCTTCAACGATACCACGGTCGGTTCCACCAGCGATACGGAAACGATCACGGTGACCAATACCGGCACGGAACCGCTGGCAGCGATGTCCGTGGGAATCGAGGGCGGCGAGACCGGCGATCCGGACGATTTTGTTCTAACCGTCGGCGCGATTCCCAACCCACTGCCTCCGGGGGAGAGCTTCTCATTCACGGTTGCCTTCCGTCCCACGGCATCCGGATTCCGGCATGCCGATGTGAAGATTCTCGTGAATGGAGATGAGGAGAACGCGTTCCGGTTCTCGGTGCGCGGCAACGGGATGGAACCGGAGTTTGTCGCGTATGCGGACTGGGTGTTGAATGCGGGGCTGGAGGGAGCCGACGCCGAACCCGGGGCAAGTCCGTTCGACGATGGTGTTTCCAATCTGCTGAAATACGCCTTCGGAATGGACTGGGGAGGACCGGACCGCACGGTTCTAACCGAGGAGACCGGCGAGGCGGGGTTGCCTTACTGGTCGGTCCGCGGCGAAGGTTCATCCCGGGTGTTGCGGGTGGAGTTTGTCCGCCGCAAGTTCGTGAACCTGACCTATGAACCCCAGGTCTCGGCCCCGCTTGCGCCGGAGACCTTCAATCCCATGGCCGGCACTCCCTCGGTCACCGACATCAACTCCGAGTGGGAGCGCGTGATTGTCGAGGAACCGGCTCCCGCGGACACGGTTCCGCGGCTATTCGGCCGCATGTCGGTCACGCTGGGTCCGGAGTGATCCGGATCTGTGCTGGATGATGTCCGCGATGCTTGGCTGAACCAAAAGAGGAAATGCAACCGCGGATGGACGCCGATTCACGCAGATTTTCAAAGAGTTTTGATGGTTTGTTGTCTCATCCGCAGGGGTAGCCTGATTCCCTCGCACCTGTCTCTAATCAATGGCCATCCGCATTGATCGGCGGTTCATTTGTTTTTCCACGCTGAACCAGTGATTCATCGTCCCTCCGCTTGGCGGGTTCAATCCGCGGACGGAGACCGGCGCAGGGATTTCTTTTCCGATAGAATCCGCTTGTCGGCGATCGAGCGTTGTTTCGAGCGGCGGGAGCGGCGGCGTTTCTGGCGGCGGATTTTTTCCATTTCCTGGACGCGCGCGGACTCGCGTCCGTCGCGGATGGCTTCGAGTTCCTCCACCAACTCGCGGCGGGCGAGAAACCGGTTCATCTCGCGCGAGCGGTCGGCCTGGCATTTCACCACGATGCCCGAGGGCAGGTGCTTGAGAAACACACAGCTCGATGTTTTGTTGATCTTCTGTCCGCCCGCGCCGGACCCTCTAACAAACCGCTCCACCAGCGTATCCTCCGTGATCCCGAGCACGGCCATCCGGCGGTCGAGATCCTGGAGTTTGTCGGAGGAAACGGGGTTTTGCATGAGGGATGGACGCCCCCATCAGATCGGCGGCAGGCTGGCGGCGGCGACGGCCTGGCCGTGGCGCTTGGTGTGTTCGTCGGGCACCACCAGTTTGATCTGCAGTTGGGGGAACTCCTGGGCGAGCACGGTTTCCGCCTCATTGATGATCATCGCGCCGCCTTCGCCGGACGTCACGCGGCCGAGGATCAACAGATTGCGGATGTCGTAATAGTCGGCGTAATGCGCGATGGCGTAGCCGAAATAACAGCCGATCGTTTCGTAGATGGAAGCCGCCCGCGGGTCGCCGGCCTTCTGGGCTTCCTGCACTTTGACGAGCTGTTCGGGAAACGGCATTTTGCCGAAATCAAAACCGGCCGCCGGGGCGAGCCGCGCGACCGCCTGCTGCGAGAAATAGAGCGCGCCACAGCCGATGTCCTTGGACCATTCGTCGATGGCGGCGTCATCGCGGAAGTCCACCGGAGCGAACGCCAGCTCGTTGAGCCACGGTTTGATATGGCCGTGGGCGTCCACATAACCGGCGGCCTGGGAGGTTCCCATGGCGACTCCCAACACCTGATTGGCGGAAAGTCCCATCGAACCGGCCAGCGCGGTGACCTCGCCGTCGTTCACCACCTCGAAGGGCACGTTGTTCCAACGCTCCTTGAGGGTGAAAAAGATCCTTCTTATATGTTTTTCGAAATCCTCCGGGCTCACCCCACGGAACAGCGATGCGGCGCGGACCTCGTTGTTCACATAGACGCCCGCCGAACTGCCGCCGATCGCATCGACGCGCGGAAGGTGGGCCGCGGCGCGCATCAGCGAGTCATGAATTCCATCGATGTGATAGGCGGGATCGTTTTGGAAATACGGATCCCAAACGACCTCCTCGGAAAACACCACCTTGCCGTCGATCACCGCGGCGCATTTGCGATCCGATCCGCCGAGGTCGAAGCCGATCCGGCAGCCGTCGAGATTGCGGCCCAGAGTCATGGTGCCCTCGTTTGCCTCCGGCAGTTCGGAGGCATCCACCGCCACCACGGTGATGTGTTCGCCGAAAATCTTGTGGCCGATGAATTCCCAATCGAACGAACGCCCGCCATCCGCCGAATAGATTTTCGATAGAGCGTCCGCCACGTCCGGCGCGCCGGCCACGAGCAGCTTGCTGCCGCCTTTCTGCCAGAGCAGGAATTTGAACAGGCGCTCGACGTATTTCACGGTTAGAGCGTCTTTGCCACCACCGGGCGAAAGGATGCGGTCGCTGTGGCGGAACACGGTGCCGTCGGTGCGGCACAGCGCCAGTTCGATCGGCCGAGCCTCGGCATCGGCGGCGACTTTGGCGCGGTAGGCGCGGTTCCAGAGGATGGCGGGCACGAATCCCGGATCAAGCGCCGGGCGGAAACGGGGATGGATGGATAGAGGCATGGCAAAAACGAAGTCGCCCCAAGGTCACACGGCGTCCGGAAAATTCCAAGGAAAATCCCGCGAAAAATCCGACCAAGGAAGACATCCGGCGGTAACGACCCCGCCGGATGCGCCCTGATCGGACCAGATGGCTTCAGTGTGGGTCAACGACGACCACCCCGGCCGCCGCCGCCGCCCCGGGATGCTCCACCGCCGCGCGAAACGCCACCGCTGGACCGCGATCCCACGCTGGGAGACGAACGTTGGCGCGAATAGGCGTCACGATTCAGTTGCGACGGGACGGATTGGCGGTTTTGGTAACCGCGGTTGGTCGAAGGTTGCGTGCTCGGCCTCGTGGCGGGCGTACTTGGCCTTGTGGCAGGCGTACTTGGCCTTGTGGCGGGCGTGCTTGGCCTTGTGGCGGGCGTGCTCGGCTTTGTGCTGGGTGTGCTCGGCCGCGTGCTGGGTGTGCTTGGCCGTGTGCCAGTTCCCGGGGTGCTTGGGCGGGTTCCGGTCCCCGGTCGATCACCGGTTCCCGGACGGGTAACACCACCGGGCAGATCATTGTTAGGCCGTGTGCCGGTGCCTGCCCCAGGACGGTCTCCGGTTCCGGGGCGGGTGACGCCACCGGGAAGATCATTGTTGGGACGGGTTCCCGAGCCAACACCCGGACGGTCGCCCGTGCCCGGAAGGGTTCCGGGAAGCACGCCGGGGCGGGTGGATCCGCCCGGCCGTGAAGCGATTCCGTTTCCGGTACCCCGACGGTCTCCGTAGGGGGTCGCGTTCCCGATTCCGGAGTTACTCCAGCCGCCGTTATCGCGTTTCTGCCAGCCGTCTTCGGTGCGGCGATAGACATTTCCATCGTGGCCGACGTAGAGATCCCCTCCACCGGTTTTTCCGACGAATCCATCCGAACCGAACGTGCGGTCCACGCCGATGGCGGCGCCGCCGCGGGAGGTTTGCACACCACCGACGGTACCGCGCCAACTCGATGCGTGGGCGGCGCGGGCCCATTCGTCGTTTCTAACCACAGCGGAGCGTCCCCACGATCCGTAGGGGGTCACGCCACCGGCGCGGTAGGCGCCGTTTCCGGTCCACGGGTTGTAGGCGGCGCGGTATCCTGCGGCACCGTAGGGCCCGTAGGCGTAGGCGCCTCGGGCGTAGGTTCCGGTCAGCGGATTGTAGGCGGCGGCGAATCCGGCACCGCCGTAGGGTCCGTAAGCATATCCGCCGCGGCCGCAGTAGCCATAGCCCGGCCGATAGTAGGCTCCGCAGCCGTAGCCGTACCAATACGGAGCCGGCCTGCACCACGGATGCCAGTAGTCATCCCAGATTTCGTGGGCCATCCAGCAGCCCAGGCCGAACATCACCAGCCCGCCGGTCACATAGGATCCCGAATAGCCGGAGGTCACTCCCACCACGACGGTCTCGGGCGTGGAGTCGTACACATGCACTTCGGTCACGTTGTACTTCGGGCTTTCCGGCGGGATCGAGTAGATCGCGTCGGGCACCGAGTCGCACACTTTCCACTCGCCTTCGGGAGCGGGCGCCACGAACCACACGCCCTGATGGCAGCAGTAGTAGGAGTCGGCCACCTTGAACACGTCGTAGTTGGTGTTGTAGGCGAAGCTCACTCCGTTGGCGCCGGGGACTTCCTTGAAAACCGGCGCGCCGTCGTATTGGACGGTCAGGGTGGTGGTGGCGCGGGAAACCGTGGCGGTTTGGGGGATGGACGCCTGGATGACGGCTTCGTCGGCCTGCGGCGTGCCGGCCACGGAAACGAGCACGCCCGCTTTCGGGTGGTTGGCGGGGATCTTCGCGAAATCCTCGGGCAGCTTGAACGTGGCCGCGGCCCACGGCCCATCGAGGGACTGGGCGCTGAACCACCTTCCGGCGGATAGAAGATAGTAGGTTTTCTCCGGGTTGTGGAAAAACAGGTCGCTTTCGGTGTTGGCCACGTACATCAGCGAGGTATCCGCGATCGGAGCGAACTGCGGCTTGCCGTCGGTCAGAAGAATCTCGGCGGGCGCGAAACTGACAAAAACCTTGGGCAGCGTCACGCTGGGAAGCACGGTCAGCCGGGCCTTCACTTCCGCCCAGTTGTCATCGGAGGGAATCGCCTTGAAGCTGTCCGGCAGCGCGGTGGCGGCCGTCCATGGGCCCTTGGCGAGATCCTTGGCGGTGAGCCACTGGTTTCCATTGAGCAGATAGTAGGTCGATGAGGCGGCGTCGAAAAGGATGTCCCAGTTGGTGTTGCGGACGTACATCAGCGAGGGGTCGTCGCCCGCCACGGACTCCAGCTTCGGATCGCCGAGGATCAGCACGAGGATCGCAGGCGTATCGCTGTGGAAAATCGCGGGGGGCTCCAGGTTGACCTTGGTGTCGGCGGTCGCCGCGTCCGACAGATCCACCGCCGCGAGCATCGAGTCGAGCGGGATCGCCAGCGGTTTGTCGGGAGTCAGGACGGACTTCACCGTCTCCGCCGCCTTCGCGGCCTCGGCGTCCTTCAGCTCGGGAAACCGGATCGCCTCGATGGTGCGGGTGCCCACGCTGACCGTACGTTCGTCGAAATCGGCGACGGTTTCGGCGGTGATCACCAGCGCCCCGAAGTCAAGTTCCTCCTTGCCCTTGGTTTTCAGCGCGACGGCGGCGTTGGCCTTCATCACGCGGTATTCCTTCCATTCGAGGATCTGGGGTTGATAGATGGCGACCTCGCAGTCGCCGGTCTTGTAGGTCCGGGGCCATGACTCCGGGCTGAGTGGATTCGGCGCCTGGGCTTGCGCACCCGCCGAGACAGAGGCTATTGCCAGAATAGCTAGAGTTAGAATACGTTTCATAGGTGGAGCGGTTTGCCATACCGGGGATGGGCATGGATAAGCTGGCGCGAATCTACGCCACCGGTTGCGGAAATCAAACGATTTCTCGCGATGATAAATCCGCCGGGGCTCGGGATTGGGGATTGACAACCCCGCGGTGGAGCGGAGACTAACTCCCATTGGTTCGTCAGGCACCATGAACACGTCCGCAACAACACCCCAACCGTCCCGATCCGTCACCTGGTTTGCCGCAATCGGCTGGCTGCGCGGGTATCGCGGCGCATGGCTGCGCGGCGACGTGGTGGCCGGAATTACTTTGGCGGCCTACCTGCTGCCCGCGGGGCTGGGCGACGCCTCGCTGGCGAACCTGCCGCCGGAAGCCGGTTTGTATGCCTGCCTTTTCGGAGGCTTGGTATTCTGGCTGTTCTGCAGTTCCCGGCACACGGCGATCACGGTGACCTCGGCCATTTCGCTGCTGGTGGGCGCATCCTTGGGTGAAATCTCCGGAGGCGACACCACGCGGTTTGGCGCGCTGGCGGCAGGCACCGCGCTGCTGGTGGCCGTCATCGCGTTTCTCGCGTGGCTGGCCAAGGCGGGTTCGATCGTCAATTTCATCTCGGAGAGCGTGATGGTGGGCTTCAAGTGCGGGGTGGCGCTGTTCTTGGCGAGCACGCAGTTGCCCAAACTGTTCGGTGTTCACGGAGCGCACGGCAATTTCTGGGAGAACGCCGGAACCTTCATCACGAACCTGCATGAAACCAATCCGTACTCGATCACCGCGGGCGGCATCGCCCTAACCGTGTTGGTGTTGGGAAAAATCTTCCTCAAAAAGCAACCCGTGGCGCTTTTCGTCGTGGTCGGCGGGATTCTGGCCTCGGAGTGGTTCGGGCTCAAGGGGCACGGGGTGAAACTGCTGGGCGAGGTGCCGACGGGGCTGCCGGCCATCGGCCTGCCGGCGATCCGCTGGGAGGACCTGAACGAGTTGCTGCCGCTGGCGCTGGCGTGTTTCATGTTGGGAGCGGTGGAAACCGCGGCCATCGGGCGGATGTTCACCGCCAAACATGGCGGGCGGCTGGATGCGAACCAGGAGTTTCTCGCGCTGGCGGCCGCCAACCTCGCCGCCGGTTTGGGGCGGGGGTTCCCAATCAGCGGCGGGATGTCGCAATCGCTCGTGAACGAGGGCGGCGGAGCCCGCACGCCGCTGTCCGGCGCTCTCGCGGCGATGATCATCCTGGTGGTGGTGCTGTTTTTCTCCCACCTGCTTGCGGCCCTGCCCCAGCCGGTGCTGGCGGCGGTGGTTCTGGTGGCGGTCACCGGATTGTTCAAGGTGTCCACGCTCCGCCATCTCCGGCACACCAATTGGACCGAATACGTCGTGGCGATGGCCGCGCTGGCCGGCGTGCTGAGTTCGGGCCTGCTGCGCGGCGTGCTGATCGGCGCGGTGATTTCGCTGGTCCTCCTGATCCGGCGCGCCTCGCGTCCGCATGTGGCGTTCCTCGGCCGTATCCCCGGCACCCGCCGATTTTCGGATAGAGAACGCCACCCGGACAACGAGGAAGTGCCCGGCGTGCTGATCGTCCGCCCGGAAGCGAGCCTGATCTATTTCAACATGGACCACGTGCGCGACACGATCACCGAGCGGCTGCGGACCGGATCCACACCTCCGCGGCTCGTCGTGCTCGACCTTTCCGCCGCCGCCCATGTGGACATGCACAGCGCCCACATGCTCGCCGAACTCGCCGCCGAACTCACCGCCGCCGACATCCGGTTGCGCGCGGTCGAAGCACGGGCATCCGTCCGCGACCGGCTCCGCAACGAAGGCGTGGAGGACCAGCTCGGCGGCATCAACCGCTTCACCACCGTGGAGGACGCCATCGAGGCCTTCCAGGAATCAAACCCGTCTTGAAACCCGCCGTTTTCCACCCGTTTTCCGAAATCCGCCATGCGTCACCTGATCCATGAAGTCCGCCAAAACCCCCTTCTATGGCTGCTGGTATTCGTGCCGGTGGTCTTGGTCGCCTCCCGGACCATGCCCCAGGCGCATACCACGCTCTTCGTGCTCTCCGTGCTTGCCATCGTGCCGCTGGCCGCGCTGCTGAGCCACGCCACGGAATCGGTTGCGGCCAAGACCGGCGATGCGGTGGGCGGCCTGCTCAATGCAACCCTCGGCAATCTAACCGAACTGGTTATCGCGCTGGCCGCCCTGCGGGCCGGTGAGTACATGCTGGTGAAGGCTTCCGTGGCGGGAGCCATCGTCACGAACACGCTGTTCATGTTGGGAGCGTCATTTCTTCTCGGCGGCATCAGGCACCATACGCAGGAATTCAACCGGGTCGGCGCCAGAATGCAGGCCGGGCTGCTGTTCCTGGCCACAATCGCGCTGCTGGTTCCTTCCTTGATTTCAAGGGCCGATGCCGGAGCGGGCGGCTCGATCGCCGGGAAACTGAGCGTGGGCCTCGCGGTGCTGCTCATCGTCGCTTACGCGCTGGGGATGTTGTTTTCGCTCAAGACCCACCGGGAGCTGTTCACCAGCGCGAGCCATGACGGGGATGACCATGAAACACCCTGGCCGATCGGGCTGGCGCTTGGCGCGTTGGCGGGAGTGACGGTGCTGGTCGCCCTGGTAAGCGAGATTTTCGTGGAGTCGGTGCAAGTCGCGGCGCAATCGTTCGGGATGACTCCCGCGTTTGTGGGATTCATCGTGGTGGCGCTGGTAGGGGCGGCCGCGGAAATGGCTTCGGCGTTCTCCGCGGCGCGCAAGGACCGGCTGGACATGAGCGTGGGAATCGCATTGGGCAGCGCGTCGCAAATCGCGCTTTTCGTCGCGCCGGTGCTGGTTCTGCTCAGCTACGTGCTGGGGCCCGCACCCATGGATCTGCTATTCTGGCCCGGGGCGGTGGTGATGATCCTGATCGCCTCGCTGACCGCCTCCCTTGTCGCGGGCAGCGGCCGTTCGGCCTGGTTTGTCGGAGTGCTCGTGCTGATGGTGTACCTCATTTTCGCCATGACCCTCTATCTGCTGCCGCCGGCCTAACCTAACACCAAACCATCATCCCAACATGATTCGTAAAATCGGAGTAGTAACCGGCGGAGGCGATTGCCCCGGCCTCAATGCGGTCATCCGCGCGGTCGCCAAGGCGGCCACCCAACGCGGATGGGAAACCGTCGGCATCATCGGCGGCTACGAGGGCTTGCTGGAGCCCCGTCAATCCCTGATACTCGACTATCAGGCCATCAGCGGGTTGCTCACCCGCGGCGGCACCATCCTCGGCACCGCCAACAAAGGACGCTTTTCCGCCAAAACCGGACACGGCGAAACCCGGCAACTCCCGGTCGAATTGTTGGAGGCCACCCGCGAGGGCATGGCCGCGCTCGGCATTGACGCGCTGGTCTCGATCGGCGGCGACGGCTCCCTCAGCATCGCCCTGCAAATGCATGAGTTCGGCATTCCTCTGGTGGGGGTGCCGAAGACCATCGACAACGACCTCGAGGGAACGGTGATGACATTCGGCTTCGACTCGGCCGTGGGATGCGCCACCGACGCGCTGGACCGGTTGCACACGACCGCCGAGAGCCACCGGCGGGTGATGGTGATGGAGGTGATGGGCCGCTATGCGGGCTGGATCGCCCTCTACGCGGGTGTCGCCGGAGGTGCGGATGTGGTGCTGATCCCGGAAATCCCGTTCGACTACGAAACGATCGTGGCGAAAATCATGGCGCGCGAGGCGATGGGCAAACATTTCACCCTGGTGGTGGTGGCGGAGGGAGCGCGCGAAGCCGGCGAGGACTTTGTGACCGCGGCCGGCCAGGAAGCCAACCGCGAGGCACGGCTGGGCGGTATCGGAGCCGCCGTGACCGCGGAACTGGAGCGCCGCACCGGAAAGGAAGCCCGCAATATGGTGCTGGGACACCTTCAGCGTGGCGGAAGCCCCACTCCGTTTGATCGCGCGCTGTGTTCCATGTTCGGGGCGGCGGCGGTGGATTTGATCGCGGCCGGCGATTTCGGCAGAATGGTGGGCTATCAGGGCCGCGGCGTCGGATCGATTCCTATCAGCGAAGCGGTCGGCCGCCTCAAGTTGGTGCCATTGGACGGCAGCCTGCTGCGCACCGCCGAGGCGCTCGGAATCTGCCTCGGGCGCTGATGGATTTTCCCCAACCGAAACGTATCCGCTTTCATGAAACGAAAAGACCTCAACGCGAAATCCCACGACGAATGGGAAGAACAATGGCAAAACCACTGGAGCCGCATCGGCCAGCCCGGATACGAACTTCCCACCGGTGGCGCCGGACAGGAAGACCGAGATCTGCTGGCTTCGTCACGAACGCTGGAGAACGAAATGGAACGCCTCGAGCGCATCAATGGCGAGTTCAGCCGGGCGTTCCGCACCCTCTATCCGATCGGCCCGGCGGTCACCGTCTTCGGATCCGCGCGGTTCACGCCGCGCCACAAGTATTACAAGCTGGCCCGCGAAGTGGGCGGCGAACTCGCCAGGGCCGGGTTCGCCACTCTGACCGGCGGCGGCCCCGGCGTGATGGAGGCCGCCAACCGCGGCGCGCGCGAAAACGGCGGCGCATCCCACGGCCTGAATATCATCCTCCCCCACGAGCAATGCACCAACCCCTACGTCGATAGCTCGGTGGAGTTCCGCTATTTCTTCACCCGGAAAGTGTGCCTGGTCAAATACTCCTGCGCGTTCATCGTGATGCCCGGCGGGCTTGGCACGCTCGACGAATTGTTCGAAGCCGCCACGCTCATCCAATGCCACAAGATCGGACCGTTCCCCCTCGTTCTGATGGGAACCTCGTTTTGGGAAGGCATGCGGAAATGGGGCCGCTTCATGATGCGGCAGGGCGTCTTCGCTCCGGAAGAACTCGGATTCGCCCGCGTCACCGACTCTCCCGCCGAAGCCGTCGAACTCATCGTCCGCAGCCTCCCCCAGTCAGTTAGGGCGAGGCTCGCTCCCAAACCCGCGCAATCCATCTAACCACCCAACCACCAACCACCGATACCCATGAAAATCACCATCGCCGGAGCAGCCGGCGGCGAAGTCACCGGCTCCGCCTACTACGTCCAGACCAAAACCGCCGCCGTACTCGTCGATTGCGGGCTCTTCCAAGGCAGCCGCAGGGCGGAGACCCTCAACAAGCCGCCCGGCGGCCCCAAACAGCGGCTCGACGCGGTGCTCCTGACCCACGGTCACCTCGACCACACCGGCCGCCTTCCGCTTCTATCCAAACGCGGCCACCGCATGCCGGTGTTCGCCACGCCGGCCACCATCGAGATGACCGCGCTGATTCTGCGCGACGCCGCCCGCATCCAGGCCAGCGACACCGCCCGCCGCAACAAGAAGCTCGAACGCGCCGGCCAACCGCTCGTCCAACCGCTCTACACCCCGGAGGACGCGGAAACCATCATCTCCTGCCTGCGCCCGGTGCCCTACTCCCAGCCGGTGGAGATCGCCCCCGGTATCCGCGCGATCTGGAACGAATCCGGCCACATGCTCGGATCCGGCAGCATCCAGTTGTTAGTGGATGAGGACGGCCGCACCAAAAAAGTCGTGTTCTCCGGCGACCTCGGCCCGAAAAACGCGCCCATCCTCAAGGACTACGAACCGTTCTGCGAGGCCGACCTCGTTTTCATGGAGTCCACCTACGGCGACCACGACCATCGGCCGTTCACGGAAACCGTGGAGGAGTTCGTCGAGATCGTCCGCACCACCGTGGAAGCGCGCGGCAAAATGATCGTGCCCACCTTCGCGGTCGGCCGCGCCCAACTCATCACCGGTTTGTTAGGCTGGATGTTCCGCAACAACAAGGTCAAACCGTTTCCGCTGTTCCTCGACAGTCCGATGGCGATCGAAGCCACCGAAATCTACGCCCGCCACCGCGAGTTGTTCGATGAGGACATGATCCATTTCATCGAGGAAAAACCGCTCGCCGAGGACCTCAAGTCCCTGAAACTCTGCATCACCGCCGATGAATCGAAGCAGATCAACGACCAACCCGGCCCCTGCCTGGTGATGGCCGGCGCCGGCATGTGCAATGCCGGCCGCGTGCTCCACCACCTCAAGGCCAGCCTCTGGCGGCGCGATACCCACGTGCTCATCGTCGGCTACCAAGGCAACGGCACCCTCGGACGCCAGCTCGTCGATGGCGCGGAAACCGTCACCATCCACGGCGACAAAATCGCCGTCCGCGCGAAAATCCACACCCTGGGCGGCTTCAGCGCCCACGCCGGCCAGACCGACCTCATGGCGTGGTTCGCCGCCATCGCCCCCAGCAAGCCGCGCGTGGTCCTCACCCACGGTGAAGACGGCCCCCGCAACGCCCTCGCCGCCCTCGTCAAGGAACGCCACGGCATCGACTGCCAACTGCCCGCCATCGGCGACGTGATCGAACTCTAGCGAGGCTTCGCCTCGGACCCAAGACGGCAAGACGGCAAGACTGAGAAACCCGACCTAACATCGTCCGCTTTTTCAAGGATCTGGTGTTTCAGCGGCAAACCGAGCTTCCAAACTGTCTTGAACCCGAAATTGGAAGTTGCCATAACCCGGGCATCCATTTTTTCCACTGAGGAACTGAAAATCACTGATTCCACTGAAGTGATTTTTGATTTTGGGGAAATCCTTCCCATTCATCAATCGGTGCACTCCCATTTTTTCTCCAAAAATCAGTTTTCTCAGTGGATCTCAGTCTATCAGTGGTTAATCGAGCGTTCAAACTACCCTGAACTTCGGATTTCGGGTTCAATGTCAGCGGTTCAACGGGAGCGCACTGTAGCTCCCAACTTCGGATCTTGGGATGAATGGTGCTTTCTTTCTGGTCTCTGGTCTCTGGTCTCTGGCTTCTTGGCCCGATGGTGCCAAACCATTTTCCGACCGGCAAACACAGTGGAGCGGAAAACAAGGCCCCGGATCAAGGCAATGGAAACCGTGCTTCCCCAATAACCAATAACCAATAACCAATAACAAATAACAAATCCAGGCCTCACCACTCGATCCCCACCCCTTCCTCGGCGATCAGGATCCGCTCGCTGATCCCGAGGCGGTCGGCCTCGGCCAGCAGGCGTTCCAGCGGTTCGTCGTGCGGCTCGTTGCCGAGCGGGAACGTGGCGTAATGCATCGGGATGAGCACCTTGGCCCCGAGGTCGGCGAACGCGCGCACCGCCTCTTCGGGATTCATGTGGACGTCGCGTCCGCTCGGAGCCTCGTAAGCGCCGATCGGCATCAGCGCCACGTCGATTTCGTGCCGCCGGCCGATTTCCCGGAATCCCTCGAAGTAAGCGCTGTCGCCGCAGTGGAAGACCGACTTGCCGCCCGCTCTAACGATATAGCCGCCGTAGTCCCGGTGGGTGTCGTGGATGAACCGCGCTCCCCAGTGATGGCTCGGCGTATGGAGGATTTCCAGCGCGTCGAAACGGAGCGATTCCCAGACGCGCATCTCGTGGACCGCGGGAAACCCGAGCCGCTGGACGGTTTTGCGGCTGCCGTTGGGCACTACGATCCCCTCGCGCGCCTGCAGGATGCGCAGGCTCGGCTTGTGGAGGTGGTCGAAGTGGGCGTGGGTCACCAGCACCAGATCCACCTCCGGCACATCCTCCAGGCGGAGTCCGGGATGGCGCTGGCGCTTGACCGGTCCGTGCCAGCCCGCCCAGTTGGGATCCACCATCACCGAGTGCCCGGCGAACTGGAGGAAAAACGTGGCGTGCCCGATCCACGTGATGCGCACGCTGCCGTCCGCGGGCGGCTCCAGCACCGGCGCTTGCGACGCCCCGCCGCGCTTGCGGAACATCCCGGGCACGATCCGGTGCCGGAAAAACCTGAAATTGCGCGCCGGCCAGCCCTTCTGCGGCTTGATCCCGGAATACCGCGTGTGCTTGTGATGCGGGGAATATTCGCCAGGCGGGTTCATGGCGGGCGGCGCTTGCGGGTTACGGAATGGCGTTCGACGGATAGGCCGCGGCGATTTTCTCCGCCCAGAGCCGCGCCCGCTCGCCGAACCCCAGATCATCGCCGGCATAGAGAATCCCGCGGGACACGTTGATCACATCCGGCGCCGTGCGGCTCGCCGCCGCGAGCGCCGCCAGATCCCCGCCCTGCGCACCCAGCCCCGGCACCAGCAACGGCAGATCCGGGATCCGGCCCAGCACGTCGGCCGCGTTGGTTAGGCCGACCACAAACCCGACGTCCGTGGCCCGTCCCTCCGCCGCCGCCCGTCCGCCGAGCGCCGTCACCAGTTCGAAGACCGGACGGCCGTCCGCCAGCACCTGCCGCTGGAAATCCGCCGATCCGGGGTTGGAGGTCACCGCCAGCAGATAGACCCCCTTGCCTTCCCATCCGAGGAACGGCTCCAGCGAATCGTAGCCGAGAAACGGGTTGAGCGTGACCGCGTCCACGTTCCACCCGCCGAAGTAGCCCTGCGCGTAGTATTTCTGGGTTTCCCCGATGTCGCTGCGCTTCGCGTCCAGGATCACCGGCACGTCGGCCGGCATCGTGCCCAGCAGCTCTTCCAAAACCCGGATGCCCTCGATCCCCATCGCCTCGAAGTAGGCCATGTTCGGCTTGAACGCCGCGGCGTAGGGCGCGGATTCGTCGATCACCCGCCGCAGGAATTCGCGGGCGGCCGCGGCCCCGCCCTCGCCGGGGCGGGGATCCAGCCCCACGCAAAGGCGCGAGCCGGTCCGGGTTATCCGTTGTTGGAGTCGTTCGGAGTAGCGCATGCGCCGAATCTGGATCACCCCGCCGGATTCTCAAACCCAAAAACCACCCGCCCCCCAAGAAATTCATCCCGAAATCGGAAGTTGTCATGACCCGTGCACCCGATTTTTCCACTGAGGAACTGAAAATCACTGATACCACTGAAGTGATTTTTGATCTTGGGGAAATCCCTCCCGTTCATCAATCGGTGTTTCCCCATTTTTCTCCAAAAAATCAGTGTCCTCAGTGGATCCCGGTCTCCCAGTGGTAAATCGGGTGTCCAAACTACCCTGAACTTCGGATTTCGGGATCAATTCCCCCGCGGAGCGTCACGGTCACACACCAGCGCCAGCAGCGCAACCAAGATGCCCAGCGCGATCCAGATTCCAAAGGCATTCGGACCGCTGGCAAACCAGAACCCCACAAAACCCTCCCGGTAGGACCCGCCGCGCGCCGGCGTGAACACCCGCGGAATCAGGAAAATCCAACCGGCGTGGTGGATCAGCGACAGACTCCAGAACTGCCGCTTCGTCAGCCACACAAAACCGCCCAGCTTCCACCTCAACCGGTACCCCAGCCAAACCGCAAGCCCCAGCAATCCGCAGGCCGATAGCAATACCGATTCGATCACATCACGCGCCCCATACTCATACTCCGGCACCAATGCCCCCAGCGGCAGCAGAATCACAGGAACCACCACCAGCAACCAGGGAATCCCCAGGATGAACAATACCGCCGTGAGGGCTTTCATTTTGTGAGGAGCGTAGAGGCCTGGCACCCGCCGGGAGCGCCCCTCCGATTCCGGTTCGGGTTTGTCGCGACAATCCGAATCCGACTCTGATCGGGTAGCGGGTTGCCCAGCCGCGTCTTCTGCTATTCAGTGTGGGCGGAACCTTGCGCGGCAAAGACGGCGAATTTGGATGCCAACCTATCGCTTGCCGCTTTTGCCTCATTTAGATGACTGTCAGAACCGCGCACAAACCAACTTGTGTAGAAATGAAAATCTGTCCAGCCGCCACCAACATCGCGTCGCTCATTACTTCGCATGTGAAGGTAAACCGGCTCGAACCCCTCGTAGCTTCCTACATACCAAAAATGCTTGTCGCCCTCTTGGTGGCCTCCAGCCCATGAATGGGAATCGCTAGGGACATCAGAAGGAACAAAATTATTCTCTGAGAACCAGGTATCGAGCCTTTCTCGAAATTCAATCGCGTCTTGATGATTCCGTGAAATGTGTGTGCCACAACCCGTCATCCAACTGTTTGTCCGTTGCCACGGCCTGAGCACCAGGAAAAAGCCGCCGCCCACAAGCGCCAAAACAAGTGACATTGGGATGACGAACCGACGAATTCCTTCATCACGAATCAGAGGCCGCGAGAAGTAACTCAGCGCAGCCAAACACACGAATATCTGGGAAATCGGTAGCTGCTCCAATGAATGCCAGCCGTGCCGAACGATCAGAACGATGTTCACAAGAAGCAAACCAAGCCAGAATGCAATTGCCCAGCGATTCACGCGCACCGGAAAATTTATGGCGCTATCGGGCGAATTTTTCATTTTCTTGCAGAACGATGAAGGTGAGCGACCGCCGCCGACAATGACGGTGGAGCGCACGAGGCACGCTCGAATTCCCGCGCAACGTCGAACGGAAGCGCGGGGCGGCGGTTCGTATCCACCGACTTGTTAGACCACGTCTTTCTCATCTGCTAATCTCTGAACCTTGTCCCAATCTGTCACCTTCAAACTAAACGGCCAAGTCTTGCCACCAGTGCGCACCCATCCGATGTCTCGGAAAATGCAGCCGGCGAACATCCCGAGCATCAAGTAATAGACGCTCCAAAGCTGAAACAGCGCAAAAGCGACCAAAGCCAAAACGAAATACGAAACAAGCAGGAGGTAACGCCGACTGCTTCGACGAAAGAAGAGACCGAAAGAGTAACCACAGTCACGGGTCTCAAGCATTCGTCTCGCAAGCATCTGGTCGCTGAATGGTTTCATGGCGTGCGAAGTGGTCTAACAGTATTTATTCGTAGCATGTCCGGAAGTGATATCCGGACGGGTGCTCGGGTTGGAAGGTGGGCGGATTCTGTTGAGATGGCAAGGTATTTCTCTCCTGGCGTGCGACTATCAGGCGGGAAGGGCGGGGGGATTTCCGGGGGAACCGGTCTGGCGGATATACGGGTCACGGGCCATCGGGCGGAACGATGAGGCCCCGCCCGCCAACCCCGGCGGACGGGGCCTCTCCCGTCTTGGTTCTTACCTCTTACCTCTGGTCTCTTGAGGAATCCGACCGGCATCGCCCAACCCTGGAAACCGCGAATGAACGCGAATGGACACGAATATGGAATGGAAAACGAACGCGTTCTGACGACTGGGCCGTTCGCCGGATGGGTTGACCATCCGATCTTTCCATCCTCATGGAAATTCGCGTCCATTCGCGTCCATTTGACCGCATCAGTTGGATATCGAGGCGGTCTATCTCCGCTTCGCTCCGGTTGCGGTTCAATCTTCTCTTCCGGGCGAACACACACGCGATAGCCGCCGGAGACGCCGCGCGATGAAGCGTGCCGTTGGCACGCGGGGTGGGTTGGAGATGGCGTGCCCACGGTTGGCACCGTGGGCTGGAATGAGACGTCGCGTTGCGACGGGGGGCGGCTGCGCCGCGGTTATTCGCGCTTGCCACCACTGGATTGTTAGCCTTGGGCTTCAGCCTGGTTTGGGATCGCTGTGGCGCTGCGGATCATTCACCCATTTGTGAAAGGCCGCCCACTGGAGACGTGAATCCGCAGACCTGAATTCAGGATGCATCAGCAGAAACTTCGCGAAGAGGCCACTGTAAACTTCCGTCTCGGGCTTCACATTTATGTTCGCAGAAGATCGCCTCCAGAATCTGATAAGAGTAACACACATGCTCCAGCCCAATAAAAATGGCAAAAATCCCAAGATTGGCGGCAGGTCAAAATGCGCGTTCGAACCCGTGAATAGGCCAACTGCGCCGACAATCAGAAAAACCGCTCCGATTGGGATCGTGAGAACTGCGCAAAGCTTGTCGAATGTGGTCATCGCTTATAGAGGTTGTAGCGGTCATGGCGGCTTGAACCGGAGACGGGTCAGGCGTTAGGTGGATCTTGTTCACCCGATGAATCACGGGCCGTCGTCTGCGGGGCGGGTGGTGTCGGGAAATTCCTTCCCATGCCGCACGTGATCAGGGCGAGTGCCAGCAACACACCTGTGAAACCGAACTGGCATAGCGGACAAACCAGAAAGGCCAAGCCTGCTTGTGGATCGGGAACCGCAAACGACTGTAGATAGAAGACAAAGGAAAGAATGGTGGATAAACCACCGCCAATGCAAATCAGCAAGCCCGGCACAAATTGCCGACGGAATGCCAATGCCACCGCAGCCAGCACGAAGGAGGGCAGGCAGGCCCATGCGATGATTAACGCCCAGGTTGAATCCAAGGACCCACGAGAGAGCCAAAGCATGTGTCCCGCGGTCGAAACAACCCCAATGGCCGCAAAAAGCAAACTCAACAGGGTTGCGGTGTTCATCTTCATCTTATGGGCGAACGATTGAGCGATGGCAGCCAGCGTCTCGGGCCTGCCACCGGCTACCGCGTGGCATCCTCCGAAGCGGGGGGTGAAGGTTGAATGGCCGAGGAATCTTTTTCGGCGGGCTTGGCAGCCGGCTGGCCGGCGCCCGGCTGCCCGACTTCCCGTTGGATAGATGGACGTATCACCACCAACTCCTTGGTTGGTATGACTGCTCCCCGTGAATCGACGGCAACGCGCTCCCTCGCCGGCAATTTGTCCGGGGGGATTTGGATATGCCCAATTCCCTTGTTGATCGCCGCACACTGCTCGGGAGTAAGGATTCTGTGGAGATGAATTTCCTTCTCACCGGATTCAATCAACTCGTAGCCTTCAAGCAGGAGAAGCGCGTCTATTACCTTGCGCACGGTCCCACCCGACACCGGCGAGGGCAAAATCAGGGAAATGACAGGTTTGAGATCCTCCTCGCTGGCAACAACGACTTGCTTGCCGGACCATGTCGCAATGCGACCTAGCATGTCACGCATGCTCGTGTGGGGCATTTCGATCGGTTCTGTGAACTCAAAGCCGTCCGTGAGCATTTGGGCTCTGAGAAAAGGGCTGATTGTCACAAATGAAACGAGTATCGTCAGTATGGCTTTCATGTTATTATGTCGAACTTAATGCGCTCAGTTGTCTTGCCGCTTTATGTGATGTCACCGCGTCATTGAGACGCACTCGGAGGGAGATTGAAGAGCGGTTGGGCATTTGACATCCATGACTTCTGCCAGACGATTTGTCACTTTTTTGCCGCCGTGCTCGTCAATCACAAATCCGAAATCATTGATGATAGGTGGACCGCCGTTCCAGGCTTCGGCTCGGACGCTCGCAGCTTGGAATCCCTTGCTTCGATAGAAGCTTTCCAGTTCATCGCACACTGCAGGAAGCACCTCTCCAACCAGTCTCTCGTCTTTGTGGACTATTGGTTCGTCCGTCGCGAGATCGTAGACAACCGTCACCGCCCGTATAATGCGGTCAGCAAGTGGCTTGCTGATCTGCTTCCAAAGAGTCAGATCCGAAAAGGCCTTGTTACCTCTGAGCAGGACCGGGCCGAGCGGCCTTCTTGTGGACACTGATGCGACAAGATGGACAAAACTTCCGTCCGATTTCACTGCAAACTCCGCATCTTCTACCAATCCACTTTCCCACAGGCTCTTGATATCATCATCAATCTTCGCCTCACTGTAGGGAGACCCTGGCTTAGAACTGATCAGGGGTGAGAGTCTGCGATCTTGAACGAGCTTGGGAGTCGTATGGCGAATACACAAACTCGCGATGGTCTGCCCTTTCACTGCTGGATGTTCTCTTTGCCCGGCGCACGAGGACAGGAAGATCAAAAGAAATGACCACTGAGCTAGGCACATTTTCGGGATTTTCATTTCTTGGCAGAACACTCATATCCACCGATGACCGGCGGCTGGGCTGTGGTTGGAGTTGAGGATGTGGGGCTTGGCGGTCATTCGGCGCGACGTCTTGTTCGGTGTTCTAGGTCATGGAGAACCGCCATCGATTGTTTTGGGGTCCACCTCAAGCGTTGAATTGTGACCGGAAATCCGCTTCCGCATTGCTATTACCGAAATAGCGATAGTCAAGACGCAAACAAGAATTTGTTTCGAATATATTATTGCCAAATCTCTATCTGCCCTGGAATATGTCGGGCGAGCTGAATCAATCAGAACCATCTTTTCATCCGGATCGTTTGTCTTCTCTAGCGCGCGGTTGACGGTTTCAAAACACCTCCCGCGCGCATAGACGTGTTCCACAAGAGCCTCCAGTGACTGTAGCGAAGACATAATAATTGCAATTTGTGAGACTGCAAGGACGACTAAAGTCACATAATACCGGTTCATAGTCAGATTATGACAAGTATGCGCGTGTTTTTTTACCGAACAGTTTGTTATGCCGAAAGACCGGTTAGCACCTGCGCGCATGATGCGTGCGCGCGCGGGCGCGCGGGTGTTACTCGGCCAGGATGGCGGGTTCCGGCGTCGGCTTGGCTTGTTTTCATGGGTCCGTAATATCAGGTCGCCCGCCCTGCGGCAAGCCGGAAGTTCTCCGAAAATTTCCGGAGATTCCCGCCCCCGTCCGCCGGTGTCCTTCCCCTCTCTCATCTACTCCCTCTCATCTTGATTCACAGCCGTCCCACAGGATGGCTCAGATTGGAGTGAAAATTTGGGCTGGAGTTGAGTTGAAATCCCTGCCACTCGGTAGGGTGTAATGAAAACAACAACACCAGCCCGCGGCAACGTAGTCGTCCT